>CANHPL010000099.1 GCA_947462685.1 Burkholderiaceae bacterium | reverse complement strand
TTTTGTTCCAAGATCAATATCTGGGGCAATGATGATGAGGTCGCCATTACGAATCTCTCGAATGATTTGTTTCGAGTTTCCCTGTCGATCAATTGAGTTGCCGCCAAAACGATTACGCCATTCAATAATTTTTTGATTGAAGAATGGACTTTTCATTCTCTGAAAAAATCCTGAAGTACGAGGCCAATGCTGCTGTTTTGCAAGCGCACTTAAAATAATACTGCCCTCAATTCCAGTGAAATGCATATTAACCAAAATGCGAGGCCTTCTGCTCGTCAGATCAACGGCAGATTTCACCTCAATCATGTCGCCCAGCTGTTTTTTACTGCCCAGCCAAATAATACTTTTCTCTACCAGGCTCCGACCAAGCAAACGCCAGTGCTGCTTGCTTAGAAGATCAATTTCGCTTGCATTAAGCTCGGGGAAGCATAAACGCAAGTTTATTTTTACTACCCGATTTCGGTCTCCCGGAATACGCGCGGCGATATAGCCTAAGCCATATCCAATGAACACTAAAAGCTTATAGGGCAGGATTGAGAGTAGCTTAAGAAAAGCAATTACAAAATGATTAATAAGAGATTTGTGCAAATGCAATTTACTCGGTGTCGTAACGAGTTAAGGTTTTCTTGTAACGCTCTTCCATCTCTTCAATTGAACTACAGGACATTCCTAAATCTTTAACGATTCCTGTATCAAGACGGTATGCCCAGCCGTGTACTGTGAGGTCTTGGCCGCGGGCCCAAGCATCTTGAACAATAGTGGTCTCGCACACATTAACGGCTTGTTCAATCACATTCAATTCGCATAAGCGATCTTGGCGTTTAGGTGTGGGTAACAACTCTCCCAAATAGCGTTCATGTTTTTGGTGAACGTCTTTAACGTGGCGCAACCAATTATCAGCAAGGCCTACGCGACGATCACTAAGTGCCGCATGCACGCCTGCGCAACCATAATGCCCGACTACTATGATATGTTTCACTTTCAGCAAGTCAGTGGCGAACTGAATAACAGATAAACAATTTAAGTCGGTATGAACAACAACATTAGCCACATTGCGATGAACAAAAAGCTCACCTGGCATCAGATCAACAATTTCATTGGCTGGCACGCGACTATCCGAACAACCAATCCAGAGGTATTCTGGAGCCTGTTGATTCACTAAGCGTTTAAAGAAATCAGGATCTTTGGCGATCATCCCTTCAGCCCAGTCGCGATTGCTTGCAAATAGGTGATCTAGCGTTTTAGAGCTCTTCATAATCATGGTTTAAGTTTAAAGTACTTTAATGACGCCTATTTGGTTAAAACAAACCCCCAACGGAATTACTTTAAATCTGCATTGCCAGCCAGGGGCAAAGATCACTAAAGTGGTGGGCTTACATGATGGCTATCTGAAGATTTCTCTTCAGGCTCCCGCCATAGAAAACAAGGCCAATGAGCTGCTCTTATCTTGGCTTTCGAAGCAGTTAAAGGTGCCCCAAAAGCAGATTCAGTTCATTTCTGGACAAAATAGCAGACAGAAGAGGCTAGAAGTCTGGGGGCCTATTAGTCCTGAACAAATCATTCGGGCTCTTAAGCCCTAGGCTACCAGAAGATCGCCCATAAAATTCCCAAAATTAAGACCCATTTGCTGATGTAATAAATACTGCGGTGTTTGGCCTTCAGTTTTTTAGCCTGTGCTCTGAGGTGATAAAAATATTTAAATACGACATTCACAAAACCAACTTTTTCACCTTCAACGTTCTGAGATGCTGCAGCGCTCATGACGTATCGACCGAACCAGCGATTGATCCATTGCACTACTTTTGTATGTACCGGCCGTTCAACATCACAAAAAAGGACAATGCGCTGATGATCGGTTTCGTTGGCGGCAAAGTGAATGTAGGTTTCGTCAAACATCACAGGTTCGCCGTCTTTCCAAAAATAGCGCTCTCCATCGACCTCAATAAAGCATTTTGGGTCATTTGGTGTCACTAGGCCAATGTGATAGCGCAGGGAGCCTGCATAGGGGTCGCGGTGACGTACTAGAGTTGCGCCAGGGGGCAGAGATGCGAACATAGCCGCCTTCACAGAAGGGATAGATTTAAGTAATGCTACCGTTTTAGGGCAAGCAGCCTGTGCGGATGCCAGGTCTTTGCCATACCAATAGAGGTGAAAACGCTTCCAACCAGTCCTAAAGAAGGAATTAAAACCAATATCGTTATAGCCTGTTGCTACAGAAATAGCACCTTCAGCGTTTAATGAAAGCGCTTCTTGACGAATAACTTCCCAATTGTCTTGTAGGCGTTTCATTTCTGGAAATTGATTTACTGGAATAAAAGCGCTCGCTTTTACTTTTGAAAATATATATAAAAGAGTATTGATAGGGGCTAAAAGCACCTGATAGTCCATTAGCGAGCGCACTAATCCAAAGCGAACCCTACCTCTGAAATAAACATAAAGAGCTGAGGCTACAAAAATAAAAAAGATGATGTGACGAATTTGCATGGAACTTGCCAAAGTGAGGTAATTGCACCCATTTTAATTTGTCTACAGGCCCTTGATAGACTATTTATTACTCAGGGATGCTCATATACTGAAAAAAGTAGATTTAGATACCCTGCTGGGGTTTATGTGGACATGGATCAAGGATGATCGTATGAATAGGTTTATAAAGTGGCTTTTAAGCCTTGTTTTAATTGGGGTTGTGGGCATTTCTGCCTACACCTGGATCATGCTGAGTTGGAGCTATGGAAGCGGAGAACGAGCGGGATATGTACAAAAATTCTCCAATCGAGGCTATTTATGCAAAACCTGGGAAGGTGAGTTAGCGATGGTTTCAATGCCTGGAACAATGTCAGAAAAATTCCTCTTTACGGTGCGTGAGGAATCTGTGGCGCAAAAAATAAATGCTAATCTAGGTAAAAAAGTAGCTCTAAAATACGAACAGCACATTGGATTACCAACAAGCTGTTTTGGAGATACTGAATATTTTGTTTCCGATATAGTCGTTTTGGATGAATAATTTCTAGTGGTAGTAAAAAATTAATGTAACGCAACTTCATTTTTGTAATTTTTTGTGGTTAAAATCATGTAAGCGTAATGTGCGCTGACATCAATATCTATAAGGAGCTTCACTTGAACAAAGCCGAACTAATCGCAGCAATTGCTGAC
>CANHPL010000098.1 GCA_947462685.1 Burkholderiaceae bacterium | reverse complement strand
GCAATACCCAGCACTACGAAGTTATATGGCCAGATTAGCCCGAAGATAAAACTAGGTGGCTGCCACGAAGGTCTATTGAGATTGCCATACCAACTATCACCTGTGTTAACCCAAAGCCCAGATCCAACGGCATAGACAAGCACCAACAAAACACCGATAACTGAGGTTGCCGTCCTAAAGCTCATACCTAGAGGTTAGAGGATTTACCTACCTTTGGCTGGTTAATCCCGCGCCCAGAGAGATCGATAACAGGCTCGATTGTTAATTTCTTAGCAAGTTAATCAGGTATGAAAGTGAGAACCCAAAGCCAATAGCTGCATAGACATAGGCAAACCAGGTTAGCTCCACTGGAATCATCAATGTAAGAACACCCAAGCCAGCAGCGCTTACACACATAATCTTGGCGACATTTCCAACCCGTGCATTGCTGCCTTGAGAAGCGTTGTTCCACATATTTCCACCGAGAGCAAAGACGGTCACACCGATCATGCGCATTGACCAGTCAAGTGCATCAGAGGATTCAAGGCCCAAGAGATCAATAAAAAGTGAGGGCAGAAAAACCAAGAGAATGGCAGATGAGCCAAAGACGATAGAACCAGCTTGAAGGGTCTTACGGAGTGCGGAGTAGTTCATGGAGTGAGGGTATAACGCGGTAATAAAGAGTGAGCAGGTAAGATATCGGTAAGTCTCCCGATACATTGTTTAGAACAGATCCAGAGCGTAGATGTGACATTTTTTGAACTTCTACCCTGCTCTACCTTGCCCAAGGATTGCCATCTAGAAACACGAAGACTTTAGCCTACCTTTTGCCTACAAATTGAGATATCAGCCATGGCTGTTACCTGATAGGCCCTGAAATGGATTCAACTTAACCATAAGGGTTCGAATTGTCGGAGATTATGGTTACCCTAATGAATAGTTCAACACGGGAGAGCATTATGGGAAAGTTAATAAAGGGGCCTTGGTCTCTTACTAATGATGAGCCATCGGATTTGATCTTCCCAAGTAATGATTTGGAATACGTTGCCTTTGACGTAGAAACCACTGGCTTCAATAAAAACGATCGAATTGTTGAAATAGGATTTGTCGCTTTTAAGAACGGAAAAGTGCTTGAAGAGTGGGCAACGCTAATAAATCCTCTCCGAGATATAGGGAAAACAAATATTCACGGAATCACTTCTTCCATGGTTTCTGCAGCCCCTTTATTTGAAGACGTAATCAATGATATTTTTCGACTGATCAATGGTCGCGTATTAGTTGCTCACCAATTTAGTTTTGATGCTCGGATGCTGATTCAGGAGTTCAATCGAGCAAATACCCAGGGGGACATCGGTAAAGGTTTTTGCACAATGATTGCGTCTCGCAGACTCCTGGCAGGTACCGGGGATTCTTTGGCCTCTACATGTTCAGAACTTGGGGTTAAATCAATTCAGGCCCATAGTGCACTCGGCGACGCAAGAATGACAATGCAAATATTCCAACACCTAACTGAGGATGAGCAAGAAGTTCGACCCGCGTTTGTTGAATATCAAAAAGATCTCAATCCAAGCCGAATATTGGGGAGAGAAGCTTTTCTATCAGAGCCAAATGATGCCCTCGATCGGATTAGAGATTTTACCCAGAAGGTTCCATTCCCAACCTCGGAGGAAAAATTCGTTGCCTATCTCCTTCTATTAAATATGGCAATGCAAGATTTAGTGATTAGTAAAAGCGAGCAAGCAGAACTCGATCATTGGGCGAATGATTTAGGCGTTACGAAAGAGGAAGTATTTAGTCTTCACCAGGGTTACTTGGACTCTTTTATTCAAGCGGCTCTCAGAGATGGTGTAATTACAATTCAAGAACGAGAAATGATTGAGTTAGTGGGTAAAGCATTGAATTTGCCCGTGTCGATTCCAAATGGCCCTCAGCCTATACAAGCTAACGAAGAGAACTTGAGTGTTGGAAAACGAGTTTGTTTCACAGGGGAAGCTTCGGGTTTCAGCGGAAATGTGATTAATCGAGGAGATTTGGAAGCGTTGGCTGCAAAAGTGGGTCTCCATCCAGTAAGAGATGTAACCAAAAAAGGCTGTGACATATTGGTCGCTGCAGATACCTCGACCATGTCTGGAAAGGCCAAAAAAGCCAAAGAGTGGGGTATTCCGGTCATTTCGGTTGAAAAATTCATCACTTACTGCACATTTGGAAAGTAAGGTTTGATCATGGCTTTAACTAATTACTATGCAAGTATCGCAATAGTGGAAATTCACGATGACAATAAAGTTACGATTGAATCAATATCCATAACAAAGGGCGAATGCATTCTCTCTGGGGCTTGGGATTTCTCAATTAAAGACACTGAAAAAATATCCAATGTGGTTTCTGGAAAACTAATAATTCCGCTTGGAAATGAATCTGCGGTCAAAAAATTATTGGCCGCATCGGATTTGAAGTACATCACCGCTAAACCATTCTTGCAAGAGGCTAATAAAGCCGCCAACGAAGCGCTTGTAGCGTATGAATTTTTTAAGTCTGAAGATGTGAAAAAGCGAAAGAAAATGGTGGAGCCGACCTTCTTTAATTGGCCTGATGACTTGGACTTCAACAAGGCCAGCGAGTATTTTGAATCAATAGGAAAAATGGCAGTGCCTTCAGAAACGCCTATCCAAATGAAAAAAACCTTGTCTGCTGCTCGATTAGTTAAGCACTTAGTTGATATGTGGCAACGAGACGAGCAAGAGCGAGCAAATCGAAAGTACGTTGACGGAGTGGAAGCAGAAATTACAATTTTGCCTGAATCTTGGCTAAAAGAATTCACACCCCTCTAGAACAAAATTCACCCGATAAATGCTGCAAAAACTTAGTCTCGCTGGGTTTGGATTCGTAAACTGTGCATTAAGCGCAAACTTGATCTGTTCTAACGTTAGTTAGCCGTTGTCAGTTATTTCTGCTACCTAACACTCCGCAGCACAGCAGTTACCTTGCCCAGAATCTCGCAGTTATCTCCATCGATAGGGGCGAACTCATCATTTGCAGGTAATAGCCAGATGTGGCCGCCCTTGCGTGAGAAGGTTTTAACTGTTGCTTCGCCATCGATCATTGCGGCAACTATCTCGCCGTTGGATGCATCCTTTTGTGAGCGGATGACTACGTAGTCGCCATCGCAGATAGCTGCATCGATCATGGATTGGCCGACGACCTTGAGCAT
>CANHPL010000097.1 GCA_947462685.1 Burkholderiaceae bacterium | reverse complement strand
GGTATGTTATTTGGATCAATGTTGATAGTAGGTGGTACTCAAGCTCAAATCGCGCCACCACCTGACTATGACCAGAAGTTAAGGGACGTAGTTGTTGATGCAACAAGATCTGGCACGCCGCTAGATGAAATTCCGCTGAATACAACCATCCTCACAAAGGAGGCTATTGAATTATCACCGGATCAGACCATTGACCAGATATTGAAGAATGTCCCTGGGGTCATATTGAATGATCAGCCTTACTACCAAAAAGACCCCACTGGTCAAAGCATCAATACAAGGGGCCTGGGAAATGCTCGCACACTAGTATTAATAGATGGAGCACCTGCAAACGATGCATTCTATGGAACGGTTCAGTGGAATTTAGTGCCCGTATCGGCAATTGACAGCGTCGAATATATTCGTGGTGGAGTTTCAAGCTTGTGGGGGAACTACGGCATGGGCGGCGTTATCAACATTAAGACAAAGAATCCAAAGAATAGTCAGCAAGATGTCTCAGCAAGTTATGGCTCATTTGGCACTGGGAATGTAGCTGCATCTAAGGATGTGATTGCCTCAGATAAGATGCAACTACGATTTTCCGCAGACTATTTCAAGACGGATGGATACCAAAACGTAGCGACAATCAGCCCAGGAGCGCCGAGCAATATTTATAACGGTCAGGGGCCATCCAGTTCGAGTAATTCAAATTTACGCTTACAGAGTTATTTCAAGCCAACGTCATCTACAACGGGATTCTTCAGACTTGGTTATCACACAATGGCTGATTTATCGAGTGGTTACTCATTTGCTACGAATTTAAAGCAAGATACCGAAATGGCGGCCGGTACAAATACGCAGATTGACTCCAGCTCAAATGTGCAAACAAACTTTTTTTACCAAAATACAATTTTCAATAAACAAAATGGATCAACTGCGGCACCAACAGCTACAGGAAAGCCATATATTAGTGCGGTATACCAAAACCCTTACAGCACGATTGGTGGTGGTGCCCAGTACATTAAGAATCTCAATAGTGTTATTGACCAAGTGGTGGTTGGCCTTGATGCAAGAAATATCAGCGGTTCAAATTCAGCAAATAATTTTAGTTCAACTGGCTCTAACATAATGACGAATTATGCAAAAGGACAGCAAAATTTTTATGGGCTTTTGGGTCAAATAAAATCAAAATCAAACTCAATACCATTAGAAGCAACTTTATCGGCGCGATGGGATTATTGGAATAGCGAGACTTCATCGTATTACAACCAAACGGCCAGTGGAACCGCCAATCAAGCCGTGCCAAATCAAAGTAAGGCAATGCTTAATCCAACACTTGGATTGCTATATCAGGCTAGTAAAAATTGGGATCTTCGCTCTGCAGCTTATCGTGCATTTCATGCGCCAGGCATGAATAACACGCTTAGAACATATGGAAGTGACAGAGGTTGGACATTCGCCAATCCAAACCTGACACCAGAGACAATGACTGGATATGAGTTTGGTACTGATTATCGATGGAAAACTGGCTTTAGTCAGCTCACCTTTTTCAATAACTATATTCAAAATGCGGTTGCCCGATATCAGTTAAATCCAAATAGTTCTACCGATCAGGCATTGGCGCAAAGCTTATGTAACAGTAATGCAACTTGGACCGGAACAAGTGATTCATACGGGGTGTGTAATGGGGCAAAAAGTTTAAATTACTATACAAATAAACAAAATTTATTAAGTCAAGGTATTGAAACTCAATATCACCATGACATTAACCCTGACTGGGCACTTGATTTGAATTATGCGTATACCCAGACAAAGTTAACAATGAGCGCTACAAGTGATCCTGCAAACAAGCAAGTAGGAGGAGTTCCACGCAATATTGCAGGTGCTGGATTAACTTATTATCCAATTCCGAAAGCAAGTATTACTAGTACACTAAGATATGTTGGCTCTTCTTGGATGAACACTCGCAATACTTTATATGTTCCAAGTTACACAATCGTTGGTCTTAGGGCAAATTATGAGATTAGTAGTAATGTTGTGATGTTTGCTTCTATTGTGAACTTATTTAATCGGCAATTTATAACATTTGGCACTGGATCTACTTCTGTTGACTATACACAGGGAACACCGCAATCAATTAATCTTGGTGCAAAAATTACATTTTGATACTGTCAAAACACTACTGGGAAATCCGCTTGATTTTTTTTAAAGCTTATCTATTTAGTTTGTTGCTTTTGGGAGCCTACGGCTCTAGTTACGCTCAAATGCAGCACTCATCAAACATGATGAGTGCTGCACCGGCTAAATCGGGTACATGTGTTGGGACTGGACTTGATTGCGCTAATGCAGCCACTCCCTATTTCGCTCCTGATGGCAAATTACTGCTGGTGTGGACTGCAAATGGAGTGGTATCAGTAGGGCAGTCTTCTGATTTTGGGAAAACATTCGTATCCACAGTCAACATTGCGGAGCATGGCAAGTCATTGGATACTGGGAGTGATGCACGCCCTCAAATTGTTGCCGATAAGCAAGGCAATGTTTTTTTAGCTTATGCATTTTTCAAAGACTCTCATTGGAATGCGCAAATTAACACCGCAAGATCAACTGATGCTGGGAGCACATTCAGTTCACCAGTATCTTTGGTTCAGGATAGCTCTAGCCAGCGCTTCCCCTCAGTCTTAATCAGGCCTGATAACTCTATTTTTATTTCTTGGATTGATAAACGGCTGGTAGCAGCTGCAAAGCAGAACGGTATAAAGCGTTTAGGCGGATCTATTGCGTACTCATTTTCTCAAGATGGTGGAAAGACTTTTCAAACTGAGCGCCTTGCCAATGAAAGCAGTTGCGAGTGCTGCCGTATCGGCGGCAGTCTTGATTCACAGGGAAATCCAGTGATAGCTTACCGCGCAATATTTCTCGGTGGAATTCGGGATCAAGCCACTCAAGTCATCACCACTAAAGGTGTTGATCCTATTCGTCGCGTAGCTGATGATGACTGGAAGACAGATGCGTGTCCGCACCATGGCCCATCAATTGCAGTATCTGGGTCTGGAAAATTCCATGTAGCTTGGTATACCCAGGGAAGTAAGCGCTCAGGAGTCTTTTATGCCAACTCTAGCAATCAGGGCCTCAGCTATTCTAAGCCCGCTAGAATTGGAGCAGAAGGTGCCAATGTATCCCGACCCTATCTTTTAGCCCTGGGTCAGCAAGTATGGCTAACCTGGAAAGAGTTTGATGGTGCATATTCTTTGGTTTACATGAAACAATCTGCTGATGATGGAAAAACGTGGAGTGCTCCGCAGTTGATTTCTAAAACAAATGGATACAGCGATCATCC
>CANHPL010000096.1 GCA_947462685.1 Burkholderiaceae bacterium | reverse complement strand
TAAAATCTCTTGCGGCAAAATCAAACCATAAGCCACAACAACCATGGCGTCGAAATCTAAGGTCGATAGCTTCTGATAAGCCTCTTGCGCACCTATTTGCTTTTGTATATCGGCATGATCTCGCTTCAGGGTCTGAGGCTGCAAGACGGGAATATTGTTTTCATTTGCAAAAACTTTTACTGGGCTTGCATGCAGGTGCATGCCTCTTCCAGCCCTGCGGTCAGGCTGAGTCATAGCCAAAACAATCTGATGCCCAGCATCATGAATCGCTTGCATTGCTTGCGCGGCAAATTCAGGGGTTCCAGCAAAAACAATTTTCATGGGGCGCTTAGCGCTCGCCCAATAATTCTTTGGCGCGCTTTTTTAATTTTTGCGAGACTCTAGTCCGCTTGAGCATTGATAGATACTCAACGAATACCTTCCCTTGCAGATGGTCCATTTCATGTTGTAAACAAACCGCCAACAAACCATCGGTTTCAATTTCAAATTCTTTTCCATCGAGGTCTAAGGCCCTAACCTTGACTTGAGCAGGTCTTTCGACTTCATCATAAAAATCTGGCACAGAGAGACATCCCTCTCTCCAGGATTTTTTCTCAGGGCTAGACCAAATAATTTCTGGATTAATAAATACTCTTAGTTCATTTTGCTCATCTGACACATCTATCACCACAATGCGCTCATGAATATCCACCTGGGTTGCAGCCAATCCAACTCCCGGAGCGTCATACATAGTCTCGGCCATATCGGCCACGATTTTTTTAATGCGTGCGTCAACTTGCGCTACGGGTTTCGCAACCTTATGTAGGCGTGGGTCTGGATAGCAAAGAACGTTTAATAGTGCCATGTAGGAATTATCCAACAGAGTAATCTGCTAGTGCTGATTGTGCCTATTTTCCCCAAAGTCAAAATCATTTTATGCACAACTCTAATACACACCCCATCTTAAAAATTCATCGTGGCGATACAGAATACCCCGCTCGGCTCAATGATCTATATGACCCCCCGGAATGCCTCTATATAAAGGGGGACATTCGCTTATTGAATATGCCAATGATTGCGATTGTAGGCTCGCGCATAGCCAGCAGCGGGGGCCTACGACATGCTGCGCTATTTGCTCAAGAGCTGTCCAAGGCAGGTGCGCTCATCATTTCTGGGCTGGCAAAGGGAATCGATGGGGCAGCCCATCAAGCCGCTCTTAGCCTGGGCAAAAACTTTTTCACTTTGGCCGTTTGCGGGACTGGACTTGACCTAACTTACCCTAAAGAACATATCGGCCTAGCAAACAGCATTGCGCGCCGGGGCCTAATAATCTCCGAGCTCCCTTTGGGAGTGGGCCCAAAACCCTTTCATTTCCCAAGACGAAATCGGCTTATTGCCGCCCTAGCCTTAGGAGTAGTGGTCATAGAGGCGGCGGAAAAATCGGGCTCCCTGATTACCGCCCGCATTGCTGCAGACCTAGGAAGAGAGGTTTTTGCGCTTCCTGGCCCTATTAGCAGCCCCACTTCAAGTGGTTGCCACAGGTTAATCCAACAAGGGGCAAAACTAGTATGCAGCCCAAAAGAGGTCCTAGATGAGCTCATTTTTTAATAAAACCACTTTTAAAGGGCTTTAAATTGGGTTTTTGATTAAAAATACCTCAAAAATAAGGGTTTCTAAAGGTCAAAATACCGCGATTTTGGACTTTTCTTAATTTATCGGTTAATAATAAAAAAGGGGTAGGCGGTAGACCAAATCCTGAATTGGTTTAAATTGGTCAACCTTTTTCCCTATTGAAAACATCATTTCAGGCTCAAATTTAGGCAAACGCGTGGCTAAAGCATCTACTAAAAGCAGTTCCAAAACCTCAACCGCAGATCAACCCAAGGCGCTCATCATTGCTGAGAAGCCCTCAGTTGCCAATGACATTGCCAAGGCTCTTGGTGGGTTTACCAAACATGAAGATTATTTTGAAAATGATGAGTATGTGATCTCTTCTGCGGTGGGCCATTTGTTAGAAATTGCTGCACCAGAAGAATTTGATGTCAAGCGAGGTAAGTGGTCTTTTGCGAACTTGCCCGTGGTACCGCCTTATTTTGATTTGCGCCCCATCGTTAAAACTGAATCGCGCCTGAAGGTTTTACAAAGATTAATTAAAAGGAAAGATGTCACTACTTTAATTAATGCTTGTGACGCGGGACGTGAAGGCGAGTTAATTTTTCGCTTAATTGCACAACACGCCAAAGCACCTCAATCTGTACGGCGCCTTTGGTTACAGTCGATGACTCCTGCTGCTATACGCGAGGGTTTTGCTAGCTTGCGTACCGATGTTGAAATGCAACCTTTAGCTGATGCTGCACGCTGTCGCTCCGAGGCTGACTGGTTAGTAGGAATTAATGGTACACGCGCCATGACCGCTTTTAATAGTAAAAGTGGTGGCTTCTTTTTAACTACCGTAGGTCGGGTACAAACACCGACACTATCGATTGTGGTTGAGCGCGAAGAACTTATTCGCAAGTTTGTTTCGAAAGACTATTGGGAAGTGAAGGCGGAGTTTATTGCTGCAGCTGGCGTATACGAAGGCCGATGGTTTGATCCTAAGTTTAAGAAAGATGTCACTGAACCAGATGCTCGTGAGAATCGTCTTTGGAGCGAAGCTGCTGCTCAAAGCATTGTGGCAGCCTGTCGAGATAAAAAAGCTACGGTTACTGAAGAGGCTAAGCCTGCCACTCAATTAGCGCCGCAACTATTTGACTTGACCAGCTTGCAGCGCGAGGCTAATGCACGCTTTGGCTTTTCTGCAAAAAATACTTTGGGTCTAGCCCAAGCGCTGTACGAGCGCCATAAAGTGCTCACGTATCCTCGAACAGATGCCAAGGCACTTCCTGAAGATTACTTAGACACCGTGAAACAAACTATGGAAACGCTTGCAGAGCACTCGCAAGAATATCGTCCATTTGCAAAACAAATTCTTCAAGGGGATCCTAAGGAACCAAAAGGCAAAGGCTATGGCTGGATTAAGCCAAATAAACGAATCTTTGATAACTCCAAGATCTCAGATCACTTCGCCATTATTCCTACGCTTGAAACACCAAAAAATCTGAGCGAGCCAGAATTCAAGCTATACGATTTAGTTGTGAGGCGCTTCTTGGCGGTTTTTTATCCTGCTGCCGAATTCCGCGTAACTACCCGTATCACTGAAGCATCTGGCCACCATTTCAAGACGGAAGGGCGCGTGCTGGTTAATCCTGGCTGGCTTACTGTCTATGGCAGATCGAATCAGGCAGATGATGAGTTGGTAGCAGTACAAGAAGGCGAAACCGTTCAGACAGAATCTATTGCAGCAGTTCCACTCAAAACCAAACCTCCAGCGCGCTATACCGAAGCAACCTT
>CANHPL010000095.1 GCA_947462685.1 Burkholderiaceae bacterium | reverse complement strand
ATGGGACAGTTGTTCACTCGCCTCTTGGTAAAACACGTGATCAACAGCTGCTATTGGTAATGCATAAAAACGATGCTCTAGTTCAAATCCGAGGAAGAAGTTGTCTTGAAAGGACATTTCCTTAAATTCCCCTTAAGCTCTTCTTGTAAAAAAGTAATACAAAACTCCACAAAGAAATGCCAGTAGCGCCGCAGATAAGCCAGTTAAGGCATCCCCAAGAGAGCCAAGATGCTCAATCACGCGCCCCTCAATTTGACTCCTCTTGGTGTAATACCCATTTAAATTTGACGTATATTTTTGATGATGCCATTGTAAAAATTCATTGGTCTTTAATTTTGAAATCGGAAATTTTGCTGGTGTGTTAGCTGTTAGCAATAATTGACTATCCAAACTAATTTGTTGTGTCATGCGCAGCAGGTTATTGGCATATTGACTTTGCCAATCTTCAGAAATCGTACTCAAAAAATCCTCTTTATACTGCTGAGCTAATTTTTTTGCCTCATCCTGAGTAACGTAGGTAACGCCGTTTGGTATGTTAAATACAATCCCAGTATTTTTTGAATTGATGGACTGGCTACCGCTGGCAATTAATTTGACAATACTGGTCTTGCCTTTTCTGTCGATTTCAAGGGTAACTTCATTGCTTGGTTTTTCGGAGGTCAATATGTAAAATCCCATCACGGATTCGATTGGGTCACCGTTGACCTTTAACAGAATATCGCTAGTTTGCAAACCAGCGACCTCTGCTAAGGAGTCTTTTTGAATACCCGCAATGACAGGCTTAATCGCAAGTAATGTTTTTCTGGATTTATTATTTTCAAATTTGGATAAAAACTCAAAACTTTTATTAATCGCAATCTCTGTGTCAATTTGTGGCAGAGCACGCTCTGCTGGTTCAATTTCTTTTTTATTGTTCTCAACTACATCTTCTGATGCAGAAATTGCTTTTTTATCTTCCACGCTCATTGAGGGCAAGTATTCCCCAAGACTAGGCGCAACAAAGGAGATTTCCTTATATTGCCCAACCGAAGAAACCATCTTCAAACTGACGGAAAGTAAGAGCATTAAAGAGAAAATCAAAAATACTGACGATGCAGCAATTAACTTCAGTAGATGGGAATTGCGTAACTTCACAATCCAAGAAAGACCTTCTTGAGAAGCACCACCATCCGCGGTCGAAGCGCCTCCAACAGAGGTAGATATTTTTTGTAAAATCGTTGCGATTTTTTCTTTACCGGGAAGATTGATTGCCATATTATTCTTTCAACTACTGTAATTGAAGTGTTCAGTTATTTAAGCTGCTTCTTTGATGAGAAATTAAAACGAAACTTCTTTTTTAACTGTTCTACTTCTTGATGATTAGCTAATAAATCTAGTTCTGATTGTCTTTTATCCATTAACAATCGGCAAGCAATCAAGTCATCAACCCATTCGCCATTGTTCATTTCCATGACTGCATTTTCTTCGGCAAACCTGCCCATCTCACCGTCAGGTTTAACTCTAGCAACCATCAGTTTTTTATGATCAGAGGCCATCAAAATCAACTCGACAAACTTTATCCTAGCATAATTATGCAAAATGGCATCTAAATGATACACATGTCGCAACAGTACAAACGTAATGGTGATACCGTCCTCCCCAATAATGGGGACAACGTTTAAATCAGATATTCCAACTTTGCGATGCCACTCCATATCAACCTCTTGAGCTTCCATCGATTTCTTAGGAAAAGATTTAGTTTCGGAGTAGATTTGGAATAAAGTCTGAGGGAGTTTTTTTTCTAAAGCGATATTTTTTAAGGCTTGTACTGCTAAGGTGATATTTTCTCTTTCATCATACAAATTTTGTTTTAAATTCTGTAAATCTTTGTTGAGTAAATCTTCTAACTTGTCAGCCTTATTTAGGGCTTGGCTCAGGATGGGGTCCTTACGAACAAATTCTTTCTCTGGTTCTAGTGCTTGATTTTTACTCGATCGAGGTGCGCGAAAGATTTGCCAAAGGACAGCTGTTAAAAAAAAGGCGACTAGTACACTGCTACCCATAAGGATAAATTGACCAAAACTTAAATTAAGTAGCCTTGTAAAAAATTGATTCATATTTATATAATTTTAATTATTTGATTTTAATACGAATTATGCCAATTTAGTAGTTGTTTTTACATTCGTCACTGAAAACATTCGAAATGCAGGCATTGCATCTGGCATCGATTTTCTTGGCATTGATCTCAGTAATTGCAGACTTCCAAAACCTTTACTTTCATGCACTTCTTTGGAGCCGGTTTTAAAAGAGGCTTAAGCGATAGCTTGCGCGATGATGAATCTTTTACAGCCTGAAAGAAACTTAGCTTATCGTTGGCAAATACACCAAGTATGGCAAGTATCTGTGGTCTCACATCTCTGGAGGTTATTGGCCACCTGCGCCACAAACCCATACGCCAAAACTCTTTCACAATCAGCTCATCATGGTCCAATGATAAGATATCCATAATTACTTTTAACATAGTATTAAATTGACATCAATCCTGCCTATTTCTTTGAAATTCTAATCTTATTGATAATGTTAAATATATTAAAACTCGGTAAACAGTATTTCTATGAAGATAGGTTCCCATGCCCACTAATTTAAAGCCATTAAAATCATTACCGCCGCCACACATAATGGGTGAGCGCTTTAAAGAGAAGCGGGAAGCTCTGGGCTGGTCCATCGAAGAATTAGCCCAAAAAACCACTTTTTCAAAAAAACAAATTGAACAAATCGAAAATGGCTTATCAAGTACTTTTTATTCTGCAAACATCAAATTTAACAGCGCAAAAAAAGTTGCCGAAGTCTTACAACTAAGTCAAGAGATAGCGTTTGAGTTCTCTGATACAGCTCTCACCACTACTCATCCAGACCCTCAGCCAAGCGTAAAAAAAACACATCAAGAACTTCAGGAAGATCCAAGTGATACGCTCATCAACATGAGCAACCCAGCCGGCACTCAATTCAATCATGAGTTAGAAAGAACGAAAGCCCATAATCATCTTCAGCTAAAAATTCTCGTTGTCTGCTTATTCTTTCTGGGTGTTCTCTTTATTTTTCATAACTCTGATTCTTTTTCTACTGTCATTTATCCTAAACCGCCTGAAGAAAAACCCATCACTAGTCCAACAATTACAGAAGAACCTCTCGATATAAATCAACCCCAAACCACTGGGCCTGATTCAGTCGAGAGCAAACCACCATCCCCAAAGAGTAATTAGTCCCTTTCAACGCTTCAACACTTGTTATGAACAACTTCAACCCAGTGAAGCTGCGCAGGGACTATTTTTCTCGTGCCCCAATCCTGCTTCATTTGATTTAGATTGTCTTATTCCAAGAGGCATTAGAGGGATATATATTACCCTTTGAGGATACGAGAACATTGGTT
>CANHPL010000094.1 GCA_947462685.1 Burkholderiaceae bacterium | reverse complement strand
TGGTTTTGGAAATACAAATTTATTTTTCTTAAAATACTTAGAGTGCGCCGCTACGATAAAAAGTCTTTCTCGTCTTTGAGCGGTATTGCCAATTGCATAGCTATCTAATATCTGAGCGTTCTCGATGCTTACCCAGTAACCGATTTTTCTGAGCTGATTTATTACAACCCGGAGTCTTGCGCCGCCATCGAATAACTTCAGATTGGGTACATTTTCAAGTAATAAGACTTTGGGGGGGCTTTTCATCTCCATGCACAGTCTTGGAATTTCAAAAAATAGCTTACCCCTTTCGTCTTCAAAGCCTAAGTTATCCCCAGCAACAGAAAATGACTGGCACGGGAACCCTGCGGAAAGAATATCAATCTGCCCATTAAGTTCCTCATGATTTTTTGCAAAAACATGCCTAATATCCTCAGAGCTGATTTTTGTATCTTTAAAGTTATGCCTCAAGGTAATACAACACGCCTCATCCACCTCGTTGATGAAGACCGTTTTAATTCCATTTCTCTCAGCGGCGAGGACAAACCCTCCCAATCCAGAAAAAAGCGCTACGTGATAAAGCATCGGAAACCTTTTATTTCTTCTTGTTTTTAAATGTAAAAGCCGCCTGACTCTCTGCTGTTCCAGACTTATATCTCTGCTTTGCATTTCTCATCTCGGACTCTAAAGCATCAAACATCTCTTTTACGTGTTCCTCGCTGTAAGAGTAGTTCCTCGTATCGCTCAAATTTCCAATTAGCCGAATACGATTCATAGCTTCAGACACACGTTTTTGAGCTAGACGCTCAAATTTCTCATATTTTTCTGCATCTTTAGTCACTTTTTTCTCCTTGCAGTTGCTACAAATCTGATATATGTTGATAATATATCATATAAATTGCATTTAATTACGAAATATTTTAGCTATATTTTTGATATATAACAAGGATAACTCCATGAAATTATTATACTTTTTTCTATTCTCATTGCCTATATGTAGCGCCTATGGACAGACATATAACCTAAATAATTCGCCATACAACATGCAGAACAGTCCATACAACATGGATAACAGCTCTTACAACATGCGCAATAGTCCATACAACATGGATAACAGCCCTTACAACGCCAGCTCAACAAATAGTGTTTATGACAATACTGGCAATAGGATTGGTTATGAGGTGAAAGCCCCAAGTGGCGTAACCAACTACTTTGACAATAGCGGCAATCGCATTGGCTACACCCCATCTAAAAAATGATCGCCTCTTTGCTTTTTGCCATGCTCCTATCGGTCATGACGCCTGAGCCAATCTTGCTTAGAAGCGCCATTGATATATCAAGAATTATTGGGCTACCAAGAATGAAAACCTTTGATCGGCATGTGCTGAAGATTGTCTATTTGAATGAAATGGATTCAAGTCAAATTTATCAAGCCCATACAAGACGTGAATTTTTTAACAACTATTTCAAGTTAAGCCCTGTAAGGGTTAAGTAAAGGAGAGCGCATGCGCGACTACACATACATAGAAGGCTACCGATTCATTATCTTGAATATCTATCGCAGTAAGAGATTTGACATTGATCGTCTAGATATCAACTTTGCGGATAAAGATAAGCCTGAGTTTGTCAGGGGACTAAGAATTGTTGATCACAACGAATCTGAGACATACCTAGTTCACGGAGATGATGCGGACAACCTTAGTTATAGCCTGTGCTTTCTTCATCATGAAAACACTGACAACAAGCCAGACTATTTTGATGAATATCTAATTCAGGCAACCACAAATAAGGAGTATCTGGTGCAAAAGTTATTTAAAGACGAGAAACCAGTAATTGCCGCCGTACATTGAATCAATGAATTGTCCTTTTAAAGGACGCTTCATGAAGGAGATTCAATGAAAAACATTCGGGGTAGTTGCCCAACAAATCTACTTCATCTAACTATACATACTTTGATTCTATTTTTTTTATAGATTTTTGTTATAGCTTTTTTAAATAGTTAATGTTTTTATAACGGAATGAAAAAAATGCATGTGAAAAATATACAACAGCTAAAGGAGCTAAGAGAGATTCTTGATAAGAATCTCTATGCAGGTCATACCTTAATTACTTACGACTTAATTCTAGATATATTGCAGGCGCATTTGCAGGGAAGATCTCTTACTATCAAAGAGTTATGTACTGGTTCTATCAAAAGCGCACTTAATACAAGAAAGCATATTGATCTGCTGATTGATGATGGATGGATTGTTCTTTCAAACGGGCTTCATGACAAGCGGCACCGACTTGTTAATGCAACAGATAAATTAATTCTCTTGGTTGACGAGCTACTAGAGCGGCAATAAATTTATCAATAAAAGTATGCATATTTAAAATGCATATAAATCGAAGATGATTTAAATTGTTTTAAAAAGTTGAAGCATAGATACTCAAACCCTTATTAACAGGGGGTTTGAATGAAAAAACTAACAAGTCTTTTAGCATTAGCAGGTATTGCAACTTTTTCAAGCATGCAGGCAAATGCCCAGTCAAAATTTGATGGCGCATATGGTCAAGTAGGCGTTGGCTACGAAAGTATCGCGCCAAGTTACTCTAATAGTAATTTCACTGTAGTAGGTGTTGGAACAGCGCCAATCAATACTTCCATCAGCAATGCAAATGGATTTACTGGTGTTGTAACCGTAGGCTATATGGGAACAATCACTAAAGATTTCTTGCTGGGTATTGGAGCCGAATATTCACCTATCGCCGGACAAAAGGCAAACTACTCTGGTAGCGTATTAGGCACATCACTGGGTAATGGCTCTTACAACAAAGAGAATGCATACAATATTTTCTTGTCGCCGGCGACTCCAATTGGCGCTGATGGATTGCTGTACGGTAAGGTAGGCTACACCGGCGCAACTATTAAGGATACTTTTGGCTCAAGCTCTACTAACACCAATTACACTGGTTACTCGCTAGGTTTGGGTTACAAGCAAATAATTCAAGGCGGCCTATACGGTTTTGGTGAGTTTAATTACATGAGCTATGGCAACCAAACAGCCAGCTCAAGAGGTACCGTATCTGGATACACCGTTACCTCATCAATAACATCCAATGCAAATGCATATAACTTATTAGTCGGCCTAGGCTATAAGTTCTAAAAATTATTACAGGAGGGTTCGCCCTCCTTTTTAATTTCCACTTTACCTAAAGAATCAAATGAAAAAAAATCTATCCTTAGTTCTACCTGCAATCTTCCTTGTAATCACTTTATCTGGTTGTTATCCGACCTCTTTAGTTGACCAGCAAAAGGATATGAATGCCGCTAAAGGCGAAGGCGATAACCTATCAATTGGTAAAGTACAAAAAGAGATTCGTGTAGGCATGAGCTCTTCAGACGTTGTTTCTGTTTTGGGCTCGCCTAATATGGTGACAACTGATGACAAAAGACGCGAATCTTGGGTCTATGACAAAGTCTCAACCGAAGGT
>CANHPL010000093.1 GCA_947462685.1 Burkholderiaceae bacterium | reverse complement strand
GCTGATGGTTGGATCATTGTGGCTTGCGGTAATGATGGTCAGTACCGTCATTTTGTAAAAGCTGGTGGTCAAGAAGATCTGGCAGATGATCCGCGTTTTGCGACCAATCCAGAGCGCGTGCGACATCGCGATACTTTGGTGCCGATCTTGAGTGCGATGGTGGCCAAGAAAACTAAAAAAGAATGGATTGATGCACTAGAACAAGCAGGTGTTCCTTGCGGACCGATCAATAACTTCCAAGAAGTGTTTGAGAACGAGCAAGTGATTGCAAGGGGCATCAAGATGGAAATGCCTCATCCCAAAGCTGGCAAAGTTAATTTGGTGCGCAGCCCGATGTGCATGAGCGAAACCCCTGTGGTTGAAAATCGACCGCCGCCTTTATTGGGTGAGCACACGGATGAGATTCTGAAAGAACGTTTGCAAATGACTGCTGCAGAAATGAAAGCTCTCAGAGATAAAGGCGTTATTTGATCTAGTATCTAAGCTGATTAAGCACTTGATTTGAAGTATTAATCAAAGTGTTAAGCTAGCGCCCTATTCAAAAAGCTCGCCATAGTACAGTGGATAGTACAACTGCCTCCTAAGCGGTAGACACAGGTTCGATTCCTGTTGGCGGGACCAGCATTCAACTCTAACGCTCACTGTAAATCTACTATAGTCTTCAACCAAATAAAAAACCACCCGAAGGTGGTTTGATTATCAATTTAATACTATTTCAGGGAAAAGATGGTCATGAATCGTGTACTTTATTTTTCCATCAGGCATTTTGGCAGCAACGATGGCAATAGGAAACTCAATTTCATTTCTTTGGGTATTGCCATTAAAGCTTGGCACCTTTAAGTCTTTATGATACTCACCCATAAATCTTTTAGCATCAGCAATTAGCGCACTACCGATTTCCTTACTCAACTTATCGTAGGTTTTTTGATCGTCAATGTTATAGAACCCAACTGCATTAGAGTCAATATTGACAGTCACTTGTCCGGAATAAATTCTGTCCAATAAAGATTTATAAATTGATGTGATATTGTTTTGAATCTTATCAATATCAATGACAAACGAGCCGCACTTCTCGGATGGAAACTCTGTATTACCAGAGGTGACGATATAACCGTGCTGCAAATTAGCAGAACACTCTCCACTTTGAGGTGTGTAAGTAATAAAGTCATTCTTGCTCGGCTTACTTGGCGAAGAAACATTGTAATAACTAGAAATATAAGTCTGTTTCATCTGCTCAGCACGTTTTCTGGCTTGAGTTTCTTGTTGATCAAACTGTGCTTTACCAATTTTCCATTGTTGATAGGCCGTTTGATAATGCATCATTGCATTGCTATATGAGCCAGAGTCAAAATATCCAATTAATGCTGTCCAAGTTCCAGAGTTTGAGGTGCTTGGTTTTGAAATTTGTAATATTGCCGGAATAAATTCGACCACCTCTGCTCTTGATGATTTTTTTCCAACACTAGCACCATGAGCTGTAACAAATTTAGAAGAATCAACAAATGAGCCTATTTGATTTATTGACTCATAATTTTTTTTGACCATCCCTCTAAATTTCATATTTTTGTAGAAGCGTATGATTTTTAGCACCACCCATACGACTCCACCCAACAATGCAGCCCAAACCAATAGACCGACAAACCAATTAGATTCATCTTTAGACTGAGCTGGTTTGGTAGATGATGGAGCAGTTGCTGTTAGTGCAGATTCTTGTTGGGTTAACTCGCCGATCCTACTTTGAATATTTGAAGTAAGACAATCAACCTGATTTCCGCAGGACTCTCTATTAGAAAGCCATGCTTTTTGTTCTGAATCCAATTGTGCAGAATCGGATAATTTAGCTTTTAGTGAGTTGAAGGTTGCTGCAAGTTGCTCATCTAATTTTGACAAAGACTCATCGCTGCAAATTGCAATCTCTGATGGGCTTTTAGCTTGAGAGCAGTCAAAGCTAGCAGCTAATGCTGCCTGACTGATCCCTAAAGACAATACAAATATTATTTTTTTAATCATTTTTATACCTATTTTTTTAGTTTTTTATGAGCTTCGCCAACTTTTTCACCAAGACTGTGAGCGATATCACCCACAGCAGAGTTCTTGGCCCAGTCTTCACCAGTTTTTTGCCCTTCCTTAAAAGAGCTAGTTACAGTTTTTCTAAGATCTGGAGAAAAAATAAACGCGACCAGAATTAGGGCAATAATTACCGCCAAAAAAATTAATACGTATCCCATGATTCTTCCTTGTTTACTTTGTCTAGGACATTAGAGCACAAAAAATTATAGTTTTTAGCATAAATATCACTTTTTTATAGAGCCAACAGATCCAACAAAATTAGTGAAAAAAGATAGCTACCCCATCTTCAATATCATTGAATTGCGTAATTTATTGGGGCGTCAAAGGTGACTTAAAGGAGTAAAAAAGTTCTTTATAGAAGAGCTTGGATAAGTTAATTTTTGTTAACATATTGATTTATATAGAGATGATTGTCCAGCCACCCTCTGAGTAAGGCCCGCACTGCATCGCCCCTAATGGGACCAATCAAGTTGTTTGTGTCAATCTATCCCTGACCATCTGCAAATACATCCGCAATTCATAAACCTTCACGGCATATTTCTTTGGAACTCTCATGGCCAATGCCTGCGTTTGTAGCGCCTGCCATTCTTCTTGCCATGGCTTCTGAGGGTTTAGTGAAACTGCTAATTCAAGGACTCGCAATTTTTTATAAACCGCAGAGGTCTTAGCATCTACCCCCATTGCAATCAGCTTGGGTAAAAAATTAAACAATGGAATCAAGATGGCTAACAAAGGCAAGATGATGCGAATCGCTCTCTCAACCCAAACCACGCTCCAAAATGGTAAGTGACGGTGCAAGAAGGATGCCCCATTTTTTAGGAAGTGTTTCGCGTCATCGTTGTGCGGCCAAGAAAAACCATTTTCTGAGGGATAGTCATTTTCTTTTTGCAAAAGACCTAACTGACTGATGCTTGAATCCATGGCTCTCATCAAAGGCGTGATCAAGGCAGGATGAATGTCTTCACTGACAACCAAAGCTGCTGGCGCAGCCAGAATCGAAATATCTTTTTTGGGAAGGTCTTCAGCCAAGTTGATCACACCACGTGGAACCGTGACCTTTTTCAAGAATGGTAGACGCACGGTATAAGCATCGGCTTGTTCAAAGCTCATCAAGGCCAAGTTGGGGTTACGCAGATATTCCAAAATAATCGGTGCCTGTGGGCCACTGACCAACATCACCGCATCCAGATCATTGGTATTCAATGCCTTAAGGCTTTGTGAGGCCGTAAACTCTTTGAGCTTGATGGTCGGCCTCTCTGACTTCACATCCATTTGATTGAGTTCTAGTAGCTTCAATCCTAAGTCACGTGTGCCACTTCCTGGCATTCCAATGGACAGTGATTTATTTTCCAGTTGTGTGATTTTTGTCAGGGGCTCTTTAAATGCAGTCTTG
>CANHPL010000092.1 GCA_947462685.1 Burkholderiaceae bacterium | reverse complement strand
GTTGGAATATCTGCTTACTATCATGATGCAGCAGCATGTTTAGTCATTGATGGTGAGATCATTGCCGCTGCTCAAGAAGAGCGATTTACCCGTAAAAAGCATGACTCTAATTTCCCCTTTAATGCGATCTCATATTGTCTAATCGAAGGAAAACTTACCTATAAAGATATTGACTATGTTGTTTTTTACGATAAACCATTTTTAAAGTTTGAGCGTTTACTTGAGACCTACCTTGCCTTTGCGCCAAGAGGGTTTAAAAGCTTTGTAACCTCTTTGCCGATCTGGTTGAAAGATAAGTTATTTCAAAAGACTGTTATTACAAATGCTTTGAAAGATCTATGGGGTAAGGACGTTGAATGGGAAGAAAAGTTGTTGTTCTCTGAACACCACCTTAGCCATGCCGCTAGCGCCTTTTTTCCAAGTCCATTTGAGCGTGCTGCTGTATTGACAATGGATGGGGTTGGAGAGTGGACAACGACATCACTTGCTTTAGGTGATGGGAACAAACTTTCTGTGATTAAAGAAATACACTTTCCACATTCAATAGGTTTGTTGTATTCAGCGATGACTTACTATGCGGGTTTTAAAGTTAATAGTGGCGAATATAAGGTGATGGGTCTTGCGCCCTATGGAGAGCCCAAGTATGCGAATTTGATCAAGGATCATCTTATTGATATCAAAGAAGACGGCTCATTTGCTCTAGACATGAGTTACTTTAATTACTGTACTGGCCTTACCATGACCAATGACAAGTTCGATGCTCTCTTTGGAGGTCCACCACGTAAACAAGAATCTATTCTCACACAACGCGAAATGGACTTGGCTGCATCGATTCAAGTGGTTATCGAAGAGGTTGTCATCAAACTTGCAAAAGGTGTAGCAAAGACAACTGGTGAAAAAAATCTTTGTCTTGCCGGAGGTGTAGCACTAAATTGTGTTGCAAACGGGAAATTACATAAAGAGAAAGTTTTTGAGCATCTTTGGATACAGCCAGCTTCTGGTGATGCTGGAGGTGCATTAGGAGCGGCATTGGGTGCCTACCACATTATGCTAAATCAAGCCAGAAAAGTTAGTGATGGCATTGATGCGATGAAAGGCTCTTACCTCGGCCCCGAGTTTAGTCAAGAAGAAATATCCGAAAGATTGACAAGTTGTGGCGCAGTATTTGAGACTCTCAAAGAAGATCAGTTAGTAGAGCAAACAGCACAGGCACTGGCTAATGGCAATGCCGTGGGATGGATGAACGGAAGGATGGAGTTTGGTCCACGTGCATTAGGAGGTCGCAGCATTATTGCTGACCCAAGATCACCTACCATGCAGAAATTACTAAATCTAAAAGTCAAGTATCGTGAATCATTTAGACCCTTTGCACCCAGTATATTAAGAGAGGATGTAGCGCAGTGGTTTGAGATGGACGATGACAGTCCTTATATGCTCCTTGTTGCTGATGTTATAAAAAATAAACGGAGACAGATTTCAGCGGAAGAACAAGCACTATTTGGAATAGATAAGCTAAATGTTCCCCGTTCAGATATTCCCTCAGTCACGCATGTGGACTATTCTGCAAGAGTTCAAACTGTTCATGAAGAGACAAATCCTAGATATTACGCGCTGATCAAAAGATTCAAGGAGCTAACTGGCTGCCCCATTATCGTAAACACATCATTTAATGTGCGCGGTGAGCCGATCATTTGCACACCAGAAGATGCTTTTAGATGCTTTATGGGAACTGAATTAGATGTTTTAGTGGTAGGAAATACATTACTAACAAAGTGTACTCAGTCTAAAGCATTGCTGGCAGACTACAAGGTTGAACATGAATTGGACTAAAAGATTTCTATTTATAAGTATCGGTATCACAGCCCCACTTTTAGTTGGGATTATTATTTTGGAGCTGATATTTGGATCTTGGCTGCGCGAAGACCAATGGAAATCAGCTGTAGAACTAAATATTATTCGTAATTCTCAAATTAATTATGATGTTGAAAACATTTATGGTAAAGAACTATTAAAATCCATTTATACAAGAGATAGTAATGGACTAAGGGGATCTTGTGCGAATCCAAAAGATATTAGTATTTTGACAATCGGTGGCTCAACTACCGATCAAAGATATATTCCCGATGGGATGACATATCAAGATGTGTTGCAGAAGCTTCTTTCGAATAAAAATGATAGGTTAATTTGTGTTTCTAATGCTGGTGTAGATGGACATTCAACTTTTGGCCATTTAGCTTCATTTCAAAATTGGTTCCCTTTGATTGTCGATCTTAAGCCGAAATTCTTTTTACTCTATATTGGTATTAATGACGCTGGTTTCAGATTTATTAGCAATACTGGTTTTGATGAAAGGTATAATCGAAACCAATCAAAACTTCAAAATACTTTGAAAAATAAT
This sequence comes from Burkholderiaceae bacterium, assembly GCA_947462685.1. Classification (GTDB taxonomy): domain Bacteria; phylum Pseudomonadota; class Gammaproteobacteria; order Burkholderiales; family Burkholderiaceae; genus Polynucleobacter. The sequence goes on along the minus strand of CANHPL010000092.1, from coordinate 1,102 downwards.
TCGTCTATTTATAGTCTGCTTAAGTCTTTGAGAAATCTGCTACATGGTTTGAGCGATACCCGCGCGTACGCTGGACATTCAATTAGAGTCCCCAACGCGGATGATTATGTCGCAACAAAAATGACCGATGGTGTAGAAGCTCATATAAAAAAAAATACAGAAGAATTTGAAAAACGTCTCAAAGCGATTTTATTGCAAGTAGCATCTTTTGGGGCTAAGCCGATATGTGTGTCTCAGCCCCACCTCTTTATTCGAGAGTTTGGTAGCGTAAAAAAAGGGTTAAAAGTTGCATTTGAATATGAAGGTATTATTTATAATGGATTAGATTACGATACGTCAATCAAAGCTTTAAATAATTCTATGAAATTTCTTTGTAAAGAAAATGATGGATTTTACCTTGATATGTCCACTAAAGATTTTTCTGGTGATGATTTTTATGATGCTGTGCACCTTAAATCAATTGGAGCTAATCGTTTGGGCGGATATCTTTTTGATGAATTTATTAATCAAAAAATTCCACTATAACTTTGTGTAACTTTTCTTGTGAGATATTATGGCCTTGGGTTAATAAGTTGTTCTTTCTTTAGATTTATATATTTCTAGTTGATCAACGCTTAAAATAGTAAGTCTGGCGTTAAAGATATTAATCGTGTGTTTATTGATTTTCAACTGTAATTGCATAGTAAAAAAGTCGCTTAAGTTAAGTTCCGCAAGTTGTGCAACCACGCTAAAATTGAGCGTTGAAAATGAATAGGATTTTGTTTTGCCAGTCTCACTTCCATATCTATCAAGTTACACAAAAGTTACACGCACCTATTTTAGTGACTGTAACTACATGACTTATAACGGTTTTTTTAACAGAGTAACTATTGAGTGGGAATAAATGGATACGAAAAGAAGAACTTTAGTTAAGGCTATAATTTATCGAATATGGATTTTAACTACAACATACATAATGTTTCTAATTACGGGAAAATCGTTCTCTGATGCACTTTTACCAACTATAGCAATAAATAGCTTTTGGATGATTGGATATATTCTTTACGAAAGAATTTGGCAAAAAATAAAGTGGGGTAAGCATTGAGCCGCGCATTTGTTAAAG
>CANHPL010000091.1 GCA_947462685.1 Burkholderiaceae bacterium | reverse complement strand
CGCCATTTCTAGCTTTCTATTTGGATGGTTAGTCTTATGGGTTTACTTGATTCAAGTTGGGACATTCCTGAGAGGTCCAAACTGGACTTTCTATGGCCCATTTGAGTTCTGGGATTTTCATAAAGTTGTAGCCGAAAACAACATTAACCTATCTGAAATTGTTTGGATTAAGTTTCTCAATATGGGACTTCCAAAAAATATCTTTGTGAGAGAGATCTTTGGAATTATTGCGACGATTGTGTACTTGGTAGGACTTGTACCTTTTATCACAAAAAAATGGGGTAAGAGCTATCTCGAAAGAATGGGCTCAATACGTTACTACCTCATGATTTTCCTTGTTTTGAGTATGATGAGCTTGCCAATTAAGATGTATTTAAGATGGTTCTTCAATTTGAAGTACATCCTGGCAATGCCTGAATTTGAATTAAACCTCTAATTGTTTTTTATAAGGTATAAAAATGAAACGCGAACCCGGAATGGCCTACGACACCAAAGTTCTCAATAAGATCTTTGCTGTTTTATCCGTATCCTTTCTCTTAGTAACTGTGTGGATGATTTTTGATGATTACATCCGTCCTTGGAAAGCTGTTCAAGTGAAGGCTCTGGATATTGAAAAGCAGAAGATTCAGGAAAAAATTAAGGAAATCGATGGCTCCATCGATGGTCAAAAGCTCAAAGAAGCTAAGGCTAAAATTGAGACTGCTGAAAAAGGTATATTAGAGCACCAATCAAAACTAGACAAGGCCAATGAAAAGGTCGCCGAAGTTGAACGTAAAATTTATGTTCAAAATATGACCAATGGTGTGAATGGTTCTCAAGCAGCTGCTTATCAGTTTAAATATGAGCATGCTCTGGTAGAAAAGCATCTTGAGGAAGCTAAAAAATTAAAAGTTAAATTTGACGATTATAAATCAAAAGAAATTCAAGGCAAAGACAACCTTAAGGGGTTATTGGCCGATCAAGTCGCTGCTCAAGAAGAAGTGAAGATAATTCTCGAGGATAAAACTTCAGCTGAAAAAGAGCTGAAAGATTTAGTCGGCGATAAAGAGAGAATGCTTCAAGCGATGGCCAGTATTGAGAAGAATCCAGTATGGGCCATTAGAAATGCTCCATTCATCGACTACCTAGATCCTACAATCAAAATTCGTCAGTATGTTATTAAGAATGCGACGAATGATTTCTACTTCCAACAGGTTCCTAAAATTGATCGTTGTACAACTTGTCACGTATTCTCAGACAAGCCAGGTTATGAAGATCAACCTAATCCATATAAAACTCACCCTAATTTAGACTCTCTAGCTGTTGGTGCAAATTCTGCTCACCCGGTTAAAGATTTTGGATGTACCTCTTGTCATGGTGGTGTTGGAGATAGAGTTAACGACTTTAATGCTCCTGCGCATATTCCTCAAAATGCAGCTCAAGCGGCAGAATGGAAAGAAAAATATCACTGGCATGAACCACATAAAATTCCTCAGCCAATGTTGCCTCTTCAATATACAGAGGGAATGTGTGTGAAATGTCACCAAGGGGTTGATAGAATTCCGATGGCAGATAAATTCAATGAAGGCCGCAAAACAATTGAGCAGTATGGCTGTTATGGTTGTCACAAAATTGAAGGTTGGCAGCACCATAAGAAACCAGGTCCTTCGTTACAGAAAATTTCTGGAAAGGTTTCAAAAGAATTCATTAAGAATTGGATTTGGTCACCTAAAGCATTTAATCCAAAATCAAAAATGCCTTCTTACTTTAATCAGGCGAATAATTCTTCTCCTGAGTTCAAGAAGAAGAATATGACTGAAGTAAATGCAATGGCAGAATATATCCATCGCACTTCAAAAGAGTATAAACCGTTCCAGTCTTATGCTGGTGGTAATGCTGAAAATGGTAAGGAGCTTATCCAAACTATTGGGTGTGTTGGTTGTCACATGGTTGAAGGTATCGATGATAAATGGAATAACCTGAACCAGAAAAAAGGAACCTATCTTACTGGCACAGGCTCTAAGGTAGATCCAGACTGGCTTGTTTCTTGGTTAAAGAAGCCATCTCATTATCAAGAAGATACAATCATGCCTTCTTTCCGTCTTACGGACAAAGAGGCCAATGATATTGCAGCTTATCTTTTAGGTCTGAAAAATCCTCAGTTCGCTGGACTTGAATTTCCAGAACTCGATAAAAATATTCGTGATGAAATACTAGTTACTGATTATTTTTCAGCATTTGAAACAGTTGAATCAGCTAAAAAGAAACTAGAAAAAATGACGGATGATGAGCGAACAATCGAGCTTGCTAAGAAATCAATTAACAAATACGGATGTTACTCTTGTCACAACATCAATGGTTTCGAAGGTGACTTGCCTCAGATTGGTCCTGAATTAACGAAAGAAGGTTCTAAACCTGTAGAGCAGTTTGGTTTTGGACAGCAACACCAAGTTCCGCACACTAGACAGGGATGGCTCACGCAGCATCTTAAGCAGCCAAGTATCTGGGATATCGGTGTGCCTAAGCCGTTCAAAGATTTGAATAAAATGCCAAATTTCTATCTTAACGATAAAGAAATTGAATCAATTGTTCTTATTCTAATGGGGCAGGTGAGTGACAAGATTCCTCTCTCAGGTCAGAAAACATTAAATGCTAATGAAAAATTCTATCAAGATGCTATGAAAGTTGCCAATAAGTACAACTGCCAGGGATGTCACAAGATAGATGGTATTGGCGGAAAATTATCTGAAGGTTTTGAAGATCAAAATTATGGTCCTCCATATTTGGTAAAAGAAGGCTGGAGAGTTAAAACAGATTGGTTGCATGACTTTTTACAAAATGTTCATCCAATCCGCCCTTATGTTAATGTAAGAATGCCATCATTTAACTTCACTCCGGATGAGTTAGATAAACTTGTCGTTGGCTTCACTGCTGGAGAAGCTCAAAATACTTTTGAGGCTCCTGTTAAAATCGAGTGGGAACCAGGTGAAAAAGAGGCAGCTCAAAAAATTTGGAATGAACTTGCTTGTACAAGCTGTCACACTCTTGGATTTAACAATGATGCTCCTCAAGCACCAAATCTTCATTATGCAAAACAGAGATTGAGAGCATCTTGGATGGAAGCATGGATTGCTAATCCGCAATCGTTCTTGCCTTACACAAGCATGCCTGCATTCTGGGATGATGGAAGTGGAAACCTAACTTCTGCTGTTGAAGGTGTTTTAGACAATGATCCTAAGAGACAAATTAGAGCAGTTAGAAAACTTGTTCAAGAATTTGGCTACGATACCAGTCCAAAGCCTTTCCCAAAAAATTAATCATTTAAGGGCCCTTTTTAAGGGCCCTTTTTTTTTGCGTAAAAAATTAAAATATTTTTTTAATAATAATAAATTTAACGTTGACAAATAAGTGGTGAATCTTCTAAATTTGCAACTCGCGTTTTGTATGGGGGTGTAGCTCAGTTGGGAGAGCGCCAGCTTTGCAAGCTGGATGTCGCAAGTTCGATCCTTGTCATCTCCACCATTTTTACTCGAAAAAAT
>CANHPL010000090.1 GCA_947462685.1 Burkholderiaceae bacterium | reverse complement strand
TATTGGCTAGCAAGGGCAATAACGGTTACAACGCTGCTACTGGCGAATACGGTGACCTCGTAGCTCAAGGTGTAATCGACCCAACTAAGGTAACAAAAACTGCATTAGTGAATGCAGCTTCTGTTGCAGCCCTATTGTTGACTACTGATTGCGCTATCTGCGAAGCGCCAAAAGATGACTCAGCTGGCGGTGGTATGCCGGATATGGGTGGTATGGGTGGTATGGGTGGTATGGGCGGCATGATGTAATTGCCTCACCTCTCCAGCTTCTCGCTGTAGAAACTAAAACGCCTGATTCAAAAGATCAGGCGTTTTTTATTGCACTAAAACAGGTAAATAAAAAGGCTAACATTGGCAGCCTTTTAAGTCTTGAACATATAAGTATGTATTCAATAGCATTCACCGTATTCCAAATCAACTAAAAAATAAAATAGATCCACCTGATTCTACTCAGTAAAGCTTTCCTAGATGAAGTCCTATGCGACTTGTAAGGAATAACCATTACATTAGCAATATTCTTTTACCTGCAGGTATGGCAACCTACCTTCATATTTGAGTTTAAAATAAAAGAGTGGATACGCTTGAATTAGCAAAAACTTTTTTTCTCGCTGGACTTAAATCTCTTGAAAATGGAAAATTTCAAGAAGCAGAATATAGCTTTTTAGAGTCACTCAAGCTTGCTCCTGGTAGGCCTTCAATTTTAAATAATCTTGCTGCGACACAAATCAAACTTAAAAAGTTTAATGAGGCAGAAAAAAATCTACAGGAAGTTAATAGAGTAGATGAAAAATCTGTTGATTTATGGCTAAACCTAGGCATTCTCTCTTTAGCAAAAAATCAGTCAACTGAGGCAATTTCTAATTTTGAAAAATGTATTGAACTTGATTCACAGCATATATTTGCTTGGAAATTTTTAGCCCAAATTCATGATCAAAATCAAGAGTTTACTCAGGCCATTACTTGCTTTAAAAAAATACTTGAACTTAATCCAAATGACTTGGATGCTCTTATCGGTTTAGGGGCCGTTCTCAATGACCTTAAAGAATATAACGAATCAATTTATTATCATCAATTAGCCATCAAGATTGATCCTAGATCTATTAGTGCTTATGTGAATATTGGAGTTGCTTTACATGGCCTGGAAAAATTTGATTTAGCATTACATAACTATGCGATAGCCTTGGAGTTGGATCCCTTCGATTCAGAAATTTGGCTAAATAAAGGAGTAACACTTCATTCCCTCAAATGTTATGAAGATGCGATTGCTCATTGCGATAGGGTAATAAGTTTAAAGCCTGACTATGCCCAAGGATGGTCGAACAAGGGTAACGCCCTGTATGAAATCAAACGTTATGAAGATGCGATTGCTCACTACGATAAAGCGCTTAGTCTAAAACCAGATTATCACGATGCTTGGAGTAACAAAGGTGTTGCCTTAAAAGAACTCAAACGTTATGAAGATGCGATTACTCACTACGATCAAGCCATTAGTCTAAAGCCTGACTATCATGAGGCTTGGAGTAACAAAGGTGTTGCATTGTGTGAACTCAAGCGTTATGACCAGGCGATTACTCACTACGATCAAGCCATTAGTCTAAAGCCTGACTATCATGAGGCTTGGAGTAACAAAGGCGTTGCCTTAAAAGAACTCAAACGCTATGAAGAGGCAATTACTTGCTACGATAAAGCGCTTAGTCTAAAACCTGACTATCACGGGGCTTGGGTTAATAAAGGTATTGCCTTGTGTGAACTCAAACGCTATGACGAAGCGATTGCTTGCTACGATAATGCCCTCAATCTAAAGCCTGATATTGATTGGGCAACTGGTGATTTATTCCACGCTAAGATGAAAATAGGTAGTTGGTCAGGTTTAGCAGAGTCTTTGGAGCATCTTTCTAAGAAAGTGGTGGCAAATGAGAAAGTTGCGAACCCTTTTCTATTGCTGGCATTAAATGATGATGCTCTTTTACATAAAAAGTCTTCTGAAGTTTATGTTCAATCAAGATATTCATTTAACTCTGTTTTAGGGCCGCTTTTTAAGCATCCAAAGAGTCAAAAAATCCGAGTGGGTTATTTTTCAGCTGATTTCCATAATCATGCTACTGGATATTTAATGGCCGAACTTTTTGAGCTACATGATAAAAATCAATTTGAATTAGTCGGATTTTCATTTGGACCAATAGTAAATGATGAGATGCGACAACGGCTAGAAAAGTCATTTGATCGGTTCATTGAAGTTGGCAGCATGTCAGATATTGAAATCGCCCAATTGAGTAGAAAATTAGCTATCGACATAGCTATTGATTTAAAAGGTTTCACCCAAGACTCAAGAACGGAAATTTTTTCTTATCGTGCAGCGCCTATCCAAGTAAACTATTTGGGCTATCCTGGCACTATGGGCGCTGATTATATTGATTACATCATTGCGGATAGAACTTTAATCCCAGATCAGTCCCAGCAGTTTTATGCTGAAAAAATAGTCTATTTACCCAATAGCTATCAGGTCAATGATAGAAAGCGGGCAATTTCAGACAGGAAATTTACAAGGCAAGAACTCGGGTTACCCGAAAAAGGTTTTGTCTTTTGTTGCTTTAATAATAATTACAAAATACTGCCAGAAACTTTTGATGGCTGGATGCGGATATTAAAGGCAGTACAGGGAAGCGTCATATGGCTTTTAGCTGACAATCCTATGGCCAAAGACAATCTCATCAAGGAGGCTATCGCTCGGGAGGTAGATTGTTCTAGGTTGGTATTTGCTGAGCATATGCTGCTATCAGAGCATTTGGCTCGTCAGCATCAGGCTGATTTATTTCTAGATACAGTGCCTTATAACGCCCACACCACTACTAGTGATGCCTTATGGGCTGGATTACCAGTACTGACTTTAATGGGACAATCCTTTGCTAGCCGTGTAGCAGCTAGCCTATTAAATGCTATTGGTTTGTCAGAATTAATTACCAGCACTCAAGAAGAGTATGAGTCTTTAGCAATTGAATTGGCCATGAATCCCCAGAAACTGGCAGATATAAAATTGAGGTTAGCTAATAATCGTCTCACTGCCCCTCTATTTAATACACCACTCTTTACTAAAAATCTTGAGGCTACCTATATCAAAATGTATGAGCGATATCAGGCTGATTTAGAGCCAGAGCATATATCTATTACTTAGATAGTGTTTTGGGTATCGCAAGAGCCCAAAAAAAGCAGTGCCGTAATTGTCACCCTCCATTACTTCTTTTGCGAAGTGTTACTAGGCTTTCTGCTACGCAGTGGGCTAGGATTAGGCTTTTCACGTTCTTTCGATTCAAAGCCTCGCTAGCAAGGCTTTGAAGGCTTATTCAACAGCCTTGACCATATCCTCAACAACCTTCTTCGCATCACCGAAGACCATCATGGTTTTATCCATGTAGAAGAGTTCGTTATCAAGACCAGCATAACCAGCAGCCATTGAACGCTTGTTCACGATGATGGTTTTAGCTTTAAAGGCTTCCAAGATTGGCATACCAAAGATTGGGCTACCAGGAGTACGAGCTGCAGGGTTCACAACGTCATTTGCACCAAGCACTAACACTACGTCGGCTTGACCAAAAT
>CANHPL010000089.1 GCA_947462685.1 Burkholderiaceae bacterium | reverse complement strand
TAATACTGCATCCTGAATGATGGACTCTTGAATATCTTGGCGGATAAACGCCAGTGTCAATGGACTTGGCTGAATAATATGTAACTTCGAAAAAAAAGCCTGCTTTCTCAAGGTTAATTCCTGATGATTCTGCTCAGGAAACTGCTCATCGGTGATCTCAAGTTGATAACGGATCAGCTCCTGAAAATCATCTAAAACATGTCGGTGAGCTTGTACGGTTTTCGCATCTTTATATACTTTAGCTAATTCACTCGCTGCCTGACTTAAATCGATGAGCGCTAAACCATCGAGCGCATTACTCATATCGTAGCAATAAGGGACAATGTTTTTGACCGCATTAGACTTCTTTTGTAAATTGAGGGAAAGAGCCTCCAAGGCCCTTTCTAAATCGACCCGAAATAAAGACCTATTATCGGCTGATCCCTCAGACATATTGCCCCACGGTCGTGTTTAACGACATAATGGCTTGATTCATTTGGGTCAACTCATCCTGCCAATGCTTCACTTCTTTCAATACCTGATTAAGATCCAGTTCAATTAAATCCATCCCAGCCTGATCACTCGAATGCCGTTTTGGTAAGGCTTTTTGATTAACTTGCAAAACCAAAGCCTTGATGTCTGTAAAGGTCGCTTCGGTTTTCTCTACAAGGCTATTCATTTGCTCTGTCTCTAATGCCAATTGACGGGTGGAATGATTACTTAATATCGAGAGAAATAAACGAATCCCAATTTGCTTGAGAGAAAGCATCGCTGCATCAATTTCTTCCAAGGGCTTGCTTACGTCCAGATGCAAATAGGTTGGTCCAGAGTCGTCTGTCAAATGAACGGTTCTTAACCCCCCTACTTGGCTCATCACCTCTTGAAGATAAGCCAATACCTTTTCGCTCGATTGATAGGAACGAATAAATTTCTGCTCTAGTTCCTTAATTTGTTGATGTAATTCAGGAATCAAATCATTTTTTTTCTGCTCTGTGGGTAACGCAATGTACGGGGTACGTTTTTCGAGCAATTCCTCCGTTTTGACAACAGGTGGATGTGTGATTTTTTCGGCACGCATCGTAATCCATAAAATCGAAGCCAGGCACAACACAACAACGATTTGTAAACTAAATGGCAGAGATTTCAAGACACGCTCTGTGAAAAAACTACCCGACAATTGGCCGGAAGCTTCGGTAGCCGCTGCCACAGCAATCTTATCGGTATCGAGTAATTGTTTTTTTACAAAATTAAGCTGCTCTTTAATTTGGCTTAATGTTTGTTTTGCATCTTGAGATTTGTTTTGCCAAGCAATTTGTCGCAGCTTCACAATCGCTTCCTCAATCGCCGGTGTTTGAGGATTAATGGCAGATTCTGCCGTAGTAAATTGTTCATTCGTATTGCTGAGTGCTGTAAGAAAATTACCAATAGCGCTTGTATCAAATATATTCTTTTGCCAAGCTAGATTCGCTTTTTGAACTTCATCAAAACTTAAAGCTAAGGGACGTATCGGCGATTCAACCGGAATTTTCTGGATGTCTAATAATGCACTTGGTGCAACAATGATAGAGGCTGTACTGCCTATGGCAGCAAGACTAGTGAGGGGCTTTTCAAGATTCGTCAACATCCCTAGCACTTGTTGTACTTTTTTAGCCATCTCGATCACGTCAGATTGATTTTTCAGTGCTACAGGTGGCTTCGTCAAATCGATAGCTACCGTTTCATTATTCGATAGGTTCAGGGCTTCTCGCAGTTCATTGTTTAATTTATTCAGATTTTGTAAGGACTGATTCGTATAGGATCTTGGGGTGCTTAATTCAGTCTTCACTTGATCTAGCAAACTCACGAGTTTCTTGAAATTGACACCAGCGGCTTGATCTTGCATTAAGCCACTATCTTCTTTTGGCTTAACACTCGCTAAAGTGGCTGCAATCGGTTTTTTCGGAAATGAGCTATCGAGAGTCTCGGATGCCTTTTTCAGGTCAGTCTTATCATCTAAAGCTTTATTCAGAGCTTTTAATGACTCGATATAGGTTTGTAAATCTTTATTGAGTTGGGGACTTTTCGCTGACCAAGGTGTTTGACGGAAATTATTAATCGTTTCCTTTACCTGCGTATTAAATGTATCGTATTTAGAATCCAGATAATTAACTTGTTCGACGCCAGTTGCGACGGCTTGCTGAATATTTTGCATGGCCTCAAGATCAAAAGCATTTCTTTGAACACCATCTACATTCTTTGCATAAAACTGAAATACCTCAGAAATTTTTCTTAAGGGTGAATCTTTCGCAATGCGCTGTAAATCAAAAAAGGAATTGTTAGCAGTAAATGAATTGGCCGAAGGTGTCAGTGAACTGAGTGCGCTTAATCCATTTCCGGAGGTAGTGATATTTTTTAATAACTGTCCGACATATGCCCCTAATTTGAGAATGTCGGTTTGATTCTTAACCGCAGTAGGCTCCTTCAAATCCTCAATAGTATAGGGTTTAACAATCAGATCTAAATCAGTACTGAGCTTCTCAAAACTTTTGATCAAGGCTGGGTTCAGATTTTTTTTACCAGATACCAGATTTTGTATTTCTCCAAAAATATTGATGATTTTTGTAACGTCAGCGGTTTTTTGGTCTTGAATCACTTTACTACTGACTTCAACATTACTGTCCGTCGATTTGTCTAAAGGCTTGGACTTAATCGCTTGCGACGTATTTTGGGAAGTTATTCCGTCACCGCTTGGTGACTTTTGGAACATAAGCATTCCCTGAACCGTCATCGAGAGTATGCTCATCAAAATGGCGCCAATCAGTAAATGTTTTGGGTATGCTGTCATATGTAGTCTATTTTTCTCTCAAATCTTCGTTGCATTTTAAAAATTAGTTGGCACGCTTTATATCAAAAGGACTTGGTACTCTCTTCCAGCATGGGTATGATTCGTTTGCGTAGGTTTAGACTGAACATCACTTAGTTCAAATGGGTTGATGATCTGCTGCACACGAAAACCCAGACCTTTTTTCAAGGCTGTCGATTTTTCATTTTTTAAAATGATGACCCAAGGCAATTTCGAATTCAAGACACTGGCTTGCTGATGTGTTGTGTGATGAGCATCAGTATCTTGAAGCAGCCCAATTGGTAATACTTTATTGGGCTTACTCAAATAATAAGGCTCCCCTTCAAAAACAATCATTTCATCTATTTTTAAAATATGGGACAGTTGTTCACTCGCCTCTTGGTAAAACACGTGATCAACAGCTGCTATTGGTAATGCATAAAAACGATGCTCTAGTTCAAATCCGAGGAAGAAGTTGTCTTGAAAGGACATTTCCTTAAATTTCCCTTAAGCTCTTCTTGTAAAAAAGTAATACAAAACTCCACAAAGAAATGCTAGTAGCGCCGCAGATAAGCCAGTTAAGGCATCCCCAAGAGAGCCAAGATGCTCGATCACGCGCCCCTCAATTTGACTCCTCTTGGTGTAATACCCGTTTAAATTTGATGTATATTTTTGATGATGCCATTGTAAAAATTCATTGGTCTTTAATTTTGAAATCGGAAATTTTGCTGGTGTGTTAGCTGTTAGCAATAATTGACTATCCAAACTAATTTGTTGTGTCATGCGCAGCAGG
>CANHPL010000088.1 GCA_947462685.1 Burkholderiaceae bacterium | reverse complement strand
TTTGGCAGACCATTAATTTTCAGAATAAGGCCCGTGCTAAACCACCATACAAAGATGGTAAAGATGAGAGGGCTTATCCAAAAATACATAATGACTTACCAAACAGGCGCTAAGCGAATATCAGCTGGCAGCTCATTCGGAACTACTGGCAATAGATAAATGTGCACAAAGGTTGCGGCAGCACTAAGCGCTAAAGCACCACGCTTAATCGTAGAGAAGAGTCCACCTTTTTGCTTGAGCTCCTCAACCTCATCAGAAATCTTCCTCAGTTTTTCGAACCCCTTCCATACTCGATCATCGTCCAAGTTAATAGTGAAAGGGAAAACTTGCTTAGAAATATCGGAGGTAATCTTCAGAACCTGACGATCATAGTCTGTAGGTGACACTCCAAGCGCCTTATGAAATTCAGGTCTTGAATGATCTCTTACATACATGGTTGCATAGACCGCAATGAGGAAAAAGCGTATCCATAGACGATTCACACCACTAAGCAATTTTGGATTTGAGCGCATCAATAATGCAAATGCCTCGCCATGACGGAATTCATCGTTACACCATTTCTCGAACCAAAGGAAGATTGGGTGAAAACGTAGCTCAGGTTTTTTCTGGATGATACGGAAAATCATGATGTAACGGGCATAGCCTATCTTTTCTGACAGATAGGTTGCATAAAAAATAAACTTTGGTTTAAAGAAAGTATATTTTTTGGTTCTTGCCAAAAATCCCAAATCAACCCCGATACCAAAATCTTTTAGCCACTGATTAATAAAGCCAGCATGCCTACTTTCATCGCGAGCCATATAAGAAAACAGATTTTTTAACTCGGGATTATTGATAGATTTTTTAATTTCAGAATAGAGCACACAACCAGAAAATTCAGAAGTAATTGAGCTAATCAAAAAGTCCAAGAACTCTTGGTATAAGCCCTCGGGAAGATGCGAGTAATCCTTGGACATATCCTCAGGACGTTGAAAATGGGCCTGATTAATGTCCTGGTCAAACTCTTGCATCAATCGATCCCACTCTGGCTTCACAGATGAAATATCGAAACGATCCATCTCGTCAAAGTCAGTAGTATAAAAACGTGGGCTTAGGATGGTGTTCTCAAGAGCACGATCAGTTGACTCATTTACTGGACGCCCCATTGGCATTGTTGGCGCATTCGCACTCATGCTTTTACTCCTTCACGCAAAATAATAGGGGCAGCCTCTTGAATAGGAGCTGGCCTAGGGTATTTCTTAGTTTTACTAAATCGAGTAGTTGAAAAGCTCACTTCATATAGCATCGTGACTTCTAGTCTTGCTGTCAAATAAACCCATAGGCGCGAAAAGATACCTGCCTTAGAAACGGTAGCAGTGCGGTCATAACTAAGAACTTCACCAAAGTTGATGTCCACGATAGGGTCATGGACCAATACTTGATCCCCAGGCCCGACCTGCACTCCGCTTAAATCAACATGAGCATACAGAAACTCAGAGGTGTTGGACATGTCTACGTGACAAGGCACTGTTTGTTTTGACATAGTTATCTCGCAATATTTAAAAATGCAGCAAATTCAGCAGCGTTATTTTTTCCAAACGACTCTAAATCAATTCGGTTATTGGTTGCTAAATCAATCAAAGTTAGCCTGCCATCTGCACGACTGATTAATTCAAAGGCATCATCACTAGAAATTTGACGAATACGGCGATCGCGTGCCAGAGCCCTCAAAATTCCTCTTACAAAACCCGCTTGACCTTCAACCTGAGCAATCATTTGACCGTTATCTGCAGAAATCACTCCTACCGCGCCACTTGGTAGATCTCTAAAGTGAAGCGTTTTTTTAGCGACGACATCAGCATCTGCTTGATGCTCTAATTTACCGGACTGAACAAAGTTTCCAACAAGCAGAATCACCACTGCGAGCAATGAAACAATAAACAATGCAATATAGTTTTGCATCTGAATAGTGTTCATACGTAAAATCATGCTACTTCTGCCTCTGAGTAAGGGCTTTTTGCATCAATTGTCTTGCGCTCAACTGCTTGAATAGTTCGTGCAATGACGTTATTTTCCGCTGCCCATGCATCTACCAAAATTTGCGCAACTTCAGCACAATTGTTGATTCCCCTTAAAGTCGGCTGGGGAGTAGCCCACTTACCAGGTCTTGCATGTGGCCATAAATGAAATATTGCAATTTTTGTTCCCTTGCTCAACTTCAAATAAATATCACCAGCACCATCTTTACTAAATCCACAATCTGCTGACTCGATCATTTTCAATGGAAAATTGAAGGTCATATTGAGCACAATACCAATTCGCATCACCACACGCTTATTAGTGATGGTGTAAACCGCTGTTGAAGCAATCAAATAAGCCATAAGTCCAACCAAACCAAGACCTAAGCCTGATAAAGCCAGAATAGTGAGCGCTGAATACAAGATGGCTGTTACAGGTTCACCATCACTAAAGCCGCTCACCAAACGATAGGCCAAAAGCAATCCAAAATAAATACTTAATAGTTTGATATGAAAGACCTTCGACAGAATGGTCTTTGTGTCAGGTGATCCCTGCCACAAAATACGCTCACCATTTGGCAATTTCTCAGGAAGGCCAAATTCAGCCTCAAACTCATGTTCTGGACTGCTATGGATATCGAGACTCATGCTAATGGCTCCTGACGCTCAGGCGTTGCATATAGAGTACCCGCACCGAAGTACGCCATAATTTTTTCCTCTTCTAGCAAGGTCACTTCTTCTGGGTGCTTTGTTTTTGGCACCTGAGAAAACTGATCTGCCAAGATGGATTGCACTTGAATACTATGCTTCCCAATGCGAGAGAAGTTAATTGGCAATAACACCTTATTACCATTCGCATCTACCTCAAGGTAACGAATCATCATTTCCATATGGTCTACCCATACATCTGTTACCTTGCCGCCTTTATTGCCATCCGCAGCAATAACTTCCAATCCAATTGGATTGATATCAATTTCTGAAATAGAAATTTTTGGCAGATTTCTTAATGGGCGAATACGCGCATGTCCCTCTAGGTCGTAATCGACATGATCGGCACGATTTGCATAAGAGCCTGGGCCAACACCTGCTAAGAGCGGATTACCAACTGGTGCTAAAGGCGCTCCATTCCAGGGGTGAATCGGTACAGCCGATACATTTTCTGGCTCAGGAGGAGTTTGGAGTGGCGCGTAATAGGTTTTGCCAAACTCTGTTACATATTTTTTCACTCTTGGCATCCCCAAGATGCCATCCTCACGGCGCACCTGCCCAAAGCGCTCAGTTTCCAATGGAAATCCCTCGCGCTTACTTTCCAATGTGAGGTAGATGACTAACCCAACAAAGAATAGTAAAAATATATAAAACACGACTTGAGCTACGTCGATATATTGTGTAATTGCACCTGTACCCATATTTCTCTCCCTCTTTAATAACTAGCCTGGAAAATCAGCTAGGCCAAACTTACTTGTTTTTGAAATCCCCAAAACCGTCCTTTTAGCTACTAAAGGACCTAATGCAACCAAAGTAATAAACAATAAATAAATTTCAATGTGATAAACGAAGCTATACCCAGTAGCTGGATTCATTAGTGCAGAGCCAAT
>CANHPL010000087.1 GCA_947462685.1 Burkholderiaceae bacterium | reverse complement strand
GCCGACTTGAATCAAGCATTCATAGGTGATAAAATAACTTAGATGTCTATGGTTAGATCTTTAAATTTGATTTTCCATTAAAAATTTTATGTCATCTGTGGTATTTTTGTATAAAATATCTACTCTAAACGATCCGATATTTTTCTCTTAGACTTCCAATTCAACTCAATTCCAATAGCATCCACAAGCAACTCTAGATTTTCTTTTTGGGCAAGCCAAGGCGTGGAGTTATAGGCTTCATTTTCCCAGATGGTTTTAAGATCGACTTTTTCTAATTTTCCTAGCATGATCAATGATATTTATTTTTTCTGTTATCAAAAGCTGGCTTTGTTCCTTCTAAAACATTAACAGCATGTCCATTAAATATTGGATTCTCGATTGATCCAGAAGTGTAGCTGGCCTTCATTATTTTTCGATCAAAAGATGAGTGCACGATTTGTTCTGCATCGCAAACTATGGCAAGATTTGGATTATGCGTAACCATAATAATTTGCCTTTGCTTCTTTGCCTCAATAATAACAGGTGCTAACAAACTAAATACAGTCTCATTATCAAGATTTTCTTCTGGTTGATCGAGCACAATTGGTCTCTGTCCCTTATCTACCAATAAATAGAAAATTAACAAAAGGGCTCCTCTTTGTCCTGGCGACAATTGAGATATCTCAGCTTCTTCAAATAACAAAGAATATTGAGGCTCCAAATAGCTGAGTCCAAATACTAAATCATAAACCTCACTTAAAGTTTTATTTTTTCTAAGATCATCACCAGAGAATGGTTTATTAGTTCCGCAAATCATATCATAAAGTTTCTGAACAAATTCTAAAACACCATCTTTGCTATTAAAAGAAATAGATTCTGACAATTCTTTAATTGCAATACGACCATCGTTATTCTTGTTAAAATTTCCGGAATGTTGAATTATGATTTCAAATAATTTGTTAACTAAAGTGTCTAATAAAATACGTAAATTCGATTGAAATTTCAGTTTATTGTTTTCCATAATGAGTTGGTTGTTTTCAATAGACTCTTGAAGTGGTTTAAATAATTTTTCTCTAGCTTCTCTCATAGCATCAAGTGCGTTGAAGATTTCTTCAGTTAATTGAATGCGCTGCTTTCTTTTTGAATCAAGTTGCAGGGGTATTTTATCAAGATCACCAATACTAGCTTTCAAACCATTAAATGTTTCTTGATTTGCCACACTATTTTCTGGACCGATAAGTGTAATTCTAGCTTCTTCCCATCTCTTAATATCTTCACAATTTTTTTGATATAAAAGCTGAGGTTCGTTCAATTTTTTCTTAAGATCTTCTTGTTTAGAAGTTAATTCTAAGCACTCTTTTTCTAACCCTGCATCAACCTTCTGTGATTTTTCTTTTTCCTGTTCTAAAGTAGCTTTTATAGAAGATAATTTTTCAAAATTGGAGTCATCTAAACGCACAAGCATATCAAGTTTCAAACTTAAAATTTCAAAATTAGTAGAATTATTTTCTTGAAAAGATTTATATTGCCCTTTCAAAATTTGAAAATCATTCGTAATATCTCTAATGGCACTAAGCTGTTTAGTGATTAATGATAAGTTTTTAGACTCAGTTTTTTTATCTTCACTTATTTTTAATAATTCTTCTTTATTTTTTTCGATCTCATTATTTGCATCTTTTTGATTAGGCGAAAGAATTTCTGATGGCTTTATTAATGCTTCTGGTTTGATTTTATCATGTTCTTCAATTTGCGTTGTTTTTAGTTCCAGTAATTCTTCCAGCTGCTTTCTCAACGAACCTTGAGATTTTAGTTCCAATCCCTGAATATCAAGATTAATACGAGACAAATTTTTACGATGTTCATCCAATTGATTACGAAAGGTTTTCTCTTGACGATCCACTAACTGCTCAAAGTTAGATGCTTCTAAGCGAGCACTAACATCTATATGATTAAAAATTACTTTTCTTAATTCCTTTTGAAATTTTTTATGCCCATCATCGGTATGCTCGTTACATAAATTTTCGAAATAACTTTGCGGAAGATAGCGAATTAATTCCACGCTACCTTCATCAGAATTTTTATTTAGATTCTGACTATTGGATGAACCACTTTTCCATGTAAGATTGGCGTTAAAGTGTTGGGCTAGATTAACAGCCTTTCCACGAAACCTTTTTTCATTTAAAAAAGAAAAGCTTTCATGCTGATGAGAATTTCCAAGTAATGCAATGATATCAGCAATGGCACTTTTACCGCTACCTTTTTCTCCTATGATTGCTACTAAATCAGAATTGAGGGGAATTTTAACTCCGTCAAACCATTCTCCAATCGATGTTTCAGTATTCTTTTTTGAAATACTAATTTCATCAATAAAGTAAGTTTTATTTTCTTCTACGATACGTAACTTATCCGGCTTCTCTCCAATATAAGAGCGTTTTGAGGGTTCTTTGATTGCCTGTTGCAAACCTTGAAAAGTTGGATCGGCTTTTATCCAAGTGATCTTGCCAGATGGAAAGTCACCATAACCCCTTTCATCTTTAGCACGAATAAACCTGTGAGCATCACTACCTGATACTGCAAGCCTAGGAATATTTTTTAAATCACTCTGAAAAGCATCAAAATATTTTTCATTATTTACCGTTTTTTGCCCCACAAAAGCATCCCTATACTCTTCTTTTCTGGTTTCAAAAATTAGCGATAATTCAAACAAATCCATATAGTATGAATAATTGTTTTTCCAGGATAATTTCTTCAATCCATCATTCGGATCATAAGGAATAAATCCAATAGCTTGTTTATTAGGAATTTTTTTTATTTGATCTTTATAACTATCTGGGTTGATTACTACAATTTTTGATCCAGCTTCTAGAGCAATCTCATCATTTAAATTTACATCTTCTTTTTTATAGCCATGTTCTTTTAGTATATCCTCACCAACCATACGCGCATAACTGATTATAGCATCCTTTGATAGATTGCGACTACTGAAATTTTCTATTATTAAATTTGATTGAAAATCTTTTAATAATTGGTCTTCTATTTCATCAGAAAATAAAACATGTGCGTTTAACCTAAATCTATCACCTGGAAGCCTAAGTTCTATGCCAGGAAAGACGCGTTTTGTTAACTTTGGAGCTTCTGGATTTTGCATTCTTTTTTTTAGAGCAAACCAACCATTAAATGTCCAATAATCCATAATACAAAAAACATCAGGTTCTGCCTTATTCAAGGCATTTATCATTCCATCAATAAGTTTTATATTTTTTTCCGACAGATTATTATAATCAAAATTTGATTCGAAACGCTCTCCTTGCCAATGGTAAGAGGCTGGCGTATGAATATGAAGATCCCATTGCCTCCATTCTGCTCCTCTTTGAAATTGATTATTTTCCATCATTTTTAAGTACCTCCATAATTTGCTTAACGATATTTCTTCCATAATTATCTACATTCCACGCCATCAAAAACAAATTCCCCGACTTATCAGCCCAAAATTTTCCGATCAGCTCTTTTTCTCTTTCATCATCACTTCCGGCAAATTCTATATTTCCTGCAAATTGTATTTTTTCTTCTGTAAATTTCATAGATTAATCTTTTAAAAGTTTTTCCAAAGCATTTTGTAACATTTTTTT
>CANHPL010000086.1 GCA_947462685.1 Burkholderiaceae bacterium | reverse complement strand
TTTATTGATTTGTTAATAATTTCATATAAGGATCCCTACGATCGTAGGGATAATATTGAGGGCCAATACACCAATAGATAAAAAATAAGGCGTCTAAGCGACCTTTTGGGTGGGACTTGCTATTGGCAACCTTCAACGTACTCATCAGCAGTATTGCCATATTGAGCATTGCTCTTGGTCACAATTGCCGCAAGCTGGTCATCATCAATACTGAGTGTATGAACTTCTTCTAATTCGATCATTTGTACCGGCATGTTATTTCTCCAATTCTTAGGAAAGTTAAAAATTTGTGAACAATCGCTTTCACGATCTCATTATTTGTTAATAATTTCTGATGAGGAACCCTCCGATCGGAGGGGTAAATTTGATTTACTAAATAATTTCCAAGAGTAAACTTATTTGCATCATTGTTTTAAGTTGAGATTCCTTATGCTTTAGATCTAAGGCTTAAATAATCCCTGAACTCAAATTTTTTTCACAAGTGATTTCATTGCCACGATTTATTAGATTTAGACTCATGAAGATCATAGCGATTACAAATATGAAGGGTGGCTGCGCCAAGACGACAACCACCATTAACTTGGCTGCCTGTTTAGCAGAGCTGGGAAAACGCGTTCTTCTGATTGACCTTGACCCTCAAGGAAATGCATCACAGTGGATTGGGCAAAAGAACCACTGTGCTCACAACATAATGGGACTACTCACTACTAAATTACCAATATCAACTTTGATTCAAGCTACGATGGTAAATAATGTTGGCTTAATTTATTCCAGTCCTGAATTATCAAATCTGGGAAAAGCCTTAGCAGGTGAATTTGCTACTGAGACCATTCTCAAACGTCGTCTGGGTCAAGCTGACTTAAGTGACTGGGACTATGTATTACTGGACACCCCGCCAACCCTGGGCTTGATAACCGTAAATGCCCTAACGGCAGCAGATCAATTAATTGTTCCTGTCTCCACCCATGTCTTATCGCTAGCAGGTGTTGCTCAGCTAATGGCTGTCATCGAAAAAATAAAGGATGCCTTTAATCCTTCATTATCGATTCTGGGGATTCTACCCTCGCGCGTTGATTTACGGACTAGGCACTCAGGAGAGGTCCTTGAATCCCTACGGGAACACTTTGGAGACAAAGTCTTTGGATCATTTATTCGAGAGAACGTCAAATTAGCAGAGGCTCCCTCTTTCAAAAAACCGATCACCACGTATGACAACAGTGGTGGAGCAGCGCAGGACTTTAGAGCGCTTACCCGTGAACTCATGCCGCAATTAGGATAAGTCAAAACAATGCCAAGCCCTAAAAAGACAATCAAGTTCAACCCATTGGATGAAATCCTGCGCCAAACTATCAAGCCAGCGGTGGTTACAGAGGGGCTGAGCCAATCTGATACAAAACAATTACATAGTCAGTTTTCTACTAGTCCATTAGATGAAACAGCAAGGCAAATAGTCTCCTATCAACTAGACGGCGAAGATCAAAGAGGCAATGCTGATCTGCTATTTAATGGTATGCACTATGGCTTTGAGCTCCCTCAAGCCGGATTTATTTCCATTCCCAGCAAAGAACTCAAGATGCAACTAAAGCGCCCTTTCCCGATGCCAAAAGCATTAGGCGGCTTTATTACTGGAGGCCCACTTGGCTTTCTGTTTAGCTTTTTGATGGGCGAACAAAAACCAAAAAAATACTTTTTTTGTTTAAAAAGTAATCAAGGTAGCGTTATTTTCATCAGCCTAGATCGCTTAGCAGTCGATAGCATTATGCAAGTTAGTTAGTCTTTTTAAAATTGATAAGGAGAGTATTCCATGGCCAAGAATGACACAAAAACAGCAGAAGAAGTATTGAACGATGAAATTCATACCAAAGAAGATGGGGATCAAAATATTGATTTTCGCCACCAGCTAGCGCAACAGTCTGTCAAAAATTGGGCGCAATGGGCAACAGTTACCGGTTTTATTCCGGTGCCGCTTGTAGATACCGCCGCCATCACTGGCTTGCAAATCAAAATGATTAGCGATTTATGTAAGATTTATAAAGTTGAATTCAAAAAAGAGCTAGTTGTTTCCATTATTAGTTCTTTAGCGGGCGCTAGTGTTGCCACTATGTTTTCAACAACCCTAGGCTCAACTTTTGCACGCTATATACCAGTAGTCGGAACTACTATTTCTCTCATTACTCAGCCTGCCCTATCTTACGCAAGTACCTATGCTATTGGCGTGACTTTCGTTAAGCATTTTGAAAATAAAGGCTCACTCATTGATTTTGATGTGGCAAGTGCTAAAGGCTTTTTCAACGAGCAAATAGCAAAAGCCAAAAAGATCTTTCAAAAGAAGAATATGGGAACTGAAGAAGCAGTTGTGGTTGATGCAGTTGTAGTTGACGCAGCCTGAACTGAATAACTATCTACCCCATTATTAAACCCAGCATTACCCGCCCTAGGGCGGGATTTTTAAAATTTAGACATTGACTATTAAACCTTTTCGCAGCAGTCTGCTTGAAATCATTCAAAGCGAAAGTCGCATTGAACTCAGGCGCATGTGTCTATTTTCTGCGTTAGTGGGTCTATCTGGCGCACTCATTATTGCAGTTTTAAACCAGGCCGCAGGTCATATCATTGACAATGAAAGTTCCACTTTTGAGTTTTTTGCTTTTGTATTTTGTTTGGCTTTTTATCTGTATTTCTATCGAGTCAATAATCGTGAAAGCGTCCAATCAACTCAAGGGTTAATTTATCGATTTCGTTTAAATGTTATTAAGCTAGTTCTTAAATCTGATCTTAGTATTTTCAAGGTCATTAGTAAAAACGAGATCCAAATGAGGGTTACCAGAGATACTCAAATCGTATCTCAGGCTATCGTGACTATCGTGACAATTGGGCAATCGTCAGCCATTGTCTTTTTTGCGCTGATATATTTAGCAACTCTCTCTTGGATAGCAAGTATTTTGATGTTGGGGTTCTTACTAGTCACTCTATTCATATTCTTACAAGTGGAGAAGAAAGCTACCGCGGAACTAAAAGCATCTTATGAAGAGGATTCAAAAACATTTGAATTTGTAGCAGAGTTTTTATCCGGATTTCAAGAAATTAAAATGAGCTCAAAAAGAGCAAAGGGCTTTATCGAAGACCTCGTGTCATCCGCAAGAAAATCAAGGGAAACTCGGGAAGAATCCTTAATCACACTTGGAAAAACTTTTAGCTTTCTCCAGATCATTCTCTACATTGCTGTAGGCATGCTTATTTTTGTCGTGCCGGTGCTATCAGATTCCTTCTCAGGTGTTGTCCTCAAGGTAACAACCACTAGTCTATTTATGGTTGGGTCGTTTCAGTCAGTCTTTACTTCTCTACCCATGATTGTTCAGGCTGAAGCCTCAGCCAAACAATTACTTAGTCTCAAGAACGCATTAGAACAAACACACAATCAAGCGAACTCTAAGGCTACTGAAGATCATTATGTAAATGCTAAACGCTTGACATTACATGGTGTTACATATCAGCACCAATCACTCGAAGAAAAGCGTCATTTCGATCTGGGGCCAATAACAACTACTTTTGAGGCGGGGAAAGTCTACTTTATTCGCGGTCAAAACGGTTCAGGAAAAACGACCTTAATTCGGGTATTACTGGGTCTATATGCCCCCACCAAAGGATTCATCACAGTCGATGATCAATTGGTAAATCAGCCATCCTCAAGCGCCTATAGAGATCTATTTTCAGTTGTATTTAGCGATTTTTTTCTCTTCAAGAAGCTCTACGGAATTAGCCAAGAG
>CANHPL010000085.1 GCA_947462685.1 Burkholderiaceae bacterium | reverse complement strand
ATGATATTGAGTCTCGAAGAGCTTGTCATTGGCATAGATGTCGGCAATAAAGACGATTTTTTAAAGCGGGCATGGTCCGAATTAATATTTTTAGGTCAAAGAGGTATCGGTGCCATCGCATTATCTGCAATTGATATGGCTTTATGGGATTTGGCGGGTAAAGAACGTAATCAAAATATTAGTCAAATGTTGGGAAGTTCCCGAATTAGCATGCCCATTTATAGAAGTGGAGGTTTGCGTTTGTCAGCATCGATCGATGAATTACAAAAAGAATCTCAAGCATTAACAACCCAGGGATTTAAAGCGATCAAAATGTCATTAGGTTCTAAGCAAATAGATGATGATGTCGCGAGGGTGAGGGCGGTTAGGCAGTCGATTGGTTTTGATATTCATCTTATGACTGACTGTAATCAGCAGTTGAATGTTCCACATGCGATTGAATTAGGACATCGACTTGAAGAGTTTGAACTATCATGGATTGAAGAACCAATTGTTTTTCATGATCATGCAGGTGAGGCTGAAATTGCTAAGGCCTTAATTACTCCCATAGCTAGTGGGGAAAACGAGTTTACCTCCCACGGTATGCTGGAAATGATGGAGCGACAATCAGCGGATATTTTGATGCCTGATTTACAACGTATGGGCGGACCAACTGAGTTACTCAAGGTGGGCGAAATGGCATTAGAGCGAAACATACCCATTGCCCCGCATCTTTTTACCCAAATGTCTTTACCACTTGCTACTGCAATGCCTAATGCAATTTATGTTGAGTATATGCCATGGTTCTCGCCATTGTATAAAGAGCAGTTGACTCTTAATGAAGCAGGTGAAGTTAATGTCCCTCAAGGACCTGGTTGGGGCTTTAATTTTGATCAACAAGCTATTAAAAAATATACCTATTCTTAAAAAAACATAATGATTCTGGTATGTTAACTCGTTGACAATTTTTAAAAAGAACTAGTTCTATTGCTGGTGGATTAACCTTTTGCTCATGTGGTTTGTTAAGAGTAGCCAATGCACAAAGTAATCCTGTTAAAAAGCCACCAGTCATTATTAATGGCAAAACAATTAAAGCCATTGATGTGCATGCGCATTGTTATTTTTAGGATGCGATTGATTTAATGGGGGCTGATGCAAAATCAGTTCTAGCACTAACCGCAGGTCAGATGAAAAATTTCATCAATGTTGCAGCGCGTGTGTAGGCAATTCAAGCCCAAGGGGTTGATGTGCAAGTATTAAGTATTAATCCTTTTTGGTATCGCAAAGATCGAGAAACTGCGGAGGCTATTTGTAAAATCAATAATGTAAATTTATCAAACCTCTGCCAAGAAAATTCTGAAAATTTTGCCGGTTTTGCATCCTTAGCGATGCAATTTCCTGACTTAGCTGTCCAGCAATTAGATGAAGCTGTAAAAAAATTGGGTCTTGTAGGCGCAGCAATTGGAGGAAGTGTTGCTGGGGATGATTTTTCGAGTCCACGATATCATCCAGTATTTGCAAAAGCACAGGAATTAAATGTGGCATTATTTATTCACCCACAAAGTGCCCCACAGTTAGCCTCTCGCTTTAAAGGTAATGGTTGGTTGTCGAATACCATTGGTAACCCACTTGATACAACAATTGCATTACAGCATTTAATTTTTGATGGGACTTTAGATAAATTTCCAAATTTAAAAATCATTCCAGCACACGGCGGAGGATATTTCCCAGCCTACGCTCCAAGATCCAATCATAGTTGTACTGTATCCCCAACCATGTGTGATCTAAATATTGTTATATTGAGTTTTAATAAGGCCTGTTTTATCCGTAATCATTGAGAATTTAAAGTCAGTTGACGTGTTTTCATCTCACCTGCAACCTTAGTCCTACCAAATAGATGATGTTTTTCTTAAAAAATGAATTATTGGTATGTGCGTTAACCAACATACAATATAGCTTATGTTGGTTAAGATACATAAGGATTTTGTAAAGGTATTTTCCGCATTTTAATCAAAGGTAAATACATTAATATGCAACTAGAAAAAGTTGTTTTAAAAGATCAAAATTGGTTGTTCCGTTCAATGCCCCCTACCTTATGGGATGAACTCCTCCCGCACATAGTAGAAATTAAATTGCCACTCGGAAAAGTTTTATCCGAGTCTGGCTTCATGATGGATTATTTATACTTTCCGTCCACAGCTATTGTCTCGATGCTGTACGAGTTAGAAAGCGGTAGCTCTGCAGAAATTGCTGTTATAGGAAATGAAGGATGTGTGGGAATTTGTATTTTCATGGGTGGCGGCTCGACTCTTACTAGAGCTGTAGTTCAGAGTGCAGGAATGGGTTACCGAATTAAAGCTTCCAAGATCATTACAGAATTTAATAAAGGCGGCCCATTAATGCATTTATTGTTACGCTTTACGCAAGCTCTACTTAGTCAAATGACTCAGACAGCAGTTTGCAATCGCCACCACACATTGGATCAGCAATTTTGCCGTTGGCTACTTTTGAGTTTAGATAGATTACAAAGTAACGAACTAGTCATGACACAAGAACTCATTGCTAATATGCTTGGAGTTCGTAGAGAGGGTGTTACAGAGGCAGCTGGGGCAGTTCAACGAGCGGGTCTGATTAAATATTCACGAGGGCATATCACCATCCTAGATCGACTAGGCCTGGAAAGGCGAACATGCGAATGCTACCAAGTTGTTAAAACAGAGCACGAGCGCTTACTTCCGGATAAGTTTGCTGTTTAGGTGAGTACTTATCCGTAATTTGGAGATATATGCGATTGAATCAATTGCAATAGTAATACTTATTCATTGGTAGGCTGAAATAATTATGTCCAATATACGCTGGGTGGTTTTGTAAAAGCAAGCCCTATATTATGAATACGAACGTATTTGTTACCTTAGAAGCCTTCCCAGTTCAGACAACATGTTCTCCTATCATTTTTTTACTTTTTAAAAAAGTACCATTGCAAAAATTCAACTAATTAAAGGGATTGAATTTCAAAGAAGATTTTTTAATAATGATGACAGCTGGTTGTGTTGTAACTAGTCTTTCCGTTTTGAGGTTTTCTTTCAAGGGAAAATTGAACTCTGAAGCCGTGTCCTCGTCACAAAATTCCTCTTTTATTTTTTTATCTCCATCAAATACACTGAACGAATAGGGCTGGCTAGGATTGCCGCACATCATTCCTTGGCAATTGCTAATGGCGTATGTAGTTTTATTAATGTTGTAGTAGACGGTCGATAAAAGACTTCGCTGACCAGCTTCCTGGTGCAAGAAAAGGGTCTTTTTATTTTTGGCATTTTCAGTCGTGTTGTAGTGATAAGACGCCCCCTGCAGAGGCTTTCCAAAAATATCTGGTATTTCAACTCCAATTTCTGGACGCCCTTCCTCCTCGGAGTAATGGTAGACGAGGCTCTTTCCGCCGATCTTACACTGAAATGCGATATCCCACTGCTTGTCAGGTGGACCTGAGGGAACGTTTTTTTGAGCCTCCTGTTGTTCTTTTTTTGTAGCTGGCCCTGGTGTGAATGTATTTACTGCGGGTGGAATTGGAGTATTTACTTGTGGAGGAGCAGACGCCTTTGGTGGAGTACTCCCAGATTTGATAGTTTCCGTCACCTGATCTTTTAGCTGGTTTAAAAGTCCTCCAAATTGTGCGTTTGCTGAATTGGAGATGATTAAAAAAGAAAGTGCCGTGAATATGTAAATTTTTATCATGTGTAAATTTATAAGTTGTGAGAATTATTATGTTTTAACACAATATTTTCCCTTAAAAAATGATTTATTTTTCCTGTCAAATTGACAGTTCTAATTTTAAAACCATCAAACTTTTTACTTTGATGGTTTATCGTCTTTAATTAGCAAAAAAGCCTT
>CANHPL010000084.1 GCA_947462685.1 Burkholderiaceae bacterium | reverse complement strand
CTGGCTAGTAACTTAGCTGCACTGGCACAAAAAACGCAAGCCAATACGCTGACCAATTAACATCACCTGTAAAGATGAACCGATGAAATTCTTGAAATCACTTCAGAATCTATTTTTCGGCCTTCTGCTGTTGGCATGGAGCAGCTTGTTGTTTGCACAGACGACCTTACCCACCTGCAAAGGTAAGGATATTCGCCAATGGCATTCTTGCCGCGGCATTATTGATGAGGATGAATACTCATACGCTGGCGACTTCATGATCGGTAAGTTTGAAGGCCGCGGAATATTGGAGTTCACAGCAGACCGATACCAGGGCGATCACTACCAGGGTGAGTTCAAAAATGGTTTGAAGCATGGCTTTGGCATGTATTTCTTCGCCAATGGTGATAAGTATGTTGGGGAATACCAATTTGGCAAAAGAGAAGGTAAGGGCACCTATACATTCAGCAACGGTAAACCTGCATTAAGTGGCATTTGGGCGAATAATGTATTGGTCACAAAGATGAGCAATGCACAAGATGGCAGTAAAAAGGTTAATGATCTGCAAAACCCAGAGTTCGAAAAAAAAAAGATTGAGGCTTTAAAGGCCAGCATCCTGAAAGACCGTGGGGCCGATAAATCAGAGTCGCAACCAATAAAAGCTATAGGCAAGGTGCGTGATGCAGTCGCCATTGTGATTGGTGTTCAGAATTACAAGAATTTGCCTAATGCAAATTATGCAAGCAATGATGCGATTCAATTCAAAGACCATGCTGTTCGGTATTTAGGTGTCAAGCCTGAGAATGTCAAACTACTAACTGATAACCAAGCCCAGCGAGCTGATATATTGTTGGCATTCAAATACTGGCTACCGGCACATATTAACGCGGGTAAAACTGACGTCATTATTTATTTTAGTGGGCACGGACTCTCGCAAGAACAGGTGAAGCAGCGCTATTTTTTACCGTTCGACGTGAATACTGATCTCTTAGAAGAAACAGCAATTAATCAAAAAAATCTATTTAAACAAATTAGTCAAGTAGGCGCTAGATCTGTCGTGGTGTTTTTAGATACATGCTTCAGCGGTGTCAACAGAGGTGGACAAACCTTGGTTCAAAACCAAAGAGCCGTTAATGTAAAACAAGCTGCGGATGCACTTCCTGTTGGATTTAGCGTGTTCAGTGCCTCTAGCAATCAACAAGTTGCCTATGGCGACGACAGTTTGCAGCATGGTGTCTTTACTTTTTTTCTGCTCAAGGGAATATCTGCAGATCAGGGAATGCACTCCACGAGACAAGTCAATCTAGGTCAGCTTGCAGACTATGTGACACAAAAAACCAGGCAGTTTGCGCTGAATAATAATAAACAACAAGATCCAAAATTCACTGGAAATCAACAGCAACTTGTGGTTTATTGATCATGCGAATTTGTTTGACTTCGCTTGGTGCAGGTTTTTTATATTGCTTCATTAGCTTATGTAGCCATAGTGTATTTGCCGTGCCCATTGACGTTAAAGCTGATTTTTATTTTGGTCCCGATGTATCGCGTAACCAAGCGTGTGACAGCGCTCGAGAGGCCGCCAAGTCCAAAGCCATTGCGATGGTGACTGGCGAAAAAATCTCGTTTGATCAGCAATTCCAGTGCTTTCAAAACTCCAACAGGGGCGATGCGCGACAGTGTGAGATCAATCAGAACTCCTCTGTTTTGGTTGAAGGGCGAATCACGAAAAGTGAAACCATTTCAGAAACTGTCAAAACAGTTCCAGGCGCCCAAGTCTGTTCTGTTTTGATGGTCGTCGATGTCGCCCCGCCGTCTGTCGAGTCAGACCCTGGTTTTGATTTCCAACTTGTGCTCAATCGAGCCAACTTCAGGCAGGGCGATAGCCTCTCAATCAAGGTAAGTCCAAGCGCGCCGATGTATATCCAAATATTTAACTGGCGCAGCGCGTTCAACAAAGAAAACGTCGTCAGAATTTTCCCGAACGACCTAGACAAAGATAACTACATCACCAAGTCAATCACTATTCCAGCTAACAATAGTGATACCAAATATAGTTTGGAATTAGATTGGGAGGCGCCGACTGGCTACGACAAGGATTTTATGAATGAATCCATCATTGTCGTGGCTTCAAAAAAGCCGATCGCGTGGCTATCGATTTATGATATACAAAGATTTAAAGAGAAGTTAATGGAAATCCCATTAAACCAGCGTAGGGTCGTTCAGCGACCTTATGTACTTATAAAATAGCTAAGGTATTTATAATAATTGGCGACCTAATTCGTCAGCAATTTTCTTTCGTAACAGGTACATTTGCGCACGTTCTGCGTTGTAGTCCCTGACTACGCCGATGGAATCAATCATTTTCTGGTGTAGTTCATGCATTTCAGAAATGGTTTGTTTCATTTGCTTTTCTAAAACTTGCAACTGCTTTTTCTTGGCTATGAAGGCCTCGATATTTGTAATTAAGGGTTGCCAATTTTCTAAATAACTATCCGTACCTTGGTTGCTTTGATTGAGATTGCTGACGGTATTTGAAATGCCTTCAAGCGTAGCGTAAATATCCCCCAATTCTGATACGTTGAGCTTGCTTTGTAATAGCTCATAAGCATCAAGGTTACCAAACTCTTGTGCAAGCGCTTGTTGAATTTCTTTGTGTGAATCCGCTGTGGGTTGGTAAAAGCTTGAGATGGGGTCTGCTTCACCTGCAGCCAACCCGTGCAATGGTTGCAGCGGCTCGGCTGTCAGTTGCTCTATGGGGCTGGCGGGCAAGTTGGGTGCCAGCTGCTTGTCAATTTGCCCGCCACTGAAAATCTTATTTAACAAATTCATTTATAAATTCTATCAAGTTGTTGCTTGCAAACTAAAAAAGAAAAGAATGGTTTGTTGTTCTGTTGTCTTCATTTCAATGCGAGAGCCAATTTGATGAGCCAGTGTTTGCGATAGCCAAAGGCCTAGGCCAGTTCCAGCGAACTTTTTCGCTGACTCGGATCGATAATAACGTTGAAATAATTGTTCGGGATCTGGTGTTTCTACTTTTCCTAGTGAATTTTCGACTTGAAATAAAATTTTATTGTTCGTATGTTTATGTTCATAAAGTACCCGAACATAGATGGTTGAGAAAGGTTCCGAGTATTTATAGGCATTGCTGATGAGGTTTAACAGAATGGAGCGTACATAGTTAATATCTGTAATGACAAATGAGTCGTTTTTAATTTCAATATTGAATTTTATTCTTGACTCAAGCTCCGCATTGGTACTTAGATATTCCCTGTGTAAATTTTCAAGTTCAGTTCTCAGTTGGTGCTTTTGAATGGTCGGTTGAATCAACCCACTCTCTTGCTTTTCGGCTTGAACACAGTTGTCAATCACCTGTGCAATGTTGTCAATTGCCGTGTCAATTCTCTGCGTCCAAATACTTTGTGGATCATTTTGGTGATTTGGTTTGGTGATGGCATCCGCCCCAATCTTTATCACACTCAGGGGTGTTCGGATTTCATGCATCAGCATAGACAAGAATCTCTGTTGATTTTGCCTGAGTGCGCTCTCATCCGCTGCGACTTTGAGTGCATTTGAGGTGTCTAATGTGTTTTTATCAGACGCTCTTTGGTCCATCACTGTAACCATATAAATAAATAATACGCCACACAGGACAAATACAAATAGTCCTGGATTGAATGGCTGGAAGCCTTGCGCCCCAATCATTGAAGCCTGGATAAAGGAGAATAAATTAATGGTTAGGGTGGATACAAGTACTCCTAGTGTCAATAGTATCAAAACTAGTACTTGCCTTCCTTCTTGATTATGTTTGGCAGAATAAATGAGGTCATGAATAATTAACGTGACAAACGGTATCAGTATTGCTAATGCTATGCCGATAAATAAAGGCCTAGGAATG
>CANHPL010000083.1 GCA_947462685.1 Burkholderiaceae bacterium | reverse complement strand
TATTCACCGCGATTGGGGTTGGGCCCCTGACTATGTTGAAGCGATGTGGTTGATGTTACAACAAGAGGATCCTCAAAATTTTGTAATTGCTACCGGAAGGACCGTCTCACTAGAATATTTTATTGAAAATGCCTTTGCTTATTTTGATTTGGACTGGAAAAACCATGTCAAACTTGAACCTGCTTTAATGCGTCCTTCTGATATTGCATTTGGTGCCGCAGACCCGTCCAAAGCCAAAGATCTCCTCGGATGGGTTGCAAAGCACGATGTCGATCAAGTGATAGCCATGATGTGTGAAGCTTGCCAGAAAAATAGTTGGGTATAAAAAGAAGATTAATTGGAAAATGACCATGACCGAACCACAAAAAATTGCATTAATTACCGGGATTACTGGCCAAGATGGGTCGTACCTTGCAGAATTTCTATTAGAAAAAGGGTATATTGTTCACGGAGTAAAACGGCGATCCTCACTTTTTAATACGCAAAGGGTCGATCATCTTTACCAAGATCCCCATATCAATCATCGTCATTTTGTCCTGCATTACGGGGATCTCACAGATTCCTCAAATCTCACCAGAATCATCCAAGAAACCCAGCCTGATGAAATTTATAACTTGGGCGCTCAAAGTCATGTCGCAGTTTCTTTTGAGTCCCCTGAATACACCGCCGATGTGGATGCGATGGGAACACTGCGGGTTTTGGAGGCGATACGTATTTTAGGGCTCGAAAAAAAGACTCGCTTTTATCAAGCATCGACCTCTGAGCTTTACGGCTTAGTGCAAGAAACACCACAAAAAGAAACCACACCGTTTTATCCGCGCTCACCATATGCCGTTGCCAAAATGTATGCCTATTGGATTACGGTGAACTATCGTGAAGCTTATGGTATGTATGCATGTAATGGCATTTTATTTAACCATGAGAGTCCTCGGCGTGGCGAGACCTTTGTCACACGCAAAGTTACAAGGGGTTTAGCCAATATTGCCCAAGGTTTAGAAAAGTGTTTATACATGGGCAATATTGACTCTTTACGTGATTGGGGTCATGCAAAAGACTATGTTCGTATGCAATGGATGATGCTTCAACAAGACCATGCGGAAGATTTTGTGATTGCCACAGGCGTGCAATACAGTGTGAGAGACTTTATTTCTAAAAGTGCCGCTCAATTAGGTATTGAACTTGCCTTTGAGGGACATGGCGTACATGAACTTGCCCGCGTGGCGAAGATTGAGGGAAATCATGCCCCAGCGCTTCAAGTGGGAGATGTGATCGTCAAAATTGACCCAGCCTATTTTAGGCCTGCTGAGGTTGAAACCTTGTTAGGCGACCCATCCAAGGCCAAACAAAAGCTAGGCTGGACTCCAGAAATTACCCTCGATGAAATGATTGCAGAGATGGTTGCTGCAGATTTAGCGCTTGCAAAGCAACATGCTTTGCTCAAGAAGCATGGTTATGAAGTTGCTGTTGGTAAAGAGAATTAAGTCCATGCCACTTAAACAAAGAATCTATATTGCGGGTCACCGGGGCATGGTGGGTTCAGCGATTTACCGAGAATTAGAGTCAAGGGCAGAGTATGACTTGCTTACAGCGAGTCACTCTGAGCTTGATTTAATGGATCAACAGGCAGTAAAGCGTTTTTTTGACGAACATCAACCAGATCAAGTGTATTTAGCGGCGGCTAAAGTGGGTGGTATTCATGCGAACAATACCTATCCTGCTGAGTTTATTTACGAAAACCTGATGGTTGAGTGTAATGTGATTCATCAAGCATTTTTGCATGGTGTTAAAAAGCTTTTATTTTTAGGTTCGAGTTGTATCTATCCCAAGATGGCCCCTCAACCGATATCGGAAGAGGCTTTACTGACTGGATTTTTAGAACCAACCAATGAACCCTATGCGATTGCAAAAATAGCAGGAATCAAATTGTGTGAAAGTTATAACCGCCAATACGGGCAGACTCATGGTGTGGACTATCGGTCCGTCATGCCGACAAACCTGTATGGCCCGGGTGATAATTATCACCCAGAAAATAGCCATGTCATACCGGCCTTGATTAGAAGATTTCATGAGGCAAAAATACAGCAAATGCCTGCAGTGACGATTTGGGGATCTGGAAAGCCTCGCCGAGAGTTTTTATATGTTGAAGATATGGCTAAGGCTGCAATTTTTGTCATGGAATTAGGTCAATCAACCTTGGATCACCATACAAGCCCTATGATGAGCCATATCAATGTGGGTTATGGCGAAGATTTAACCATTCTTGAATTGGCCCAAACGATAGCAGGTGTAATTGGGTATGCTGGTGAAATCTGTTTTGATGCCACCAAACCAGATGGGACTCCGCGGAAACTTTTAGATAGTGGGCGTTTGCATCACATGGGATGGCGTGCACAAGTCAGCATCAAGGATGGACTTAAAAAAACCTATGAAGCGTTTCAAGAAACCATCAAACCTTAATTGAACTCTAATGAACTTGTCCACACGGTTGAGATAGTATGGTGAATCATCAGTCTCATATTTTTGTGTTTTTAGTCTGCATCTATTTTTTAAAGGCGTCGGCTTAATCAATGATCTTAATTACCGGAGGTACGGGTTTTATCGGCAGCCATATCGCGGTAGCTTGTTTGGCTGCTGGCAAGCAGGTTGTTCTGTTTGATAACCTTAGCAATAGTAATATCGAAATTATCGATACTTTAGAGAAGATTACTCATCAACAGGTATCTTTTATCCGAGGCGATGTCTTAGATCAGGACCTATTGACAACAACGATGCAGGATTTTGGTGTTGACGAGGTCATCCACTGTGCAGGCTTAAAGTCAGTTCCAGAGTCGGTTGATAACCCCTTGCGCTATTACCTGAACAATGTGCAAGGTAGCCTTTGCCTCTTGCGCGCCATGCAAACGTGTGAAGTGAAAACCATCGTATTTAGTTCCAGTGCGACGGTCTATGGCATGCCGTCCTATCTTCCCTATGATGAAGCTCACCCGACAAACCCCATGAATCCCTACGGAAGCACCAAGTTACATGTTGAACAGATGCTGCGCGAGCTTGCTCAATCAGATCACTCCATGAAAATCATGTGCTTAAGATACTTTAATCCGGTTGGAGCTCATGAATCTGGACTCATTGGGGAAAATCCTAAAGGAATACCTAACAATCTCATGCCTTACATTACGCGAGTGGCTCAAGGAGAGTTGCCATATTTAAATATTTACGGGACGGACTATCCCACCAAAGACGGTACGGGTGAAAGAGATTATATTCATGTCATGGACTTGGCTGAGGGACATGTGATGGCATTAGATTATTTAAAATCACATCCAGGATATGGTGTAGTCAATCTTGGCACGGGGAGGCCATACACCGTTTTTGATCTGGTCAACACTTTCCAAGAGATCAGTGGTAAGACAATTCCCTATGAGATCGCGCCGAGGCGAAATGGTGATTTATCTTCTTATTTTGCAAATCCTAGTTTGGCAAAGCAGATCATGGGGTATGAAACGAAGCGTGATTTAAAGTCCATGTGCGCGAGTGCCTGGAGCTTTCAAAATCAACTGGACATACAATAGAATCGTGTGATGATGAATCTAGACTTCTTTAAAAATATGTTTAAAACGATGCTTCAACTATCAATATTCATTAAGGAATAATCATTTCATGAAGCTTAAATTCTTCAAGCGACTAATCGGCCCCTCCCAAGTGTCACTTGACTTCCCACGAAATCGTTTAAAATTGTTGGGTGGTGTTGGCCACAATAATATTTTTATTAAAATTGATACATCTCATTAACTACGCAGATTCTAAATTTTTGTCAGCACAAAAATTTAATGCCTCGACTGGACTCAAGGTTGGGAAGTTTGATGCCGTCACAGCATATTCGCCGCAGTTA
>CANHPL010000082.1 GCA_947462685.1 Burkholderiaceae bacterium | reverse complement strand
TGTTGGCACATATCAAAAACAGCCAGAAGTTATCTGGCTGTTAATCAATGACTTGAGTGTTAATCCTAGTGATCCCGCTGGGACTCGAATTATTGAAATACAGTGATACAGCATGAATAGCATTGAATCACTGTAAACCAATACCAGTAAAGCTTTAACGCCTATTAACTATTTCATCAGATGTCAGTAAATATCATCGTGTATTGAAAATGTTGGCACATATGTTGGCACATTATTCCAGTTTTTTACCGATATTTGTACTTCAAAATATCCATATGTCTTCATTCAAATTTCAACTCAGAGCAAAATCGGTTATTATCAACTTCTCCTATTCTAGATCTACCAGAATTCGACATGCTACGGGCATCCTGTTAATCAAGCCCAGGAGTTGGAATCCAAAAGATCAGAACATTAGAGCTAGCATTGAGGAGCCCGGAGCAAAAGCCAAAAATTTCAGGCTTACGAACATTAAAACAGCTTTCCTGGAGAATGTTGCCGCGTTCGAACTTTCAAATACGGTAATTACAAAGGATATACTCTTGGAGGCAGCCAGCGATGCACTTGGGGAAGGCAGGATTAAAGAAATTCAAGAAATCCCGGAGTTCTTAAAGTTCTTCAAAGAATACATAGAGCATCACACTACCCATCCCCTTGACTCAACAGGGAGACCACTAGCACAGAGTACGATAAAAACCTATAACAATGCCTACAACGTCTTGATACAATTCAGTAGAGACAAAAAATACGGCGTTCGTTATGCAACCATCAACCGCGAATTCTATGAAATGCTATATGAGTGGAGCACCTCAAAGAATTACTCTGATAATTACTTTGGTGCAATCATAAAGACCGTCAAAACAATATACGCTGCTGCCCTAGAACGAGATTATCATACAGGGCAAGAGCACAAAAAAAAATACTTCCGGAAGTTATCTATTGAGTCTGACGAAATCTTCCTCACTGCTGAAGAGCTCTCTCTAATATACGATCTAGATCTAAGTGAACATAAAACACTGGACAGAGCAAGAGACTTATTTCTAATTGGCGCATACACTGGCCTAAGGGTCTCGGATTACAGTATGTTAAATAAGACGCACTTTAAAAAGAGAGACGGCCACATCTACCTAGAGATGGAGAATAAAAAGACCAGAGCTTTGGTGGCAATCCCTTTGAACTCTAAAGTCAGGGCGATAATTAATAAATATGGTGGAAATCCACCAAACAACATGTCCGAGCAACAAATCAACAAATCGATCAAAGAAGTGGGGGAAATGGCAAAATTGGTAAGTTTGGCAACGTCTTCTAAGACTGTGGCTGGCAGAAAAGTCGTAACAAAGGTTCCAAAACACAAGTTAATCAAGAACCATACGGCACGCCGATCATTCTGCACAAACGCATATTTACATAGAGATAAGATGGATATTGTAGAAATAATGAGTTTATCTGGCCATAAAACCCTTAATTCGTTTTTAAAATACGTCAAGGCTGATCACCTACAAAAGGCTCAGAACCTAGCGACCAATAGCTTTTTTGATTGATATGAAAAAAAATGAGACTTTAACAAGTGCAATTAGCTTGATGTGGCAATATTACCATTTCAGAACTGTGCGGAATGCCGGATCTGGAATATCTGATACGGACATTTACAAGGCAGGCAAGGCTGCCACTGGAGAACCTTTAGAATTAGAAAAGGGAAAAATGGAAATTACTTCTGATATTTTTCCAAAGTTGAATGTTTTATCTCAATCAACGGAGTTCTTCAGAGAAATGCCGACAATGAAGCAATACAGTAATAATTATAAAAACAGGCTAAATGAATACTTTGAGTTCACTAATAACCTTGGAAGCCAGGAAGATTTTTTACGCCAAGATTTCAATGAAATTGTAAATAGTGGTCATATCCTAAGTATTAAAATTAGCAAAATAAAACATCATTACTCTGTATACGGGGATTTCTTATCGCATCAATTGATTGGTGATTTTGAACGTGAAATAGAAAAAATAAAAGAGCACATCAATTTTCTATTGTTCAAGATTACTGGATCTCAATACCCAGAAAGCGACGATAATGATCACAGTACTGTTACAATCGCTTCACAATTGAGAAATCTACATTGCTTGGGTTTTTTCGACTTTTTAAACGAAAAACATCCAAATGGGCAATGGGAACCCATTATTAAAAGAATAATAAACACAGATAAAAGGCTTGACACCAGACTTTCAGTTATTCGTTCAAATAAAACTTCAGACCCTAATCATCCTGAAGCATCTGAAAATGAACTTAAGAAAGTAATAGAGTTTCTTAAAAAGTATAATTTTAATGTAGATTGATGTAGCAAATTAAAAAGTTTGACTAACTATTCAAGCTACTTACAAACAAAATTTCCACAAGGACAAATTCTCAAATACTTAATATACAATGTTTTGCAATAAATAAACCGTCCTAAATGGGCTTATTTTAAGAATAAATTTAAGAAAATTCGACAATTCTCAAGTCAATTTTCGTCGAATGATTTTTACTCACAGAAATGAGTTCGTTTCGAAGATTGAAGCGGCTCAACTACTTAAAATCAGTTTATCTAGCGTTAACCGCTATATTAAAGCTGGTTTAATTCCTGCCTATTCTATAGGTGGGCGTGTACTCATCAAGTCTGATGAATTGTTTAACTCTCTAACACCTTTCAATCATGGAAAGTAAAGATCCGCGTTGGAATCTATTAGATGACCAAGACAAGGCCAGAGTTGACGAGTTAATCACTAATCCGCAGAAGGAGTTTCCTGTTGAACTCTTCCCTGATGAGTGCCAAAAGGCGATCAACTATTTCGCTACAAATCTTGAGCATAATAAAGAAATATGCTCTGTTGGTGTTCTTTCAGCACTTGCTAGCGCAATTGGACTAAAAGCAAGTATTAAAACGGACTTTACCAACTTCCCAGTCATCTGGACCGCCGTGGTCGCAAAATCGGGTTTTGGTAAGACGCCAGCTATAGACAAAGTAATTGAACCGCTGAGAGCACTAGACAAAATAAATGCAGCAACGTTTGCGGATGAAAACGGCGCCTACAAATCATCACCAAAGACGCTCCCTAAGCCTAAGTTATCACAGAGAATAGTAAGCGACTTTACAATTGAAGCCTTGCTCGACGTTCACAAGTACAATACGAACGGCCTACTAATCTATGTGGATGAGTTAATGGGATTTATTAACTCTTTTGGTCAATACAAATCCGGAAAATCAGGTGAGCAAGAAATATACCTCTCATTACATGATGCTAGATCAGTGGTTGTGAACAGAAAAACCAGCGACCCTATTACTCTTGATAGGACTTGCGTCTCAATATTAGGAGGTATGCAACCAAGTAAGTTATTTGATTTTCTTCGTGATGGCAGATCCGAAGATGGTTTTCTCTATCGTTTTTGTTTTGTCTATGTACCCAAATTCAAGAAGAAAACAAATAAGAATAAAGTCAGGGATGAAAATATTGAAGCCAAATATGCCAATCTAGTCAAGCATATTGCTGAGTCAACATTTGAATTAACCTTCAAATTAACAGAAAAAGCAGACCAGTTATTTAAATATTGGGAATCGGAATGCTATGACCTGTATGAAGATAATGAATTTGACTTCGCCTATCAGAATAAGCTAATTAAAATGGTTTTGAGATTTGCTTTGATTTCTCACACAGCGGATAACTTTCTACGTGATAATCCAAATGAGATTCAAGCTAGTACCATGATAAAAGCGATAAAAGCAGCAGAGTACTTCAGGTACAACTTGAACATAATGATGGAAGACAAGTATGACAACGACATTTCAATTGACGGAAATACAATCTCCAAAATCCTGGTTGAATTGCGAAAATTAAACCAATTCCAGAGAAAGGAAGCACTCCCTGTTTTCCTAGACCACGGTTATTGCGCGAAAACAATGACAAATTA
>CANHPL010000081.1 GCA_947462685.1 Burkholderiaceae bacterium | reverse complement strand
CTGATGTAGTTCTACCGACTTATTTTCATTCAAATCCTGAGGCTGACCTATTGGTTGGTTTTGATGGCTTTGCCATATTGGCCCCCAATTGGAAAAACTGTAAAGACTGTCCTGCTCTCCAAGAGAATTTGCGAGATGAGCTAAATCAACTCACCAAGCAAATCGTGCTGAATAAGTCTTTTGGTTTTGGCAAAGGTCAATTGGGCAATCGCTTTTTAATCGGCGTCGGAGGAAGTTGGGCTTGGCCAGAAGAGTGGGGCGTCTGGAGCAATGGTGATCAAGCAAAGATGATTCTGCCGTTACCGCAAGGTAATCCACCAAAGCAGCTTAAATTAACCGTAAGGGCCTTTGTGAGCCCATTGCACCCCAAGCAAGAGCTTGAAGTATTTGTTGACCAAATGCCACCTCAAGTAGCGTCCTTGTCAAATCCAGAATCCAATACTTGGGTTATTAATCTATCGCCTGATGTAGATAAGAAAAAATACCTTGAACTCCAATTTCGTTTCAAAAATCCAGCCAGCCCGAAAGATGTGGGTGGAGTTCCTGGGGATGATCGTAAGCTTGGAATTGGTCTGATTTCAGCACAGTTTCAATAAATTCGTTTATTTGAATATGGCAGTTCTCACGCCAATACCGAGTTTTCGATGATCTGGTCGATCTTCAATGAGATCAACTGGCCTTGCCAGATTGTGCATTTCAAATTCAATAGATAGATACTTGGATTTTTTCATCTCTGGGGTAAAGATAATGTCTAGCTCATTGTCGTAGACATGAGTCAAGAATATTTTTTTGTAAAACACCCCATTTACCTTGACATCAATTTCTTGAACTAGGTGCTTACCTTTTACAACAAAGGTATCAAATTGCAGATTAAGTAATTTGGACGAAAGTTGCGGCCAAGTAAAATTGAGGGTGGCATTTTTGCTATCTGACCAAGTACCCCAATCTTCTGACCAAGACCAGCCACTCCGAAAGTAGTAACTTCTATTGGGTGATGAATTGGCAAACGAAATTACTTCTCCGAGCTTTGAAGCATATCGGTCCCGAGTCAGTATGAGTTTTGGGTCTATTGGAGGGCAATTGCTACAGTCATTCCATTTAGGAGCGATTACATTAAAGGTGTCGATTTTGGCTATCGCAGTATTCTCAGGAGCGGTTGCTAAAGCGGCAATCACAAAGCGGTTTTCAACTATATATAAAGTATCTTGGTTAAAAGATCCGCTATCAATCTGTTGATTCAGTCTTGCATTACTTTCATCTTGTTTTGCCAAGTCAATTCGAGCCATATGCACTGCATTAGTAGTCAGTCCATGGCTTGCAGCATAGATTGAAAAGTTTTCCCAGTTAGGAGGCCTATTGACCGATGGCACTAGGGTCAGATGACGATAGTGGCTTGGTGCTTTGCTCCAAAAAGAATTGCTCAATTTTTGAACATGTATGTCCTCAGACTGATAGTGCGCAAGTTGCGCACGATTTGCTAGCCATCCTTTGCTCGTATCTGCTGCCTGAATCAGAACGCAGACCCCCAGAATGGCTAAGGCAATCTTGTGAGAATAAGTTCTCACGATTGCTATAAAAATAGCAATCATTAAAAGGTAATGAACGGGCCAGAAGAGTCGAGCCGAAGAGCGAAGTGTATCTGCTATGCGCAAAAGCCATGCAGGCAGTGGATAAGTAAAGCTAAAGTCGCCAATTCCAACGCGATTACTAATGGCAAATATCGTTAAGAAGATGATGAGCGCTAAGAGGTAGCGATGATTCTTAAAAAAAGCTTTGAGGCAACCAATATTGCCGCTAGATTGAATGAATAAGCTCATAAGAGCAGCAAATCCAGCAACTATTACACCCAAGCCGACATATGCAAAGCCTTCCCCCCAAGAGGAGGGATTAGTGCGGCTTTCTAGAATGTAAGACCAGTCTTGAGAATCAAAGAGTCCTAAGACATTCATGCCAAAAAAACCATAACCGCGATCATTGTTGAGTGACGCTGATATAGCAAAGTAACCCACTTGCCACGTAAGCAATATGACGCAGATAAGGCTTAAGAGAATTTCCCGCAATCCTTTCTGAACGCTAATATCGCGCTGAACAACTAGATGATTTTCTAAATCGGCTAGCCAAAGTAATACCACTATCGCAAAGATATAAAAATGCGTTAAGACACTCAAGGAAAGTAGTAATACCCAAAGCAGGGTACGTTTATTTTGAGTGGGCCTAAGAATTAAATAGAGCGCCCATAGAATCAGGAAATGGCCAACCAGAGCGGAATGGCCACCAGCAGGCGTATTGATGCGCCACAGCATAGGCGGAAAAAAGAGAAATAGACCGCAACCAAGTAGTCTAAGAGAGATACTTTTTGAATAAAGGCCTAATATTTTCCAGGTGAGCCATGCTTGCAAAAGAAAACAAGCCAATAACCAAATGCCAAAATAGTGAAACCGTTCTGGAAGCAGGGGGCCAAGAAGCTTAAAAGGAATTGCGAGCAGAGGAATCGAGTCAGAGTAGACAATTGAGCTACTTAAATCTTGGCCAAACAAGGGATTTAAGCCAATCGGGAATGTCCATTCACTATTGCGATAAAAGAGCCATCCGAGATAGTGCTGGGTTGGATCAAGGCGTCCCAATATCCAGCCCGCATTAACTGGATTAAGGGGCTCAAAGCCAATAACCATAAAAAATGCAATAGCTCCAAGTAAGAGCGGATACAAAAATGAGGGGTCTCGTTTTTGAACTGGCATTACAGGATCTAAATCATCTGCTGGTAAATCGATAAGGTTCTTTTCGCGTTCTCTTCCCATGAAAAAAGTTGGGAGCGTTGCTTACCTAGGGCTTTGAGATTATTTGCCAGGGCACTATCCTCAATCAGGCTTAATAACGCATCTGTAATCTGCTGAGTGTTTTCTGGATCAACGATGATTGCTGCGTCTTTTGCGACTTCGGGCATTGAGCTGCAATTAGAGGTAATAACTGGAAGTTCTGATGCAAAGGCTTCAGTAATAGGCAAGCCAAAGCCCTCATAAAGGCTCACAAATGCTAAACCTATCGCACTTTGAAGTAGAGCAAGTTTTTGGTCTTCCGTAATGTAGTTGAGCCACTTCGCTCTACCATCACTAACGGCCTGATTAATAGCAGCTAAAGTCTTGCCATCATCCCAGGCTAACTTTCCTGCGATGATTAATGGAAATTCGCGTGCGAGAGAGCGGGGAAGTTGAGCATGAGCTTCTAACAGGCGAGTTAAATTTTTACGCGGCTGTATAGAGCCCAAGAATAAAAAGAAAGGGGTTGTAATACCGAGGGTATTTAGCGCTACTTGCTTGTCTGCTTCGGAAACTTTTTGAAAGTAGCGCTGATCTACGCCTAAGGGAATGACATCAATTTGGTTTTCTGAAAATCCAAGGTATTTGGCAATTTCGATCTTAGAAAATTCGGAAATCGTAATAATACGTTCAGCGCGCTGCGTCAATTTCTTCCAAGCAAAAGACTTGAGATAACGCGATTGAGATTTTAGAAATTGAGGGTGACTTAAAGGAATGACATCCATGACCGTGGCAAGTAATGGCTTATTGGCAATCGGAATAAATTGATCGGTTGCATGAATTAAATCGACATCTTTAAAAAATGCTTCAGGGTGAATATGGCTAAGTGCGCCCATGACATGCTTTAAATAGCTTGGCAGGAGCGTGGCCCCACATTGGCTTTGTATTTGCCCAAATGAATAAGGCGCAATCGAAGGTGGGCTTACGAGTTTTGGGTAATGCTCTAATAGTTCTTGGCAATATTGACCAATACCATCAATGCCATCTTGTTTTGGGTTATTTAAACCCCTATCAAGCAAGGTGGTGCCAAATGCAACTTTCACACTCAAGCCTTAGGTAGAGGAGCTCGAAGAGGTATTAAGCATTTGCTTAAAGGTTTCTTCTAAAGCAGGCACTTGTAGTGATAGCCCATTGCTAGCCAGTAAGTGTTTTAGCTTTTCAGGGTTGCCCACCATACGATGGACCTCACT
>CANHPL010000080.1 GCA_947462685.1 Burkholderiaceae bacterium | reverse complement strand
TATAAAACTACTTTTGCCGATATTAAAGAAGCAGTAGTGCTGTCAGATCGATCCGTACGTTTTGACTTTAAGAATAACAATGCTGAACTGCCGATCTTGGCTGGAACTTTACCCATCTTTTCTCGTAACTGGGGAAAGAAGCCTGACGGTACCATCGTTCCCTTCGAGAAGCTTGCCTTCGAAACCCCGGTGGGTAGTGGCCCATACCTGATTGAATCTTTTAAGGCCGGTAAATCGATCGTCTACAAACGAAATCCACAGTACTGGGCAGACCAATTAAATAAACCTTTAAATGTGCGCGTCGGTTTTTATAACTTTGATCGTGTGCTTTATAAGTTATATAGCGATGATGCAGTTCGCCTCGAGGCATTTAAGGCGGGTGAGTTTGATGCCATCGTCGAATATCGTGCCAAGATTTGGGCAAAGGGCTATGTAGGATCTAAATTTGATAACGGCACTTTAACGAAGAAGGCATTCTTAAATCACAATGGTGCGGGGATGCAAGGTTTTGCCATGAATGTGCGTAAACCGATTTTTCAGGATGCGCGCGTTCGTCAAGCATTAGGTTTGGCATTAGATTTTGAATGGCTGAATCGCCAAATATTTTTTGATCAATATGGGCGTATTAATAGTTACTTCACCAATAGTGATCTGAGCGCCAATTTTGATGGTCCACGTAAACCGACTGATGCAGAGCTCAAGCTACTAAGACCGCTCAAGGCTAAGTATCCACAATGGGTCCCTGATGCAGTCTTTGGTCCTATGCCAGCACCGCCATCAACCAAATCACCAGATAGCCTGCGCCAGAATTTAAAGAAAGCCCGCGAACTATTAATGCATGCGGGCTGGCAATATCGAGATGGCGCCTTGCGGAATGAGAGGGGTGAGCCTTTCCGCATGGAGATGGTAGAAAACGGTGGTTTTTTCTTGAGAGTGATTTCTGCTTATAGTCGTAACTTAGAAAAGCTAGGTATTCAGTT
Source organism: Burkholderiaceae bacterium (assembly GCA_947462685.1). Taxonomy (GTDB): domain Bacteria; phylum Pseudomonadota; class Gammaproteobacteria; order Burkholderiales; family Burkholderiaceae; genus Polynucleobacter. The sequence continues at coordinate 3,110 of CANHPL010000080.1, read as the reverse complement.
AGATATTCGTACGAGTGACTTTGCCTTGTACCAAAAGCGGATTAATGAATATGATTTTGATATGACGACCACGCGTTTTCCAGATTCACAAAATCCTGGTAATGAGCTTTGGGATCGTTTTGGTAGTCAAGCAGCGAAGGAGAAGGGCTCTGACAATATTATCGGGGTGCAATCACCTGTGGTGGATGCTCTGGTGGAAGAAATTACCAAAGCACAAAACCGTGATGAGTTACGTGCAGCAACGAGGGCCTTGGATCGGGTTTTATGGAATAGTTATTACGTGGTACCCCAGTGGTACAACCCCACTCACCGCGTAGCTTTTCGTAAAGAGATGCGCTATCCCGAGCCCCCTTTGTACTATTCAGCTGAGCCTTGGATTATGCAAAATTGGTGGAAAGAGGAGTCTAAATAATGCAAGGACAAATGCGCGCATATATCTTTAAGCGACTGCTCTTGATGATTCCTACTCTATTGGGCGTACTCACTTTAACTTTTGCAGTGGTGCAATTTGTGCCAGGTGGCCCGGTTGAGCAAATGGTATTGGAGCTTAAAGGCAAGGGTGATGCCGCTGTTGGGGGCACGGAGTCTTCTGGCGCTGGCGCTACTTATCGTGGACGGCAGGGGATCGATGCCCAACGGTTGGAGGAAGTAAAAGCACTCTATGGTTTTGATAAGCCACCCTTAGAGCGCTACTTCATGATGCTAGGGCGTTTTGCCAGATTCGATTTGGGGCAGAGCTATTACCAGCATCAAAGTGTCTGGGGCTTAGTCGTTTCAAAATTACCCGTATCTATCAGCATAGGTTTGTGGACATTCTTTATCACCTACTTAGTGTCGATCCCATTAGGTATTGCGAAGGCGGTGCGCGATGGCTCTCGCTTTGATGCCGTTACGAGCAGCATGATTTTGGTCGGCTATGCCATCCCAGGGTTTGTCTTAGGAGTATTGCTTTTAGTCATCTTTGGGGGCGGCAGTTTCTTACAAATTTTCCCCTTGCGCGGTCTTACTTCAGATAATTGGAGTGATCTCAGTTTGATCGGTAAGGTCATGGACTATCTATGGCATTTAGTGTTGCCAATCACCGCTTCAGTACTGGGTAGTTTCGCAGTCATCACAATGCTGACCAAAAATTCTTTCTTAGAAGAGATTCGCAAGCAGTATGTCTTAACGGCGAGAGCAAAAGGACTCACTGAAAAACAAGTGCTGTGGAAGCATGTATTTCGTAATGCACTCTTACCTTTGGTAACGGGCTTCCCAGCAGCATTCATCGGCGCTTTTTTTACTGGCTCACTATTGATCGAAACACTGTTCTCATTGGATGGGCTTGGTTTACTCTCATATGAGTCAGTGATGCGTAGAGATTACCCGGTGGTATTTGGTACCCTGTATTTATTTACTCTGATTGGTTTATTTACCAAACTGATTTCTGATCTTTGCTACGTTTACATCGATCCTCGTATTCAGTTTGGCGCTGGAGGCGGCTCATGAGTCGTTGGCAGCGCTTTAAGTACAGTCGTGTTGGCTATGCAAGTTTGTGGATCTTCATGATCCTATTTGGCTTATCGATGGGCGCTGAACTGATTGCCAATGACAAGCCTTTAGTTGTGCGTTATGAAGGTAATTTCTATTTCCCCATTGCAAAGAATCAAGCGGAGACTGTCTTTGGTGGTGACTTTTCGACCCCAACGGATTTCTTAGACCCAGATATTCGTCACAATATTACGAGCAATGGCAATTGGGCAATCTATCCCCCAATTCACTATAGCTACGAGACCCTCAATTACTTTTCTCAGGCACCTAATCCGGCGCCACCTTCTTTGGAAAACTGGCTTGGCACCGATGATCGTGGGCGAGATGTTCTGGCGCGTCTGATTTATGGATTTCGCTTATCCATTTTGTTTGGTTTAGCACTCACGATAGTGGGGGTGACTGTGGGTATCATCACGGGATCTCTGATGGGATTCTTTGGAGGTAAGTTTGATTTAGTCTCACAGCGCATCATTGAAATTTGGTCGGCGATGCCAGAGTTATATCTATTGATTATTTTTGCCTCGATCTTTAATCCCAGCATTTCCTTATTGATCATTCTCTTAGCTGCGTTTGGATGGATGGGATTATCTGACTATGTACGCGCAGAATTTTTCCGCAACCGTGCTTTGGAGTATGTGCGTGCAGCACGGGCGCTGGGTCTAACAAATGTGCAAATCATGTGGCGTCATATTCTGCCAAACAGCTTGACCCCGGTGATTACTTTTTTACCGTTTCGGATGAGTGCTGCTATTTTGTCTTTGACAAGCTTAGATTTTTTGGGTCTGGGTGTGCCGCCTGGTACTCCAAGTCTTGGTGAATTACTCTCGCAAGGCAAAGGAAATTTAGATGCTTGGTGGATTTCACTATCAACCTTTGTAGTCCTAGTGGCAACGCTACTATTACTCACGTTTATGGGCGAGGCATTGCGTGATGCTTTTGACTCTCGTAAATCAGGCGTGATGAGCGGAGGACGTTCATGAGCTTGCTACGTTATGAAAACCTTTCTATTTCATTTGGGTCTGGGCGCCGTGAAAAGTTTGCCGTAAATCATCTTGATTTAGACATAGGGATTGGTGAACGTGTTGCTCTGGTAGGTGAATCTGGCTCTGGCAAGACACTCACTGCCTTAGCTCCCTTAAGACTCGAGCCTGAGGGCGCTAAGGTCTCTGGCAAGATCCTATGGAATCGCAAGGACGGGGAGGGCATGGTTGATCTGCTCTCGTTGCCTATCCAAGATATTCGTGAAATCCGTGGTCGAGAAATCGCCATGGTGTTTCAGGAGCCGATGACTGCGCTCAATCCATTATTCACAGTGGGCAATCAAATTATTGAAGCAGTCCAGATTTATCAGCCACTGATTTCTAAGGCTGATTGCATTGACGCGGCGATTGATCTTCTTAAAAAGACGGGCATTCCCGAGCCTGAACGACGCTTTCATTCTTACCCGCACCAACTCTCGGGTGGCCAACGACAGCGCGCCATGATTGCGATGGCCTTGGCCTGTAAACCGCGCCTCTTGATTGCAGATGAGCCGACGACTGCCCTTGATGTGAGTTTGCGTTTGCAGATTTTAGATTTAC
>CANHPL010000079.1 GCA_947462685.1 Burkholderiaceae bacterium | reverse complement strand
TTGCCGGCTTTATTCCAGTTCCGCTTGTTGATACTGCCGCTATCACAGCCTTGCAAATCAAAATGATTAATGATTTATGCAAGATTTACAAAGTTGAATTCAAAAAAGAGCTGGCTGTCTCGATCATTACTTCATTAGCAGGCGCCAGTATTGCCACGATGTTTTCTACTACCCTAGGCTCAACTTTCGCACGGTATATACCAGTGGTAGGAACTACCATTTCTGCCATTACTCAGCCCGCCCTGTCCTACGCAAGCACCTATGCAATTGGCGTTACCTTTGTGAAGCATTTCGAAGATAAAGGCTCACTCATTGATTTTGATGTGACAAGTACTAAAGGCTTTTTCAATGAACAAATAGCAAAAGCCAAAAAGATCTTTCAAAAGAAGAATACGGGATCTGAAGAACCGGTTGTGGTTGACGCAGTTGTAGTTGATGCAGCCTGAACTGAGTAACTATCTACTCCATTATTAAATCCAGCACTACCCGCCCTTGGGCGGGATTTTTAACTTTAAGACAGTGATCATCAAACCATTTCGTAGCAGCTTGCTTGAAATCATTCAAAGCGAAAGTCGCATTGAACTTCGGCGCATGTGTCTATTTTCTGCATTAGTGGGGCTTTCTGGCGCGCTCATTATTGCCGTTTTAAACCAGGCTGCAGGTCATATCATTGAAAATGAAAGTTCTACTTTCGAATTTTTTGCTTTTGTATTTTGTTTAGCTTTTTATCTCTATTTCTATCAAGTCAATAATCAAGAAAGTGTCAAATCAACCCAAGGGCTTATTTATCGATTTCGTTTGAATATTATTCAATTAGTTCTTAAATCTGATCTGAGTATTTTCAAGGTTATCAGCAAAAACGAGATCCAAATGCGGGTTAATAGAGACACCCAAATGGTTTCTCAGGCTATTGTGACTATCGTGACAATTGGGCAATCGTCAGCCATTGTCTTTTTTGCGCTTATATATCTAGCCACTCTCTCTTGGATAGCAAGCATTTTGATGTTGGGGTTCTTACTAGTTACTCTATCCATATTCTTACAAGTCGAGAAGAAAGCTACTGCAGAGCTAAAAGCATCTTATGTAGAAGATTCAAAGACATTTGAATTTGTAGCGGAGTTTTTATCCGGGTTTCAAGAAATTAAAATGAGCTCAAAAAGAGCAAAGGGCTTTATCGAAGACCTAGTGTCATCCGCAAGAAAATCAAGGGAAACTCGGGAACAGTCCTTGATCACACTGGGAAAAACGTTTAGCTTTCTCCAGATCATCCTCTACATTGCTGTCGGGATGCTTATTTTTGTCGTCCCAGTGGTATCAGACTCCTTCTCAGAAGTTGTCCTCAAGGTAACAACAACGAGTCTATTTATGGTTGGCTCGTTTCAGTCAGTCTTTACTTCGCTGCCCATGATTGTTCAGGCTGAAGCCTCAGCCAAGCAATTGCTTAGCCTCAAAGACACCTTAGAACAAACCCACAATCAAGCGAACTCTAAGAATGTCGAAGATCAGTATGTGAATGCTAAGCGCTTGACATTGCATGGCGTTACCTATCAGCATCTATCACCCGAAGAAAAACGTCATTTCGATCTGGGGCCTATAACAACCACGTTTGAGGCAGGGAAAGTCTACTTTATTCGCGGGCAAAACGGATCAGGAAAAACAACCTTAATTCGGGTATTACTAGGTCTCTATGCCCCTACCAAAGGATTCATCACAGTCGATGATCAATTGGTAAATCAGCCATCCTCAAGCGCCTATAGAGATCTATTTTCAGTTGTATTTAGCGATTTTTTTCTCTTCAAGAAGCTCTACGGAATTAGCCAAGAGAGTTTGGCGGAAGGTCAATCCTTAATTGAAATGTTCCAGCTTGAAGACAAAGTATCCATACTCGACAACCAATTCGATACCATTCACCTGTCCACCGGCCAGCGAAAGCGATTAGGCTTGCTTGAGGCTCTACTAGAGGATAAGCAATTTGTCGTCCTGGATGAATGGGCGGCAGATCAAGATCCTGAGTTTAGAAAATATTTTTACCAAGTACTTATCCCCTATATCAAAGACCTTGGTAAAACCCTGATTGCCATTAGTCACGACGATCGTTATTTCGATGTGGCTGACGAAATTATTACCATTGATGAAGGCAAGTTAGCCTAGATTGGCTATCTGTAAATGACATTATGAAAAATTACTCATTAAATATTCGTAACTGGGTTCGCAAACATACGCTCAAATTCATACTCATTTGCTTTTTCTTTTTGACAACGGCAATCGTCTTGTGGCCGAAAATCCATGTCACTATCCCCGTTGGTAATGTTGGCATCCTATTCAGACCAATCTGGGGTGGCACTGATTTGTATACAGTCTTGGCGGAAGGTATTCGCCTGAAATTACCATGGGATAGCGTAACTCAGTATGACACGACGATTCAGCAAAAAAATGTCACTATTGATGTATTGACCGAAGACTTACTGAAGTCAAAACTAACGGTTTCATATCAATTCAAGGTATACGAAGAGAATATTCCAATGCTGCATAAGTATGTTGGAGCAAACTATGTCTCTAAATTTGTAGAACCCAGTATCATTGCCTCGGTCAGAGATTCTATTGGGAAGTTATCATCAACTGACGCCTTTACCTTAGACATTGCCGCCGTTCAAAGCGCCATCCGCAAGGGCTCAGATTTATCGATCATTAATTCAATATCGCCACCTGGTATTAGCGACGTTCGCCTAGTTAGGATAGTGGGTATTGAATTTCAGGACTTTAGCTTCCCTAAGGAAGTTGAAGAAGCTATTTCTAAGAAAATGGTTGAGTCAGCCAAAGCGGCGAGCTATCCATATATCTTAGATGCAGAGCGTTCAGAAGCTACTCGTAAAGCAATCGAGGCCGAAGGTATCCGCAAGTTTCAGGACATCATCAGACCTGGCTTAAGTGACAACTATTTACGTTGGCGCGGCATTGAGGCCACTCAAAAACTCGCAGAATCAAGTAACTCAAAGATGGTTTTGTTTGGTCAAGGCCCTACAGGACTTCCACTCATTATGGGTGATATGGATAAGACACCAATTACTAATAACAAAACAGGTAAGTAAATCTATGACTGCTTTACTTACTGAGTTCGTACGTAAAAGTTGCCCATATTATCTAGTACATATTCCGCCTCATCTAGTGACACCCTGCTGCGAATGCTGATTTGCTTATCCAAAACCTGAGTCGAGAAAGTCCAGCCGGAAGGCAATTCTAGCGATGGAGCAAGATTCATAAGCCCATCTAAGGTAAGAGAGGAATTGATCAAATTAGAGAACGTAGTCATGGTGTAAGTTCTACCATCAGGACTTTTCAACTGATATACCCGATGTCCTGGGTTATATAGAAAATAGACAACTCCAGAGACTTTTAAAGGTGTAAAAGTTAGACCGACAAAGCCTTTGCGATATCTTGGATCAGTAAGGTAGCGATAGAAATAAGCAAAGTAGCTCACAGAAAGTTCACCAGTTTTTCTGAACTTCAATCTACCAATTTCAATATAAGGCTCATTCAAGGGGGTTAAATCTTTACTCATGACAGGGGTATGAACCCCTGATTTGACTATTTCAGCTGGTTTCATGAAGGTTTGCAGCTGAGCAGAAATTGACACCGCCGTAAGTTTTTCGTATTCAGAGTCCCTACAATCAGCCCTGTGATCGGTTGAAAAAATAGTAAGTTTGATGCCGGTGAGCTTTTTTTCAATCACGTTAAAAATGCAAAAAGAGGGTTCGAAACCCAAGTCCGACTTTTCACTGACAGATTTTTCGATAGCGAGACTGCTGCTTGGCGCATTTTGCGAGTTTGCCAAGATAGAAAATCCTAAAAAGACAAGGAAAATAATCTTATCTAGTGAGGGCTTCAGCATGTATTTTGTGAACATAAGAATTAATAATAGCTTCTAAATTAAGAATAAATATTACCTCATTATGACCCCGGTAGAAGTTAGAAATATTCATCAAATTGTCCAAAAGACGGGTGTTCAATTCGCGATTCTTATAGTAGAGTAATTTTGCTTTATAGAATTTAATTTGTTGATGCCTGCAATATGTTTGCCTATAGTAATTCCAATTATTT
>CANHPL010000078.1 GCA_947462685.1 Burkholderiaceae bacterium | reverse complement strand
GCCGACTTGAATCAAGCATTCATAGGTGATAAAATAACTTAGATGTCTATGGTTAGATCTTTAAATTTGATTTTCCATTAAAAATTTTATGTCATCTGTGGTATTTTTGTATAAAATATCTACTCTAAACGATCCGATATTTTTCTCTTGGACTTCCAATTCAACTCAATTCAAATAGCATCCACAAGCAACTCTAGATTTTCTTTTTGAGCAAGCCAAGGCATGAAGTTATAGGCTTCATTTTCCCAGATTGTTTTAAGATCAACTTTTTCTAGTTTTCCTAACATTTTTTACTGCTTTGTTGTTAATAAAAAATAGCGACCAGATAAACTTATGTATGTATTTTTAATATTTTTTCTATTTCCCTTTTTACTATTTCTGGCATTGCAAGTGAGCGCCAGTCATTAAGTGGTTTGATAAACCAGTTAATACATTCCATTTCGGATAGATCGTTCGAAATAATAAACTCTTTAACTTCTACTGCTGAAGTTCTTGATAAACCTAAGTTTAAAAGTGAAAGCTGAGTCTTGGTGTTAACCCCCATTTCAAGATATAGAGCAATGTCATCTACGATTTCATTCGCAAGTTGCGTGTTACCGACTTTTAAAAAGAAGTATTTCAGAAGATCATTGTAGCACGAAAGAAACTTTGGGGCTTTGTAGCGCGCAATAGATTCTATATCTTCTAGTACACTTCGTATTGTTATATGCACTTCTTCTGCTTTTTTTAGAGCTTTCTGACGCTCTTGTATGATGCGGCTAATTGATCTTCCTTGCATCCAGTGAACGGTTACAATAGCAGCTCTAAAAGCTGCACCATCTTTACCAAGTTGATTAGTTAAACGATTAAATATTCTTTGAAGCACTTGAACATATTTTTGAACCGAATCCGTGTCAGATGCAAAAGGAACTAAAAGATTTTCACGCTCCTTTTCCTCATACTTTTCAAAATAAATTAGCATTTCTCTCATTGCTAAAGGACTAATGCCCGGATGTTTTGCCACTATTGTTTCCGGAACATCGGATATAATCAAATAATTACCCACCACTCTGTCTAGCTCTTCTACCTTCTCTTCGTCAATCTTTTGCATCCAAGGTATATTTTTAATCGATCCAAAAGTTCTATAGTTTATTGCCAAATATGAGGCCATGGATTCCAGCGTAGTTTTACTAGCTGCAACATCTCTAGGTGTTCCTTTTTCTATAAAATCTACTAGTGCTTGTTGGGCTTTTAACACCTCCTCAGTTGCTCTACCTATTTCGATAAGTTTTTTTTCTTCCGGCGCGCCCCATGTAGAAGGATCGAGACAAATTATATTTCCCTGAAATTCCTTTCCCCACCTTCCTGCGCGACCGGCAAGATTCCAAAAGTCTGCGTGAGACATTGGATTACCTCGTCCTTTTTTTGGCGCACGAATAAATATATTTTTACAAGGTAAATTAACTCCTTCAATAAGCGTAGAGGTGCAAACCAGAAATTTAATTACCCCATCTCTGAAAAGCGATTCTATCTCTTCTTTGATTAGTAGCGGTATGTTTCCATAATGAAACGCTATTCCATATTTCAATACGCCTATCAACCTGTAATCTTTATGAATTACCTTTTCACATAATTCTATCAAATCCAGCAACCTCTTATCATTGATGACATTATCATGTCCGATCAATTCGCGTAGTTGCTGCGCAGTTTTTTCAGCTTCAGCCGCTCCATTAACATAAATTATATTTCCACCATCCTGTCCAAGAGTGAAAGCCATCATGGGCAATTTTAAACTAACAGGATTTGGAATATCAGAAAGTTCAATTTCTCCAATATGACTTTTCCCCTGAAAATGACATAGATCTAGTGACCATTTTTTACCTCTTTTTTGGGTTGCCCAAATCAGATTTTGATTAACTGTTATGTCGTCAAATTTTTTACTGTAACTTAATTCATCTTCATCTACTAAGACTTCAGGGTTGCTTGCAGTGGGGGATATGAATACCAACTTCATAGTCAGATTAGCTAAAATTGCTTTTTCAACTACATGCTGAAGCAAAATTCCTCTATCGTTATCTGCTAATTTGTAGGCTTCATCAACTATAAGAATATCGATAGCATTTTGAGTACGCGATAAAAGCAGTTGTAGCCTTTCTTGCGTAAAAATATAGACATACGATTTATTTTTATCGGACTGGGTAAATGGAAATGAGGTAACTACTACACCAGAAGATTTGATGTCTTCACTCAAAGCTCTTTGAAAATCTAACTCCACCTCTGAGATCAAAGCTCTTGTTGGCACTAAATATACAATCGATATCGATTCTTTTTCTGCTATTTTTTCTAATAACCATTGCTTTACTAGGTAGGATTTTCCAGCTGAAGTTGGCGCTGAAATGCTGATTTTTTGAAAATTATTTAACGCATCCCAAAATGATTTTTGAAAAATATTAGCATCAATACGATCTCCATTTTTTAACCAAATGGAGTTTTCAATTTCTTGTTTTATCCAGCTTCTATTTCCCAGAAAACTATTTTGCCAATCACTATCTCCATCCTTTAACAATCCTCTCTCCTGAGCCAGAGAAATTGTTCTTCTGTTGGAAAGTGCGTTTAAAATAAATTGCGCAGAACTTTTCTGAGAAGGAGTGGTAGAATCTTTGTTTTGAAGGCAGAATTGAGAAATTCTTAATGCAATATCCTGCCTATTGGAATTTTTAGAATGAGAGAGAAAGCTTGCGCACTGCAGCAGATAATTCCAGTTACACGATTGATGTTTTTTAGAGGACGATTGCTCATTACTTAAAGCAGCGAACTGAGATGACACGGAAATCAAAAGTAAATTTTCGTATTCTTTTTTGAAGGTATTTTGGTTAATCAACCAATCTAAAATTTCATCATTCATCTGCTGCATTTTTTTTAGTTACCTCCAACACTTGCTCATCGGATAAACCCATTACTCTCAGAAACTCATCTCTGAAAGTTTGAACTGAAACAAATGGCAGGCAGAAAAAATGAATTTTAAATTCGGACAATCCCTTATCTTTAAGTTTTGCAGCAATATCTTCTTTCCATTTTTTGCACTGCTCATCTATTGCTTCTGTGGAAGTTTCTTTTGCATATAAGTCTTTATCAAAACCAATTAGGCACAAACCACAGTAAGTAACGCTGTTAAACTCAGAATTATCTTTGTTTAAAATATTTTTTATCGCTTCGGTATAAGTTTGTTCTGCGAGATTTAAATGGTTTGCAAGCAACAACAAATCCTCATGATCCGCATCATTTTCACGTTTTAAAATGGGAGAAATACTTGCAACGCAATCATCTAATGCGCCAGAATAATTCTTGTGCAGCTTTGACTCTCCCCAATACAATTCCAGTTTCCCGTCTTGACTAACTCCAGCATGCACCCCATCTGCACCATGATAATGAACACCTCCACTTGTTTTTACGCTCATTTTACAGAATAATTGAGGAAGTCCCAGCAGAACCTCTCCAAGAATAAAAAGTAACATTTCTCCACCTTCACCAGTCTTTTTTAATGGTGTAAAAAGTTTTGCTGCATCTGATTGTAATCTCATCAAATGAGTGTGCATTTTTGATTTTTTATCTTTCTCATCCGCTTCAAGAATTTTGTTTCTTGGAATAACATATTCGATGATGTGACGAGCAATAAACTCTATAAAATCCTTTAGTCTAACTCCTCCATTACCATCAAGCTGGATCATGTGCGCATAAAATTTAGTCTGCGTTTCTCCTAACTCTATGGCATGCTCAACAGTTCTTAAATAGGCATCAAGACTGTTAGCTTCTCCCCTCCGGATACTATTGATAATTTCTGCTATCATGTTTTCTTTTGCGTTACTCATGATTTGCAGCCCTCATTAATTTGGCGGCGAACATCGCTTCCGTTAGCATCTTTTTTCCAAAAAATACAAAACAGATTCCCCGACTTCTCAGCCAAAACTTTTCCGATCAACTCTTTTTCTTCCACATCATCACTTCCCGCAAATTCTATATTTCCTGCAAATTGTATTTTTTCTTCTGTAAATTTCATAGATTAATCTTTTAAAAGTTTTTCCAAAGCATTTTGCAACATTTTTTTATCCGGTAAATATAATTGATATTTTCTCAAAAGGACTTTGTTGGTAATGC
>CANHPL010000077.1 GCA_947462685.1 Burkholderiaceae bacterium | reverse complement strand
GCCTTTTTCACGAATTTACGCATGATGTAGGTCAAAAACCCCCCTGTTTTGGTGCGCCCGGCAGGAATCGAACCTGCGACCCTTGGCTTCGGAGGCCAATACTCTATCCACTGAGCTACGGGCGCCAGTTGGAAATTTGCTAACTACGCTATTGTAAGTGTCTAGCCCCCATGCAGTCTCGTTATAATTGTTGCAAATTTGACCTTACAACCCATCTAACAATAAAAGTCCTATGAGCGAAGCGCACGGCAGTCTAATTAAGTCACCCAAACAATTAATCATCATGGTGTTTGCGAGCTTTTTTGTACCACTCATCATCATTCTTTTATTGATGGTGTTTGTAAACAATGGCAAGCGGATAGATACAGAAGCGTCTGCTGAGCAACTCATTAAGCCTGTGGCGCAATTGAATTTCAAAGATGCTAGCGCACCAGCTGAGTCTGCACCCACTGCTAAATAGTTTTTAGTGCGCTCAAAAAGGCTGGCTAGATGCCAGCTTTTTTATTGCCCTTCATTCCCAGCTTTTGCATCTAACGCCACCTGGTAAGCCTCTTTTTTGCTGAGCCCAAGCATTTGAGCTAGTACAGCAGCAATCTCTTTGCTGCCTAAATAAGGGCTTAATGCATTGGCCCACAGCAGAAGAGCTGAATGCTCTGGTGCCCCGTCCGCGCTGGCATGGCAACCCTCTACCAAAATAATAAATTCACCCTTTAGGCTTTCTGCCTTCTCAAGCCACTCCGGAATATCTGCAGCAGAAAGCGTTACCAGCTGTTCAAATTTTTTCGTAAGCTCCCGACCAACCAGCACCTGCCGGCTTGGCTCGAGTTCTTTACAAAGTGTTATTAGCGTGTCGCGTATTTGATGTGGTGATTCAAAAAAGATGCTTGCTTTTGAGTTGCTTCGAATATCTTGGATGAGTGCCCCACGCTCTTTGGCTTTGTTTGGCCAAAAACCAAGAAATTGAAATCGACCTTCTGATGGCAGCATCACTGAGCCGCTGGCAGAAATGGCGGATGACACCGCGCTAGCACCGGGAATAGGGATAACTCGAAAGCCTGCTTTTTGAACGGCATTTACTAGTCTTGCGCCTGGGTCAGAAACGCCGGGAGTACCCGCGTCTGAGATGTAGGCCCAGCGTTCGTTTTGGGAGAGATGCTGAATAATGTTTTGAGCGCCAGCAATCTCATTGTGCTCATGCAGGGCTACACATTTCTTATGAATGCCGAAGTGTTGAAGTAAGGGCGCGCTATGCCTGGTGTCTTCGCAGGCAATGCCGTCTACTGAATTGAGCACATGGAGCGCACGCAAGGTGATGTCTCCCATATTGCCAATGGGTGTGGCAATCATATATAAAGCCCCGGCTGGTAGATCCTGCTGTTTTAAAAAGTCAAAGGAGCTTAATTCCATGGGGTAATCTTTTGTAAAAGAGATATCAACAGGTAAGAGCATACGTCCCTTTTGAATTCAGGGGCGGAATAGACATCCTGGCCGCACTTTGGCGCATAATAATGTGATGGATAAAGATACCCTCGAACGTTTGCGCGCTCGCGCATCTCAACATTTCTTAGACAGCATTGCTGTGAAGCAAGAAGCTGAAAAAATACTTCCTGAGCAGGTTGCTCGCGGCATAGTCTCCATGACAGACTGCTTGCGTACTGGCGGAAAAGTAATGGCTTGTGGCAATGGCGGATCTGCTGCCGATGCGCAGCATTTTGCCGCCGAGCTAATTGGCCGCTTTGAGAGAGAGCGACAAGAGTTGGCTGCGATTGCATTAACAACCGATACTTCAATTTTAACTGCGGTAGGAAACGACTATAGCTATGACGAGATCTTTGCCAAGCAAGTGCGTGGTCTTGGAAAGCAGGGTGATATCTTGATCGGTATTTCCACTTCAGGAAATTCAAAAAATGTGGTGAAGGCAATCGAGGCCGCAAAAAAGATGGGGATAAAAATTATTGCCCTAACTGGTAATGGCGGAGGAAAAATCGCAAGCCTATTAGATGCGGATGATATTCACTTATGTGCACCCTCGACTCGCACTGCCCGCATTCAAGAAACACATTTAGTTTTACTCCACGCCCTATGTGATGGCGTAGATCATTTATTGTTCGATTAACGGCATTACCAATCAGAAAGTTTGTATATGAGAAATACACTTACCATCAAATTATTTCTTGCGATTTTGATTTCATCAGTTTTATCGGGCTGTGGAGTGCTGGCTGTTGGCGGCGTTGTTGCGGGTACCAGTGTTTTGGCTGATCGTCGCTCACCCGCTGTACAGGCAATCGACAAGGGGATAGAGTTGGAAGCGGGGAATGCATTGGCTAAGCGTTATGGTGATGATGCGCATATCAACATCACTTCATTTAATCAAAAAGTATTGTTGACGGGTGAAGTTAAAGACGCCGATATTAAGGGTCAGGCCGGTGCCTACGTGAAGGCGATGAAGAACGCTCGCTCCGTTTTTAACGAATTAGTCATTGGACCAAACAGCACCTTTACAGCTCGCGCGACTGATTCTTATCTTGAATCTAAAATCAAAACCCAAATGATTTTCACGGATAAGCTTCCATCCAATTCGATGGCGATAGTTGCTGAAGGTAGCAGTGTTTATTTGATGGGAATTCTGACGCAGAATGAAGCGGCGATTGCTAAAAAATTAACGAGCAATATTGATGGTGTGAAAGATGTTTACGCCTACTTTGACATTATTTCTGACGCAGAAAAGACGCGTTTAGAAAAACAAGGTAAGGCTGACGAGTCTCAGCCTAACTCTGCTCCGATTCAGTAAGTTGTTTTGGTGGCGTATCAGCAAAATTATTTTTTCAGAGCAGACGTGAAATTTTTTTTGCTAGCCCCCCTCCTTTCACTATGTTCGCTAAACGCGTATTCATCAGCAGATGATGCAAGAGCGATGACAGTTGCAAAACAAAATGCTTGCATGGGATGTCACGCTGTAGATAAAAAAATTGTTGGCCCTGGCTTTCAGGCGGTCGCAAAAAAATATGCGAACGATCCTGGCGCAATGGTATTTTTAAAAAACAAAATTCTTAAGGGTGGATCAGGATCTTGGGGTGTTGTGCCAATGCCAGCAAATGCAAAGTTAAGTGATGCTGATACAACTTTATTGGTAAGCTGGATATTGCATGGAGCGCATAGCGCAAATTAAGTTGGGCGAACAAGACGCCTACCCAGAAACCAGGACCACGCATCATTCGAGCGCTTAAGATTTTCTTTAATTGCATAGTCAAAGTCAGCCCATTGCTCATTGGAAGCCTCTTCCACAATGGTGCCAGAGTTTGCAGGTGGCAATTTTAGGTAAGCATCTGCGTCACCATAGGCGTATTCAACACGCATGCCAGCCTTTTGAGCTAGATGCATCATTGCCCTATTGTTTGCTAAACAATGCACAAATAAGATTTCGATCCGGGTATTTCGTGAGTGCACTGAAGCGCGGGCTAATAGAGCCGTGCCAATACCCTGCCCACGCCCATCAGGAAGCACAGAAACCCCAAACTCAGCAGCATGTGGCTGACCTTTAGTTCTTGGTAGATAAGCCAAATGGGCCATGCCAATGAGGCTTAATTGGGAGTTAAAGCTACCAAACACCGCATCTCTATTGAAATCAAGGCTCCCAACATAGTGGCGAATCACCTCATCAGGAGTTTGTGTGCCGAAACGCAGTCGTCGATCCTCTTCATTAAGAAGCAATAAGTGACGCAAGATCTCATCCCTATGGCCTGCATGCAATTCGCGCACAGGAACTACTAGCCTGTCTGCATATGGCTTGCTGGGTGATTGGCTGTTTGCTAATTTATTGTGCATAGCAATATATTAGCAGTAATAGCCAGAATTTACAGGGTTTTCCCTAGGTATACATGTGGGCGAGAGAAAAGAACCAAGAAATCAGGATAAAACGTCCCTAGTCAAACTATATTTTCAGTTTTATCCATAAAAACCCGTATATTTTTAAAAAAGTTGAAAATATTTTTAATTCCTATATCTATGTTTTTAAAAGGATTTATTTGGAAAGTAAGAAAAAACTCGCTTTTTAATAGAAAAAGACTACGAAAGGTGTTGACAGAGCCAAATGAGTAGGATAAAGTCTCATCTCTCTGCTGAATGTTTTTAAGAAATACGAAACAAGTCAGCCCTCTTTAAAAATTAGTCAACCGATAATTGTGGGTACTAAGTGAAAGCATCAAGTCCTTCGGGACAGATGTAAATAAATAGTACTCATAGACAGTAAAAAGATTTGGTTTTATTACCAAGTCAATTTCTTGAATGAGT
>CANHPL010000076.1 GCA_947462685.1 Burkholderiaceae bacterium | reverse complement strand
TTGATTGTAATTGTATTAGCCGACTTGAATCAAGCATTCATAAATGATAAAATGACCTAGGTGTCTATGGTTAGATCTTTAGATTTGATTTTCGATTAAAAATTTTATGTTATCTGCAGGTATTTTTGCATAAAATATCTACTCTAAACGGTCCGATATTTTTCTCTTGGACTTCCAATTCAACTCAATTCCAATAGCATCTCCCAGCAATTCCAAATTTTCTTTTTGGGCAAGCCAAGGGGTAAAATCCTGTCCTTCATTTTGCCATATCTCACGAAGTTCAACTTTTTCCAACTTTCCTAGGCTTTTCATAAATTACCGTTTTTTTGTTAACTAAATTATTTTATTAATTTCTTTTAGAGTTACTCCGGATATACCGCGCGATACCAGATTATCTTTGTTATTTTTTAGCCACTTATAAACCTCTTCTTCATTCATCTCTTTATTTGCCATTTTATCTTCAAGATCTTTAGCGGTTGGTCTAGAAAGTCCGATACCCATCAAACTTATCATTGTATAATTGCATGCACCCATCTCTAAAAATAAATGAATTGGAGCCAATTCTTTTTTAACTCCGTTTATCGCCCAACAGTAAGTTAATAAATCCAAGTAGCATTTTGTGTTAATCGCAAAATGAAATTTTATGTCTTTCTCTATCCATCCAAGAACTATCCTAACACAAGAGTTGATATTACTACTCTTCGTATATTTTATATGCTCTAAAATCATTACAGCCACTGGTAATCCCCTCATCCACTGCATAGAATAAACCGCCATTCTTGATATGTGAGAATTTCTGCCTTTTTTTTCTTTATCAGATAGTGGTTCGGGAGAAAAATTATTATTTATTCTATTGAAAATACTCTTCAGATTTAGCCATTTAGTGTTTCCTTCGTGATTAGGATTAGCGGGATGTATTGGATCACAACTTTCTAATTTACCTTTCTTATTTTTTTCTAAAAAATAATTAAATAATTTTTGCTGACTGACGATAGATACGTGGGGATTCTTTTTTAAGATTTCGTTTGGAACAGTTATCTCGACATCAATTTTTTCTAAAAGAGAACGAAGCTCTAACTGTTTTTCTGAAGAAATTTTTTGTGCAGATTTTTGTAAAAATGAATCTAAAGAACCTTTCTTATATTCAGAAAATAACTTATTTATTGAGCTTTCTATAGCTCCAAAATCTTCAACTCCTATTTTTTTGCTCTCCAAGTAATTTTTAATCTCATCATACCTGTCGTATATAGTGGAGTACAATGCTGACTCTACAGTCCTCTCTTTTTCTCCCTTGATCGGATCTTCCTTCCAGCTGCGATAATTTACGAGAAAGACGTTTCCATAAAAATCTTTTGTTAATCTCCCAGCTCTGCCTGCCAAATTCCAAAATTCGTGTTTTGATAAAGGCATTTCCGCATGTTCTTTTCCTTTATGAGGATTCTCTATAAATATATTTTTTGCCGGCATATTGACTCCCTCTAGCAAAGTAGAGGTGCAGATAATATATTTAATTTTTCCATTTTTGAATTCATCCTCTAAGCCAATTCTAATATTCGATGGAAGATTGCCGTAATGAAATGCCACACCTTTTTCTAGAAAAAGAGCCAATGAAAATTTAGAATGCAGGTGGTCTTTTATGTATTTTGATAGTTCTTTTAAGTTTTCGCTTATTTCAATAGGTTCTAAAAAATCATAAAGCATCAGAGCTATTTCTTCCGCCTCAGCAGGACCATTGGCGTAAATTATACTTTTATCGTTAATGGCCGTTAATTCTTTTGCCAAGAATGCCAGTCTATTCTTCTTTTGCGGTAAATTGCTTTCATTCTGACTAGATGGAATTTCACCAAGATCTATTTCCGTGTCACCAAGTAGACGCATTTTTACCTTACTGTCAGACACCTCAACAGAAATAAGATTTTGAATTACATTACTTGCTTTGTCGGGAATATTCTTTATTCCTCGCTGATAGATTTTTTCAAAAAAATCTGGATTCTTGATAAATGGTGAACTGAAAACCACTGGAGTTGATAAGTTTCTTTCCAAGACGTCCTGGAGAACATTTTGCAATATTATGCCTCTTTGTCTATTTGATATTGCCTGCGCCTCATCAACGATGATTAAATCAAATAGTATCTCGGGAGACTGCTCTAGCAAAACCGAAGTTCTTTCTTGCGTTAAAATGTAAATAATTTTTTTGCTCTTAACTTTTCCTACTGGAATTGAAGTTAAAAGCACCTCATCCGTCAAATTATGGTCTTTTAGCAAAGATTGAAGATCGTAAGTAACTTCATTAATCAGTGCGCGCGATGGCAAGATATAAAGCACCACAAAGGCATTACTTTCTTGTATTTTCTTGATAGCAAATGTCTTGAGAATGAAAGACTTGCCCGCAGATGTTGGCGCAGAAAAACTCACGGACGCATTGCTTTCCAGGCAGTCCCATAATGTCTTTTGAAATTCAGTTAAAATCAGGTTAAAAAAAGGAACTTTATGAAGAGATTCAAGTCCGATGTTTTCTAAAGAAGTAAATAAACTTTTGCTTTTATAAGGACTGATTCCTTGAGTTTTTAATTCTTCTACTTTCTTTAATAAAAGCTGCTTTGCTGGAAAATTTGAAAGCCTAGATAATATTAAATTTACTGGCTCATGAATTTCTGGGTTATTGTGATAGTGATTAATCCAAGAATACATCGACATCAAATACGCAGTCTTAAGATCATCTTTATTTTCAGAAAGTGAAAATATACCAGCTATTTCGATTAGTTCCTTTAAAGTGAACTCTCTCTCATCTTCCCCGTGTTGTATGGAAAAAGCTGTTTGAATAGATTTTTTTAAAAAATTATCAAACCTTTCTTGATAAAATGGGGTATTTTTTATCTCAGCAATGATATCGGAAATCATGACAACTTCCCCAAAAATGCCTTTCTCAGGTCTATTATGGAATCAAAAGGCATAAGCAAAAAAATAAAATTTTTATGGCTTAAATTTTGATCAACAATTTCTTTTCTAAAGGTTTCAGCAGCATCTTTTATTGTTTCTTGATACTCAGTCAAAAATAACTCTTCTAGATTATTTTGACCGTTCATTTTCTTATAAAAACCATGATTAAATCCAATGAAGCACGGAGAAATATGCTTCAAATTATTACTTTGTGGTTCTAATGGATTTAGAAATTTTAAATTTGCTGCCTAACTTCTTCAGAGCAGTTGGGAAGAGTAAAGTGCCTGTCAATTAAGTTAATTTCAAAATTTCTAGCTCCATCACTTTTACTTTTAGTAATCTCGTTATTGGAAATGGTTTTAGCTGAATCGATTGCTTTTTTAATTGCTGCATTTGGACTTTCAGAATGATGAACTTTTGATTCAGCAAAATATAATAAGAGATTTTCTCCGTTTATTCCTATATGAAGACCATCTGCTCCATGATATGGTATCCCTGTGGTTTTTAATGACATTTTAGTTACTACTTGCGGCGCATCAAAGCAGTCTCTCAGAATTAAATATATAATTAGCTCTCCAAATTCTCCTGCTGTTTCAGTATCAGAAAATAAAGTTTTCACCTCCTTTCTTAGATCTATAATTGGACTAGGATTGCTAGGTGTTGATAGATTGAATTTCTCTTCTCTTCTTTTGTATGAGACGGCATATTTTATGGCTTCAGCAACCAAATAATCCACAAATTCATCTTTTGTTAATTCGCCATCTCTAAAAGGAAGGTAAAAGAACTTTCCAGACAATCTCTCGTTTCCAGTGTTCCATGAAAAATCACATTCTTTGAACCGAGCATTAAAAGAATTTTTATTGCTGTCTTGGTTAGGAATATTGATCATGCGCTAATGAATTGATTAAGCTGCTGAACAATATTTTGTCCTGAATTATCTTTTTTCCACGCCATCAAAAACAAATTCCCCGACTTATCAGCCCAAAATTTTCCGATCAGCTCTTTTTCTCCTTCATCATAACTTTCGGCAAATTCTATATTTCCTGCAAATTGTATTTTTTCTTCTGTAAATTTCATAGATTAATCTTTTAAAAGTTTTTCCAAAGCATTTTGCAACATTTTTTTATCCGGTAAATATAATTGATATTTTCTCAAAAGGACTTTGTTGGTAATGCTGTCGGTAGCATATTCTACCAAAATATGATTTTCTTTAGCTCCAAGAATTATCCCGATTGGCTCGTTATCTCCTTCGGTGGCTTCTTCCTTTTTGAAATAATTGAGATATAGATTCATTTGCCCAACATCTAAATGGTCAATTTCGCCTCGCTTCAGATCGACTAAAACAAAGCATTTCAGAATGCGGTGATAAAAAAGTAAGTCTAGATAAAAATGCTTTCC
>CANHPL010000075.1 GCA_947462685.1 Burkholderiaceae bacterium | reverse complement strand
CAGGCTAAATCTAACGTTGAGCAATCTGATGTCATGAAGATGGCTATTTCTGCAATTGCTCAGCAGAAGCAAACCGTTGCAGAAATTGCTCGCAATCTTTATGCGCAAGCAAATATTCTTACATCACCTACAACGAATATCGCGGATGTCATCAACAGCACAGCGATGGCAAAGTCTGTCACAACTGATGTATCCGACGCCATCGTTCAGCAGCCACAAAATAAATCCTCCGTGTCTGTTGTTTCAAAGCAAGAAGTTGCTTATTTACTCTTATAAAAATTGCCACAACTGGCTCGAGCCCCAAGCTCATAGCAAACTGATCGCTTAAGCCTTAGCGTCTAGGTGATGCAATCACGTAAATGCTTCATCGAAGTTGGGGCAGCTGACAGCCGACATGATGATCCCTTTCCAAAATCATTCTCTGGATAAATTGTCATGACCGATAAAAGCAGGCAGCCCAAGAACTCTTCTCTATTACTTTGTATGTAATTTAAAGGTGCTTTATAAATTCATTTTGTTTAAAATAGACAGGGCCTGGTGGCTTGCCAGAACGCAATAGTGCCACCCAAATAGTTTAAAACTGGCGTGTTAATTGCATCGGCATATAAAAATGCCAAAACATTGACATGTCTACCCTTAGCGCCCGCACACAACGACAGCACGCGACTCGTCCGCTCGAACGGATGCATCTTCGTGCGCAAGAACATCTCAATCATGGCGAGATTGAGTCTGCACAAGGCATCTACAAAAAGATATTAGTGAAAGATCAAGGTGATCTCATTGCTAGACGCAATATGGGAGCCACACTTGTTGAGCAATCCAGACTGGACGAAGCGCAAAGTCATTATCAAATCGCAGTAATCTACCATCCAGACAATGCAGAAATGCATTTCAGTTTAGGCGTTATTGCTCACCGAAAAAATGAGCCATGGCAAGCCATGACGCATTACCTGAAAGCGATTGAACTCGACCCACAGCATATTGCTGCATTTGAGAATTTGGCGCATTTACAAACCATCATGGGTTTGTATGACGAAGCCTTAACAACTTACCAACACATACTGAATATTCAACCCGATAGAGGTTCAACGCTTTATTCGATGTCTTTGATTTTGCTGCTGGTGGGTAACGTCAAGGAAGGCTGGGAGATCTATGAGAATAGATGGCGCACACCCAACTTTGGCAATAAACAACCCCAAGAAGTCCAACACTTATGGACCGACATATCAGATGTCAACGGTAAAAAAGTACTTCTTGTTCACGAACAGGGTTTCGGGGACACCATTCAATTTTGCAGATACGCCCTGATACTGGCTAACTACAACGCTGTGGTCACGCTTGTTGTGCAACCCGAATTATTAGGGCTCATCCACACCATCAATAAATTTGATCTCCATCAAAAAATTAAGATCATTACCAAAGATGAGCTAGAGAACATTGAAAAGCCTGACTTTTACTTGCCACTGATGACTTCTCCGTTGGCGTTAAAAAATACCCTTAACGGAATACCCGAAATTGGCAAATACTTGTGGGCCAATGAAGAAAAGTCAGCAATTTGGCGAAAAAGAATGCCAAAGAATAACCAACGCAACATTGGCATCGTTTGGTCTGGCAACCCTTTGCACAAAAATGACAGCCGCCGCAGCATTCCTCTTCATCAATTCATGAATATTCTGAATCATGAAGAAAATTATCATGTGCTCAATAAGGCGATCAGTGAATCTGAAAAAAATCAAATTTCACAAATAAAAAATATCCATTTGTGGACAGACAAGCTTCATGACTTTGAAGATACAGCGGCCCTGATCGATAACCTAGATTACGTGATCAGCGTTGACACTGCGCTGGTTCATTTGGCGGGGGCTATGGGCGTGCCCACAAAACTATTACTTCCCTACTCGCCAGACTTTCGCTGGTTACTGAACCGCGCCGATACGCCTTGGTATAAGAACGTTGAAATATACCGGCAGAGTAAATTCGATCATTGGGGTTTTTAAAATTACACTATGACAAATAAAAATTACCGATGCCCTATCTGCGATTCTGCATCGCACATGCTGGATGTTGTCGATTTCAATAAAAACTGCGAAGAAAACAAGGGCGTGTTCTTGCCCTTGTCTGGTGTCCCCGTTTATTACTTTATGTGCGAGGGATGCAATTTCACATTTAGCCCTGCCTTTTGGAATTGGAGCGAACAAGACTTTTTAGACTGCATCTACAACGACAAATACATCGACATTGATCCTGACTATGTAGAAGCCAGGCCATTAGCCAACGCCTCAGCCCTGCAACAAATATTCCCAAGTCAGAAAAAGCTGATCAATCATATGGACTATGGCGGCGGCAATGGGGTTATGTCCAATACCTTATCTCAACATGGTTGGAATTCCAAGTCATACGACCCTTTCCCCAGAAACAATAATTTAATTGATGAACTAGGAAAATTCAATCTTATTACTGCATTTGAGGTATTTGAGCATGTGCCAAACCCGAATGAGCTCATGGAAAATTTGACAAAATTAATGGATGAATCCTGTATTATTTTATTTTCAACCCTTATTTCAGATAATGAAATCAAACTAAATTCTCGGCTTAATTGGTGGTATTGCTCACCAAGGAATGGGCATATCAGTCTTTATTCTAAAAAAAGCCTCTTAGAGCTAGGCAGGAAATTCAACCTCAACTTTGGAAGTTTCAGCGATGGATTTCATTGTTTTTTCAAAAAAAATCCGACTTGGGCCAAGCATCTTATTGACTGAATATCAGCTATGCAGAATGAAAATAAACCTAGCATACTTTTAAATTGGCAAATATCAGAACTTTTCGGCTGGGGTATTGCAGGCTCTGAGATTTTTACTTATTTGGCATTAAAAGGTAAACTTCAACCCGTCATGGGGTTTCCCATCCAAGACCAATATGTCAATGGCATAGATAACTTACGCAAAAGTTTATTAATGCCGTCATTCATTGCCAGCAACGACCTGGTTAGTCAATTAACTAGTTTTTCTGAGAATAATCCAGGTCAAACAATCAAAATTAACTTACCCGTTGTTCATGCTCTAGGCAATCAATTTAGTACAGGTGGATTTAGCATAGAAGGTCAAGTCAACCTTGGTCGCCTCGTATTTGAAGTAGAAAATTTTCAAAATTACTTGAATATCTCAGAAAAATATGACGCATTTATTGTTGCATCTCAATGGAATTATGATGTGTTAAGGCAATATACCGACAAGCCTATCTATCTCAACCATGAAGGTGTTGACACCACAAAATTCTATCCCAGCCCAAAACTAGGTTTATTCAATCAAGAAGACTTTGTCGTTTTTAGCGGCGGCAAGGTAGAGTATCGAAAAGCCCAAGATTTAGTTTTAGAAGTATTCAAACGGTTTTCAAGCAATAAAAATGACGTAAAGCTAGTGACCGCCTGGCAATCCATTTATTCTTTTGAACTTAGCCAAGGTTTTAAAGGCGTGCTCGACGCGGGCTTAAGTGTCGATTCAAATCTAGGTGCGAATATTAAGCAATGGGCTGTTGACAACGGCATCTCACAACAAAAAATCATTGATTTAGGGCAAATTCCTCATCAAATGATGCCCTCTGTGCTGCGAGAAATGGATTGCGCCATTCAACTGAGTAGGGCTGAAGGTGGCACGAACTTTGTAGCAATGGAGTGCATGGCTTCAGGCTTACCGACACTGCTCAGCGAATGCACGGGGCACCTGGACATCATGAGTTATCCCAATGCGATTCCTGTCAAAGTCTTACCCCATCCCATTGCTCAACATATTTATGGCGCGCAAGACTGGCGTGAGGCAGACATAGCCGATGCCGTAGAAAAACTCGAAGAGCTCTACGCACAAAAGAAGCAACACGGCATCGTGCGACCTTCGGATCACTTCCCTAGGTCTTGGATGCAACACAGCATCGAGTTTGAAAATATTGTGCTTTCCTTGACTGCGTAGGCCAACAAAAAAGGCACCCGAAGGTGCCTTTTTTGATTTCAGCGCTAGCTTACTTGAGCAAAGACAACACGCTTTGTGCGGATTGGTTCGCTTGGGCCAACATGGCTGTCGCAGCTTGAGCCACGATCTGTGAACGCGCCATAGCAGTGGTTTCAGTGGCGTAGTCGGTATCCAAGATACGGCTTCGTGATGCAGACATGTTTTGGTTCGACTCAGTCAAGTTGCTCACGACGGCATCCAAACGGTTTTGATAAGCACCCGCTTTGGCTTGGAAAGCAGAGACTGTGTCCAAGGCACCATCAATAGCCTTGATGGCCATCGATGCGCCTGCAGCAGACGAGACATCGACAGTTGCAATCTTTTGACCATCTGTGCCACCAAAAGT
>CANHPL010000074.1 GCA_947462685.1 Burkholderiaceae bacterium | reverse complement strand
TTTACTACACACCTCGGTTTTTGCTCCGGTGTGTAAGCGGTGTGTAAGCAATTTTAACTACCTAATCGACCACTAAGCTCTTGAAATCATTGAGGTCTTTGTTACTAGACCCCTAGGGCTTCTTTCTTATGAGAGCAGACATCCAAAGAAAACCACTAGCATTTCAAGAGCTTACAGCGCCTATTTATCGGTGTGTAAGTATTTGTGTGACTAGATTAACAAGATCACAATAAATACAATCTCACTCTTTGGTTTCGAAAACCAAAAGATATTTGGAACAGCCATCTAAGACTTCGTTGCTCTGAATTGTTTTGTGTGGGATTAAGGGGTGTTACTTAAAGTAACGCCTATAAGGCGAGGCAGCTAATGATATAAGCAGGTTCTAGCCGAATATATCTCCGCTTGGAGAAGTCTATTCAAGTCGTCGAGGGTTCGCATCTCGCCCAAGCTTCCAAGCCTCTAGAGTTGATCTATAGGTTTTTTATTGAGGTTTCTCAATCTTTCCCTCAGATATCACTTTGGACCAATAGGTAATATCTTTTAAAAAGTACCTATTAAAATCAACCTGCGAGGACGGAATTTGTTGAGAGCCAATTTGGGTCAGCTTTTGGATAATAGATTCATCCTTAAGTGCTTTTAATCCAGCGCTTTCAATCTTTTCAATGACACTTTTCGGCGTACCTGCAGGCACCATTAGCCCTAACCAAGAACCATTTTCATATCCTGGATATCCCGATTCAGCTATCGTAGGAACATCTGGCAAAGATAGCGATCTCTTTGAAGACGTAACGGCAAGTGGCCTAACCATTCCACCATTGATATTGGAAAGTGCCGAACCCTGTAAATCAAAAAGTAAATCAACTCTCAGGCTAACTAAATCTGGGTAAACCAATCCGCTTCCCTTGTAAGGTATATGACGCAATTCAATACCTGCTGCATTTTTGAATAGCTCTCCAGAAAGGTGACTACTTGTTCCCAGGCCTGATGATCCAAAAGTTAATTTATCCGGGTTAGCCTTAGCAAAACTTACTAAATCTTTTAAGTTTTTAAATTGAGAATTTGTTCCTACCAATACAATATTTGGAATAATCCCAATACCCAAAACACCTACTAATTCTTTAGCTGGATCAAAATTTAATTTCATCAGACTTGCGTTTGAAGCAAGACTGCTTGAACCCAAAAGAATGGTGTATCCATCAGGCTTTGAACGTGCTACGTATTCAGCACCAATATTCCCTCCGGCCCCAGGCTTTAGATCAACAATCACTGTCTCACCAATGTTTTTTTGTATTCCTTGAGCAATGAGCCGCCCAACAATTTCAGCCGTACCACCGGGTGCAAATGGAACAATAATCGTGATAGGCTTTGTTGGGTAAGCTCCTTGTGCTTGGGCATTGCTAATGCCTGTGAGCGTGAGCATAAAAAGTGTTACGAGTAGTTTTATCATAGTCTTAGTTTATTAAGTTATTTTTCCGCGGGCATCTATTGCTAACTTCCTGTGTTGATAAGTATTGACTAGATAAAAATGATCGTACAGATTTATCGTCGTATCGCAATGACTTGGTATCAATTCAACTTGATCACCAATTTCAAGATCAATGTATTCTTTGCTACTGGTGATGACTCCATGCTCGTCCCCAGCAAAATCAAAGGAATCTAAGCCATATTTTAGTTTTGGTGTTCCCGCATCATTTGATATAGACTTCCAACCCGCATCCAAAATTACTTTATTAGGCTGAGGTTTACTTATAACAGTACTTAAAACAGATAGGGGCTGCGATATCAACTCGAGACTACCTTCATCATCCCATTCATTCTGGCTGTAGTTGCAGTCCATAGTCACATAACTACCAGGCTGAAGCTCGCTAAGAAAAGGAAGTTTTAAGTCAATTAAGAAGCTGCCAGTACCGCCACCTGTGATCGTTTTAACAGGTAGCTGACCATTTTTAAAGTAATGCAGTGATGCAGATAGTTTTGCCATAGCAGTATCTATGGCATTGGCGCGCTCTTTAAAACTTTTTATCCCTTGGAGTTTGCCGTGATAAGCCTGAATACCTGAAAAGGATAAGTTAGGATACTTAATAATTTCCTGTGCAATTTCAAAAGCGCCTAAACCGGGCTGAACCCCGCATCGAGCCTGACCAATATCAATTTCTACAAAAATATTAATTACAGTCTGATATTGTTTTGCTAGCTCAGATAAGATCATGATCTGCGGTTTGCTATCTGTAACAACTGAAATAGTTGCTTGTTGAGATAAATTTCCTAATCGATCCAATTTGGTATTGCCAACAATAGGCGATGTAATCAAAATATCTTTAATGCCGCCCTCAACCATAATCTCTGCTTCAGCTAGCTTTGAGCAACAAATACCAACGGCACCTTTTTCAATTTGAATTTTTGCCAACTCAATTGATTTATGAGCCTTAATATGGGGCCTGAGTTTTTTGTTATTGGCGTTTGCTAACCCTTGGAATAAAGATAGGTTTTTTATTAACAAATCCTCCTGAAGTATCAAACAGGGTGTATCAAGCGTGGAATAGCTCTTTTTAGCATTAGGATTCATACACTAATTTTCCACCTACGTAAGTAGCAAGTGACTTAATCTCTTTTATTTCGTCAATAGGACATATTAAGGGATCATTTGAAAGTATTGCAAAATCTGCATATTTTCCCGGCTCTAATGAACCCTTCAGATCCTCCTCAAAAGCAAATTTTGCGCCATTTATTGTTGCACAGCGAAGTGCATTCTCTCTTGTAATGATTTGATCTTTACCTATGATCTCTTGTGTCCAGAGACTCTGACGCTTTAAGACTTGCCACATAGGGTAAAAAAGGCTTACTGGGACATTATCGGTAGCAAGAGCAACAACAACCCCTTTATCCAATAATGACTTTACTGGAGAAATTTCATTTTCTCGATCTTTCCCTAGTTTTTCTTTAAGCAAATGCCCCTCTTTATAAATATACCTATTAGTATGCGTGCTTACCAAAAGCTCCATTTCAGCAATCTTATCTATGTCCTCACTAGATAAAGATGAGATATGCCCTAGCACCCATCTCCTACCTTTTAATGAAAATTGCTTATGGACACGATAGAGAATGTCGATCATATTTGGCCAGATTGCGACTACCCTAATATTATTTTCTACACATGCAAGACATAAGTCAAAGGCCTCCTCCGGACTTAAGGCGGTATCGTAGTTAAAGCCAGACCATCCCGTATAAGGTAGAGCCTTAGCCCTTAAGGCATTATCTTTTGTAGGATTAATATCGACAAAAAGTCCTGTAGTCTTAAGATGCTTACTGCCAATAGTTGGCTCACCTAACCACCCCAACCATCTTTGTAAAAATTCATTGAAATTTTTCTTACTTTCGTGATCCCAAATAGGACTGATAACTAAACCTGTCCGCATCGTAAGCAAACCTTCGACTTCGGCCTCCTTGTAGGCAGAAAGTAGTTCTGTAACCACCCCATGCTCTTCGAAAATGCTTGTTGTTGCGTATTGATGATAGGCCAGGCATGCCTCTTTAATCCCCAGAACTCTATTTTCTTTAGTAAATCCGGGAATCATATTAAAAGTAGTTAATTCAAGAATGGGCATCATGGTATTTTCATAAAAAATACCTGTTGGATTGCCACTTTTATCCCGGTCTATGGTGATCAAATCACTCATTGCTTCGGTTTCTTTATTAATGTTTGCTATCTCCAAGGCTTTTGAATTAGCAATCGAGACTAAAGGGAAAGAATGTCTCCAAAACCCCCATATAGGTTTGATGTAAACAGGATTATTAGGCGTTACAGCATCTAATTCCTCCCTAGTGGGAAATCGCTTCTCTTCAAGTATTTCAGGTACATTGAAATAAGTTGGAGCATCACCTATAGGCATCGTAACAATCCACTCTCCCGGTTTATATTGCTTACTCAGCTCAGCCAGGCGGTTTTGAATGTCCTTAATTGATCGAACTTTTCCTAGAGATGGAAAAACTGATTTAAGGCCCTCTCTATCAAGATGGGCATGGCAGTCGATCAAGCCAGGTATAACTACTTTTCCATTTAAATCAATCATTGCAGTATCAGGCTGACAATTTTTAAGAATTTCTTCTGTTGATCCAACCTGAGAAATTAATTCTCCCTCAACTAGAAAAGCTTCATTTATAGAAAATTTTTCATTCGTGGTAATAATTTTTCCATTAATAAATGCTTGAGTCTTAATTTTGGACATTGATATAAGCCTTATATATTTTCTATAGCTTTAATGTTAATGATCTGTTTTATGGAACTTAAGTCATAAATAAAATTGGGCCATTGTTGAATTAGTACCGCAACTAATGGGTGTTTTATATGGTAAATCATTGCAGCAAAATGGGTTGATTTTGATTGAATAGTGATACTAGAGCTTGTAGAAGAGCAGCCATCCAAAGAAAACCACTAGGATTTCAAGAGCTTACGTCTCCTCAATATCTGTGTCTGAGCGTTTGTGTGACTTGATTAACGGGATA
>CANHPL010000073.1 GCA_947462685.1 Burkholderiaceae bacterium | reverse complement strand
TTAATTTAGACGTAGTTACAAGCCTTTGTAAAAAATATAACTTATGGTTAATCGAAGACTGTTGCGATGCATTAGGATCCACATATAAAGGGAAAATGGTTGGTACTTTTGGCGATTTAGGAACTTTAAGTTTTTATCCTGCCCACCACATCACGATGGGTGAGGGCGGCGCAGTATTTACTAATAACCTTGAATTAAAACAAATTGCCGAAAGCTTTAGAGATTGGGGCCGTGATTGCTATTGCCCACCCGGCAAAGACAATACATGCGGAAAACGTTTTTGCTGGAAACTTGGCAACTTACCTGAAGGCTATGACCATAAATATACCTATAGTCATCTGGGTTACAACCTAAAAATTACTGATATGCAAGCTGCATGCGCTTTAGCGCAATTAGAGAAGGCGCCAGCCTTTATTCAAGCCCGAAAGGAAAATTTTAATTTTTTAAAGGAACGTCTTAGCTCTTGCCAGGAATATCTACAGTTACCAGAAGCTACCGATGGATCTGATCCATCTTGGTTTGGATTTCCAATTACTATGAAAAATGACTCACCAGTGTCACGTTTAGATTTGACGACATATTTGGATCAACATAGGGTGGGTACGCGTTTATTATTTGCTGGTAACTTAACAAGACAGCCTTATATGCTTGATGTCGCTTATAGGGTAAGCGGTGAATTGACCAATACCGATCATGTCATGAATAATACTTTCTGGATTGGTGTTCAGCCAGCCTTGACAAAAGAGATGCTTGAATTTGTTGCCGAAAAAATTGAGACGTATTTGGGCGTTAATTTTTAAATAAATTATTTTGAAAATTCTAATAACAGGTGCAAGTGGTTTTTTGGGGAGCGCCTTGGCTAGACGATTTAATGAAATGAGCTACCAAGTAGCTTTGCTCGTTAGAAAAAATACCAATCTTTTTCGTATTCAAGATTTGGGTAAGTACAAAATTGGACGTTGTGAGACTGATTTGGAAATTGAGCAATTTATCGCTAACGACCCCCCGGATTTTGTCATTCATGCAGCCTGTTGTTACGGACGTAATGGGGAGTCTATTGCCCAAATAGTCGACTCTAATATTCATTTCGGAGTTGTCATCTTAGACGCCCTTAATAAATTGCAAAAAAAAACTACCTTTCTTAATTCTGCAAGTGTTTTGTCAGATGGCGTAAGTTTTTATGCATTAACAAAAAGTCAATTTGAAACGCTAGGAATTAGATTTTGTAGTTCGTCTGATAGTTTCATCCAGTTTATTAATATAAAGCTACAGCATATGTATGGGCCTGGGGATGATGATTCAAAATTCACATCTTATGTTATTCACTCATGCCAAAAAAATCTTCCCGTGCTGCCATTGACGCTTGGAGAGCAAAAGAGAGATTTTATTTACATAGAAGATGTTGTCGATGCGTATGTGAAAGTTATAGAAAACATATCCAAATTTGATAATCAATTGCAAATTGAGCTTGGTTCTGGTCACGCAACCTCAATCAGAAGTTTTGTCGAGTTAGCGCACGGATTAACAGGCTCCAATACATACCTAGCATTTGGCCAAATTCCTTTGCGGGAAAATGATGAAATTTGCTTAGTTGCTAACCCACAGATTTTAAAAAATTTAGGATGGTCACCAAAATTTTCTATTGAAGCTGGAATTAAAAAAATGATTGAAATGGAAGGTATTTCATGAAGTTGCTTATTACAGGCGGTTGTGGTTTTTTAGGCAGCAATCTTGCGGCTGATGCTTTAATTCGGAAGGATGATTTACTTATTTTTGATAATCTCCATCGAAATGGTTCCCATGAAAATTTAGCTTGGCTTCGTAGTCAGGGAAAATTCCAGTTTGTACATGGTGATATTAGGAATCAAAATGATGTCTCAAGGTTGATTCAGGAATTTATGCCTGATGTTATTTTCCATTTGGCCGGCCAAGTGGCAATGACAACCTCAATCGCCAACCCCAGAATGGATTTTGAAGTAAATACCTTGGGATCTCTCAATTTACTCGAAGCAGTACGCCTATATTGTTCTAGTGCTGTAGTTTTATATTCCTCCACTAATAAGGTTTATGGGGATTTGGAGCAGTTTACTTATGATGAAACTGAAACTCGATATCGTTGTATAGATATGCCCAATGGCTTTAATGAGGATGCTCAGCTAGAGTTTCATTC
The DNA here is from genome assembly GCA_947462685.1 of Burkholderiaceae bacterium. Taxonomy (GTDB): domain Bacteria; phylum Pseudomonadota; class Gammaproteobacteria; order Burkholderiales; family Burkholderiaceae; genus Polynucleobacter. The sequence continues at coordinate 2,448 of CANHPL010000073.1, read as the reverse complement.
TCCTTATGGCTGCTCTAAAGGCGCTGCCGATCAATATATGCTCGACTATGCACGCATTTTTGGCTTAAAAACAGTCGTTTTTCGTCATTCTTCTATGTATGGAAGTCGACAGTTTGCCACTTATGATCAAGGCTGGGTGGGTTGGTTTTGCCAAAAAGGGTTTGAAACTAAGGCTAGAGTTTTAACGACACCATTCGAAATATCTGGAAGTGGTAAGCAGGTGCGAGACCTATTGCATGCTAGCGATGTCTCAAGGCTTTATTATGAAGCCACATTAAACATAGAAAAAGTTTCTGGACAGGCTTTTAATGTTGGCGGCGGATTTGAAAATAGTATGTCTCTAATTGAGCTATTTAGATTTATAGAGCAGTATCTTGATATTCGATTGCAGTATATTAAAAAAGCGGCTAGAGAGAGTGATCAAAGAGTATTTATTGCGGATAACTCGAAAATTAGTCGATGTATCAACTGGCAGCCAATGATGGCAAAAGAGGATGGTATAAAAAAAATGCTTGATTGGGTTGGATCGCAGAAATAGCCTAATATTTATTGGTGCTCTATGAAAGATTTGCATTTATGAATAAATATTTTGATATTTTTATGCCCATCGGTCCTTCGGATTATGAGATTGCTGAAAAAAGTATATTAAATAAGAGGCAATATATTAAGAATTTGGGTGACATTTATTACTGTGCCCAAAAAGATCTAAATTTATCAGCAATATATGTGCCTGAGTCTAAATATCCATTTGATTTAGAGAGTGTTAAGGAAAATATTAAATGTACTGAAGGCAGGGAGGGCTGGTATTACCAACAGCTCAAGCAACTCTATTTTGGTTCATTAAATTTATCAGGACTTGACGACTATCTCACAATCTGTACAGACGTTTTTTTCAATCAAGAAATCAGTTTTTTTAATGGAAATTTGCCGATCTATACCTATGGACATGAGATTCTCAATCAGCCTTATTTTTCTCATATGAGAAGATTAAATCCCGAGCTGAAATGTTTCGATGGCAAGTCTGCAATTTCTCATCATTCCATCTTTAATAAGCATATCCTACAAGAGTTATTTTCTGATATCGAGGACAGGCTGGGGGCTCCATTTTGGGTGGCTTTTTTACGTGCAGTTGATGAAAAAGAGTCAGCGGCAGGAGCTGCGGAATACGAACTATATTTTAATTTTTTAAGACTCAAAAATTACCCAATAGAAACAAGAGTTCTTAATTATTTAGATACTGGAGCTTTTTGGTATGGACAAAATTCAGGTGCTCCATTTTTTGCATACCATTGGTATCTTAGAAGTGGATTTAAAAACCAAAAAGAGAACTTTAAAAAAAATGTATCATTCTTTCTCAAAAGACTTTTTAATCAACACAATTAATACTTTTAGAGTTATAAATTTACATGCTGATAATATTGTTGAAAATAGGTAAATAGTCACTTGAAAACCAAGGTACTTCCTGTAATTCTATGCGGAGGGTCTGGAACTCGTCTATGGCCCCTTTCTCGTTCAGGCTTTCCTAAACAGTTTTTGGTTCTTTCTGGCGATGACTCTAGCCAAAGTCTCTTTCAGCAGGCTATTGGGCGTATTTATTCGGTAGCTGGTAATACTATTTCTCTTGGTCAATCAATTATTGTTACTAATGAAGAGCATCGCTTTTTGGCGCTTGATCAATTGCGTGAGATAAAGAATATTTCTGCAACCTTAATACTTGAACCATCTGGTCGTAATACCGCCCCAGCATTAACGCTTGCAGCCTTGTATGCCAAAGAGCAGGGGAATGATCCCATTCTTGCTGTAACACCTGCAGATCAAACGGTTACAAACCCTACCGCTTTCACAGCCGCATTAGCAAACGCAATTGAGATCGCAAAAGAGGGGGTCATCGCTATTTTAGGGATTACTCCCAAAGTTCCAGAAACTGGTTATGGCTATATTAAAGTTCAAGACAGCAAAGGCTATGATCAATCCATTGGATATACCGTTGAGCACTTTGTAGAAAAGCCAGATACTCAAACTGCTAAAAAGTATTTAGAAGAGGGGGGTTATTTTTGGAATGGCGGTATGTTCGTTTTAAAAGCGAGCGTCTGGTTGGCAGCTTTGGAGGCTTATCGACCCGATATCTTAAGAGCCACCCAAAAATCTTGGATTGCCAAAACAATGGATAGCTCTAGCGATGCAGTCTTTGTCCGCCCCGACAAAGATCTATTCAATGCAATCCCCAGCGACTCTATTGACTACGCTGTAATTGAAAAATGCCCTGGCTCATATTTTCCTATTCAGATGGTCGAGCTAGATGCCGGTTGGAATGACTTGGGCGCTTGGGATGCAGTTTGGCAGGTAGGCAAGCAAGATGAGAAGGGTAATGTGACTAGTGGCGACACCCTACTCAGTAATACAAGTAACTCATTAGTGCATGCCAGTAGTCGCTTAGTCAGCGCTGTC
>CANHPL010000072.1 GCA_947462685.1 Burkholderiaceae bacterium | reverse complement strand
TGAAATTAGATGTATTTACACTTCTTAGTAAATAGTCTTTGATTTACATTCCTCTATAAAATCAAATCACACATCACATCCCACGACTCAAATATAGAGAATGATGGGGATTAGATTTTGAGAAAGATCAATTTTTATAAAAATTAACCAGTCACTTGTTAAAAATTAAAAACCCCACTATTTCTGATGAGAGTTTACTTTTCTGGCGGGCCATGAAACTTACGTTAATTTAATGGGTCTAAACCAAAAGAGCATGGTGGCACACTACAGCTTCAGTGTTTTTTCAAGACAGTCCGACATAAATTGAATGTATTTCATGCCTAATTTAGTTGAAACTACTGATTTTTTCCGGCTATCCACCTTGTCTGTTTCTAACTTTATGAATCTTAAAGCTGATAAATTTTTCACTCTTTTATGAAGCGTTGCCTGGGATCCTAACTTCTTTAATTGAAGCAAATCGCCAACCAATAAGATGCCATTCCGGCTTTCAACGGAAAGAATATGCTCTAGTAACGATATCTCAATCTTATCCAGAGAGCGACTTGGATTTTTTCTATGTAGCACATTAAGCAAATTGATAAATCGTATATAGCTATTTTTCATAATGTCTCCGAGCACCTTGTGTACCTAGGTGAATGGAACCAAAACCAAAAGTTACAGTTTTATGATTTAAGATGTACAATTTATACATCTTTAAAATAGTTTTGTCTAATACAAATATATATAACTAAAAAGTTAAAAATATGCGATTTACAACCTATACGGACTACTCCCTTAGAGTGCTTATGTACCTTGCCCGTAGCACAAAAGATACTTCAACTATTTCTGAAATGTCTGATTTCTTTAAGATTTCTAGAAACCACCTTGTTAAAGTGGTTCATCATTTGGGGCTGATTGGCTACATTGAAACGACTCGTGGCAGGTCTGGTGGAATTAAGCTTGCTAAATCTGCCAAACAAATCAAACTTGGGGATGTGGTGCGTCAAACAGAACCCGATGCCACCCTATTGGAGTGTTTAACAACAAAATCTAGTAGTTGCGTCATTGATCACCAATGCCGACTCAAAGGAATCTTAGCAAAAGCACAATCAGACTTTATTCAAAACTTAAATCAATACTCTCTTCATCATTTTGCGGAACCAACCCATAGACAAAATGACCTTTTTAAAATGATTTCCATCGAACCAAGGTAGAGGCAAATGAATATTGATTTTGCAAAGTTAGTTGAATCTATTGGCGATGCTGTGGTCATCTCTGATGCTCAGGGGATTATTATTTATTGGAATCCTGCTGCCGAGCGCATATTTGGCTTTAGTAAAACCGAAGCACTTGGCTCAACCATGGATTTCATCGTCCCCGAAAGACTTCGTCATCGCCATAATGAGGGTTATGAACATTCTATGCAAACAGGCACAACCAGATACGGCGATAAGCTACTGACGGTACCTGCCCTACATAAGAGCGGTAAACCACTCTCTATTGCATTTACCGTCTCTATGATCTTCGATGAAAATCATAAGGCAGTAGCTGTTGCAGCAGTTATTAGAGATGATACAGAACGCTTTACAGAGCAAAGAGTACTTAAAAAGCGAATTGCTGAACTAGAGGCTCAGCTTCAATAAACTATGACAGCATCTACTCCTAAATCTATTTCGATTGCGCAGCTCATAGGCAAGGATCAAATTGATCAAGTAGTCGATGACTTTTACAACCGCGCTCGCAATCACCCCTCTTTAGCCCAGCCATTCTCGGTTGTGCACAATTGGGTAGACCATAAAGCAAAAATTGCCCAATTTTGGTGGGTAGTTTTAGGCGGAATACCCAAGGCCTCATATAAGTACGATCCAGTTGGCAAACATTTTGCCGCTGGATTTAATGCCTCACTACTCTCAGACTGGAAATTACTTTTTAAGACCGTTCTCCAAGATCATCTGAATCCTGAGCTATCTGACAAGTGGTACTCAAGAGTTGAAATGATTGGTGATAACTTACTCACTCAAGATCAACGCTTACATCATGAATGACCTAACCCTAGCCAGGGCAATCCATATGCTCAGTGTAGTTATTTGGATTGGCGGAGTAACTTTTGTCACTCTCGTACTAATTCCCACATTAAGACGCTCATACTTTCGGATTGACCAACTCACCATCTTTAATTCGATTGAAAATCGATTTGCCTCCATAGCGAGAGTCATGGTCTTGCTAGCAGGTATCTCTGGCTTTTATATGATCTACAAACTCGATGCTTGGGACCGTTTTACGCAAATCCAATTCTTTTGGATGCATGCGATGGTTTTTGCATGGTGCCTATTTTTTCTAGCGCTCTTTGTGATTGAGCCCTTTATCCTGAAAAATCATGGTCGCATGGTCAAGAATGGGCATAGCATCACTGATCTTAAAAAGACGTACATTGCTCATTCAGTCATCTTAGTACTGAGCTTACTCACAATTCTTGTTTCGGTATTAGGTGCCCATGGGTTTTTCTATTAATGCATCCATTCCTTGGCGTTACTTAAAGTAACACTCAAAAGATAAAAACCCACCATTTTTGATAAGGGTTTACATTTCTGAATTAGCTTTAGGGCTAATGTGGCATTTATTACAAGCTACAACTAATCCCATAAAATGTCATAAATGACCCCATTTACCATTCAAACACTTTTTCTGTTTTATAGCGCACTGAGTTTTTTATCTGCGACTCTTATTGGTACATTGTTTTGGAAACGAAATGATCAATCAGCAAAACTCTGGCTGTGGGGTTGTTTACTGACATCAATAGCCACTCTAATTACGGTTAACCGCAACAGCATTCCACTCACTATTAGCTATAGCCTCATGGTCTCCATTGAGACTTTGTCTGTTCTTCTATTTAGTGAATCTTTAAAATGTTTATCACCAACGCACTCAAAAAGTAAACTGAGCTGGCTCACATTTGCTATTCCAGCGGCTCTTTTTTCTGTTGTTGAATTTGGTAGGCAGCTATCTAATGGAGAGATAACACCAGTCATATCCGCATTAACAACATTAACATTTACTATCGGAAATATATTTTGTCTTTACCAAGTGGCGCGGGTTAAAAAAGAATTTGAACACAAAATCTTTTTTAACTTTTTAACTATTCTGTTTGGAATAGTATGCGCCCTTTATCTAGCGAGAATCTTCATTATTTTAAGTGGCTATAGCGGACATTCATTTGACATCAAAACTTTCAATGTGGTTGTATGGTTTGCACTTTTTTTGTTTGGAGCAATTAGAAACCTTGCGTACATTGTGCTCAGGCTAAACTTAGGATTTGATGAATATACTCGCCTAAATAGCATGAACTTGCGACTCTCCGATGTTCTAGAAGAGCGCAATGAAATGATTCTTTCTCTACAAAAACTAAATAGATCGGCATCAATTAATGCCTTGGCTTCTACAATTTCTCACGAAATAAATCAGCCGTTAGGGGCATCAAGACTTAACGCTCAATTTGCTGAAATGAAACTTGAATCAGACCCAAGCAATGTTTCACTTCTTAAAGAGCTTGTTAAAAGCATATTAGAAGATATCAATAGAGCATCAACTATTGTTAAAAATCTATCGAGATTAAGCTCCAATCAAAATAACAGCGTTGCTTATGTCAATCTTTCTGAATCGATTAATCAAGTTATTGAAATATCCAAAGGGAAGTTACGCCCCTCTAAAACCGCCATTAATCTTGATTGCGCCAGTCACTATCAAATTAATGTCAATGTGAGCGAGTGGCAGCAAGTATTAATTAACTTAATCAATAATGCGATTGATGCTCTTGATGAGACTGATATAGATCACAAAAAAATAGAGATTAGCGCCAAACAAGATGGTAAGACTATAAAAATTTCTATTCAAGATAATGGGCATGGCATTGCGGCTGGTCAGGAGTCCAAGATTTTTGATTTGATGGTTAGTAATAAGGAAGCTGGGTCTGGAATTGGCCTGTGGCTATCAAAAAATATCATCAATAGATTTGGTGGTGAAATTAGTGCCCACAACAAAGGTGACGGCGGAGCATGCTTTGTCATTGAGCTACCCAGCGTCTAATTTTCATTTTAAATAACATCATAGAACGACGCAAAAGTAAATAGCACAACAAGTAGGCTATTCAGGTTCTTAGCGGCCCGGGGCGGAATCGACTAAGGTCTATACCCGACTCTATTTCAACTTGTAGCTAGCATGGCAAGCCACACACGCTTGAGTTGTTTTACTAAGGGCTATCAATGCTGGTTTTACATCCTCAGTAGCGCCAGAGTTTTGAACCTCAATAGCAAACTTGCTGGCACTACGATGCATCTGATTACCAAGTTCCTGCATACCCTTTGGCATGAATTTGGCATTCTCATGGGCGTTATGACTTTTTAAAGCAGTTTGACCTAAACGAGTCTCAGCAATTTCAGCAGCCTTATCGTACTGACTATTACCCATAGCCTCTTGAATTTGACCAATAGCAAGCAAGTGATCTCTCATACTGATCAAGGTATGTTCTTTCATAGCGGTTGGATATTCAACAGCTACTCGCGTATCGGCAGGAGAGGCTTCATGCCTATGGTTATGTTGGGCGAGGGCGAGGCTAGAAATGGTAAAGCAAGAGCAAATGATGGCTTTTAATTTATTCATGCTGTAACTATACTGAGTGCTGATTGTCGTTCCCATGCGAATTTCTGCGTTTTAAGCGTGGCTTATTCCGGCTGCGCCGTTGGTTTCAGGAAGAAATCAATTGCCAACGCAACCACTGGCGGCTCGACGTGGTGCGGACCTCTGAATTCCAAGGAGGTTACGTCATAACCCATGGACTTAAGTTTAGCTACGTGAGGACGCGCACTAGTTTCAATTGGCAGCTGCTCGTCTTCCAAACCGTGGGCGATGAAGATGCGGGGTGTACCATTTTGCTGAAAGACTGACATAAAGCCTGCGGAAAATGCGATCACGTG
>CANHPL010000071.1 GCA_947462685.1 Burkholderiaceae bacterium | reverse complement strand
GTAGCATCATCATGCCCATCGCCATGAGGACACTGGCCACCACCATATCGATGACTAAAAACGGAATAAATATACTAAAACCTATTTGAAATCCGGTTTTAAGCTCACTAGTCATAAAGCTAGGGATTAAAACACTCATCGGAATTTCGCTAGAGTTAGCAACCTTTTTACCAGCCAAGTTCAGAAACATGGCCAAATCCGCTTCACGGGTTTGCTTCAACATAAACTCTCTGATTGGTACAGACCCTTTATCCAAAGCCTGCTGCATGGTAATTTTGTTTTCACTCAGCGGCTTGTAAGCTTCACCATAGACACGATCCAACACAGGACTCATGATAAAAAATGTCAAGAAAAGAGCAAGGCCCAGCAATATTTGATTAGGCGGTGAAGATTGGGCTCCAATTGCCTGACGCAATAAAGAAAGAACGATGATGATCCTCGTAAAACTGGTCATCATCAAAACGATGGTGGGCAGAAATGATAATGCCGTCAATAAAATGAGGGTTTGCAGACTCAGACTATAGTTCTGGCCACCATTAGCAGTTGCAGAGCTACTAAATACGTTCAAGGCAGAATTATCAGCAGCAAAGCATGTAAAGCTAATGAGACTTAGCACTGAAAATAGCGCTAATTTGAGCTTAGCTTTTGTGAAAGATTGCATATTCATTTCTTGAGCAACCTTTTAAATATTTCAGTCAAGGCTGGATTAGCCATTGCTACTACACGCTCAATAGGCTGAGCTTCCTCAATCACGGGGCGAGATTCAAATCGAAAGCGATCATTCTTAGAAACGATCGGTGACTCAATGTGTACTTCTGTTTCTTGATTTTTTTCAAGTGCAATGCCCTGATCATTTGCTAAAGAAATAGTATTTGAGCTTGCACGCTCGAAATCTGATATCTTGAAGTTGCCTAATGAATTAATATTTCCCGGAGTCACTCCTGTCACAATCCAGTGACCAGCGAGCTCGACAACAACGAGGCGTTCACGCGAACCCAGATTCACTCCGCCAACAATTTTTGCTACGGAACGACCACCAATTTTTGAATGGTTAAAGCGTTTCATCAGCCAAGCAAAGGCGCCGATGAGGCCAAGCACAATCATTAAGCCAAAAACTACTCTAAACGGGCTAGAACTATCATCAAAGCTAGCAGTCTGAGACATCTGAGCAAGCACTAAGCTTGGAGATAATCCCAAAACAAGAAAGAGTGGTTGAATGAGTCGCATGGAGGCGTCTAATAAATTATTTATTGAGCTTTCTAATACGCTCTAACGGTGTGATGATTTCTGTTAATCGCACACCAAATTTCTCGTTCACAACTACAACCTCACCTTTGGCGATGATGTAGCCATTCACTAAAATGTCCATCAAATCGCCTGCAGAGCCTTCCAACTCAACAACAGATCCCTGCGCAAGCTGCAATAAGTTTTTGATGGTGATCTTAGTTCTGCCTAATTCAACAGTGAACTGGACTGGAATATCATGAATGAAATCGATATCTCTGATGGGTTCATTTTCAGAGCTACCTTCAATCTCATTGAGCACCTCATCCTGGGCGAGATCTTTATCTTGGTTATTTTCATTACTCATCTTTTGCTTCCTTCACATACTCATTTAAGTTTGATTGCAAAAACTTTTCGATTCTTAGGGCGTACTTCTTATTGAAAGTGCCATATCTGCACTGTAAAAGTGGTACGTTATCAACGGTTGCTATTACCAATGGATCATATTCAAGGGGAATAAAATCACCGATTCTTAAGGCCACAACATTTTCTAAAAATAATTTTTGAGCGCCTAGATTGGCTACTAATTCAAGTTCTACAGAATTGACTGTTTCAGCCATGGATTCGATCCATTTGATATCAACATCCTGAACCCTGCCCTGCATTTGTGAGGTCAATAAATCCCGAATAGGCTCTAAAGCCGAATAAGGAATACAAAGATCCATCTCAAAACTTCTCTCCTCAAGCTCAATAGTGAAGGTGGTTGTCACCACTACTTCACTCATCATGGCTATATTGGCAAATTGCATATTCATCTCAGAGCGAATGTATTCATATTCAACTGGATGAACAGGTGCCCATGCTTCCGCATAGGGCTCAAAGAAGACCTCTAAAATACGCTCAACAATACGAAGCTCTGTAGGTGTAAATTCTCTGCCATTAGAAGATGTCTTGAATCGACCACCGCCACCAAATAAGTTATCCACCACAAATAAAACAAACTCCGGATCACATAGCATCAAACTAGTGGCACGTAAGGGTTTAATCTTGATCAGATTGATATTGGTTGGATCTTTATGCTTAGCAACAAACTCGCTGTACTTACAAGTTTCAACTGCAGTGGCTTTAATCTCTACTAGACGACCCAAAAAGGTCGACATACTGATTCTGAATAGGCGAATAAAGCGCTCGTGTATGTTCTCGAATGTAGGCATACGCCCACGGACAATACGCTCCTGACTCCCAAGGCTAAATGTTTTAGCCTCACCAGGATTATTTGCTACAACCTCAGGTTCTGCGACACCCTCCTCTACATCTTTGAGAAGAGCGTCTATTTCCTTGTCGGAGAGATTTTCATCAGACATTTTTAATGATCGATTTTATTGAACGATGAATGAAGTAAAGTATGCGCCAGTCAAATTCTGTTCTACCTCAGAACCCATGAATGGCTTTTTAAGTGAATCAATAATTTCAGTAGTCAGTTTTACTTTTCCATCTACTGAAGCAACCTCGGAGGCAGATTTTGCAGACAGGATAAATAAAATTCGATTTCTCACTTCAGGCATACGATCCTTTAAGGCCTGAGCATCTTTTTCACTTGGCACTTGCAGGGTCATGATTGCCTGAAGATATTGCTGAGAATCACCGCTCTCAGGCCTTAGATTCACAGTAAATACCTCTAAAGGTACAAAAATTTGTATAACCGGCTTAGTTTCAGCGGTATCAGCACCAGATTTATAAACAAAAAAGTAATATGCGCCTGCACCCGCGACTAGCAATGCAAGAACACCAATTGCAATCATGACGAATAGCTTTTTATTGGATTTTTTTCTTGGGACGCGCGTAACTTCAGCTTCGTCCTTAGCGTCTTTTTTGTTAGGTGCAATAGCCATTTACGACTCCGTTTTTAATATAAGAACTATTATGAAGTCGAAACTATGACGTAGATAGTCAGAAAAGAGGGGTATTTAGCCCCTTGCTACTGATTTAGAGGCTCCAAAAACAGCATTCCCAAATGTGGGGAATTTAAATTCTCAGACTTACCGAACTCGGATTAACCGGTTTGAAGGTATTTTGACTGGAAATATAGGGATTAGATGCAGCCTGGAGGAAGCCTAAACTTTGACTGGCGGGCAATTCTGGGGCACGAAACTCATTTTGCTTCACAACCTGGATTGAACTACCGGAAGACCCTGAAGAACTAGAACTAAGATTTTTAACCAAAGATTGAACCAATTTATCGGAAGCAGCACCCAAACCCAAACCAGAGACGCCGGGTAATGCCACAGAAGTTGCAATACCGGCCCCTGCTCCCAATGTTTTACTCAATAAATTAGTGAAATCAGCTAAGAAACTGGATTTTTGGGGGACGCCTTTATTAGGCGCAATAGCCCCAGTGGACTGGGCTTCAACAGTGCCAGAACCAATCAGAAAGGGGTTAATTGAGCTATCCAAGATGGTATTTTTCTATGATTCTGCCATTGTCCCAGCCCTGAGCAGGATCAATTGCGGGAATAAGGGGCAAAAAACCCCTTAATTCAAAAGAATGCCTAAATTTTGGGCATTTGCCATCAAATCCTATGAGGATGGAGTTAGCAGATGACTTCATACTGACCTTCCTCAGAATTGAAATACGTACTGGACCACCCCTGATATTCCCTCAGGCTAATAGGCCCCTCTTGGATGATGCTCACCAAAGTATGCCTAGGATCCACTTTGATAGCCGAATAGAGTTGGGCAATGCATTCCTGCTCACCCTCTAATACCTGCATGAAATTTCCATCTTTAAACATCAATACACCAGTGATGCCAATGGCGTCATTCTTGCTCTGTGACTGAGCAACAAGCTCTAAGAATTCTTCTCTAGAAAGACTTTTAGTGGATGAACTAATGTAGATGAGCTGGTACATGAACTTAGTTCTTAGACGTAGAAGTTAACTATCTTAGCCGAATGCAAATCCATTGCATCTGGCATATTGTCAAAAGCAGCTGAATCCCCTTGTACCGCAAGTTCACTTTGGCGATAACTAGAGCCAGAGCTTACATTCAGCTGGTTTAAAACGAGTCCAGCATCGAGCATGGATGATTTTAGATCCTCAATACCGATTTGCAGCGCTTGCAAAACGTCAGCATCATTTGAATAAAAACTGGCATTCACTTGATCGCCATTGACCTGAAGAACAATCTTCAGAGACCCTTTATCGGCTGAGTTCAGAGTAATGACGGCAGTATGCTTGTCTGAACCAAACATTACAACAGTCTTTTGTGCTAATTCTGCAATCCATTCGGGACTTGACATCGATGATTGCATTTGTAATTGGATTGCACCAGAAGCTGATGAAGTCATATCTTGAATCACATGATGGCCAGAATTTACAGTCAAAGCCCCCATAGCCTGAAGTTCCTCAGGAGATGGTTCATCAGAATCTTGAGGATGGTGTTGTGAATGGCCATTGCTTGGTGAATCCTTAAAGAATCCGCCAGCAATAGAGTCATCAATTTTTACTAATGACTCAGCTTCATCTGCGTCATTAGTAGTATTGCGAAGGGCCTGAAAGACAGCCTGATCTAGCTTATGATTTAGGGGATTTGCAGTGCGCAGGTTTACTGAACCCATAGTACCTGCAGCGGGATGTATGAGGGCTGATAGACCTACACCAGCAATATTTTGCGTAAGCTTGTTCACGGCAGACAAGGGGGAAGCACTTGTAGTGCCCTGCTTATAGTCTGCAACGTTTTTCATGGCCAGAATATACGCAGCCTGATTGATATTTGCCTC
>CANHPL010000070.1 GCA_947462685.1 Burkholderiaceae bacterium | reverse complement strand
TTAACCCAAGAAATTTAGTGAATAACTCAGTTTCCTCGCAGCAAGTCGCAGATGCAAGAATGGAATACCGTGGTCGCGGTGCTGCAGATGATGCCCAACAAACTGGTTGGTTAACTAGAGCTTTACTCAAATTGAATCCACTTTAAGACGATTATGAACATTGACAAACTTCTCATCCAAAGCGTAAAAATCCTGTTGCTTGCATTGTGCATTGGAATAAATGCTTCCCAAGCCGAACGACTAAAAGATGTTTCAAATATCGCTGGTCAACGACCTAACCAATTAGTAGGTTATGGATTGGTCGTTGGTTTAGATGGTTCGGGCGATCAAACTACACAAACACCTTTTACGATTCAAAGTGTGCTGCAAATGATTGGAACCTTAGGGGTAACAATACCTCCTGGCGGTCAAGCGCAGTTAAGAAATACCGCGGCAGTCATGGTTACTGCTGAAATGCCGGCATTATCAAGACCTGGTCAGGCGATTGATATAACAGTTTCCTCCTTAGGTAATGCACAAAGTTTAAAAGGTGGAACTTTGCTCATGACACCACTTCGTGCGGCTGATGGGCAAGTTTATGCTCAAGCTCAGGGAAATGTGGTGATATCTGGTGCGGGTGCGAGTGCGGGTGGAGCAACTACTACAGTGAATCATTTATCAGCCGGAAGAATTCCTTCAGGAGCTTTAATTGAAAGGGCTGTACCATCCGTGATGCCAGAAGAATTTATTCAATTGGATTTAAAGAAATCTGATTTTTCACTCATGCAGCAAACTGCCCAGGCCATTGGACAACGATTTGGCGTCGGAACTGCAATTCCAATTGATGCAAGATCCCTCAATGTTAGAGTTCCATTAGATCCATTAAAGCGAGTAGCCTTTATGGCCGCTTTAGAAGATATCAACATTGAGCCAACCATTGGTCCAGCTAAAGTAATTCTAAATTCACGAACTGGATCTGTCGTGATGAATCAATCGGTCAAACTTGCACCATCAGCTGTTGCTCATGGAAATTTAACAGTAAGGATTCAATCTACACCTGACGTTAGTCAACCAAATGCTTTTGGTCGAGGTGAAACAGTCGTTACTTCGCAGGATACTGCGACGGTATCAAGTGATGGTAAGCCAGATAATTTGATCGCAATTCCAGGTGGAGCTGCCTTATCTTCTGTAGTCAAAGCATTAAATATGTTGGGAGCTACACCATCTGACTTAATTTCTATCTTGCAGTCATTAAAATCTGCAGGTGCTTTATCTGCTGAAATCGAGGTGATTTAATGTTGCCATTATCAAATTTTGCTATTCCGGGAGTTGGCCTAGCTGCTGCGGGAGCAAGCTTATCAGGTCTTTTAACGAATAATATGCCGACTCTGCCTGCGGCACTTTCTGGTCAAAAAAATACTGATCAATCGTTTGCAAGTGTCTTGAATAATCAAGCCCTAGTCAATTCTGACGCTTCAAAACCTACTGTATCCAAAACAGAAAAGGAAATTAGAGAAGCTGCGAAAGGCTTTGAAAGAACCTTGATTCGACAAATGTTATCGACGGTTCGAAGTACTTCTTTGCGTGGCGGTGAGGATCAAGGTGAGACATCCAAAGGGTATTTAGAGATTGCCGATGATAAGTTGGCAGATGCCTTGGTTGCTGGAAAAGGTATTGGTTTTGCTACGAAGGTTGCTGATCAAATGCTGGCTCAACCAAACATTAAAGCGCTAATCGAAGCAGAAAAAAAAGCCGTTAATAGTGATAACACGTCTAACCAAGGTAATAGTTTAAATAGCGTTTTGAATCAATATAAAAAAGTATCAACTTTTTAAAAGAAAATAATTATGGATATCAATTCAATCAGTAGCTCTGCTTTTCAAGGTCTTCAGATGGCCCAAGCTGGCATGTTGGTAACCTCACAAAACGTTTCAGGTGCTTCCGTTGATGGCTATTCAAGGCGTAATGCCAATGCGGTAATTGATTCTATGGCCCCTAATGCCGCAAATTTAACGGGGACTGGATTTGCGGTAAATGGTTTCGTTCGCCAATATAATTCATTAATTAGTGGTCAGTTGCTGAATCAACAATCACAGTCGAGCTACACAGATACCCTAGTGCAATATACCTCATCGGTTAATAGTCTGGTCGCAAATAATTCCACTGGACTTCAAACTTCCATTGCTAGTTTTTTTAATGCCATGGGGACGTATGCGACAAACCCGACAAGTCCCTCAGCTCAATCAGGTTTAACTGGAAGTGCAAATCAAGTTGCCGCGAGTATGGCAGGAATGGTTTCTGTGGTGAGCCAATTAACGAGTAATGCCCAATCCGGCCTTGCTGATAGTGTGGATCAAGTCAATACATTGTTGCCCCAATTGGCTCAGGTGAATCAGCAGATCGTTAATTCGAATGCCGGTGGAAAAAATACGGGAGTTTCTCCTGATCTTCTCGATCAGCGTGATGTCATACTTGGCAAGATCCAGACCCTTGTTGGCGGCCAAAGTTTAATTAATAGTGATGGTACAGCGACGCAATTTTTAGGTGGTACTCCTTTGATTGAGAGAGGTATTTCTAATAAGCTAGTGGTCAATTACCCAAACACGCTTAATCCTAGCCTAAGTATTCAGTCTGGCAGCAGCTCACAAACGATGGCAATAAAAAATCCGACAACTGGGCAGATTGGTGGATTGATGACGCTGATTACACAATTTGTGCCATCGCTCAATCAACGATTAAATACCATTGCTCAAGGTTTGGTCAGTATCGCTAATAATGTGAGTGGTGCAAGTGTAAATAGTAATGGCAGCCTTAAATTATTCGCATTTAATGTTAATGGTAGTTATTTAGGAGATACAAGACCTTTCGCGGTTGATCCTACAGTTGGTGACCTGACTAATTCGATCCCTACTATCACTTCAGACGCAGCAATGACATCTTTGTATCAAGCGAATGCAACCGATTCTTTAGCACTAATTGCTGGAGGTTTGACTGCTGCAAATTTTGTATCTCGCGCACCATCTGACAATGGAGATTATCTGAGTAGTGGTTCAGCGATTATTACGTCTAGTGACGCAAATACGGTATCTCAAAAAATAACGATCATGGGTAATGCGGTTGCCAATTTAGTGAGTGACGTGGGCGTGCCTATTTCTACTTGGACAAATAACCAAACAGCCAATCAGGCAGTGTTATCAAATTTAAAAAGTCAGCAAAGCTCGATTTCAGGAGTCAATTTGGATGAGGAAGCTGCAAATCTTCTCAAGTTTCAACAGTTATATCAAGCCTCGAGCAAAGTATTACAGGCTGGAAATCAAATGTTCCAGTCGATTTTATCCATCATGAATTAAATACGGCTAAGTCGGAGAAATTATTATGAGAATTAGTACTAATCAGATTTTTGATAGCAGTGTTCAGTCGATGAATTCTAGCTTGACTGAGGCGGTGAAATATCAACAACAAATTAGTTCAGGTCAAAGCTATAGTAAAGCTTCTGATAATTCCTATGCCGTATCGTGGGGGGTGCGTTTAAGCTTCGATAAAAGCCGATTAACGATGTATACCAATAATCAAAATTATGTAACAGCTTCGATGGATAGTGCATCTACTCAATTGGGCAGCATGATTGATGCAATGAATCAATTAACTTCAGTTTCAACCCAAGCTCAAAACGGGTCTTTAACCCCATCTGCGCTCAAGGCCTTGTATCTCCAGGCGAGTCAAATTGCAACCACCATTCAAGGTCAGGCAACGGCTAAGGATGCAAGCGGCAATCCTATTTTCCCTTCGACCATTAACTCGGTTCAAATCGAGCCAGGCGTTTCGGTGGATTCAGGAGTTCAAACTTCTAACGCTTTTGGTAAAGATTTAAATATTCTTTCTCAAGCAGACCTTGCTAGTGTTACAGATAATGCTGTTACTGGGAAAACCGATGTTTTAGCAAATATCAATCAATTTGTTGCATATTTAGGACAAAAAGCAGGGATTGAGGGGGTTACCTCAAGTTTATCGTTAAGTGTAGTGTCATCAAATTTAACTTCAGCATATAATCAGCTACTAGATGCTCAAACTCATAGTGGTTTGGTGGGAAGTCTTGTTAGTCAAGCTGGCAGTGCAGTTAACTCACTAAGTACTCAGTTGGCATCTACGACTTCAACATTGTTAGACACTGATATGGCTGCAGCAACTGCTGGTTTTACAAAAAATCAAGCAATTTTAAATGCTGCGCAGGCCTTATTTGGCAAGCTGCAGTCGAGTAATTTGTTTTCAAAACTGTAATTTAAAAATTAAAGAGATGCTATGAATATTCCAATTGGATGGATTATTGCGATGGGTTGTGCGCTTGGCGGCTATGCTTTGCATGGTGGTCACATTATGGTTTTATGGCAACCTACCGAAGTTTTAACGATTGTAGGTGCTGCATTGGGAACGATGTTAGCTTCTAATACGCCGACAAATCTAAAAGCAACCCTTTCTGCTTTGGGTGGAGCATTTAAATCTTCTGGAGCTGTCAAACAGTTCCATTTGAATTTACTGTGTTTGATGTTTGAAATTCTACAAAAAATAAAAAGAGATGGTTTGATGTCTTTAGAAGCAGATATTGAAGAGCCTCATGCAAGTCCCATTTTCGAAAAATATCCTGATGTATTAGCTGATCATCATTTGGTGGATTTCATTACAGACTATTTACGTATGATGCTCGCTGGAGCTTTGGACTTGATTCAGATTGAAAGTTTAATGGAACAAGAAATAGAAGTTCACCATATCGAGGGGCATATTCCCGTGAATGCAGTGACTAACGTTGGTGATGGTTTGCCAGCATTTGGTATTGTTGCTGCTGTGATGGGTGTGGTTCATACCATGGGATCGATTGGTTTGCCTCCTGCTGAACTCGGTAAGTTAATTGGCGCTGCGTTGGTGGGAACTTTCTTAGGTATTTTATTAGCATACGCATTCGTATCGCCAGTTGCAAAAATCTTAGAGCAAAAACTTAATTCAAGTTCAAGATCATTTTTAGCAGTAAAAGCTATTTTGATTGCTAGTTTAAATAATTTCCCACCGGCAGCCGCTATAGAATTTGGCCGTAAAGTCTTATTCTCTGATCAGCGCCCAAGCTTTACTGAGCTTGATGAAGGAACTAAAGCGGTAAAAGGTAAGTAAATGCCTAAAGATGGCGCACCAATAATAGTTATTAAGCGGGTGAAGAAGGGTGGCCATGGCCACCACGGCGGTGCCTGGAAAATTGCTTATGCAGACTTTGTAACTGC
>CANHPL010000069.1 GCA_947462685.1 Burkholderiaceae bacterium | reverse complement strand
GAATGTTCGATTTACCGATACTGCTACTTTTAATACTATTTTTGAAATTGAGTCAGATGGTGGCACTTATCGAAGTACTAAAACTTATTATGTTCCCTTTAGGGTTGAGTGCTGGAAAGATCAAAAATTAGTTTTTTCTCATGATTTGTCTCTAAGGGATCAGTCTGTTCAGATACAAGTTCCTGTAGGAACCTTAGGTGATGCGATAGCGTGGTTTCCATACGTTGACTTGTTCCAACAAAAGCATCAATGCAAATTATTTTGTGTCATGTCTGAGTTAGTCATTCCTTTGTTTAAAAAAAATTATCCCAACATACAGTTTATTACAACAAAAGAAGCGGCATTATTGCAAAAAGATATGTATGCAACTTATCGACTAGGGTTGTTTTTCGATGATTGGAATAATACTCACCAACCAGTTGATTTTAGGTATGTAGGTCTTCATAAAACTGCTGCTCATATTCTGGATGTAGAGCCTATCGAATCACCACCTCGGTTTGATCTTGAAAAGATTAAAAGAACAATTGATGAACCTTATGTTTGTATTGCTGTTCAAAGCTCCACTCAAAGTAAATATTGGAACAACCCTCAAGGCTGGTACGAGATAGTTAAATGGCTCAAGGAATCTGGCTACCGCGTTCTTTGTATTGATAAAGATGCTGTTTGGGGGCATGGGCATACATGGACTTCAATTCCAAATGGTGCTGAGGATGAAACTGGGTCAAAACCACTTGCAGAAAGAGTTGCCCTTCTTAAGTACGCTGATTTCTTTATCGGTTTATCTAGTGGACTATCTTGGCTGTCATGGGCTACTGGAACGCCAACAGTAATGATTAGTGGTTTTACTCATCCAAATAATGAGTTTCAAACGCCATATAGAATTTTTAATCATCATACTTGTAACAGCTGCTGGAATGATCCCAAGCAAATTTTTGATCATTTCGACTTTATGTGGTGCCCCCGTCACAAGGGGACTGATCGCCAATTTGAATGTACTCGGTTAATTACAGTTGATCAGGTTAAGGCTGTTATTAAAAAAATACCTAATCTTCAAAGAAATCTGAGATAGACTGGTTAATCCCTTATTTCTAAAGCATCAACTTACTGAACACTTCAAAATCTATTAAAAATCATGCTCCTGATAGCGTTAAATCAGAGGCATTTTTTTTCGACTTTCTGAACACCTATTTTGTTCTCACTAAGAACAAAATTTCCCTGTTTTTTATCTAATTTTCAAGTGCGTAAATGCCACGAAACCCATATAGGCATTGACAAATAGGCTGTTTTTTGCTACAATTAAATCACAGTAGTAGATGTAATCGTGCTTCCCATAAGAGTGCTCCAATGCCCTCCGAAACCACGAAATAGTGACAACCAATAATTACACTAAAGTCACTCTTTTTTAAGTAAAACGAATTAAGCAAAATTTGTTAATCCTTCATTGGATTGGTACTTCTTTTGCTCAAAATTTATCAACAAATTAATGGAGATTTTATGGGTACAGCTATGGTTATAACAAACAAAGGAATTGCAGATAAGTATGTTCGTAGATATCAGCAATCGACTAAAAACGCCATTGAGGGCATCTTGAATATGGGTGAGGCAGTCTATGAGATTTATACAAAATTCAAGTCAAAAGAGCTTTCTGGTAGTGATTTGGAGTACTTCTGTAAGTCTGTGAATTTAGATTCAAAGGGTTCAACTTTCAGGAAATACAAGTCTATCGGTAGAAATGCCGATAAATTTAGACTGTATATGGATAAGTTGCCATCATCATTCTCAGTGCTCTATGAAATGGCGACTCTAGATGCTGACGATTTTGAGAGATATGTGTCTAGAGCTTCCTTTTCTAAGGAAATAACACTTGAGCATCTCAAGAAAATGATGAATAAGTCCTCTGTTCTTACTAAGAACAAGTTGCTAAATCCACCATCTTTGAGATCAAAACCTCTTGCCCTATCAAGGGTTATCAAGAAGATAAACAGGTTTGAGATCAGCATTGTTCGAGATTTACCTCAATCAGATTTTGATCGGGTTGTAGAGACTCTGACTGACTATAGAAATAAAGGATGGATTCGCTTTGAGGATCCTGAAATCACGGAATCTTTGTATGAAGAATCGGATAGCTGCGATGTGGTCGATGATGGTGAAAAGTACTTTACTACACTGCGGGAGCAGGATATTAGAGAGCTACGAGTATAAAAAAGATTCTTCCTAGGTCAAATTGCAGTATACGTAACTGTAAATCTAGAAATTTTTTTAGAGGAGGGGTCTTGGGAATGGTGAAAGTGGTAAACATGCAAAATATATCTTCATGTATACCAAAATATCTGCTGAAATCACTAAAAAAATGGATAAGTAAGTATGTCCGCTTTTGAGTTTGAATCCATTTCCTGCTCCAACCAATAGAACCTTGATACGCAGTATCAAATGACTGAACGCAGTGAAGTCATGAATTAAGACTCCCCCCAAAAAGACATTGAATCCTATTCCTGCCTCTATTTCAAATTGGTAATTCCAAAGTAGTCACTATCTATCTAATAGTTCCAAGTCACATAAATACTTCATAAGACCAAGTTTTTACTAACAAGTCGCTATAGCCATCGCAAGACTGGCTTTGTCGATTGGTCTTAGATTAATTTCACCATTAAAGGATTCCAAATGGACCAATTAAATGCCTTAGCAACACCCAATATTCAGTTCCCATTGCGCCTGTCCCATGATCTATCTAATAGATTGAATCAAACTGCCAAATCCACCAGAATTCCCAAAACTACACTAGGTCGAATTGCCATCCAGTCTCTCTTAGATCAAATAGAGCAAAAGGGCATTTCGCTAGTTTTGGAGCAAGCTTCAAATGAATCTAGATAAAAATGCATTAAAACGGTTGATAGAACAGACTCGACGGGGTGATTTACTAGTACTTGATATGAGTAGGTTGGAGAAAAATTCTCTACAAATGTGTGAAAAAGCGATTGATAAATTCATGAAGAAACAGGAAGATTATGTCATTGTCTTAATCAAAAAGTGACTTATATATGCCTACTTATAAGATTTCTCTATCTGGTCGAAGTGCAATTGCCGTATTAACCCAACTTAGACAAGATACATTGACATTTCTTCAAGAGCGAAATCTTGATATGAATGATTATGTTACCGACTGGGATAATGAAATGAAGATGCCTGAGCATATGAAACCATTTCCACCAGATTCATGGTGGTATCTTGGCGAAGGCTACCATTATGATGGTGCGGAAGGGATTTTATTGAGTAGTGGAAATGACATATCAGTTGAAGATGAGGACTTTAATACAATCTGGGAATCAACTTTAGATGAAAAAATTCTAAAAAATAAGATTAAAAATATTGAATCTGAATCTGAATCTAAAGTTGATGATTTACCATTAGGATCTATAGTGTTTTCTGGTGTTATCTATGAGGGATCTACTTATTCCTATGATATTGAAACTGAAGAATTATTTAACCCAAAAAATTTATCGATTAAATATTCAGTCATTAATGATATTGAAGTAATTACATCGATTGATTACGAAGGTGGCGAAATTGATAGTCAAGATTCTGATACAACAAATAAAGGCGCTGACTTAACAATTGAGATTTCAAAAGGTAAGAAACCAAAGCCACCTCACTCATTTAAGTTGAATAATCTTACATCTTGGTTTGATAAAAATATAAAACCAATCAGAAATGGGTTTTATGAAGTGAAAAAATGCGATGAAGTTATTGGATCAGTTTTACTAAAATGGGATGGAAAAATGTTTTGCAAGCAGGAGAAAGAAAATAAATACGATAAAAATTGGAAGATAATCTCAACAAAAATTATTGATGTTGAAGTGCCATCTCACGATATTGTGAGTTGGCGAGGATTGAAGAATAAACTCTGAAGCTGTTGAAATAATTATTAAAGTCCGTAAGATATCTTCTTGATTGCCTCTCTCATTACCTCTAAAGATGCCCCCCCACTATAAAGACCATAAGTGATTCTTGGCTTTTCATGACCCACGATATCTGCCGCTACATTCTCACCAACACCAGCATTTTCTAATAGTGTCGTAAATGTCTTCCTTATTGAATGAAAGACATATCTAGACGAGAACTTGTGTTTTGTCTTTAATCTACCAAATCTCTTACCTATGGCATTAGACCTATCGCCATATTTGTTCTTTGATAATTCTGGCAGCAAATAGTCATCGGTTGAATTTTCAATGAGTTTTTCAATTCTGTCTTTAATATATGGGTGAATCGGTATCGTTCTTTCACCTGCTTCAGTTTTGGCATCTATGATCGTTATGCTTTCTTGTTTCATATCTACATCTTTACAAAGTAGCGAGCAGATTTCTTCTATTCGAGCACCCGTATGCATTGCAATTAGTATCAAATCAGCTAGAGTCTGATTATCGACTAATGCAAGTTTGTATAACCCAACAATCTCTTTTGGGGAGAAGGGTAGCCAAGATTGTGTTTTATTAACTGATTTAGAGTTTGGTTTATTACTGATCTTAAATTCAGCAGGTACAACAAATGGATTTGGCTCAGTAACAGATACTTCTTTAATTAATTGCAGATACTTGTAAAAGTTTTTGCCGGATCCAATTATTCTAGTAACTGATGATGCTGATAACTTACCAATTCTTGCAATATCCTTAATCCACCACTCAACATGTTCAGCAGTCATGTAGTTAGAAGTAGGGAACTGTTTCACTACTAACCGAACATCATTGTCCATTTGGTCAATGAATTTTTGTGCTAGACCTCTTTTTTCTTCGTGAATCTTCCATTCTTTTGCCACATCTTCTAAGTGTTTATTTTCCCCTTTAGAAATTCTTTTGAATACCTCAGCATCTATGGGCTTACGTTCCTTATGTAATCGAGCTACCTCCTCTTCAATGACTTCATCAACAAGATATTTTGGTGAAGACTTGAGTAATTTCTTAATCTCTTTTGCGGAGTTTATTAATGGTTCATCTGATTTTGACCTTGCTGACGCTATTTCTGCTTTCCATCCCATGACAAAGACATTTGCTATTGCTTGAGCCAACTTGATGTTCTGCTCACCAGTCGTTTTGATGAACTTCTTTTTACCAATTACATACTGAATATCTTTGGGTATATAAAGAACTGCAAAGTAGGTGTTGTATCTTTTAACTAGATAAGGAGGAAGTTGGGTCTTTTTAGGCATAATTTTGTTCCTATTATGAACAGAATAGCATAATTCAACCCATGTTTTCAACCCATATATCTAATTAAGACCCATATATCCATTGACTTTAAAGGCTATTTTTATATAATCGGAACATCCCGCCTCTTCCGCCAGTTGTTTGAAGCCACCTTCGGGTGGTTTTTTCATGGGGTTTTAATCAATTTTGAGCTAAATTAGCCCCTCTGTAGCAATTATTTACATTG
>CANHPL010000068.1 GCA_947462685.1 Burkholderiaceae bacterium | reverse complement strand
CCGAAAAAGAGCGAGCGCCTGAGCCACCTGGCTCCTACAAAGGGGGAGCCATTGTCTTGTTGTCGGATGGTCGCAGAACTGCGGGCCCCGACCCGTTGTGGGCGGCCCAAAAAGCAGCCGACTTGGGCGTTCGTGTTTACACCGTTGGATTTGGCACACCCAACGGTTTCATCCCAGGTTTTGAGGGCTCTTCGTTTTTTGCCCAAGTCGATGAAGAATCACTCAAAGCAGTCGCCAAGATCACAGAGGCCGAATACTTCAAAGCGGGGTCTGCGGATGACCTGAAAAAGGTTTATCAGCACTTGTCGAATCAATTCATCTTAGAAAAAAGAGACACAGAAATCACGGCGCTGCTTTCCGGCGCTGCATTGTTCATGGTCTTGCTTGCCCTTGTTTTGTCGGCTATTTGGTTTCGTTTGGGGGAGCCGGATCCGATGAAAGTTTTCCGTCCTGCTCAGCCTAAAAACAACGGGTAAGTCATTCAAAAAGCGTTGTGTCGGGTAAGAGCGTGGTTTTAGGCGTTGAATATATTCAAAACTTATTCGCTGAACTCATTAGCAACCACTTCAATGGAAATGAACTTCACTTTGAAGCCAATCTTTCTGATGCAAGCTTAAAGAGTCTTAACGCTTGGTGTCCTACAAGTTCTAAATTATTAATATAAATTAGTAATTTCAAGTTATCAGGAAGCATCTTAAATTCGGGTTAATCCTTATCGAAGTAAAAACTTAAAGAGTTAAAGTGAACTTTTAAGGGGCTTTTTATGAGTCAATTAAGCGGTGCATTTGCCAAGGGGATAAAGGCTGTTGGCTATATCCCTAATGAAGACCGACCAGCTTTCAAAATGGCTATCCATGAGGTCGCTGGGAAGTGGTATTTATATAGTGCGCACTTTTGGCATAGTGGTTGGTCTATAACAGATATTACTGATCCAACCACACCTAGATTTGTTCGTTTTATTGACGGACCTGCTAATACTTGGACTTTGCAAATCCAAATTGCTGACGGGTTGATGATTACTTCCATGGAAAAAATTCCTGATGGATGGGGAGGTGATCCTGATGGCAGTTACGGTGAAGGTTTTTATATTTGGAGTTTAAAAGACCCAGAAAACCCAGCTTTGCTTGGCCAATACAAAACTGGCGGAAGTGGGACGCATCGAAATTTTTATGACGGGGGAAGGTATGTCCATACAACTGCGCTGCCGGAAGGATTTGATGGCCATATTTACGTTGTAGTAGATATTTCAGATCCTTCTAATCCGAAAGAGATTTCTAAGTGGTGGCGACCAGGCCAATGGCTTGCCGGTGGTGAGTCGGGAGTGCCTTTTGGAACGCTGTTGCATGGAGGTGCATATGTAAAAGGAGACAGAGCATATTTGCCATACAGCGCTGGTGGTTTTGTAATATTAGACATCTCTGACATTACGCAACCAAAAATGGTCAGTGATCTTCCATTCTCTCCTCCATTTCAAGCATTTATAGCGGTTCATACTGCTATACCCTTAACAGGAAGACCACTTGTTATTGTGAATTCTGAGGCTATAGCAGAGCAGGGTGATGAGGATTTAGGTTACGCTGGAATTGTGGATATTTCCAACGAAAAATCACCTCGACTTATCTCCTTATTTCCGCAGCCTACACCTCCTGAAGGCCTAAAAGTTGCGAATTTTTATGAGCGTCCTGGTCGTTTTGGCCCACACAATCAACATCAGTGGCAGTCTCAAAAGACACTCTATTTTGATGAAAACATAGTCTTTTTGACATATTTCAACGCTGGTTTACGTGTCTATGACATCTCTGACCAGCGGACACCAAAAGAAATTGCATATTTTCTGCCCCCTGATCCTGAGAAGCGGTTGGGTCCTTTGCCTAATTCTGGATTAGTAACTCAATCTGAAGATGTGTTGGTCGACGCTCGTGGAAATATTTTTGTCTCGGATAAAAATCGAGGTATTTGTGTGCTTAGGCTTGAAGGCCAATCTAAATAAAGGTGTATCAAATGAAAAATTTTGTAAAAACAATCACTTTTCTCGCTGCAGTAATTTGCATACCAGTTGGCGCACAAACGACTAAACCCCCGCTTGCGCAGCAGTACTTAGATGGCCAAGTCAAGATGGCTACCCCTTTCAATTACAGCGGACCAGCTATAACTTTACGCTATTCAACTTTTCTCGGAAAGGCCGGAGCAACTCCAGAGTTATACGAAAAACTTTTTGCACGCCTTAAACAGGATACCAATGGAAAAATTATTATTCAACCGTTTTGGTCTAACTCTCTAGCTGATGCGCAAACTGGAGGATTTGAGTCCGTCGCTTCAGGGATTGCTGATATGGGCTCGTGTTACACACAATTAAATACGGGTGGTTTTGACTTGCACTTTGGCATCCAACTTCCTGGCTTGTTGTCTGATTCAAGTGTGGGTTCTATGGTGTTTACGGAAATTTACGCTAAATACCTCAGAGATGTTTACGAAAAACGCAATGTCTATTTAGCTCGTGTTGGATTAACACCGGCGCAACAGTTATTGTCAAAAGAGCCAATTAAAACGTTTGATGATATGAAATCTAAACGGGCATGGTCGGTCGGTAAGGTGGCCAATCTTGCTGTGGCATCACTTGGGTTGACGCCGGTCTCGCTGAAAATCTCAGAGCTTTACCCTGGTTTCCAAAGTGGCGTGATTGATGTTGCGCCTATGCATGACGCAGGTGCTACTTTGTTTCGACTTACTGACATAGCTAAATACCGTACACCAGTCAATCTTTGGACAAATCCAAACGAGCATTGCATCAATAAAAAGCGTTGGGACGAAATGCCGCAACCAGTACAAACCTATCTTTATCACTGGTTTCAGGTATGGACTCAAGTTGAGTCGCAACTTTATTTCGATGAAGAGGCTAGACGATCAAGAGAGTTTATGAATCAAAAGGGGATCGTAACGTTTGAATTTAATGATGCTGACAAGAAAAAAGTTAACGATGCATATGCGAAAGTTTCTAATGAATGGGTGATGGAGCAAGAAGGTGCTGGCCGTCCTGCTAAGGCTATGGTTGCAGACATTAGACGTTTAAAAACTTCTTATGAAAGCATGACACCAGACCAGAGGATGCAAAAAATTCTTCAATCACCAGTTAGTGGAACGATGCCATTGAAGCAATAAAGTTAATTTCGGCCAAGAGCGTTATTTATAACTTTACGAGAGGCTGGCATGTTAAAAAATCTTTTAGCCTTTAATCGATGGCTATTTGTAAATGGCGCTGGGGGGTGTGTCGTTGCCATAAGTGTTCTTATCTCTATCGAAGTACTTATTCGCGCCTTCGGTGGAGAGGGATTTGTCTGGCTGATTGATGTGACCGGGTTGATCTTACTTACCTTTTTTTTCATGGTGATCCCACATTCATGGCATACAGACTCACATGTACGGATGGATTTGATTTACAACATTCTGCCAAATTGGATACGTAAATGTGTTGACCTTGTGGGCTTGCTTGGAGCCCTAGTTTTTACAGGGGCGATTGGACTGCGAAGTGCATTAGAGGTTGAACATATGTTCAAAGTTGGGGTCGGCAGCCAGACAATTTCAATTCCACATTGGCCCTTCGCTGCTGCTATATCAATTTTTTCTCTACTTGCAATACTTGGCGCGATATCGTCATTTTTTTATTCCAACGGTGATGGGCCAGAAATGGCTGATACGGAAGTATAAAAATGGACTTTACTCAAATTGGTCTGATGGCTTTTGGTATTTTGATCTTCCTAGTTATTATGGGCGTTCATATTGCATGGGCCACGTCAGTAGTTGCATTTGGTGGCCTTTGGGCTTTATTTGGTCTTGAGCAGGCCGCAACACAATTCTTTACTACTGCATTTAGTACAGGTAGTGAATTTTTATTCGCTTCTATACCGTTGTTTATTTTTATGGGTCAGATAGTAAGTCAGTCTCGTATTGGAGAAGACTTGTTTGCTTCAATGTACCGTTTTTTGGGTCATCTACCTGGCGGCCTACTAGTAACAACGATTGGGGCTTGTGCGGGATTTGGTGCTGTAACTGGAGTTAGTTCTGCTGCCGTTGGCACAATGTCTAGGATTGCACTTCCTGAGTTGCGTCGTTATAAATATGACATGACTCTCTCAACTGGATCGTTAGCATCAGCAGCAACCATAGCCATCATGATTCCTCCAAGTCTATTAATGGTTTTATATGGGCTTTGGACCGAAACATCAATAGGTAAGCTTTTTCTTGCAGGAATTATCCCGGGGATTTTGACGGCAATTATTTTTTCACTTTACGTTGTTATTAGATGTCGATTAAATCCCATGCTTGGCCCTAAAGGACCTTCTTTTTCTCTGCGTGAAAAAATGTCTTCGTTGTTGACGGTGATTCCGATTGTTGTCATTTTCGCAGTCGTAGTTTTAGGCATGTATGTTGGTCTGTTTACTCCAGGAGAAGCTGCAGCAGTTGGCGCTTCATTCACCGTTTTTATTGCATTAGCGATGAGAAGAATCGGTTGGAATGATTTGCGTTTAGCTGTGGAATCTACCGTTAAGCTGTCAGCTATGATCTTTTGTGTATTAATTGCAGCAAGTGTTTTAGCACGATTCTTGGTAGCCACACAAGTTACAACAATGGTGACCGATGCGATTCAATCGGTTGGACTGAATCGTTATTTGGTGCTTTTTCTTATTTACTTGTTGTACTTGATACTTGGTTGCCTTCTTGATGCGTTTGGAATGATATTATTAACGCTCCCCTTCGTATTTCCAATTATTATTCATCTCGGTTTTGATCCTGTATGGTTCGGAATAGTTTTGGTCCTCTTAACTGAAATTGCACTTATCACGCCACCAGTTGGTTTGAATGTATTTATTCTGTCAAAGATGACAAAAGATGCAACTATGGCAGAAATTTTTAAAGGCGCCATGCCATTTGTACTAATGTCACTAGGTGTAATTCTCTTGCTCACAGTGTTTCCTGCTATAGCTCTATGGCTTCCAAATACCATGATTCAATAAGAAGTACAGTGGGAAAATGCAGCTTTTCTTCAGCTGGATGGGTATGTAAAAGTGGACAACTTGTTCCAGAAGAACTAATTCATCTTCCACTTGATAACCCGTGTCCTGCATGTGAAACATATCGATTTTTGGAGCTGGCAAAACTTCGCGCTCAAAAAACAGCTGCAGGGCAGGCATGTATTTTTTGCATATCTAAAATTGGACTCGGGTCAATTGCTTTCAAAATTGCATTAGATCAAGCAATTAAAGTAAATGAAAGAACAACCAGAGAATGGGTTGATAACAACTCATCTTTTTGCGAGCCGCATCAACCTACTTTGCAAACTCAATCAGACAGCTGACCTATGAGCTCAACATATTACTGTTGTGGAATATTGGCTTCTTGCACGACTTTTTTCCACTTGCCAATTTGCGTTTGAGCATACAACTTCATCTCCTGACCACTGGCGGATGGACTGGCCAGACCACCCGTGCCTTCGAGCTGTTTGATCACGGCAGGATCTGCT
>CANHPL010000067.1 GCA_947462685.1 Burkholderiaceae bacterium | reverse complement strand
CCATTTACCCTTAACGGCACCTGAAACCCAGCCTCTATGGCAACTATACTTTTTCTGCAAAAGTGAGTGAATCGGTTCTAGGCATAAAAAAACACCATTAAACTTTTCTGTTTAATGGTGTTCTTAATTTGTTTATTGATTTTCTTCAATTAAATCAACAACTTATTGGTTGCGGGGGCCGGATTTGAACCAACGACCTTTGGGTTATGAGTACCCAAATTATTCTTGCATTTCTAAAAATATTGTTTAAAATCAATAGCTTAAAATCGAAATATTTTCGACCATTAAACTGACCATTAAACTCATTGAGCATTTTTCCACCAGATAAGAGAGCGATTTCTTATAAGAATTTTATAAAAATCAATCTATTATCTGTTTTTGACCCTCAAAATGATCTTTTAAGCCTTCTTATAAATTAGTACTTAATATTTAACTTATATGGCATATAAGTCCCAAACAAATCCAATCAAGGGCACTATTACCCCAGTCCCTTCTATGCCTAGGCACGTTGTGATTTACAGGGTCGAATGCTCCCCCTTTTATTGGACTCGCTGCTTTGTCAATCGTCGATATCGGGTTCGATCGACAGAAACCAGCAATAAGAAATTAGCCTATGAGTTTGCCAAAAACAACTTCATGGATGCACTAAGGGATGATGAGCCCTCTCACATTCAAAGCCCCAAGACTTTCTCGGCCGTGGCGATGTCGCTTCTCAATCTTGAAAAAGCGGCATCTAAGAAGTCTCTTTATGCAATTGACAAAGGCAGGATGAATTCAACCATCCTGCCATTTTTTAAAGATCGACTAATTGCCGACATCACCCACAGGGACTTGGTTGGTTTTCTAGAGCAACTGAACAAGACCAAAATTAAAGCCAAAAAGAAACCTTATCTCGAAACTGATCAAGTTCTATCCCCTGCATCCAAAAAGCACAACCTAAGTTTGGTGCATAAGATTTTCAAACACGCAGTGGAAATGGGAGTCACCAACAGCATTCCTTTATTCCCAAAGATCAAGGAAAAGTTACAAACCACTCAAAAACGTGACTATCTGACTTGGGGTGAGTACATCCAACTTCAAAAATGCATCAATAAAATGATCAAGAATGGGGTCTCATATAAAGGCACAACCATCACCCTTGAACATAAGTTGTTGGTTAACTTCATGATCAACACATTTATTCGGCCGTCTGACCTCAAAGTCATTCAGCACAAACATGTCATAAAGAGACGAGACCAGAGCAGTAAAGTTGAATGGCTGACCCTTGCTCACCCTGCAACCAAGACAACTGCCCAAGAAGTACAAACGATGCCTAATGCGGCAGTAACTTACAAAGAGTTAGTTGATTTCCGGAAAACTCATGTTGACAACCAATACCTTGGCCCCGATGACTATCTGTTTTTGCCACAGTACACAAACAGATCAACAGCGATGGAAAAGCTTGGAAAGATCTTTGCCCTAATCATCAAGACCAGTGGGCTAGAAGAGAAGAGAGATAAGAATTTAACCTTGTACAGTCTGCGCCATACGGCCATCATGTACAGACTAATAAACAGTGACATTGACAGCCTTGCTTTGGCTAAGAATTCTCGAACCTCGCAAGCAGTCATTGAGAGGTTTTACGGAGCACATCTCACTACTGAACAAGTTCGTAAGAAGCTTCATTCTTTCAGGCAAAGAGACTCTGATGCTGAGACAGAGATTTCAGTTAAGCCAACCAAACAAAGACAGTCACTGCCAAGTAAAACCAGAATGAGTCGATCAAAGTCTAATTAGGCTTTGATCTTGATACCAATTTAGGATAAATCCTGACACTACGTACCAATTTAGGATGACTAACGAGTCTCTATAGGCCGCTCCTTGAATGTACGGTTTGAATTTTGACCGCAGGTCCACGCCTTCAACTTCAAACAATTCTAGAACCCATCAGAACAAGGGAGACGGGGTTTAAACCACCCCCCCTAATCGAGATATTATTTATTAATCTTAACGACGGTGCCCCAACTAAAGATTTCGAGTACTTGTTTGTTTGACATTCCAGCTACAGCAACACGAACATCGAATTCGCACCCTATTATTGCATCGCCACCTCGAGACCGGGCTTTTTCAATTAGTGCAGCTTTAGCACTATTAAATCCCTCTTCCATATTTAAACCGCCTGTTCCCAAAAAACCTTTGGGTTCAACAGTATGAAGATTGAAGATGACGTCAATTATGTCGTATTTTTCATTTATATTAGTTGTTGAGATTAGCATTTCATTCACCTATTAAAAGAATGTGTGTATTGTTTGCTTGGATTTGAATTATTTTTTCAACCCAATCTGATATATTTTCTGCATCATTTTGAGGAATTTTAATTATTTTATTAATGTAGGATTCTTGCCTCCTTAGTATCTCTTTTAGTTTTTTAAGATCTTCTATATAAATTGGATAAAAAGACTTCTCATCATTTGAAAAAATTAGACTTTCAGACGTTAAATTTAAGCTTATCGAGTTTTCATCACTATTACCAATTGTAATTTTGTGACCGAGTTCTCTTGCGGAAGCTTTTACACGAACATAAACTTTTAGTGGTGACTGCGTATTTGCTTGTGCTATTGAAATTGAAATAGGATTTCCGGAGGTCCAAAAAATTGTGGTTCCCGCATCTAAGCTGACATTTCGATTGGGGAATTTTAAGAAAAATTCGTTTATGTCATTTGTGCTTTTAAAATCCAAATGATCAGATTGCAGCGATGATTTATTAAAATTACTTTCAAGTTGATTTTTATTTGTATGTATTGTTGCGTGATATATAAGCCAAATTATTGTAAAAATAATTGCCACAATAAATGCGATAGCAAGTGCATTATTGCCGATTGGAATTAAAAGACCAGTTCTCATTTATTAATTTAGACTGAAGAATAAATCTTGTTAAGATTTGCTTGATTAAAATTTTTAGAAATATTCACATAATCTCTATCAAAACGACTAGCCCAATGTTCATGTACTGACTCCACAAGACATCACCCGCACCTATTTTGACCTAGGAGGTGCCAGTGAATAATTTCTGTCCAGATATTCACCAAACTTTGTTCATTCGGGTTCAACACGGTTCATCCTTGACACATCAACAGTTCATAGTCATTCGGGTCAACATATTTGCGGACTAATTATGCTAGCTTTTATAACGTTCAGGTAAATTTATACTTACTTTTTGATACCTAGCCTGAGCTCATCAAAACATTCGAGAACCTATCAGAACAAGGGAGAAGGGGTTTAAACCACTCCCCTGTTATCTTTATATCTAATTCGCTTTCTTTACCTTGAACTTCTTTCGAATAAGTTCTGATGCCTGTGTAAGATGAAGATCCAACTCACCGTTTGAGGTGGCTAGTTTGAGACTCTTAAGTACCTCAATTATTTGATCCAATGTTTCAGCCTGAACGGCTGATTTTCCTTTGGCAAGTTCGATCACCTTCGATCCATACTTAATAGCCATTAGGTACTTACCATCCTTATCTGTCCACCACCAAGGGCTGACCTTCCTAGGTCTCCTAAGTGAAACAGGATCATGAAAACTGGTAAAGGGGATTTGCTCACCCTTCATTAAATGATTAGCAACCTCCAATTGTTCAGAGACCCTAGAAATGAACTTTGTTCTTTTCAAAGCAACTGGGTCTTGGATGGTTGGACGAACAGCTGAGACTAATTTCACATCGGCAAGTTGAATCATGGCTTTAACTCCTCAATAATTGATGAGCTTCCATGATCGATGTTCAGCAATCAACTAGCCACTGCCTTGTTGATCGGAATACATAGATATTCCGATCTGACTGCGCTAACTCATTGAGAGCATTGGATAAAAAAGACGGAAAAAATTGTGGCACTTTGACATGTCGGATTTGATAATGAATCAGCATAAGTTCCGACTCATTTTCAAACTCAAATCAAGGTTAGAAATGTCACAAGCTAAAACAATCTCGACAGAAGAATTCAATCGTTTACTTCTTCGGCTTGGACGAAGTCGAAATGCGGTAAGAAATCAAACCATGATCTACATGACGCATTGGTCTGGGATGAGGGTCGGGGAAATAGCATCTTTGAAAATTAAAGATGTCATCAATAAAGATGGCTCTATCAAGCCTGAAGTCCATCTATCCGCCACACAGACCAAAGGAAATTCATCTAGATCCGTCATGGTACCTAAGAAGCTTCAGGATGCGCTCTTAAAGTACATGGCAACCATTTGGACAACTAATCTAGAAAGGTCATTGTTCATCTCAGCACGAACAGGAGGGGGATTCACCTCTAATAGTCTTGGCAATTTAATGAAGAGTTTCTATGTCAACGCAGGAATTGATAATGGAAGCTCTCACAGCGGCAGAAGAACCTTCATCACCACATTAGCAAGGAAAGGGGTCAGTGCTAGGGTTCTTCAATCGTTGGCTGGACACAAGCACCTTGGCACCACCCAACGCTACATCGATATCAACGATGAAATGCGACAAGAGGCGGCGGAGTTGATTTAAGACTTAATCACAATTACAGTGACCCTACCTTGCTTGATCAATTTGATTTGATCAGCCACCTCACTGGGCTTACCCTCTTGCATAGCAAGAACTGTGACGGTGGACTGCTTGTTCAGTAAGTTTATTAATTGAGTTTTGTCTTTTGGGATAAATGTCATGATGATCTCTTTCTTTCAAAGTTATTTATGCCTACATATGGATGACATTGACATTGGACATGGATGTTTGTGACGTAAGCCCTTCTATCCCACCCACGTCTGATGTTGATGTCACCGTTTTGGCTTACTACGGAGATAGATAAATGACAGAAAGAAAATATAAGTGCTCGGTCAATTCCAATTGGTTGAATAAGGATTTTAAAAATGACCAGCGAGACTACAAATATGGATTTAAAGATTACGAGTTAACAGCAACTGAACTGGTAGAGGTAATTCATAGCTACGGATATGCCATCAGCTATCAATTTGATGGTGAGATCCGTCAAGAGAAGAATTTTTTATGTACGGACATCGTATGTGTTGATGTCGACAATTCTGAAGAATATAGTTCTCGAAATAGATCGTACGAAGACGCATTGCAAGATCCGCTAGTTGCAAATAACGCCTTACTTATATACACAACGACCAATCACACTGTAGACCAGCATCGTTATAGGATTGTTTTTGGACTGCCAAAAACAATTATTGACCCTTCGGATATTCGAGCTCTTACAACTGGCTTGGCCATCCGACTTGCGGGAGATCTTAGAGCTGTTGATGCAGCCAGAATGTTTTTTGGTTCTAAAGATTGCCAAGGAACAATACTTGCCAATGAATACCTAGATGAAACTTTAGTCAATGATTTGATTCGTCAAGGAATTGATTTCATAAACAATAAAAACTCTGATGCTTCAGGTATCAAATCTAAGAGCTATCGGTCGCATCGTCATATACACCCTGACTCTCTTGTAAAGACTGCTAAAGGTGAGACAGTTGCGATTGGCACCATCAAGAAAAATACCTCCGTATTTTGTCCTGATCATT
>CANHPL010000066.1 GCA_947462685.1 Burkholderiaceae bacterium | reverse complement strand
ATGCGATCGATTCAGTTATATTACTGCCTATGACCAAACATTCACTGAATTACCCCGTTTTACTCATCGAGGATGATGATGATCTGCGTGAGGCGATCGGCGTAACTCTCAGAATGAGTTCGATTGAGTTTTACTCTCATCAAAAAGCTGAGACGGTAATTCCGATCCTTCAGCCCGGTGTCCCAATGATCATCATCACGGACTATAAATTACCTGGTATGACGGGTATTGATTTATTAAAGAAAGCTCTGGAAATCAATCCTGACTTATCTATTATTGTTATGACGGCCTTTGCTGACGTCAAAATTGCGGTTGAAGCCTTGAAGTCTGGTGCACGGGATTTTTTAATCAAACCCTTTGTGCCCGAACAATTGGTGGATACGATTCGTCGTTATCAACCCACTCCGGTTGCTGGCAACCCAAGCACCGACAGTGTAAGTAAAAAGTCTGCGCCGAAGGCAACGAATGGTGTTAATGAAAGCCAAACAACCAAACCACTTGGCAAATCGATTGTGGCTGTCGATCCTGAAATGGTCAAAACTCTCGGGAGATGTTTAAGAGTAGCCCCTACCACCACTTCTGTCTTAATTACTGGTGAGTCTGGTGTAGGAAAAGAGCTTGTGGCAAGGTATGTCCATGACAATTCCACGCGAATCGATGGTCCTTTCATCGCCCTGAATTGTGCGGCAATCCCGGAAACACTCTTGGAATCAATTCTTTTTGGCCATGAAAAAGGCTCCTTTACCGGTGCATCAAAGACGCAAGCGGGTAAGTTCGAGCAAGCCAACGGTGGTACCCTCTTTCTAGATGAAATCGGGGAAATGCCGGCACCCTTGCAAGCCAAACTTTTAAGGGTCTTGCAAGATCAAATGGTAGAAAAGCTCGGCTCAACAGAGCTTGTGCCAGTCGATGTTCGCATTGTCGCGGCTACCAACCGTAATTTATTACAACACGTTCAAGAAGGCCTCTTCCGCGAGGATCTTTACTATCGTTTAGCTGTCTTTCCAGTGCATATTCCGGAACTGAGGAAACGCCCTCAAGATATTCTGCCGTTAGCTGAGTTCTTTTTAACGCGTTATAGCAAAAACGTGCTCAGGGAAAATATGTTTTTAGATGAGGGCGCAAAAAAATGCCTGCTAGCGTACTCTTGGCCCGGCAATGTAAGGGAACTAGAAAATACGCTTCAAAGAGCTACTTTAATGACGGACGATGATCGGATTTTAGAAGAACACCTCGAACTTAAGCTAGAAATTTCAAAACCATTATCCAACTCCAAGAAAAAAACCGTATAAATAACAAGGATTCGTGTTTTTTAATATAAAAGCAATTGCTATATTGATAAAGTGGCACAAAAATTGCTTTATTTACTATGTAAGAATCAGTTGTAGGTATGACATGTTGCTCAGGATGGATGTTCCAGGATTACATTTACCGCTTGCGGTGGTTGGCAAAAGTCCTGTAATATCAGATAAGTTTCATTGAATGACAATGTCATCGGGTTCGTAAATAGATGAGCATGACTAAAGAGAATTGAGAGTGATTGATGGATATTAATACAAATTTAACTGCAATCAAGGCCAGAATGGATGCCATGTCTTTGGCAGCCAGTGGCGGTATTGATCCATCTGCTGCTCCTGCATCTGGTAGTGTTGATTTTCAGAGTCTTCTCAAAAATGCCATTACACAGGTGAATGATGCCCAAAACTCTGCCCAGGCAAAAGCGCAAGATTTTCAAACGGGGTCTACAGAAACATCACTTGAAGAAGTCATGATCTCCCTACAAAAGGCCAATCTTTCTTTACAAGGGATGATTGCTGTGAGAAATAAGTTGGTAGAGGCTTACAAAGATATTACCAATATCCAGGCATAAGAATGATTTGGATGATTGGTTTATAGCCTAGATCTTCAATGATAGAAGTTTGATTTTTTCTATCAGCATCAAATACACCCCAAAGAGATCTTAATCTTTTCGAAGCCCAATTAGATAGTCTTTGGGATCCACGGGAATACCATTTTTAATAATTTCAAAATGCAGATGTGGTCCTGTCGAGCGGCCAGTTGAACCGACCAATCCAAGCGTTTGCTGATTCTGTACTATTTCTCCCTCGCGAACCAATAGCTGACTCGCATGCGCATATCGACTGACATAGCCATTACCATGGTCGATTAAAACGGCATTTCCATACGAAGCATCCCAACCAGCAAATTTCACTCTGCCCGCTCCTGCAGCTAATATCTTAGAACCGAACGGCTCCTGAAAATCCAAGCCCTCATGAGCACTCCACGTTCTGGTAAAAGGATCCAAGCGCCCACCAAAGCCACCGGATAACGAAGGATTACCTAAAATAGGCAGGGCCAAAGGCTTACCCATAATCCACTCAATTTGCTGATCCATCACTTTTTTTTGCTCAAGCAATTGCTGATTGAAAGTTTTTAGGTATTCGGATGAGTCCTCTAAAAGACCTTCTATATTTTTTCTTTTATCCAACACAATCGGTTTAAATGGCCCCCCAGAAGCGGGCAATGCTGGCTTTTCCTTTTGTAATATTTTCGGGACCGCCAGATTGATTAATTTTTTATTTTG
This sequence comes from Burkholderiaceae bacterium, assembly GCA_947462685.1. Lineage (GTDB taxonomy): Bacteria > Pseudomonadota > Gammaproteobacteria > Burkholderiales > Burkholderiaceae > Polynucleobacter. The sequence goes on along the minus strand of CANHPL010000066.1, from coordinate 3,318 downwards.
TTCTTGTAGTTCGCCAACAAGTCGTTGGTTTTGTTGTAACTGTTTTTGAATGTCTTGATATTTTTTAATATAGGTATTTTTAATATCCGCCATTTCACTAGTGGAGTGCAGTTGTGCATAGGCCCCTAAAAGACTTGGATTCATTTCAACAGCAATTCGAAACCCAATAAAATGCAGGAGAGCGCCACAAGTTAAAAGAGTGATTGCACAACCAATAAAGACAACGCTTAAGCGGCGAAAACCAAGATTCAGCGTGCGAATCTTTCCAACCGGCCCAGAAACCCAAATGAGCTGCATGGTAAATTACACTTTTTGCTTTACGCGTTCAATCACATCTTGCGCTAACTGCTGTTCATCCAGTTGATGCAGATTACCATTGATGGTTGCCCCCATCTCCATACCGATGCTGTTGTAGCTCACATTGCCATCAATACGGGCTGTTTTTAGAATCTCTAAACGAACGTTCGAGATGATATTTCCCTTCAAATGCCCGGAAATAATAATCGAATTTGCCTTCACATCCCCAGTAATGACCGCACTTTCCGAAATGGCCACGACCGCATCCTGACCATCCTGCTGCAAAATGCTACCGTTCACAGTGCCGTCAACGCGTACGCCTTGACTAATCAGTAAATTACCCTGCACCTGAATCGACGGTCCAATGATGGACTCAAATACTTCCTGAGAAATACCTAATGTTTTTTTTGACTTTAGTAGCATCGCACAAAACCTCTTTTTCTGTATTTTTTTAGAGATAGGCTCTAAATCCTATCATGAATATCATTCATCGGGTGATTTTTGCACCGATTGATCCACTTTATATGCCCAAGCAAGGACTTCTGCAACTGCGGCGTATAAAGCGGGTGGAATCACATCATTGAGTTTGACTTGCATCAAAAACTCCACCAGTTCTGGCTCAACTTTGGTCGGTATCCCCATTTCAGCAGCTTTATCCAAAATGGCCTGTGCCACATACCCCTCCCCTTGGCCAGTCACGCGTGGTGCAGCACTATTCATTTCATACTTCAATGCCACGGCCTTTAGTCCGGGATGAGGTCCATTGCGGGTGTTCATCGGTATCATGGCGTTACACCTTTACCCACTGAAGCGAGGACAACGCTGCCCCCTGATCCACCAATTGTTGTTGTAGCTGATCGAATTGCTCTTGAAACGTATGTTGCACATCACTGCTGGCGGCTTGCATCGTCAGATAGATTTGATCATTAAACTGTGTCCCAATCACGGTAAAAGAGCCCAACTGGGGTAAACTCACTTCCACCGAAATTCGCGTACCTTTGATGACCTGTGAAGTATCCTGCGGGTTGGTTTCCCAGGCATCTTCCCGGCGCATTTTTGCAGGTAAGTTATTCGCTAAATCACCCTGCCAATATAAATTACCTCTAAGCGCTAAGCGAATGGCATCGACCATCGAGGAAGAATTGGGGTCTAATTGCTGCAGTAGTTGCTGCGGTGAAAAACTACTCGCACTCGTTGGTGTCGAAGTGGTTTGAGTAAGCGCTGGTGAACTGTTAACTGATGCCTCCTCCATGGCGGGCATCAATGCATGGGTCAATTGCTCTGCAGCAAATAGCCCAGAATTTTTCAAATCATTTTTTAAAGTCGTCAGGACTGCTTTAGGATCATTCGCCAGTAAAGCATTCTGCATCAATTGGCTTTGCGTATTCGCGTCAAGCTTGGGCCAAGTAACCATCAAGTTATTTAGTTGCGCGTTTGATGCTTGAGGATCGGCACCAAGTGGTGATTGGCTTTGGGCCATCACCTTTGCAATCAGGCGATTGAGGGTATTCATCTGCGAAGAGGTAATGTCAGAACCACTGGCAGCGATGTTTGCCTCAAGTGTTAAAAGATTTTGGGGGTCTGAAGTAGATAAGTTGTTCAGCTGAGTCAGTAACTGGGTATTAGCATAGGCCCCTGCAATAGTAGTCGCCGAATTGGCAAGATTTGCCATTTGTGCGGTTAGTACATTTGGGGCTTGAGCGGAAATTTCTAATAAGGCAGCTTGAGAAGTCTTGGGCTCCAAAGGGAGGCCGGTTGGATTTGTGATGTTTTCTTGAAAATTACGCTCCAAAGACTGTCTTGCAAAACTACTTTGATCTGCAGTGACGACTGGCTCAGGCATCTTCAGGGCTTGTCTAGAATCAATTGCACCTACACCACTGATACCAACTGGCGCACTCGGCGCTTCAATGTCAGATGGGCGACGTACCTCTACCAATGGAATCGGTGTGATACCAGATGGAATCGGAAAAGTCATTGTCTTTGGCCTTACTCTTTAAAAAATTAAATAGAAGGAACACGCAATCAACTGTGATTTAAATTATGTTCCTTATTTCTAGTTAACGGCTATTTTTTAAAAAGTCACTAATTCATTGGGGCAACTTGTCCTTCGATAACAACAACATGAATTTTCAGTTACTCTATAAATCAATGACTTACGATAGTTCGTTTTGCAAAATGAGGCATATTTAGACGGAATTTTCATCAGCTGACCCCTCCCTAGGATTTTTGGAGGGGGTCAAACTATCACTTGTGATGGTAGTTTCCATTTGTAAACACGCCTGCCCCTGTTCAAATTGGTTCAGCGCCACTAAGGTTTGGAATCCCTTCATGATTCTGTTCTGAAAATTCGTGGCATAGCGGGTACTTTTTTCTAAATCCATAGCCTCTTGCATTTGCTCTGCGCGTATCCCATCAATAATGATTTGATAACGGTCTGGATCCCTTGCCCATTTGAGTGAATAGGGATGTTCTTTTTCTATCCCATTCACAACCGCTTGAATATTAAGTATCGGATTAGATTGCCCATATCGACGACCTAGAGCAACGCCAAAGGCTTCATAAATCGACCTCCCCTCCATCACAAAAGTGTACAAATTTGGGTACTTCGTTTTTACTTGAGCAATCAATTGATCAGAGTAGTGCGTCTTTAAGTCTTGCGCTTCATTGACCACATGTTGCAATTCGATACTCCATTGCTTCACACCTTGATCATCTTTTTTAAAATACCAAGATGGCAGATGCATGAAATCCAGAACATCAAACCCTCCAGCACGTTCGCAAAAGATACGCGCAATATCTGTAGACATCATTCGTCCCTCAATTCTTTTGCGTTCCGTATACATCATCCGCTCTTGACTCAGCGCTGCATACTCAATAGAACGTAGGACCATCTGCCGACTCACATCATCTGCACCCCATTGCGCGCTCAATGCCTCAAACTCGATTTGTTTACCCTCTTGGTCCTCTGATTCGAGGTATCCTTTGACAAAGATCGATGATTTACGTGCATTTTTAGAT
>CANHPL010000065.1 GCA_947462685.1 Burkholderiaceae bacterium | reverse complement strand
GCAGCAAAGATGCAACCGATTGAAGCCTTACGTTACGAATAAAATAGAAATATTTTTAATACTGGAATTTATATGGATATTGCATTACTCATCAAAGCAATTATTTTAGGAGTGGTAGAAGGTTTAACAGAGTTCTTGCCCATTTCTAGCACAGGGCATTTAATTCTTGCTGGCCACTTGTTGCAATTTAATGATGAGCGCGGTAAGGCTTTTGAAGTCATTATTCAATTAGGTGCAATTTTGGCGGTATGTTGGGAGTTCCGGAAAAAAATAATAGATGTGATTTCTGGCCTTGGCAGAAGACCACTCTCCAACCGCTTTGCGATGAATGTCATTGTGGCTTCAATTCCGGCGATTGTTTTGGCACTCTTATTAGGTAAATACATTAAAGCGCATCTATTTGCCCCTATTCCAGTTGCGACAGCTTTTATTGTGGGTGGATTCATTATTCTGTGGGCGGAGCATCTGGAAAAAGCCAAACACAGTAGCCGTAAAGTGGTTCTCTCTAGCATCGAACATATAGAAGATTTAAGTATTAAAGATGCGATTAAAGTCGGACTTGCACAATGTGCTGCCTTAATTCCGGGTACTTCACGATCAGGTGCTACGATTATTGGTGGGATGTTATTTGGGCTGCCTCGTCAGGTAGCAACAGAGTTTTCCTTCTTCTTAGCGATACCTGTCATTGCTGGAGCTACTGTGTATGAGCTATACAAACTCCGTCACGATACCAGCCTTTTAGATATTACAGGCTTTGGACCTGTTTTAGGAGTTGGATTTATCGCTTCATTTATCTCAGCATTCTTTTGTGTGAAATGGTTGATAGGTTATGTGAGTCATCATAATTTCAAGCCATTTGCTTACTACCGTATTGCTTTTGGTGTAGTGGTTATTTTGACTTCAGTCATGGGCTGGATTAACTGGGGGGCATAAAAAAAAGTGATGTCTGATCCTATTCAATATTCTGAAGAAGAAAAAAATCTTATCCCGCGAAGCATCAAATCTTTTGTGATGCGTGCGGGACGTACGACGCAGGGTCAACAACGTGCTATTGATGAGCTAGGCCCTATATATCTGATCCCCTATAATCCAGAACTGTTAAGCTGGGAAACTGCATTTTCACCATCAGATAGTGTCCGACCCAAAATCCTAGAGATTGGATTTGGTATGGGAGAAACAACGGCTCATATAGCCAAACTTCGACCTCAGGATGATTTTTTAGCCCTTGAAGTTCATGAGCCAGGGGTAGGGGCACTTCTGAAAAAAATTGGAGAAGAGCAAATAGAAAACATCCGCATCATTCGGCATGATGCAGTTGAGGTTCTTGAGCATATGATTGCCAATGATGAATTAGATGGAGTACATATCTTTTTTCCAGACCCTTGGCATAAAAAAAAGCACAATAAAAGAAGATTGGTCCAAAGCGAATTTATTTCGAAGCTGTGTAAAAAACTAAAAACGGGAGCGTATATTCATTTAGCTACTGATTGGGAGGAATATGCTCAGCAAATGTTAGTGGTATTAAGTAGCGAGTCGCATTTACAAAACACTACAACAAGTCAGGAAACCCTAGTCGATGGAACTGTCGTCTTGGGATATGCACAAAGACCTAGTTATCGCCCAATCACTAAGTTTGAAAACCGAGGATTAAAGCTCGGTCACGGTGTATGGGACTTGGTGTTTGTTAAAAGGGGCTTGTAGTAACTGATTTTTTCCATTCATCAGCATGAAGCCCCCTTGACGAAATAATCATGGTAAATATACAACCTATAGCCTGTTACTTTAATTTACAAGCCATAACCTGTTAAACGTATAAGTCACTTAAGGAGCGTGCCGTGTACTACCCGATTAAACCCATTGCTCAGTTGTAGCCAATTTTGCAGGGGTTTCGAAAGGCAACTGGGTTGTCACAAGCCGCAGTCGCAAAAAAACTAGGTATCACTCAGCAAAGTTACGCTGAATTTGAATTAAATCCCCAATTGGCTAGCGCAGAACGATTGATTAAGACTTTACGTTTATTGAATGTGGAAATCTCTCTTTCATAGAGCGCCGATCCGCAGTTAGGGGACAAGGCAAATTCTAAAATTACCAAGCCGATTAAGCAGGAAAAAAAGCCAAGCAAGCAACGTCCAGAATTAGCCCTACTTAAGACATCAGGGGCCACCCTTGAGAGGGTCAAAAAGGAAAGTTGGTAGTCATGGCAAAGCGCGCATCCTTAGTAATAGAGCCCGACAAACCTTGAGGAGAGGTCACTTGACGTTGTTTGACGCGTTTAGGACTCATCAAACATTTCCTTTAAACGATCATAATCTATTCTTCGATCGACGATTTCAATCGCTTTGCCCAAAGCGGAGATTGCTTTGAGTAGGGAATAGACTTGAACATTTTTCCCGGCCTCAATTTGAATAATAGTTTCTCTGCGCAGCCCAGCATTTTTTGCAATTTGTGCTTACGTGAATCCCAGAGCTTTTCTTTCAGCCTTAAATTCTTTTACTAAATCATCAAAATTAAGTATAAAGTTACTCATAGTTAACATTTTTATCTTGGGGGCTTACAGGCCGATACAGAGGTATTTCATTTCCATATATTCGTCCATACCCCAAATGCTTCCTTCACGGCCGAGGCCGGATTGTTTGACACCACCAAATGGTGCAACTTCATTTGAGAATAAGCCTGTATTAATACCCACCATGCCGTATTCGAGTTGTTCAGCGACTCTCCAGATACGACCAATATCACGGCTATAAAAATAAGACGCCAAGCCAAATTCCGTATTATTTGCAGCAGCGATCACATCAGCCTCATCTTTAAATGGAACCACGGCTGAAACAGGACCAAATGTTTCCTCAGTCATAATCTGCATCTCATTGGTGACATTGGCCAACACCGTTGGTTCAAAGAAAAGACCTCCCAATGCATGTTTTTTACCGCCTGTTTTTAATGAAGCGCCTTTACTGACAGCATCAGCGATATGACGCTCTACTTTTTCAATGGCTTGTTCATCAATCAGAGGTCCTTGGTTAACACCAGCATCTAAACCATTTCCGACGGGAAGGGCTGCAGATGCTTTTGCTAGTTTTTCTACGAACTCGTCATGCAAACTTTCATGGACATAAAAACGATTCGTACACACACAAGTTTGACCCGCGTTGCGGTATTTTGATGCAACTGCACCAGCTACTGCAGCATCGATATCTGCATCTTCAAAAACGATAAAAGGTGCATGTCCTCCGAGTTCAAGTGCCACTTTTTTCACGGTTGGAGCACACTGCGCCATTAAAATACGACCTACAGGTGTTGAGCCAGTAAACGACAAATGCGCCACAGACTTGGAGGCACACAAGGTTTTGCCAATTTCAATCGAGCGATCTGCATCTGCCGTAATAATATTAAAAACACCGTCTGGCATCCCCGCTTCTTTAGCAAGAACAGCTAAGGCTAATGCGGACAGCGGTGTTTGTTCAGCAGGTTTTATCACAATGGTGCAGCCAGCAGCAATCGCAGGCGCTACTTTACGAGTAATCATTGCCGTCGGAAAATTCCAAGGCGTAATCGCAACGCAAACACCAATGGGTTGCTTGAGGACGACGAGGCGTTTGTCTGACCAGGTTGTTGAGGGAACTGCACCAGCTACACGTTTAGCTTCCTCAGCAAACCATTCAATGAATGAGTTTCCGTAAGTAATCTCACCTTTTGCTTCCGCTAAAGGTTTGCCTTGTTCAATCGTCATCAGTTTGGCTAAATCGTCCGCGTTGGCCTCAATGAGATTGAACCATTTGCGCATAATGGCAGAACGTTCTTTTGCTAATTTATTTTTCCAAGATGCAAATGCTACGTGAGCGGCGTCGATAGCTGCTAACGCATCTTGCGTTTGCATATTGGCAACTTTGGCAATAATGTCACCTGTCGCTGGATTATTGACGGAAAAAGTTTCACCGCTATCCGATGATTTCCAAGCGCCGTTAATAAAGCTTTGTTCTTGAAACAAAGCAGGATTTTTTAACTGTAAAGGAATCGATGGTGAGGCCATACGCTCAGGTGCATTCATAAAGCAGATCTCCAAAATGAGCCTATTGAATAGGCTTTTGTTTAATAATTAGAAACTCTAATTTAACATGAGCAGAATGTGAGTGCTGCATTACTGCCATATGTTATGTAGTCCATATCGTTTATCCTTGCGATTCGCACATAGGGCAGGACAAATTGCAAGGATAAATGACTCTAAATCACATGATAATAAAACTACAAAAACTGAACTTCCTGAGAGTCTCGTGAAACGGTCAACAAATAGGTCATTAAATTGTTTCACAGTGTAAAAATTCAGTAAAACATCGTGAAAAATAGGTGTTTTTCACATAATAAAATTAGTGGTCACTAACATTATTTAAGCTTGAATTCAATACATTTTTTGGTGATTGAATACCAACAAAGTAATAAAAGGTGGTGTTTAATAACTTTGGAGTCTAGTTATTCACTCCTATATGCTTGACTAGATATAAAGAGTTCCCTAAGATTGAGATTCCTTAACAAAGTAGCAGGTAAGAATTGATGAAATCAAAGTTGATTAACTTTTATGAACAGACACAAAAGAAGTCATTGGACCTCTTGAGTCTTGCTCGTAAGAAGCTAAGCACTTATGCTCAGAAGTCTGATTATAAAGTTTATAAAGCAAAGCCACAAACTGGTCTGAAAGCAACAATCGCAGGAGTTGGTAACTCAACAGCAATAATTGGTGTGTTCATGGGCGTTGCCATTGCTGTGAATGAGCCATTGCGTGCAGAACTTGCAAAATCGCTTGGCTCAAACATTGAAGTTGCAAATGTCAATGTTGAAAATATGGATTCGGCCCCAACCATGAAACTAGTTTCGATGGGTAAAGCGAATGTAGCAATCCCTAAAACGGGTGATCTTCTCATTAGCCCCGAAGTATTGCGTGCTCCTGTACCTTCGATTGCGCCCTTGGCCAAGCAGATTTCTGGAAGAATTGATCCAGCAGCTCAAGATGCGCTTTTGATGAGCTCTGTAGCTGATCAGCAAAAAGTTGCAAACTTTATGGCCAACAAGTACCGTGTGGATCCTAAAGCAATCAATCAATATGTTTCACATGCGATGGTAGTTGCCCAGGAAGTCGATCTTGACCCGGTCTTACTCATTGCTGTGATGGCGATTGAGTCAAACTTTAATCCGAACATCCAAAGTAATATGGGAGCTCAAGGTTTGATGCAAGTGTTGACACGAGTCCACGTTGATAAATTCATGCCTTATGGTGGCCCTGCCGCAGCATTTAAGCCTGAAGCGAATATTCGTGTAGGCGCTTATATTTTGAAGTATTTTATTGCTCAAGCCGGATCATTACAAGGCGGTTTACGTTACTACGTAGGTGGTGCAATTGCCGGTGATGGTGGTTATGCGGGTAAAGTGATGCGTGAGCGCGAAGTGTTAAATGCGCTTCTGAAGAATACTCAAATCCAAGAAGTTCCTTTGGACGTATCTTCAGCGCAATTTACTAAAGTATTACCGCCGCCAACGAGTGCTGTGGTCAAACCTGATAGTAAACCAGAGGCGACTTTACAAACTCCAATAACTATCGAAGTAGCGGAGTCGAAAGAAAAAGAATCTTAAACAGAGTCCTCTGCATCAATGAAAATCCTCGCTGAATAGGTTTTGCGAGGATTTTTTATTTGTTAAGTAAGTGAGACTAGCCAACTACTGCTTATCAAAATCATGTTATTGATTTGCGGCGATTTCTTGAGAGCGCACTTTCTGGGCAATTTGATCTAATACGCCATTGACATACTTGTGGCCATCAGTACCACCAAAGGTTTTAGTCAGCTCAACAGCTTCATTGATGGCAACTTTATAAGGAGTTGCTAAATCATACTTGAGTTCAAAAGCGCCAATCATCAAACATCCAAGTTCGATAGGGGAGAGTTCTTCGATTGGCCTATCCAGAAATTCCACAATCACTGACTGAAGTTGGTCAACATGTTGGCAAACCCCTTCAAAAACGGATTCAAATAACTGATATTGTGCTTTTGTAAAAGCGGGATCTTCGCTGAGTTGCTTAGAAATATGATGGGATGCAGGAAG
>CANHPL010000064.1 GCA_947462685.1 Burkholderiaceae bacterium | reverse complement strand
TGTATATTTTTCACATGCATTTTTTTCATTCCGTTATAAAAACATTAACTATTTAAAAAAGCTATAACAAAAATCTATAAAAAAAATAGAATCAAAGTATGTATAGTTAGATGAAGTAGATTTGTTGGGTAACTGCCCCGAATGTTTTTCATTGAATCTCTTTCATGAAGCGTCCTTTAAAAGGACAATTCATTGATTCAATGGACGGCGGCAATCACTGGCTTCTCGTCTTTAAATAACTTTTGCACCAGATACTCCTTATTTGTTGTTGCCTGAATTAGATATTCATCAAAATAGTCTGGCTTGTTGTCAGTGTTTTCATGATGAAGAAAGCACAGGCTATAACTAAGATTGTCCGCATCCTCTCCGTGAACTAGGTATGTCTCGGATTCGTTGTGATCAACAACTCTTAACCCTCTGACAAACTCAGGCTTATCTTTATCGGCAAAGTTGATATCTAGGCGATCAACATCAAATCGCTTACTGCGATAGATATTCAAAATAATGAATCGGTAGCCCTCTATGTATGTGTAGTCACGCATGTGTTCTCCTTTACTTGCCCCTTGCAGGGTTTGACTTGAAATAGTTGTTAAAAAATTCTCGCCTTGTATGGGATTGATAAATCTGGCTTGAGTCCATTTCATTTAGATAGACTGTTTTTATTACATGTCGATCAAAGGTTTTCATCCTTGGTAGCCCAATAATTCTGGCGATATCAATCGTGCTTCGTAGCAATATCGGCTCTGGTGTCATAACTGATAAGAGCATGGCAATAAGCAAAGAGACGATCATTTTTTAGCTGGGGTGTAGCCAATGCGATTGCCGCTGTTGTCAAAGTAGTTGGTTACGCCACTTGGGGCTTTCACCTCATAGCCAATCCTATTGCCAGTATTGTCATAAACACCATTTGTTGAGCTGGCGTTGTAAGGGCTGTTTTCCATGTTGTATGGACTATTGCGCATGTTGTAAGGGCTGTTATCCATGTTGTATGGACTGTTTTGCATGTTATATGGCGAATTATTTAGGTTATATGTCTGTCCATAGGCGCTACATATAGTCAATGAGAATAGAAAAAAGTATAATAATTTCATGGAGTTATCCTTGTTATATATCAAAAATATAGCTAAATTATTTCGTAATTAAATGCAATTTATGTGATATATTATCAACATATATCAAATTTGTAGCAACTGCAAGGAGAAAAAAGTGACTAAAGATGCAGAAAAATATGAGAAATTTGAGCGTTTAGCTCAAAAACGAGTATCAGAAGCTATGAACCGTATACGGCTAATTGGAAATTTGAGCGATACGAGAAACTACTCTTATAGCGAGGAGCATGTAAAAGAGATGTTTGATGCTTTAGAGTCTGAATTGCGTAATGCCAAGCAAAGATATAAATCTGGCACAGCAGAGAGCCAGGCGGCATTTACATTTAAAAGTAAGTCAAAAAAGTAGAAATTAGCACTAGAAAAGGCAATATAAATGTATCGACACGTCGCACTTTTTGCTGGTTTAGGGGGATTTGTTTTGGCCGCAAAAAGAAATGGAATAGAAACGGTCTTCATCAATGAGATGGAAGAGGCTTGTTGCGTAACGCTTAGTCATAATTTTCCAGAATCAACCGTTTATATGAAGGATGTTAGAGAGTTAAAACCGGCAGACTTTCCTGAGCTTAATCAAGAAATTGATATTTTGTCTGGCGGGTTCCCGTGCCAATCATTTTCGGTTGCTGGTGAAAATTTAGGTTTCGATGATGAGCGCGGTAAGTTATTTTTTGAAATTCCAAGAATATGTGGAGAGATGGTTACACCACCGAAAGTTCTTCTGTTGGAAAACGTCCCAAATTTAAAATCTTTTGATGGCGGCGCACGGCTAAGGGTTGTAATTAATGAGCTGAGAAGGGCTGGTTATTGGGTAAACATTAACAATGCTGAAATATTAGATAGTTATGAAATAGGAAATACTGCCCAAAGAAGGGAAAGATTGTTCATTGTCGCCACACATTCTCGATATTTTAAAAAGAATAAATTTGTATTTCCAGTTGCAAAAAAAACGAAGAAAAATCTTTGGAAGTACGTTAATAAAGAGAAGAGAAATGAGCCAAGGTTATATTTGGACGAAGAAAACAAGTATGCACGGATGATTAGGCGAAATGCCGAGGCGGACGGTACTAACCGTTTATTTCAAATCAGAAGGGTTGATGCCAGATCATGCCCAGAGAATGTATGCCCTACATTGACTGCAAATATGGGCGGCGGCGGCCATAACGTTCCTTTTTTAATAGACGACTTTGGAGTGAGGCGACTGAGTGTTGAAGAGTTAATGAGATTGCAATGCATTGATAGCAGTGAGTTCGAGTTTCCAGTTGGCATATCAGAAAGTTCAAAGTTATCGATGATAGGTAATGCAATATGCACAGATGTTGCAGAGCAAATTTTTAAAAACATTATTAATACAATTTTTGAGGAAGAAAATGTCAAAGGCGAAATGGTACTTTCCTGATAGTGGGGGTGGTCTTGCCGCGGGATTTAATGATTCCGGTATAGATACTTTTAAAGGGCACAGGCTCTCATCTCTGGTAAGAGAGATTGTTCAAAATAGTCTCGATGCGAGCCGTATGTCGACAGAGCCAGTGACCGTCTCATTCAACATTGCTAGCTTAGATAAGCGTGAGATTCCGGAGGTGTCGGAGCTCGAGGAGCATTTAACCCAAGCAAAGGCAACGGCTAAGAAGCAAAACCTTGACCCTGCCGTTGATTTTTATGATCAAGCAATTAAGTTAATTAAAAATCAAGAAAAAATTAATTTCTTGTGCATTCATGACAGCAATACTACGGGATTAACGGGACCAATAAGCGGCCCTAATGGGGCTTGGTTTGCGTTAACCAAAGGTGCTGGACTAAGCCAAAAGACTTCAGCATCATCTTTAGGTTCTTTTGGGCATGGATCAAAGGCGCCATTTGCAAATAGTAACGTCCGTACACTCTTTTATTTGACAAAAATAGAGCACAACAATCAAAACCAATATAGGTTTCAGGGAAAAAGTATCCTTCAGTCGTATAACAGGTCTGAGAATGTGATGACCCAAGGAACCGGCTTTTATGGGATGCAGGATGGTTGCTTGCCGTTAGTTGGGCTTGATATCCCGCAATGGGCTATTAACTTAAGAGAAAAATTTTCACACTCAACAGGTACAAGTATTTTTGTGCCGCATACGATTTTTGAGTTGTCTTCATATCCATCTATTGTTATTACAGCGATAGCAAACTTCTTCTATGCAATTCGCAAGGGCAGTTTAATAGTAAAAATTGGCGAAGAAGAGGAGTTAAATGCTCAAAATATTGAGCAAAAATATAAGTATTACAAAAATAAAATGCATGAGGAGTTTAATGAGGTAGATAAAGTCTATTTAGTTGAGTGCTTCGAAGCCATTGAGACGGTTGTTAACTGCACTCACAAAGGCGAACAGCAGATACCAAAGTTTGGAAGAATCGACTGGTATATAAGAATGAATGAAGATGTTGAAACTCGTTCTGTAGCGATTGCGCGAGAAAATGGGATGTTGATTACAAGATCAGCCCCATCATTACAAAGATTTCCAAGCTTGAAGCCATTTGATTTCTTCGTATGCGTGACTGGCGATGGATCTGAAACTCTAAAAACACTAGAAAATCCAGAACACAATAATTTTGCCTTCGACAGAATTGACAACCTAGAAAAGCGAAAAGAGGCAAAAAAGAAATATGATGCCTTTGCAAATGAAATTAGAGAATTGCTAAAAAGGTATGCCGAATATTCATCATCTGATCGTGTAACAGTAGACGAGCTACAGGACTTATTCTCTGAAATCTCAGAGAATCCTGAGGACGGCGATGGCACTATGGAGCGCGGTACTCAAATACAGATTGCAAATGGAAGTTATTCATTTAAACAAAAACCCACAGCTTCGGATAAACCAAAGTCGGGGGATGAAAATCCCGATGAAATAGACGGTCGAGGTCTTAGAGGGGGAAATAGAAAGCGCAAGGGCAAAGGAGGAAAAATACCCGATCCTGATGGCGGCAAAAAAATTATTGGGCCATCAGCACCTAAGCCCGGAGCTTTACCAAAGGACTACTTACAGCTGAATAATTTGAGAATGAGGACTAGCGGGAAAAATCAGGCCTATATATATTTTGACTCTCCATTTACAGGACTAGCTTCAATTAGATTTAAAAAATCGGGTGAGATCGGGACTGAGCCAATAAATTTAATCGTGAATGATAAGCAGGTAGCGGCCATTGATGTTGAGTTGGTTGGCGGTCAAAGAGAATACGTGCTAGTTACTTTTGCGGATAAAACCGTGGATTTTGCAATTGAGGCAGAGGCTCATGAAATCAATAATTAAGGCATTTCCTTATCCAATATTAGGTCGAGGGGATGATTATCTCGACTCCGAATTTCAATCAACACTCGATTACAAAATAGAAGTTGAGGGAGAGGTTGAGTATGTAGTACTTAACTATAACTTTCTGTTATCGAATGATGAAATCTCAAAACTGCTCTCGGAAAAAAAAGCTACGTACGCAATTGATGTCGAGTGCTCAGACACTTTTTTGCGAAAGGTTTATCACGTCGAGGCTCAGGGTAAGATTAAATTTGAGGCGGGACGTTTATATGGAAAAGTAATTTTTGCTCCATTCATTTTTGCCCGTGAAAATATCGATGATTTTCAATCAGAAGACCTTAATGAAGAGTTTGGGCAGGAGCCATTTAGTTTAAATACCGGAGATATACTAGCCATAGATGACCCACAGGTTAGATACGTAGACTTTGAAAAGCTTCGGTTTGAGTCTCTAGTTACAGTCGAAACCTCTCTTGAAATTCCAGATGAGATTTATCAGTTCAAGTTAGCCGAAGATGTCATAACCATTCTTATGGGTAAAAAATTTAGAGGCGTATGGGAGTTTTATCGCACAGAGCGTGACAAGGCTCCAATGTTGGCTATGTCGGTCTATAAAGACTGTATTCAAGCCGCTTTGGAATTCATGCTTAAGAATGATGATGCAGAACAATATAAATGGGCAAGAGCATTGAATTTGAAGCTAGAAACCCTGGGCGTGCATATCAAAGAAGATGGAGATTTCAATGATTTATGCACACTTTCACAACAATTAGTTGCCAAGCACGGTGTTCAAAGGTTATTTAAATATGTCATATAGCGTCCTAAAAACTGAAAGCGTTCAAAAGCTAAAAAGATCTTTGTTAGAAAAGCCTGAACTATTAGAAATGAACTTTGATGAATTGTGTGATGATTTGCACTTATCAATGATTTCAACTGCATACAAGGTAGATTCTGGGGTGTCGTTGATTCTGCCAAAGGGCATTTCACAAGAGTTGAATGGCGATACAGAAAATTGCCAATTAATTTTTAAGGCGCTTCCGGGATTAACGCCTGCCCAGGCTACTGATGAAAGACTATGGGTTACGCTTTGTTTTTCACAATTTAAAGATTATGTAAATCAGCGCTGGCCATTTAAAGCCTCTGCTGAAGAGAAGATTCAGAATCATATAGAAAGTCACTGGTTTGCTAATGGCATACGTGGACGTATGCGAAATAATGGCATATCAAGATTATGGTGGATGGGCTATGTTGCCGGAAATATTGATGACTTTCCAGTGGAAAAAGTTTTTGATATCTTATTTTTTAACAGTGATTACCGTCAGAGTCTCTTGGATAGAAATAGCACCGCAAAAGCGGCAAATGTAGCAACTGCAATTTTAAAAATTACTGATGAAGCATATACAGCAGGTATTGAATTTAAGCGTCAACCTTTCAGAAGCTTTATGGAGAAGGTAAACATGTTGGGCGGAAGATCTAACCTAGCATCAATGGATGTAGATACTTTGGTAAAAGTATTGAACCCAGTTTACAAAGAATCCTATGCAGTTAAAGCCAAGTAAATTTTTAGTTGATATTCAAGAAATGTCCTTTTAAAGGACGTTTCTTGTTGAGGTTGCCCAAGCCAAAGTCTGAAAATAAAATAGCTGTATGACAACAGCAATCTGCCCAAAAAGTGACTAAGGTAATTAAAGTACCTGAAAGTCACCTAGAAGTAATCTCCTCACCACTCCAAGAATCCCAACCCACAGCCCTAAGCCAGCTCAAATACGCCGAACCCACAGAACTTTACTTGCGTGATGGCGAAGTCGTTAT
>CANHPL010000063.1 GCA_947462685.1 Burkholderiaceae bacterium | reverse complement strand
TGCAAGCGCACCTTTGATCATTGGTAAGAATTTATTTTGTGCAGCAGCAATCATATCTGCTGAAACATTACAGGACTTACCTATCGCTTCTAACCATGCGGCTGTTCCTTCGTAACCAATCGGTGCTGAGCCAATAATATTTCTACCAGCAGCTTTGAACTCCCGAATACTTGCGGTATAAAAAGGATGGATTGCAGCCACTGCAGCGCAGTCGAGAGCTTGATATAACTCACGCCATTCACGCGTGGGAACCACAGGTCCAGCAGCTAAACCCATAGGTTCGAGCATCATGCCAATCCCCACAGGATCAACTGGGAACATTTCTCCGAGTAAAGTGATTGTCGGTTTTTCTGAAATACCTTGACGTGGTGCCGTTACTGGACCTGCTTCAGCTTCATTTCTAGCATACTTCAACATAGCTCCTGCCAAAACATCTTTTGCTTCAGCATGTGTTGGTACACCAAATCCAGGAACATCGATACCGATTATTCTTACTCCATTAATTTCTTTTGGCAATAACTGGAGAGGAACACCACTTGCCGTTGGTACACACAAATTAATAATCACAACAACATCATATTTTTCAGGATCAGCTTCTTTATATACCGCTTCACGAATATCTTCAAATAACTTGCCGGTAACTAATGATTCCGAATTAAAAGGTACATACCCAACACTTCTTTTGGCACCGTAAAAGTGTGAGGTAAATGTTAGTCCATAAACACAACATGCAGAACCTGACAAAATTGTCGATGTCCGACGCATTCTTAAACCAACCCGCAATGATCCAAATGCTGGACACATACTTTGTGGTTGATCATGTGGACCTTTAGGATAGTCTTTTGCGTAACGTTGTAGAACCTCTGATTTATTGGCTGCTTTAGCGGCCTCAATCATTTGCTCTGCCCCCGAATGACAACCTAATCCATCGACTGAAGCCGCCTGTGGATTGGCAAGTATTGGTATGATTTTTTCACTCATTTTTTAGACTTTGTCGTAAATCACTTCTAAAGAATCTTTATGAACTTCGTGCTTACCAACCATGTCAAATAAACTAGCTGGCTCCAACACAACGTGGCGCCCTACTTGATCACCAGAGAACAAGTTTAGTAATTCATCTTGCGTAAGTGGCTTTGGTCGAACAGGTGGTGCTTTAGAAACGTTTTCACCTAGCTGATCAAATAAACTTGCCCATTCTGTACCCGGCTTACCAATGATTTCGTAGTTAGCACTCTTACGACGAATATCTTCATTTGCTGGAATCGCTGATAAGATAGGAATTCCCGCTCTCTCCGCAAACGCAGCTGCTTCTCCAGTGCCATCGTCTTTGTTAATTACCATACCTGCCACACCAACATTGCCGCCTAATTTGCGGAAATACTCCACTGCAGAGCAAACGTTGTTAGCGACATATAATGATTGCAAATCGTTACTAGCAACGACAATGACTTTTTGACACATGTCGCGTGCAATCGGTAAACCAAAGCCTCCACACACTACGTCTCCCAAGAAGTCAAGAAGCACATAGTCGAATCCCCAATCATGGAATCCTAATTTTTCTAAAGTTTCGAAACCATGAATAATTCCACGCCCGCCACAACCACGACCCACTTCTGGTCCACCAAGCTCCATGGCAAAAACACCATCACGTTTAAAACATACGTCGCCAATTTCGACGGATTCACCTGCGAGTTTTTTCTTAGAAGATGTTTCAATAATGGTAGGACATGCCTTACCACCAAATAAGAGTGATGTCGTATCACTCTTTGGGTCACAGCCAATCAGTAAAACTTTTTTACCTTGCTGCGCCATCATGTAAGAAAGATTGGCTAGAGTAAAACTCTTACCAATACCACCTTTACCGTAAATCGCAATAATTTGTGTTTCTTTAGTAACTGGCTTTGTTGATACCGCATCAGGCTCAATCGCTGCTTCTTTTTTTAAGTTCATAAACTGAACTGTTGATTGTTGTATAGGACTGTTCATATCACTGTCTCCAATTAAGAGTCATTTTTAGGCATTGCATATCGTTAAATGCTGTTTGATATGCTGAATCAGCGTCTTGCGGATCGCTGGTGTGTGTAATCAAACCATCCAAAGCTAATTGCTTAGATCGAATGAGATGATGTACATCTTGAATATCCTTAGGTTGCCACTGTGCTGCAATGCGCATTTTCATTTCACGCATAAAGGCTGGGGCAAACATATAGGAAATAGCTTGATCGTAAAAGCCAGCAAGAACAATTTCTCCTTGCGGACGTAAACGACTAATTAATTGATTGATTAAACTCGCGTCACCACTTGCATCACATATGACGCCATATTGGTGATAATCATCATCTTTAGGGTTGACTACTTGATAACCCGTGGCACCTGTCATTCTGATCGGATTGGTTTCCCAGACCACTGGGATTTTTCCTTTAGCCATCGCAATACGTGCTAATAAACGTCCCACCACGCCATGTCCAATAATCAAATCAGGTTGAGCTTCAAGCTTGCCTTCCGTGACATGATAGGCTGTGGCTGCTAACGCCAAGAGAATTCCTTCTTTACCAAAATCTTCATCAAGCACTGTTACACGTTGTGATGGAATGACGACATGTGAGGAGGCTCCACCAAACAAACCCTTCACTTCGCCGTAACATTTAGCGCCTGGCACAAACACATGTTGACCAACTTGTAGACCAGCATTTGCAGAAGCATGTGTAATGCGTCCAACAGATTCATATCCAGGCACAAGAGGATATCCCATCCCAGGAAACTGGGGCATCGTACCACTCCAAATTAATTTTTCTGTACCTGTGCTGATGCCGCTGTATTCCATTTCGACAGCAACATCTTCAGGACCCATTTCTTCAATACGAAGCTTGGTCAAAGCAACTTGTTTGGGCTGGTTAATTACTACTGCATGCGCTTCCACTATTTTCACCCTGTTTAATTAACGTTACATCTTATATGTAAACTAATTTATACACTTATTCATAACTTAGCATCAGTTAAAACCCTTACAGGGTTTACCCTAACTTTTCTGCCAAAACAATTTGAGCATTGATTTTCATCATATTTTTGACAGGTTTGACTTTCTGAAAGCCAACCTGCTTTAAAAAATTAGTTATTTCCTGCACGCTCCTAGGACGACCCCGCCCCATTGCCAATAAATAAAAACCAAAATAGGCCTGGCCCATCGCCGGTAATTCTGGGGTATCAGCCATCGGCTCTGCGATAAGAAGTCTGCCCCCACGTGGCAAAGACTGATAAATGGACCTCAGTAATTGCTTGACTCTGGCATCGTCATGATCAAAAATTACCCGAATTAAAGTCACAATGTCTGCTCCAGTTGGGATTGGGTCATTAAAAAAGTCCCCCCCAATACATTGGACACGCCCTTGCCCTAACTGAGTATTCAGTTTTTCTTGAGCTAAAGTGGCTACACCGGGCAAGTCAAATAATTTAAATTTTAGATTTTTAGTATGCGGACTGAGAAGACTAATAAATGTCCCCTGACCACCTCCAATATCTAACAAACATTGATGTTGATTGAAGTTATAAGCATCAATAATTTCATCTGCGACTAACGGTAATGAAGCAGACATTAACTCAGAGTATTGCGCCACCTTTTCTACAGCAGAAAGACTTTTTAACTCTTCGCTTTGATCAGTAATATATGGCCAATAGCTTTCAAGGGCTTTTTCTTTTAGATCACCGCGCAATAAAGTGATTGGATCACGTAAGTCTTGATACAGGGCACTATGATGCTCAATCATAGACAGCAACGCTTGATTACCAACGAGGGGCGCCCCAAGGGCTCCTAAAGCAAATCGTCCTTGCCTTGTCTCTATCAAGTCGATAGCCTGTGCACCTAACAATAAACGCTCTAAACCCTTTAAGGGCAAGTCCACTTTGGTGGCTAATTCATCAATGGTCAATGGTCCATTAGCTAAATGTTCAAACAAATTGATACGCACACATCCCAACAAAATTTGGGAATAAACAAACCCTGCCATTAAGTCAAAAACACCTTTAGCGCGATGTTGAGAAATAGTGCTTAGAAGTGGTATGCGGCTTACGTCTTTTTGGAACTGTCGACTCGCAATTAAGCGATCTTTCCAGATGAACAACTTATCCCATAAGGAATATTTCTCCTTTTGGGATGGCAACCTATCAGATAAAGAATTTGCCATACAACTAAGCGATTATTTTTTTGATGGGAGGAGTGCGCTGCTCTCTCAAAACTCTGTCATATAAAGCATTCGGCACTAAGCGCTCTGATTCAGATAACACTAATTTTTTGAGCATATCTTGACCAGGGCAATCTGGAATTGATCGAATAGCGCATGCAACCAACTCATCAAAATATTCCACCGCACCATCTAAACCAAATTGTCGTGTAGCACTTGGACGATCTAACTCCTGATCTTTACCTACTGGCTTTCCTAAACTCTGAATATCCCCTAGGACATCTCGAATATCATCCGCAACTTGGTAAGCCTCACCTAAACTATCTCCTAAGGTCAGCCATACCTTCGAATCACCTCCAGCTGCCGCTGCTCCAGCAGCTGTGGCAGCAGAAAATAGGGCGCCCGTTTTTGCCTTCTGATAGGTATGAAGTGACACCTTTGGCTCGCACTCCCAAGCCTGACCAGCAATAATTCCGTGGGGGACGCCAACACCTTGCATCACTATTTTCATAACCGGCGCTAAACGATTCAAAGATTGTTCTGCCGAATGCAATAATGCTTCAAAAGCCATCACTATTAATGCATCACCCGCCAAAACAGCTAAACGCTCGCCGTAAGCTTTATGCACAGAAGGTATGCCACGGCGAAAGTCTGAATTATCAAAACACGGTAAATCATCATGCACCAAAGAGCCACAATGCAAAAGCTCTAAGGCAACACCAGCACCCATCGCTAAGCTGGGATCATCGTTGCCACAAGCCATAGCGACAGCCAAACACAATTGAGGACGAATTCTGGCTCCACCAGGAATCACAGCATGCCGAATCGCGCGGCTTAATAACTCAGGACCACCTTGGTTTTCAAAGGAACTCAAGGTACTTTCTAAAGCTTTTTCTATCAGCAACTTAGGTGACATATTGCCTCCTTCATCTATATATTGACCAATTGTGTAAATAAATATATTCACTTAACATGTAAATAAATATAGACACTTGGAGTACTAAAGTCAATATAATGAAGTTTACTTAGGGTAAACACTTAATGAATAGTCGAAGTTACTCTATCAGAACTTGAAAATAGAAACATTAACAAGGGGATTAATGAAATGAGCACAACATTTACAATTATTTGCGTAGTTATAGGTATTTTTGGCGTGGGACTTTTTATGAGAGCCTATCATCTTGGGAACGAAACGCTCAATAAAATCGATAAAACAGATCGGTTTAACAAAAACTAATTCATTAACATCTTGGCGGCCTGAACAACGGACGCAGATTTACCTTGGGGTAGCGGCAAATATTGCGCACCTAAATGGATAGCAATTTGTTGATTCGTTTCTTGAGGTTTCAAAGAAGTATCTATAAACAAAATTTGTAATTGTTCCAGACGTGCTTGATGAGCGGAAGATAATGCATCCTTAAAGGCGATCTCCCGTCCACCGATGCCGTCAATACTCACATTGGCTCTGCCATCCGTTAATAAAATAATCAACGGTGTTTGTCCCTTAGACTTTAATTTTTTACCAAACTGTGCCGAGTCTCTAATCGCACTAGCTAGTGGTGTTCCACCGCCTCCAGGCATACCTGCTAATAAGCGCTTGGCTCGCACGAGTGAACGTGTAGGAGGTAATATAAGTTCAACTTGCTTCCCCCGAAACGTCATAAGAGCAACCTGGTCGCGCCGAATATAGCATTGAGCTAGCAATAATTCAACAGCGCCTTTAGCCTCTGACAATCGCTCCATAGCTGATGAGCCTGATGCGTCCACAACAAATACCGTAACCGTAGTCGTTCGTTGCACAAATTGTTTTAAATGAATATCATCGGCTTTCACAATGATTCTTTGAGAAGAAGTCAATTCGATTGGGGCTTCCAATCGACGTATTTTTTGCCAAGGGCTAGCAGCTTGAATCGTTTTTAAAATATCAATTTTGTGTTTATAACTTGGTCGACCTTTTCGAGACGGAAGCGCTTGACCACTTAATAATCCCTTTTGAAGTTGCCCCACCTTCCCCTGCGAATGATTATGAGTTTTGACGATTTTATTATGTTGATCAAAAGAGTCTAAAAGATTTTGCGATAAATTAGCCCTACTAGCTTCGATAATCATCTC
>CANHPL010000062.1 GCA_947462685.1 Burkholderiaceae bacterium | reverse complement strand
TCTAGCTGCTTCTCAACATCCTGACCCTCAACAATGCGAGAGTTTTCAGGGAGCAAATTCAACTCTGCATCAAGATGCTGCTTGTGAAGATAAGGTGTGCCGATTTCTAAAACCTTCATTCTGCACTCTTGAGAAAGAAAGCGTGCCAACGGAATCTCCAATTGAGAATCTGGAAAAAACGAGATGCGCTTGCTTTCCAGCATAGGTATGTAACGAGCCAAAGCCTTCTGAGCACGCTCAATTTTGGGCTGTGTTACCTCATCAAAATGCTGAGCACTCACTCCCCATTGATTGGCTGCTGCTTTGAGCCAAGAACTGGTTCCCTCAATTCCAAAAGGGAACGGTGCCGAGATTCGTTTGGCACCACGCTCCTCAATCAATCTAGCTGTCTCAGCTAAAAAGGGTTGTGCAAGCAGGTATTGTGTATTGCTGTGAATTTCAATCTTTTGCTGCGAATTTTTTGGCGGGAAAAAAGATATCCGAGCAATTCCTAATTCGTTAAATAGACGCTGGAATTGATCTTCAACCACATCTGGTAAGCAACCCACAATCAGTAGATTTTTTTCCTCAGCTACCACTTGCTTAGGAATTTCATTTACTAATGACGCAAGACAAGCATCCTCACCTTGAGTAAAAGTAGTTTCAATACCACTTCCCGAATAACTCAGGATGCGGCAGTGATTTAAAAATTCTTTACTTAATCTTTGTGCAGCCCTGGAAAGATCGAGCTTAATGACCTCAGATGGGCATGAGCCAACCAAAAATAGCATTTTGATATCTGGGCGACGAGTCAGCAGGGATTTCACGACGCGATCTAACTCCTCATGCGCATCAGCAATTCCAGCAAGATCACGATCATCAATGATGGCGGTGGCAAAGCGCGGCTCTGCAAAGATCATGACCCCTGCAGCTGATTGGACCAAGTGAGCACAAGTGCGGGAGCCTACTACCAAGAAAAAAGCATCTTGAATCTTGCGATGCAGCCAAATAATGCCAGTTAAGCCACAAAATACTTCTCTTTGGCCGCGCTCCTTATAGATAGGAATATTTTTTCCTACGCTACTGATCTGATCTTTAGGCAAGTCCACGATGGCATTCATGCAGCGACTCCCTTATTCATTTGCAAGCGGGCCATACGGAGCTTGTATATGAATTGACCAGCATTAATAAAGTAAGACGCGTAGGCAGCCAAGGCTAGATACATGAGTCCACGTTGACTCATGCCACCTTCATAGAGAAAGTAGAGATATAGGGTATGTAGTGAAATGACCAACATACTAAATACGTCTTCCCAGAAGAAGCTCTCTGCGAAAAGGTATTTACCAAAAACAACCTTCTCCCAAATGCTTCCTGTCAGCATGATTAAGTAAAGAAATACAGTTTTAATCACAACCGAAATAGTCGCCAATGCATATCCTTCTCCAGTGATGAGATAGCGCAGCACTAAAGAGAGGCTAATAAGGCATACCAAGAATTGAATTGGAGCCAAAATTCCTTGCACCAAGGTCCAAACCGTAGCATCGCGTCTTGCACGTTGTTCTTGGTTATAAAGTGGCTTACTAATCGTCATTTTTTGAGGCTGCCTTGTTGGCTATGTGTAAACAAAACTTTACGCCAAATCTTCTCCACAAAAACTAGTATTTTCCCTAATATAAAGGGATAAATGTAAGTGTAAACCCTATATTACACAAATTTATTGCTTTAAATTGATCATAGGTGTAATAATTATTTTACATTTAATTGTCATTTATGTGACAGGCACTACCTTAGGGGCTGTTTAGTGAATTCATTAGCTAAAAAAGAACTCATCAGAGAAGTAGTCAGCACTCAATTACCAGACTTAATTGGGGAGATTGAACGCAAAGTAGATGTATCAGCATCTAGGACCTCCTCTAATCAAAATTGGATTCAAGCGCCCCAAACCAAGCAAAATCAATATAGCAATAAGCTAGATGAAGAGGAAGTCAACAAGCTCACCAATCTTTTGCTGGATAGCCAAGAGGGGTCCTTTGAGTTTGCCATCACCATACTGAAAACCCACGGTGCCCCCATCGATTACATTGTCTTAGAGCTCATTCCAGAAATTGCTAGGCGATTTGGTAAGCAATGGGAGGATGACACTCTTAGCTTTGCAGATGTATCTATGGGTGTCAGCAAACTTGAAAGAGCAATACATAAGCTTGATTATCTCTTTCAGGCTAATCAACTGGATCGACAGAAAAATAAAGCGATTTTTATTTCTGGATTCCCTGGCTCGCAGCACAGTTTAGGCAGCCTCATTTTTTCAAATTATTTAATATTCTCTGGTTGGCAAGTGCATCGCCCAAATCAAACCAGCATTGACTCTATTGTCCATGGGGTCTCTTCTAAAATCCTACAGGCACTTGCTATTTCGGTCTCAACCAATGAGCAACTTGAGCAACTACCAAGCCTAATAAATTTACTCAGGCAAAAATCTCAGAACCCCAAAATCATTGTTCTTATTGGGGGTCCGCTTTATAATAAGGCGCCCGATGCTTTTGATCATATTCAGGCTGAAGTCAAAGCGTTTAGCCCTGAGGAATCTGTTCAAAAACTTGAGCAACATCTCAGCCAATTAGAAAAATAATACTTAGATAAATAAGTAGAAAATAAAACGTGACCAAAATTTATAATTTAGATACTTCTGAATTAAATAACTTAGATGTGAATTTGGCAGCTGAGCTACTAGCACTGTCTGTAGATTTAACGATGATTCTGAATGAATCTGGCGTCATTGAAAAAGTAGTTGATGGCTCAAAACCTGTTGCAGCAAATACTTCATCACTAGTTGGCAAAAAATGGCTAGATACTGTAGCTATTGATAGTCAACCAAAAGTAAATGCACTACTCAAAACACGCGAAGATCAGGACGAGCAAAAATGGCGTCAAGTAAATCAAGAGATTGATGGGGCAAACTCACTTCCAATTCAATTTAGCACCATCTTTTTTGCTAAACAAAATAAGTTAGTCGCAATTGGCAAAGACCTCAGCAGCATTTCTATGCTGCAGCAAAAATTAGTTGAGTCTCAACAAGAAATTGAGCGTGATTATGCAAATCTTCACGCCATTCAAAATCGTTACTTGCAACTCTTTAATAGCATTGATCAAGCCTATCTGATTGTGGACAGTCAGACTTTAAAGATTGTTGAAGTAAATAAATCAGCTGGTTTTCTAGTTGGGGATCTGAAAAAAATTCAAGGCAAGCTCTTTGTCAACCTATTCCCCACTAAAGACCATGAGGCAATTCAAAGTTACCTTTTAGAAACTAAGGCGGGAATACTACAATCCTCTTTTCAAACGACTCTCGAAGATTTGAAAGAAAACGTAGAAATTTCGAGCTCGCTATTACGCGAGGGAAATCAGAATGTATGTTTGGTCTCGATTAAGTCAAAGTCTCAAACTGCGAATCTCGGCACAGCAAATGAGCAAGCCGCCCTACTCTCACAAGCCATGGAAGATTATCAGGATGGCTTTATTGTTTGCAGCACAAATGGGGTCATACTCACAAGTAACAATACATTTGTCACAATGTCTCAATCAACTCAAAAAGAGAGTGTCTTAGGTAAGTCTCTAGAGCTATGGCTTGGAAGAGCTAGTGTTGATCTCAAAATTATCTTAGGTACCGTGCGTGAGCATGGATCTATTAGGGACTACGCAAGTACGATCACAGCCGATGATGGTAGCTCACCTGTGCCTGTACAAATTTCTGCTGTAAGCTTTAGCAGCGGCAAGCTCTCTTTAGTCGCCATTGGCATTCATCAACTTTCTAAGGCCCTCAATAAGCCAACGGATAAGCCCGATAATCTTGGCAAGAACGCCAAAGAATTGACCCAATTGGTTGGCAAGGTACCACTCAAACAAATTGTGACTGAGACTACCGACATTATTGAGAAACTGTGTATCTTGGCTGCTCTTGATCTTACGATGTCCAATAGAGCTTCTGCAGCCGAGCTATTAGGTCTATCAAGACAGGGTCTCTATATCAAAATGAGACGTTTTGGCATTGTGGACAGCAATGCTCCCGATGATATTGACGCCTAAGATCAAATGAATGACCAGACAGCAGTATTAGGATTAATTGATATTGCGTCTAATTCTAGAGGGTGGGGATTTTTAAGATACATCCTTGGTACATCTCCTTTTAAAAATAGTCCAGGCCTGCAGTTTTGCAAAGTACTGGGCTCTGGTTTTAACGGCGGGTTTAGCACTAAACCCAGCCTCACCAAACAAGGTTTCTTTTGCGTTTTCGATAGCGCAGATAATGCCGCCCGGTTTGGAGAGTCTTCCTCCATTCTGAAAGCCTATCAAGACCATGCCCATGAATTTTTTTTGGCGAGCGTGCAGGCATATTCCAGTCGAGGCTCTTGGTCTGGGTTCTCTATGTCCTGTGCAAACCCTAACCCACCTGTGAATGGTCCTATTGCATCCCTAACAAGGGCATCTATAAGACCAAGTAAAGCTAGTCAATTTTGGGCGAAAGCAAAACCTGCAGAAGATGCAATTACATTAGCAGCAGGTAAAATTTTGACAGCAGGAGTTGGAGAAGCCCCCTACTTGCGTCAAGCAACATTCACCATCTGGGATAACGCTCAATCCCTTGAGCAATATGCCCAGCAGGGCGCTCATCTATCGGCAATTAAGGCCGCATATGGTCAAGATTACTTTTCTGAATCTATGTTTACGCGTTTCAGGGTCATTAAGGCGCAGGGAATCTGGCAGGGCAAGCATGTCCAAATCTCCTAAGATTCTGATCGTTGGCGCAGGTATTGGTGGACTATCTGCCGCCCTCGAACTTGCGCATCATGGGCTAGATGTCACCGTATTAGAAAAAAGTCAGCATCCAGGAGGAAAGATACGTCAAGTTAATGTCGATAATACGCTGATTGATTCTGGCCCAACTGTTTTTACAATGCGCTGGATATTTGAAAAACTCTTTGCGGATTGCGATGAAAAATTTGAATCAGAATTTGAGCTAGAAGCCTTAGATATTCTTGCGCGCCATAGCTGGGGAGAGGCGCCGCTAGACTTATACGCAGACACGCAGAAAAGTGCCGATGCTATTGGTCAATTTAGTAGCGCCAAGCAAGCGCAATTATTTTTAGAGTTTTGCAGGACCGCCAAAAAAGTATACGGCGCACTCAAGGGGCCGTTTATCGAATCCCCCCGCCCAAACATGTTGGGAATGATGTCGGCATTGGGCGTACAAAAGAGTAAAGTGCTCTGGGATATTGGTCCATTTAGCAGCCTCTGGTCTTCTCTTGAAAGCTATTTTCCAGATCCACGCTTACATCAATTATTTGGACGCTACGCTACTTATTGCGGCTCCTCGCCTTATTTAGCACCAGCCACTCTAATGCTCATTGCCGAAGTAGAGATGGAAGGTGTGTGGTCCATTAAAGGGGGTATGGCCAAAATCCCCGAAGTGATTTCACGCTTGGCACAAAAAAAGGGTTGTCAGTTTCAGTATGGGGCCGAAGTTCAATCACTCCGATTTGCTGGGACCAAGGTTAGCGGCGTTCAACTGAGTTCTGGTGAAGTGATTGAATGTGACTACCTGATCTTCAATGGCGATATCAATGCCCTGCAAAAAGGTTTACTTGGCAAACAGGCAAACACAGCTATTCCAAAAAACCTGAAACAAACAGATTCTCTTTCTGCACTTACTTGGTCGATGCGCGTCAAGGCCTCCGGCTTTCCGTTGGTAAGACATAACGTATTTTTTAATCAACCATATAGAAGTGAATTTACAGACATATTCGAGAAGAAAAAATTACCAATCAATCCTACTGTCTATATTTGCGCTCAGGACCGAACGGATCTAGCCAATAACCATAATGACTATGAAAGACTGTTTTGCTTAGTCAATGCACCTGCGAATGGTGATAATCAATCCTATGATTTTGAGGAAATAGAACGATGCGAACAAAAAGCGTTTTCACTCATGCGCCAGTATGGTCTACAACTTCAGGATGCGGAGATTACTCGCACATCACCTCAGGAGTTTGCCAAACTATTTCCGGGTCGCGGTGGAGCTCTTTATGGTCAAGCGACTCACGGTTGGATGAGCTCCTTCCAACGACTCGGTTCTCAGTCGCAAATCAGCAATCTTCTGCTAGCGGGAGGGAGCACCCATCCCGGGCCGGGAGTACCCATGGCGGCTATGTCAGGTCGACTGGCGGCCGCCACCCTGATGGAACACCTCGGTTTGATCAGGCGGTAGATCCTGGCAATTATTTATGGTGGTACATAGATGGGCTCAGTGATGACGGGCTTTATGGCTTTAGCATCATTGCATTTGTCGGTAGC
>CANHPL010000061.1 GCA_947462685.1 Burkholderiaceae bacterium | reverse complement strand
CTAAATCTCCATCACTTCCAGGGACATACGCTCCCATAGAAACAAGATCACGCCCACTCATATAACGGCTATATAACTGCTTGATGCGTCTTGCCGCTAATAAATGTTCTTTCGACACAACTTTGGGCATAACCCGAGATATTGACTTTTCTACATCAATCGCAGGATAGTGCCCACTATCAGCTAGTTGCCGCGAAAGGAAAAAGTGCCCATCCAGGATGCCTCGAGCAGTATCTGCTACGGGATCATTCACATCGTCGCCTTCTAATAAAACCGTATAAAAGGCTGTAATAGAAGAGTTTGGATTTGCGCCATTACCGACTTTCTCAACTAACTCAGGCATCTTGGCAAACACACTCGGTGGATAGCCCCTAGCCACAGGGACTTCTCCTAAACTAAGACCTATTTCTCGAAGTGCCATGGCAAAGCGGGTTAAAGAGTCAATAATTAAGACAACATGCTTGCCACTATCCCGAAACCAAGTTGCAACATCAGTGGCATAAGAAGCCCCTTTTGCACGTGCCAGAGGTGAAGCATCCGCTGGAGCTGCAACGACTACAGCGCGCTTAAACGATTCTGGTCCCAAGGTTTCTTCGACGAATTCCCGGACCTCTCGACCACGCTCACCCACCAAACCAATCACAATCACATCTGCCACACAATTACGCGCTAACATGCCAAGCAAAACGCTTTTCCCGACGCCTGTACCAGCAAATATGCCAACGCGTTGTCCACGACCAACGGTTAACATGCCGTTGATTGCCTTGATTCCCACATCTAACGGTTCATGAATCGGTGAGCGGTCTAAAGGATTGAGCGAACGTGTGATGGTGTCCGACATCCTTTTTCCAGAACTACCCTTACCATCAATTGGTCTACCCATGCCATCGACAACTCGTCCGAGCAACTCTTCGCCAATCGGTAAAGCTTCAATCGCACTGGTCGTTACATAGTGGGTCCCAAAATCGATTGGCGTATTGTTTGGATATACAAGGGCTCCGGGAGAGATCCCTTCCATGTGATCAATCGGCATCAAATAAGTGATGCCTCCATTAAACCCAATACATTCGGCATCAAAAGTCTTGCCATTCGCCTGCGAAAGAATCACGGCACCAGCCCCAATGGTCAATGGCAAGCCTTCAACTTCCAAAACAATCCCGGATACTCGCTTGAGCCTTCCTTCACGGATGGACTTCGGATATTGATGGAGTTTTTCTTTGAGGTAATGAAGATGCTGGGCAAATTCTTGCGGTTGAAGACTCATCAAGAATCCTTCAATGTATCGGGATCATCCTTTTGCACGTCATGCACCAAATCTAAATTTTGAAAATCCTCTGAACTTGGCGCCATGGCTGGCTGAGCTAATTGAACCTGCTCTTTCAACAACTCATATCCTAATGCAGCACGAACAATCGCAATTCTTGCCGATTGGCCAATATTAATTCTCGCTCCGTCAATCTCTACAAAAGCATCTCCGGGTTGAACATCACCATCGATAAGTAAGGTACATTTAAATGGCATGCCAGGATCATCCACCAGCTTTTCCCAAACGATCCTCTCTGCTTCACGAATTCTTAAAAATAGACTTGAGCCAGGCCTGGGTAAGCGCATTAAAGCTTCTTGAACCGCCGTCACAAAGGGTCCGCGAGTCATGCGCTCATTTGCAGCAACTCGCATAGCAATACTATAGGACAACTCCACCATCGGCTCTGAAATGGCCTCAGGCATACCGTCAATTGCCTGTAAAAGCAAATCTAATGCTTGGTGTAAACGTTTCGTTTCGCCCTCTGCATCGGTATAACCTTGCTGATACCCAACATCGTAACCTTCCTTTTGACCTTGCTCAAAACCGTCCGTTCTGCCTTTACTAAACCCCTCAGACAATCCCATGTCGTAAGCATCTTGCCTTGCGGTTGTACGAATCTGTTCAACCTCTTCGACCGTTGGGTATTGAATCGGCGGAGCTTTGGGTTTTTTGGGCGGCTTGGGTGGATCAAACGATGGCGGTTGCCATTTGGTTAATAACTGCTCATCATCTGGCTCATCGAAAGCAGACATATCTTAAAGGTCCAATTCTATAGGAAGGAGTCAGCTTGCTTTCCACGTTCCATCTGCATGCGCCCCTCAGCTGACAATGACCGTGCAATTCGAATAATATCTTTTTGCTGCTCTTCAACTTCTTGAATCTTGAGTGGCGGTCTAGTTTCCAGATCCTCACGAACACCATCTGCAGCGCGTTTCGCCATATTGCGATAAATTTTCTCGCGTAATTTTGGACTTGCCCCTTTGAGGGCGATAACTAATGAATCTTGCGTTACTTCTAATAGTAGTGTTTGTAATGAGCGATCTTCGATTTCAATAAAGTCTTCAAAAACAAACATTTTTTCAATAATAGCTTCAGCTAGTTCAGCATCATATGAGCGAATCTTATCCAAGGCTAATTGATCTAAGCCACCAGAAAGCATATTTAAAATCTCTGCCGTAGGAACTACACCCCCAACAGTACTGCGTCTAAAGTCGGCATCCGGCCCAACCGATCTGGACATTACGTCGTTTAACTCTTTCAGGGCTGCAGGTTGAACTTTTTCTAATAAGGCCACACGCAGCATGAGCTCGTTTCTTAAATCATCTGGGAACAATTTAGATACCGAAGCGGCCTGAGGAGCTTCTAAAAAAACCAAGACGGTGGCAATAATTTGTGGATGCTCGGCCTTAATCATTTCATACAGAACATCGGACTCCATTCTCTTGAGAGTCTCAATGCCCGACATATCCAAAGTCGACTCTAAACGACCCAACAAATCAGATGCGCCTTCTGCACCCATCGCTTTGGTCAACATGTTCTGCATAAAAGAGTCTGTATCGAAGGCTACTTGAGCATTATTTGAGGTGACATCTCTAAACTCTCGAAGCACATCGAGAACCAAGTCTCGACTCAAGGAGCGCACAACCGCCATCTTGCCTGAGAGTTTCTGCACCTCCATCGGTGTCATTTGACGTAATACTTCTGCACCCGCCTCAGCTCCGACAGCCAAAAGGACCACAGCAGCCTTAGATGCTCCATCTAGATCATCATAGGTTTGCATCCCCCCTTGAGAGGCATTTTTAACGCCTTCTTTTAGTGCTTCTGCAATTGACAGTTGGCGCGGGGCTTCTTCTTGATCTTCATCAGCCATGATTTATTTCCTTCATAGATTTAAGCTGTGGGGGGAGGAGCTGCATCTTTAATCGCATTCGCCTTAGCCGCATCCTCACTTAACCACTGTTTAAATAAACCAGCAACTACCCTTGGATCATTCGTGACATAGTCATAGGCGTATTTAACCAATTCTTCGTATTCGGCTTTCTTGGACTCCTCTTGACGCTTACGAGACTCTTCTTCTTCCTTCTTCTGCGCTTCAATCCTTGACCGTTCTTCTTCTTCTTGAACACGTTTACGTTCACGATCTAATTCCAACTCCATCCGTTTACGTTCGCGTGCTTGAGGTGACATCGAAGCCATCTCTGCTTTAACTTTTTCGTCAAATTCATCTTCAAGATTTTGGGCTTCTTCTTCATCCACTCTTGGAAAGAGGAGGGGTTTGACCACACTAAAGAATACAAGGGCTAAAGCACCCAAGATGATGGCGAACTTAAAGAACTCTTTTGCTAAAGAAATAATTCCGGGTTCGCGATAAAAAGGCACTTCTTCCAGTACTTCAGGTCGAAATGCAATGTTTGCGACGCTAATACTGTCACCTCGTTTATCAGCAAAACCAATAGCATCCCTGACCAGCCCTTTAATATCTTCAATTTCTTTATTGGTGTAAGCCACAGGTTTGAGAGGTTTACCGTTTGCATCTAATCCAGGCGGCGCCTTTAAATTCAATACAACGGCGGCTGAAACGCGACGAACTTGACCTTTTTCTCCCTTGATACGCTGAATAGAACGGTCGACTTCATAGTTGACGGTGTTATCTTTGCGCGTGGTGTTGCTTGTTGCAGCCCCAGGTGGTGGATTCAGGGTTTGAGGATTATTATTGTTTGCGGCAGCAGCTGCATTCAGTGGCGCTTGTGCTTGTCCAGGCGGTTGATTCGTCGTGGCCCCTGGTATACCGGAAGATGGTGTTGTCGGCGTGTTTGCTTCAGTCGACTGCTGGCTTCTGATAGAAGAAGGATTTGGCGGTGAGTTACGACCAAATGTTTCCTCGGTTCTCTCTAATTCATTGAAATCCATATCCACTGTGACGGTTGCTTTGACATTATCTTTGCCAGTCACCGGCTCTAAAATATCGATCACACGCTTAGAAAGGGATCCCTCAACTTCTGCCACATACTTTAACTGGGTAGAATCTAAACCACTGGCACGCTGCGGATTGGGTGCGAGTAGGCTACCTTCGGAATCAATAATCGTCACCCGATTGGCTCCCATATTGGGAACTGCTGATCCTATTAAGTTGGTAATCGCAGCAACCGCTTGCTGATCTAAGAATCTTCCAGGATGCATTGTCACCACAACCGAGGCCGTTGGTCTTTCCTGTTCTCGCATAAAGGCGGTTTGCTTGGGAATAGCGAGCATGACACGCGCAGATTTGACTTGCCCTAGAGAGCTAATACTTTTTGCCAGCTCCCCCTCTAAACCTCGCTGGTAATTGACCTGTTCTACAAATTGACTCGTACCTAATTTTTGGTTTTCTAAGAGCTCAAAGCCCACATTACCAGCTTTTGGCAATCCTTGGCCGGCTAGTTTTAAGCGGGTTTCATAAACCGCGGTCTCAGGAACCATAATAGCCCCGCCACCCTCAGTAAATTTATAGGGCACATTCATCTGTTGCAAGGCCGCAATAATTGCTGCACCGTCGTTTTGGTTGAGACTAGTAAAGAGAATCCGATAATCGTCTTTTTTCTGCCCTGTGATAGAAATCACTAGGACCGTCGAGATAAACAATAAAAAGGCAATACCGATCAGGAGTTTTTGGCGAACATTGAGAAGGGAGAATCGTTCTTTTAAATCGCGGTACTTATCTGCCAAATCAAGCGTGGGAACGGGTACCGTTCCGGCATCTGTTTTTTTCGGAGAACCATCCCCTCCGATATTTAAAACCGTTGCATTTTTATCTTCAATCGATGGAACTGCGTTTGCTGACTCACTCAATCGAATTTTTCCTAAACTAAATAAATTGACCTGCAGACAACTCAAGAAGTTATATAAAGCCCAATGTTGCTCAAAAGCCTCTTATTTGCCCATCAACAATGTTAAATAAATCATTAATTTGCTCTATACAACTTTTATAAGTTATCTTATATTACATAAATAAACAATTAACTTCAAAACATTTTGATCAATTCCTCAGATAATACTTTAAGTTTAGACTCTAATACAACGAATTTAGGGGAAATCACTAGCAAATCGACCAATATTGATGCTCTTCAAAGTGCCTTTACCCTTTTTTATGAAGAATCTAAAAAGCTCGAG
Source organism: Burkholderiaceae bacterium (assembly GCA_947462685.1). Lineage (GTDB taxonomy): Bacteria > Pseudomonadota > Gammaproteobacteria > Burkholderiales > Burkholderiaceae > Polynucleobacter. The sequence goes on along the minus strand of CANHPL010000061.1, from coordinate 1,184 downwards.
GCCCAACAAACTGAACTGCAGTCAAAAATAGACCTGCTCAGTACTGAATTATCTGAATCGAATCAACGGATTACAGCACTAATTAAGGCCATGCCGGCAGGGGTTATTTTGCTGGAAAATCAAATTGTGAAGATTTTTAACCCCTCCGCACTGCAGTTTTTCCCATTTTTAAAATCAGAGCAATTGTTTGCCGTTCCAAAGTACTGGAAAGAGTCGATTACTCCGGGTGAGTATTTTATTGAGGCTGAAGCGTCTTCAACATTCAACAGAACTGTCCAAGTCATCAAAATTGAAGAGGATTTTAGAACGATTATTCAAATTCAAGATATTTCTCAAAATATCTTCAATCTGCAAAAATCTCAGCAAGAGTCGCGCTTGACCGCGATGGGGAAGATGACTGCCAGCATTGCGCATCAAATTCGGACACCTTTAGCAACTGCCCTGATTTATTCATCGCATTTATGTGATCTCGAGCTCGATGATGCGACAAAAATGAACTTTGCACAGCGCTTACGCAAACAATTGCTGGACTTAGAAAAACTATCTAAGGAAATGTTACATTTCGTCGCCAACCGCCCACAAAAACTGGAATTAATCTCCATCAGTGATTTAATTCATGATGCGCAACACGCCATTCAAGCTCTCTGTGATCAAAAACAAGTCAAGCTCATGACTCAACCATGCGATCCCTCAATTAAAATTAGCGCTGAAAAAACGCCTCTAATGAATGCGTTGATTGCTATTTTGGAAAATGCTTTAGAGGTTTCTTCTTCGAACCAGATGATCGAATTAAATACCCAACTCGATAAACAACGTTGCCATATCATCATCGAAGATCAAGGTCCTGGGATCTCTGAGCAGATCCTAGAAACGATGTTTGAACCTTTTTTCTCTACTGGAGCAAATGGGACTGGTCTTGGACTCTCGATTGCAAAAAATGCCATTGAATCGCATCGAGGAACTATTCAAGCCCACAATACCGGACATGGTGCTCGCTTTACGATTACACTTCCTTGCATCATTGAGTTGCAGTAAATGCGATCGATTCAGTTATATTACTGCCTATGACCAAACATTCACTGAATTACCCCGTTTTACTCATCGAGGATGATGATGATCTGCGTGAGGCGATCGGCGTAACTCTCAGAATGAGTTCGATTGAGTTTTACTCTCATCAAAAAGCT
>CANHPL010000060.1 GCA_947462685.1 Burkholderiaceae bacterium | reverse complement strand
TGAGGCCAATGGGCCGGTAAAGTTTCTAGCTCCCAAACGGTATACCCAAAAATGCGTCGATTAGGTTTCCGCTCTTGTGCTATCCATTCAGGATAATACTCTGGGATTGTATGAATAAGTACGGTATCGTAGTCGATATTCCGATTACATACAGAGCCCAATATTGGACAAGGCCAAGTTGTTGAAAGATACGGCTCATAATTACCCAGCCCGGTTAGCATCGGAGTCCAAGTAATATTTATATTGGCTTCTATTAATGCTCGTACATATGTTTTTGCTGCGATGGCATAGCCAGTATTATCACCCCATGAAATATATTTTAGAGCGCGCATTTAGTTGCGACTCTTTTTCATATGGAAAAAATATATGCCTATACAGAAGCCTCTGATCAAGCCAATTAAGCGTGCAGCAAATGCTAAACTTCGCCAGCCACGGAAAGCAAAGATTTGTATAATTGCTGAAAAAATAGTTCGAGTTCCCCAGTAAAACATATGAAGCTGCAGGTTTTTTGCAATCAATGCACCATCTCCCAGAGCATACTGATAGAAACGACCGACTGCCCATCGATTCCATGGAGGAATTTTAGTTGGATGACGCATACGCACTAGTGGACTGTAGCACGCCTTCATGTCTCTAAACTCTGTAAACAGTCGATTCATCAGATCTATGCCCTCTGCCGCAGGAAATCGACAACCAGGTCCGAAGTGTTCGTCAAATCCTTTAGTTTGAAGAAAGGCATCACGACGAACAAAGAGTGTAGCTTCAGTCAAGCAACCAAACATAGTCCAACAATTAAAATTAACCGGATGTTGCCTCCATCGTAAAATATTTGGCGATCCTAGCATATCTACCGTCTGCCCAGAGATCACATATACCTGTGAATCACATGCAATTCGCTCAACTTCAACAAGGATCTCAGGAAATAATTGACAGTCATCATCAGGGAATCCAACCCAACGTCCTCGCGCAAGTTCTGCTCCCAAATTACGTGCTCTACTAGCGGAACGAAATAACACTTGTTTGTGGGTAATAGTAAGACGATCAGAAAAACGAGCTATTACCTCAACTAATCGATCATCCTGATTTTGGTCAATTACAATTACCTCGAAATTCGGACCTGATTGCAACTCTACTAAGCTGGTAAGACAGTATTCAAGATCTCCATCATCATTTAAAGTTGCAATAATAAATGAGTATTGAAATTCGGTAAAGTTAATCATGATTGAAAGTTGTGGGGTGATTATGCTAAATGGAACGTTGCTAAACAGTTAAACCTATCAGATTAAATTACAAATTTTGTAAGCAGGAAATCAAAAGACTTTATTTGATTTTAAAGTCTTGATTATAGGTTTAATTACCTAATTGCAGTCTTTTATATCGCAAACTTGGATGTAATCAAAATGATTAATATGTCTTATGAGGTAGTTCAAGGTCATGCAGTTAAAAATTAAAAAAATTATAGATTTATGTCCAGAAAGCCTATATTAGCGTTGAAAAGCTCCTTTTGAAACGCTGACAAAAATTGATATTGTTTGAGATAGTCAATACATTGATTTACCTATCACTAAAGCCACGATAAAGTGGCTTTAGTTTTGGTCTGCCCAGCACGACTCGAACGAGTGATCCAGGGCTTAGAAGGCGAAAAAATCTAATAAAAACATTAAATTAATAATTGGTAACAGTTTCGCAGTTTTGGTTTGGCTAATGCGGTTTGAATTGCGGAGCATGGTGGCGTTGAGAGCTTGGTGATTGGAGTTTACAACTAGTTGAGTAAACATTAGTATCCAGTTACTTCCAATATTCCTTCTCGGAATTTCCAGAAAAAGAATAAAGGACACTAGGATCATTTCGGTTTTTTGAAAATCGTCTAACCTCTCTACAGGTATGGCTTCATTTACAAGAAAGTTTGAAATTTTATTTTTCAACTAATTAAGTTATCTACTAGCAGTTTCATAAACCTAAGTACAGAAAATTATCTAAAAGTAATCCATTATGATCCAATGATAAGATATAAATACTCTCTTTAATCGTGGTACTAAATTAACATTAGTTCAGTAACACTTGTGAAATTTAATCTCTTAGATGCGGTTCAAGTCCGTAACGGCATACCAGAAATCAAAATACTCATCTTTCGGGTAGTTATTTCGATAAAGTTATTTTTTAAGTCGATAACCAGTTTTAAAGATCCAAAAGACTACCCCAATCGAAATTACTAAAAAAGCCATTGTCATACCTAGGCTAATCCAAAGAGCCACATCTTCGATACTATAAAAGCTCCAGCGAAAGCCACTAATTAAATACACAACAGGGTTGAGTAAAGCAACTTTTTGCCAGAAAAGAGGTAAAACAGAGATCGTATAAAAGCTTCCACCCAGAAACGTTAAGGGGGTAATGATTAGTAATGGTACTACTTGAAGTTTTTCAAAACCATCTGCCCATATTCCAATAATAAAGCCAATCATACTAAAGGTGATTGATGTGATTACTAAGTAAAACAACATCCAAAAGGGGTGATCTACTTGAAGTGGAACAAAAAAAGCAGAAGTAAAAAGAATGATAAGCCCCAAGATGATAGATTTGCTAGCGGCTGCACCAACATAGCCCACCACAATCTCTAATGGCGATATCGGCGCGGAAAGTATTTCGTAAATGGTCCCACTAAATTTAGGAAAGTAGATTCCAAAAGATGCGTAAGAAATGCTTTGTGTTAGAAGCGAAAGCATGATGAGGCCGGGTACGATGAAGGCGCCATAAGAAATACCATCCATCTCCGTGATGCGAGATCCAATAGCGGAACCAAAAACGACAAAGTACAAAGAAGTAGAAATGACGGGAGCAATAATACTTTGCGTTAAGGTGCGCATAGTTCGTGCCATTTCAAACCTATAAATGGCGCGCACACCGTAATAATTAAACTTCATGGGAATTCGCCTCTGAATTGACAAGATTTACAAATATTTCTTCTAATGAACTCTGTTTGGTATGCAGGTCTTTAAAAACAATACCTAAGTTAGAGATTCTTTGTAATAGTTCAGCAATATTAATATCCTCATCTTTAGAATCAAATCGATACCTGAGCTCATACTTGTCTATTGAAAGACTGAGTCCTGCTAAATCAAGTTCTTTTGGAAGACTCTGAAGTGGATTTTGTAACTCAAGTGTTAATTCTTTTTTTCCTAATTTAGTCATTAGGGCTGATTTGTTGTCCACCATAATAAGTTCACCGCTATGGATGATTCCAATGCGGTCTGCCATCTCTTCAGCCTCTTCAATATAGTGGGTCGTGAGAATTATAGTTGTGCCATTATCTTTGAGTACTTTGACTAGCTTCCACATGTCTTTTCTGAGACTGACATCAACTCCAGCTGTAGGCTCATCTAAAAATAGAATTTTAGGTTCGTGAGAAAGAGCTTTAGCAATCATGACCCTGCGTTTCATGCCCCCAGATAGCGTCATAATTTTATTATGACGCTTATCCCACAAAGACAGATCTTTAAGAGTTTTCTCAATAAAGGCTGGGTTGCGTGCTTTTCCATAAAGACCGCGACTAAAAGTGACTGTATTCCAAACCGATTCAAAAGAATCGGTAGAAAGCTCCTGTGGAACGAGACCAATTTGCGCCCTAGCATCACGGTAATTGGCAATGATATTTTTACCATCAACCAAAACCTGACCGTTACTAGGACTAACAATTCCGCAAATGATACTAATTAGTGTTGTTTTCCCCGCTCCATTTTGTCCAAGTAGAGCAAATATTTCACCTTTGGAGATCTCCAAATTAATGCCTTTTAGTGCTTGGAAACCCGACTGATAAGTCTTAGAAAGATGAGAAATCGAGAGTATATTATTCATGTAACCTAATCATATTGGAAATTGAGATACTCTTCAGAAGGTATACAGCAAATTTAGCAGCTGTGAAAGAAAAGATGATCTGACCTAATTTTTTAGTGTAACTCTTTATAAATGATTTAATATTATTCTAAGGCTATCAACCTAAGGTTTTAGGGTATGGTTATTTTAATCCGCAGGTCTCTCGCTCTAATTTAGGCCGGGGAGTCAAAAACCATTAAAAAAGATTTACGTTGTTATTTTTATTTAAATTATCCAACATAAAATAGAGGATCAAAAATGTTTCGCTTCATTTTAATTTTATTTTTTTCTTTAGTTGGTTTTTTTGCGCAAGCGCAAAGCAAATTGCCGCCCATACAACCGCAAGAATTTCGCGTTACCTTGTTGGGTACTGGAAGTCCTACGCCGTCAATGACACGTTTTGGTCCAGGCGTCTTAATACAGGCGGGTGGAAAGCATTTGTTAATTGACAGTGGTCGCGGAACAACTCAACGTATTTGGCAATTGGGTATTAAGCTGGGCTTGATCGATGCGGTTTTCATTACACATCTTCATTCTGATCATGTGGTTGGACTGCCCGACTTGTGGCTTACAGGATGGCTAGAAACTAACTACGCACAGCGAAATGGACCCTTTGTTGTCTATGGACCCAAAGGTAGTCAACAATTAATGAATGGCTTGGAACAAGCCTACGAGTGGGACATTAAAGCAAGAATCGCCGATCAAGCACTCAAACCTGAAAACATCAAATCAGTAGTAACTGAAGTCAATGAGGGTGTTATATATAAAAAAGACGGTATCACAGTGACCGCCATTGAAGTGGATCATGGGGACTTGTTAAAGCCTGCGTTTGGATACCGCATCGATTATGACAATCGATCAGTGACAATCTCTGGCGATACACGATACAGCGAAAACCTGATCAAATACGCCACGGGTTCAAACTTGATTATTCACCAAGTAGCTGCAGCAAAAGAAGCTTTACTAAAAAACCCAACGATTAAAGTGATTTTAGATCACCACACCTCTCCAGGGGAAGCTGGTACTCTGTTTAGTAAAGTTAAACCCCAACTTGCGGTGTTTTATCACTTTGTATTGCTCGCAGGTCCTGGTATTCCTGCGGTCACAGAAAAAGAAGTATTTGATATGGCAAGAAAAACCTACTCTGGACCATTGGTGATTGGTGAAGATTTAATGACGTTTCAGATTGAAAAAGACCAAGTTATTCAAAAATAATTTAATTATAGTTGAATGCTATTTATTACTAAAATTTAGCTCCACACCAAAACATAGCTAATACATGGTGTTATAAAAGACAAAAGGATTTAAAAGCAGATTGCCTCTTGAGCCTTTATTCATTTGGTAGAAATGGCAAAATGCGAACTCGCGACTAATGGATTAAAAGTAATCATGCCTCTTGAAGATTAAATATAAATCAATGGCTTGTAAGGCTATTTAAGTAGTGTGCGATTGGTTTGTATCAAGCGAATACTAGCTTAAGAAGTTAACTGCCTCTGTTTGATCAGTTTAGCAGTAGTAATGCGGACAATCTTGCTGTCAACTGTGGTCACAATTGCAGCATTAGTTTGGATTGCTAAGTCTATGGTTGCTTGTCCAGCATGCTGCATCGCATAGTAGGATCCTGAAATATCAGGATCAGTAGAGTTACGAATGTCATTGATAGGTATAGTCATCATTAACCTTAATTAATTTGAACTGGCCGCGTTTTATCCTCCCCATATTATGCATATTGAAAATCAATTTCACTGAATGAATTAAGTGCTTTAATCTAGTAAGCTTTACAAATTCAAGACAATGCAGAATATTTTTAAGTAAAAAGGATATTTGGATAATACGGATTTAAATATTTAGTTCAAATGATTGACAGAGTTTTAAGTAAGTAATAACATTGTAATAACAGGAGGGTTTATGCAAATTAACATAAGAGGAATTGGCAATAGTAAGGGAGTGCTTATACCTAAACCTATGCTTGCTCAGGTTGGGTTAGATGATCAATCAGTTGCTGATGTGTCCATTGAAAATGGAGCAATTATCTTAAGAAAGCCCTCTAAATCTGTTCGGACTGGATGGAGCGAGGCTGCAAAAGCAGTGAGCCTGCTGGATGGGGATATACTTGTGTTGGGAGAATTTGCTAACACTGAAGATAAGGATTTAGTTTGGTGAAAAGAGGAGATATTTGGTTAGTAAACCTTGATCCGACAATTGGCAGTGAAATCAAAAAAGCACGCCCATGTGTTATAGCTTCTCCTATAGACTTAAATGAGCACCTTAGAACAGTAATTGTTGCCCCTATGACATCTAAAGGGTTTTCAGCGCCGTTTCGGATACCCTTGACTCATGCTGGGAAAAAAGGTTTGATTCTTTTAGATCAGATACGAACAGTTGATAAAGTAAGATTAACCAAAAAGATGGGAGCTGTTTCACCAAAAACCTTAAATGCTATGTTGAATATACTTCAAGAATTATTTGCCGAGTAAAACTTTAAATTTTCTTAAATAAACAAATTTGTAATTTGAAATTCTTTATGGCCTAAGACATACTTTAAAGTATGAAGGATGGGAAGAGCCAATAATCAGGATGTGATCGAAAAAGTGTAAACCATGTGTCCGGTACAGACCTTTATGTATTTGGTAGGACGGGCGAGATTCGAACTCGCGACCAACGGATTAAAAGTAATCATGCCTCTTGAAAATTAAATATAAATCAATGATTTATAAGTCTATTTAAGCGGTGTGCGATTGAATGTGTGATTGGATTTTTGGATTAACAGGATCTTAGCGTTA
>CANHPL010000059.1 GCA_947462685.1 Burkholderiaceae bacterium | reverse complement strand
GTTGTAGTCTGAAATTGCTTGCAAAGTAGCAGCATCTTGCGTCTCTTTCCATTTTTCGTAAAAAACAATGCTTGCGCCTGCATTTTGGACATCACCTTTACGAGCTTCACTATAAAAATGTTCTAAATTCTTGATGGAATAAGAGGGTTCTGAAATTCTTATGGCTTCTCTTACCACGCGGTAAAGATCCACAAATTTGCGGTTCCTTAGTAAGTTGTCCACTTCATTTTCACGAGTTCCGTGAAGTCCCATTAATTTTTTGAGCGCGGTGGTCTCGTAGGGTGCGTAGTGATAGATGAAGGCGTCTGGATACTGTTGCAGTCTTGCGGTGACGTAATCTATGAACTGCTCAAAGGCATTTTTTTCCTCTGATCTATTGTGTGCCCAGAAAGCTTTGAATTCAGGTTTCCCATTTTCAAAGACGTATAGGCCAAACAAGTACTCTAGGCCCCCTTCTTCCATGGGGTTACCTTCCATATCGAAAAACATATCGCCAGCATCGGGCTTTGGCATTCTGGTGAAACCGTGTGGTCTGTCTCCTAGGTCTGTGGGCGGAGGAAGAATCTTGTAAATTGGTTTGCTTGTTTTCCTGGCTTGTAGTTGCAAAGAAGCTTGTTCACGCAAGCGATTAAGAACAACATCTGAAATCTTGGGTATCGGATGATTGGCCGGTAATGAGCCCAATTTTTCTAAAGTTGTGATACCTGCAGACTCCAATTTTTTGATATGGAGTTTGGAGATATTGGCTACCCGTGAAAGGTGGTCGTCCTCATCCCACTTGGCATTACAGATATCGCGCCAATGGCATTGGTCACACTTTTCACAAGGAGTAGGGTAAGGCGCTTGGTTGGTCTTGACGAACTCAAGAAAGCGTCCCTTCAAAGTGTGAAAGAAATGCATGTAGTCTGCGAGACGGAAACGCTCCTCAACGCCAGTGCCAAGAACTACATAGGTATATGTGGGTGCAGTGCCTTGTATTTCTGACAGCAACTCTGAATAGAGACAAAGTTGAATGAGGTACTTACCTTTCGCGGTTTTAGATAGCTTGGTGTCTATAACCTCGTAGCTGTATTCGCCAAGATCAGAGGGGACTTCAACACGTCGTAAAAAGTCAGCAAACCCTAGAAAGTCACCACGACGAAATGAAGCTTGGTAAATGATGGATGCACCATCTCGCATGGCTTTTTCAGAAGCAGCAAACTGATCTTCCCGATTAGGGCATATGGCCACAATGTCGATAACTGACTCTGGGTGCTGGGATTTGAGTTTTGTTAAGAATGATTTTTCGTGTGCAAGACCTTTGGCCTGGATCAGTTTGGCCTGGGCATCGTCTTCTGCCTTTGTGAGTTTTTCATCAAAGTTCTTTAAATCTAGGTGTGTGAGGTTTGTGCACTCAAGGAAGTTGACTAAGTCGCTGGCTGAGAAGAGGAGGGTGCCGTTAGGGTTTTGCATTACTATTAGAAATTTCTGTAAATAATTTTCTTTGTACGGTAAGATCAAAAATAAAGAATTTACTGCAAGTAAATCAAATTAGATTGAAAATAATCAATAGGCTAAAAATTATGGATAACTTCAGCAACGACAGAACAATATCAATAGATATATTATTGAGCCAATTTTATAAAGTGGCAGACTTTCAGCGAGATTATGTTTGGGAAGAGGACGACATTGCTCAGTTAGTTAACGATGTAAATGAAAGCATGAATTCAAACCAAGAAAATTATTTTCTTGGAGCAATTGTATTAACAAATGGTGGCGATGGAAATTATTTAATTGTAGATGGACAGCAGCGAATAACAACACTAACTATTTTCATTTCCGCATTACGCTTTACTCTCAAATCAACTGAGCCTGACCTATCTTCTTTTTTGGAAAAATATATAGTTGATAGGAGAATGTCCAAAGTAAAAATTGAACTAAGTACGCGCCTTAGTTTTGGGGAGGATTCAGCGGATCTGGCGATTACTAAGTTAGCAGAAGGTGCATCGACAATCGAAGAAATCGATACTGATACGGATACTGCTAAAAATATTAAGGCTGGCTTTAATTATTTAGTTAATTATCTGTCGACAAATCATCTTTCATTACGTAATTTATCGCATTATTTAATACATAATGTAGTACTGCTCCCATATATCACTAATAATATGAAGCAGGCACTAACTGTATTTGAGACCCTAAATTCCAAGGGTAGATCATTAACGCCCATTGACTTATTAAAAAATGCATTATTTTCAAAAGAAGACGAATCAAATTGGGAGGCATTAAAAGAGCAGTGGGCAAAATTTAAAAACACCTTAGATTTAATTAATGAATCAGAAAAAAGATTCTTAAAATATTATATTCTAGTTAATTATAATGAGCGCGTGCCAGAGGGTGATGTTTTTGATTGGTTAACTAATTCAGATAATTCTACGGCAATGTCTGATAGCCCGTTTAAGTTCCTTCAGCACATTCAAAACTTTGCTGAGTCTTATAGCTACATCATCAATAATAAAGCCCCAGATGGAACTGAAAATAAAAAAATACAGAATATACGTTTTTTGGCAGAAAAGGGAAGACAATTCTTTCCACTTTTAATTAGTCTAAAAAAATTACGTAACTCTAGTATTAATTATGAAGCGATTTTAAATTCAATTGAATCATTACTTTTTTCATATTCTATTCTTCGGGCATATACTGGAGCAATTGAAAGTACTTTTTCTGATTGGACGAAAAAATTAAATTCCGCTCAATCTGATAATGAAGTAGAAGAATTTATAGAAAATATAGTTTTCCCTGAAGTTAAAAGAATGGGTAAACAAGCTTATGATAAAATTTGCGTACTAGCCGAGAAAGATATTGCAAAAAAGAAATTACAATTTTTATTAGTAAGAGCTGATATTGAACTAAATGTAATTGCTGGCGGTGCCTACAAAGCAGTTACTGAATATAACAACTTTGAAATTGAGCATATTATTTCAAAAAAATATGACCCTAACATAATTACTAATTTAACACAATTACAGCATAATGAAATAGTTAGTAAGCTTGGGAATTTAACAATTTTAGAGAAGCCATTAAATAGATCTATAAAAAATAAATCATTAAGTGATAAAAAAATTACTTATGAAAGTAGTTTATATCTTTTGTGCAAAGCTAGCGTGCAAAATATTCCAGGTCAAAATACTTTAGCTAGAGCCAACTCTTTAGTATATAAAATAAATTCAATGGATTTGATCGATGTTGAGAATCGGCAAAAGAATTTGGCTGATATTTTTTCAAAAATCTATGGATGGAATATATAGCATTTAATATTAACTAGCATTTATATTAAATTCGAACAAGGAGAATAAATGTCAAATTATAGGCTCAAATCTTCAATGATCATTTATGAATTGGAGCGCTCAATTGGAAAGTACTTAATTAATAAAAATAATTCGATTTTAGAATTAAATACAACAAAGGAAATTCTTGATAGGGTTAGTCAAAGGGCGGATTTGGATGACATAAATAAAATTAAGTTAATAATTGAAAATTCTTACCTCTACGAATTAATTCAGATCGCCCTTCGATCAACTTTAAATAGCTTGGATGCCGATTATTTTAAAAGATTAGACAATCTATTCCAAACCCTTGAAGTATTCGATATTAGAAACGCAATTGCTCACCCAAATAGAGATTTTCCTATATGTTATTGGTACCGTTGTACTGTCATAGCCGCTGATCCTGTAATTGACTCATTAGGTTTTTTTGAAGTAATCGTTGCTTTAGAAAATGCTTTGCAAAATAAATTACTAGAGCCACCAGAAGAATGGCTTGATGGTAAGAGGTGGAAGATACCTACTAACATACCAAAAACACTTGATCATGATGTAACTGGGCTAGTAGGTCGTCAACAAGAGACATCTCGTCTCATAAAAGAAATTAAGTCAAGGAAGCAAAATTTATTGGCTGTCGTTGCAAAGGGGGGTGTTGGGAAGACAAGTTTGATGTATGAGGCAATATCTAATTTATGCTTGTCCAATGATGTAGGTAGTTACTTTGATAAAGTCATATGGACTACATTGAAGCAGGAAAAGCTCACCTCTAGTGGTTTGGAATTTTTATCAGCACCATCAAGTATTGATGAGATGAAGATAGATATTGTTCAAAAAGCATCATATATTTCAGATATTGAATATGAGAACTTTACTGATTTTGTAAGTAAGGAGTGTAATAAAAGAATATTATTATGCCTTGACAATCTTGAAACTATATTAAGAGACTCCCCTGCAACTTTTGAAGAATTTTATGAGCTATTGCCAGAGCTTTGGAAGGTGATAGTAACTAGTCGTATACCAGTTGAAAATGGCAAGAGCTTGCCATTGGAGGTGCTTAATAAGTCTGGTGGGGAGGCCTTGGCTAGAGCATATTTAAATGTTAAAGGTATAGCAATACCTGACAATAATTTTATTGAAAATGTTAGCGCCAGATGTCACCATAATCCATTATCTATTAGGATAACAATAGATCTTTATGCTTCGGGTGAGGAAATTTCTTTTGCTATTAATAAATCTGAAAAAGAAGTGTTGGAATTCTCATTTATTAATTTAATTGAAAATTTAACGGAACTTGAAAATAATATTTTAGAAGTTATTTTTGCACTTGAAAACCCTACTCGTTCAGAGATTAGCAGCGTTTTGCAGGCGGACTTAGACGATATTGCTATAGCGATTGGGAGACTATCTAAAACTTCTTTGCTTAGTCGAAATAGCAATGGGGAATATGAATCCTACAACTTAGGCAATTCGATCAGAGACCTTTTGAGGGCATTTCCAAGAAATCTAACAATTAGAATAAACGCTGCTAAGTGGGCTTCGCAATCTAATGCGATAAGAGATTCATCTTTAAAAATTCAGAGAGAAAAAAATATAAGCCCTTTAGAAGTTACTTACATATCTGAGCATGCAACCGCTTTAGAAGTAGATTTATGCAGGCAAGTAATGGGAATATTGAATAGTAAATTTCCTAATAATAATTTAAGAGTTGAAGTTGAACAGAATATCAATAATGCAATAAAAAATGGTAATAATTCTTCACTTATTTTTCGTTTGCACGGATTTTTAAACGAAAGACTTGATGACAAAGTTACAGCATCTAAGCAGTATTTAAAGGCTATTGCGCTTGATTTGAATGATCCTGCGCCGCGTTTAGCTTATGTTCTATTAAATAGAAAAGAGTCTCCATTATCATTATACGAGCACACAAGTCATTTGTATAAAAGTGGGTGGACAAGCTCATATAAGTCAAACGCAAATAGGGCTGATTTAGTTATGTCTTTACATCTATTCGTTTGTAACGTATGCGAAAAATTTGATGAAGTGCTGAGTATTACAAATGATTGCGAGAAACTGGTCGCACTTCAACCCAGTCTAACAATAGGGCGAGCTTCTGCGCTTAGACGTATATCAGATTTTGAATTTAATCATGGTGAAATAGGCTCTAATGAATTAGGCTTAAAGCTTTCCGAATGTGCCAGTTTGCTCCAGCTTGTTTTTGATACGCACGGTCCTTTACGTTACGCTTGTGGTGAATTAAGAAAATTTATCGAGGAGTTAGATTACTACCAGACTAAAGAAATTAACTTCCATAACGATGATGTGGTAGTTTTAGACAAGTTAAAGAAATTATTAAATTATTGTAAAAATTATTATATTGATTTGCGCTTGGACTTTAGGTTAATTGAGAAAATCCTTTGGCAAATTGATGGGCAGTCAATTGAAGTCCTTAGAAAAAATGATTTGAGCGATATAGATTTTGAAAATTTTATTAAAAATGGATACATACGTTGCAAAGTAAAAAATGGAATTCAACGTAGGTATTTTTTTGTTAAGGACGAATTTGGCAACGACTACTACGTTAATAAAGATGTTATTAAAAATAATATTGATTCCTTAAATCAGGAATTATTTCCTAATCAGCTTGTATTTATCAAAACGGAGGATACTCGTGCAGTTGAGTGTGTTTTTGTTTAATTTTTTGTGTCTTAATTCCTAATTGATTTGACAATAAAGAAATATCGGATTTATGAGATCTTTATCGCACTAGCCTCACTCATCACCACATCCACCCGAACCTGCCCCCGAGTCAGTCCCACAAACAACTTGTGTTTCTCTTTGTCGGTGAGTTCTTCAAAATCCACCTCGCACAACACCACCACGGGCATGCTCTGTCCTTTGAAGCGGTAGACGCTCTCCACCAACAATGCGCCGTCAGTCCACAGCGCATTGCCAGATGCGTCGTAGTCGCTAAAGCGTTTCGTCTTAAAGCCGCCCAGCGTTTCCTGCGCAAGTGCCTCAGACCTCTTCACGCCATGAAAACTCACGACCGCCACTTGCTCCGGCTTGTAGCCGTCGTCCCATAGTTGTTTCAGGCATTGGTTCAAAGCGGTCAGGCTGTTGACTGCGCCAGGCGCCCATGTGTAGAAGTGCGGAGTTTCTCCCGCAAACGCGCTGCGGGCGACGACTCTCTCATGGCTCAAGCCCAGTGTGTTGATGGTCTGCACCACTTTGCGTGGGCTTCTGAAGTTGTCCATGCAGCGGATGTGCACAGCGTCTTGTAGGTCAAAGGCTTCGCGCGTGTAGAGCTGTTGGCCGCTGTCGCCCATCACGTAGAGCTTGCCTGTGCTTTTGAGTTTTTGGGTAACGGCGTTGGCCCAAGCGCGCTCGAAGTCTTGCGACTCGTCGATG
>CANHPL010000058.1 GCA_947462685.1 Burkholderiaceae bacterium | reverse complement strand
TATTTGGTAGGACGGGCGAGATTCGAACTCGCGACCAACGGATTAAAAGTCCGCTGCTCTACCGACTGAGCTACCGTCCCAAATAAGGTAAACAACTATTATAACAATAATCTTTTATGATTGACGAACTATTGGAGGATTTTTTTCTAAATACTTAAAAATTCCTTGTGTAATTGCATCAGAAATCTTATTTTGGTACGAATCATCTAATAGTTTAAGTTCTTCTTCGGGGTTACTAATAAAGGCGGTTTCCACCAGAATAGATGGTATATCAGGTGCTTTTAAGACTGCAAAACTAGCTTGTTCGACAGCTTTACTATGTAAATTAGCAAACCCTCCTATTTCTTTAATAACCGAGTTGCCCAACTTCAAAGAGTCTTTAATTTGTGCAGTCGTTGCCATGTCAAGTAACAATTTTGCAACTTCAGCATCTTTGGTTTTAATATTTAACCCACCAATCAAGTCTGAAGAGTTTTCTTTATTTGCCATCCACCTTGCAGTCGTGCTCGTAGCTCCCTGTTGAGAGAGAGCAAATACAGATGCACCTTTTGCACTTGGTAAAACAAATGCATCCGCATGAATTGAAATAAATAAGTCTGCTTGTACTTTGCGCGCTTTTTGAACCCTAACCCCTAGAGGGACAAAAAAATCAGAGTCTCTCGTCATTAAGACTCGGAATTCAGAAAGACTTCCCAATTGAGTTTGTAGACGTTTGGCAATCGCTAGTACAACATCTTTTTCTTTTGAGCCACGAGCGCCAATGGCGCCGGGATCTTCACCGCCGTGACCAGGGTCTAATGCCACTGTAATGATGCGATTAAATTTGTTTGATCGAATCGCTGGAGCAGTGATTTCATTACTCTTTTTTGCGATTGCTGCAATCGGATCATCTTCCTCAACTTTGATATTTTTTTGTAAGAAAACCGTCATTGCGTCAGGAGGATTTTTGGGGTACAAATCTAGAACTAATCGATGCTGGTAAATACCTGCCGGTTCTAAAGGAAAGAGTTGAGGAAGAACTTCCTCTTTCAAATCGAATACGAGTCGAACTATTTTGGGTTGGTATTGACCAACCCGAACACCTGCAATATAAGGGTCATCACTTTTAATTTTTGCTACGATTTCTTTAATTTTATTATTTAAGTCAATACCTTGGATATCCACTACAAGACGATTAGGATCCTTTAATAGTTGTTGTGTAACCTGCAAGGTTTCATCAGACTCAAGAGTGACGCGCGTATAGTCTTCTGCTGGCCAAACCCGAACGCCTAAAAGGGTTGCACCATATGCTAATTCATGAGGACCTAAGAGAATCATGAATGGGGCAGCAAACCCAGCTTGCGCAATTTGTTGTAAAGCTTTTCTTTTTCCGACGTCCATATTAGGAAATATATTTTAAAAGTTTTTTTCCAATAGACGAGACATCCTCGATAGAGCATTGTCTGACAGTCTCAGAAATATATTGCAAGCGAATGACGAGATCGGCTGAGGGAAGGGTATTTTCAGCTTTTTCAGGCCACTCAATAAAATGAATTCCTGATTGATTCAGAATATCTTTGAATCCTGCTTCTTCCCACTCTAGAGGGTGATTTATGCGATATAAATCAAAGTGATGAACGGGTATGTCGTGATCATTAATCAGAATTGAATAAGGTTCGCAAAGATTATAGGTGGGACTTTTGACCTTGCCTTGATAGCCTAACGCTTGCAGAATGTATCGCACGAGTGTGGTTTTACCACTACCTAAATCACCAATAAGCCAAATATGCAAACCCTGGTTGTTGAGGGGAGTGGATTGGATCATCTGTACGATCTTTTTTGCAAGATCAAAGCATGCATCTTCTGAACTTAATTCAAAAAGGAAGTTTTTGCCTACAATGTTCATTAATGGAAACCTTTAATCATCAAGAATTGCTGCTTTGGATCAAAAGTCAGGCTAAGCAACTTGGCTTTAGTGAAATGCGCGTCACTGATTTGGATGTCAGTCAAGCATTGCCATATTTGCAGGATTGGTTGGCTAAAGGTCGTCATGGTGATATGAATTATATGATTGAGCACGCAGATTTGCGCGCTAACCCGCAAAAGATATTACCTCAAGCGATACGAATATTATCATTTCGGATGGATTATTTACCAAAGAGTGTACTTAAGCAGGACGATGACTGGAGACAAACTGAGTGGTCGAAAATTCATGATCCTCAGGCTGCTGTGATTTCGGTTTATGCCAGAGGGCGTGATTACCATAAAGTGCTTCGTAAAAAACTTATGCAATTGGCAGAACAAATCGAAGAAAAAATAAGTCCCTTGAACTATCGGGTTGCTGTGGATTCAGTGCCTTTACTTGAAGTTGAATTTGCCAAAAAATCAGGATTGGCGTGGCGTGGTAAGCATACCCTTGCACTCCATCGTGAGGCGGGCTCGATGTTTTTTTTAGGTGAGATATTAATCGATGTACCCTTGCCGATTGATGATCCCATTAGTGATCATTGCGGGCAGTGTCAGGCTTGTATGGATATTTGTCCGACACAAGCCATCGTCGCACCTTATCAATTGGATGCTAGAAAATGTATCTCCTATTTAACTATTGAACATCGAGGCAGTATACCGGTTGAACTTAGGCCCCTGATCGGCAATCGCGTCTACGGATGTGATGATTGCCAACTGATTTGCCCATGGAATAAATTTGCAAGTTCAACCAATGTCGGAGACTTTGACGAGCGACATCAATTAGGTCAACTCCAATTATTTGACGTATTTTTGTGGAGTAAAGCAACTTTTGAGCAATTGATGCAGGGAAGTGCAATTTACCGAATTGGCTATGAACAGTGGATGCGCAATATTGCGGTGGGATTAGGCAATCTCATACGACATGATTTAACAAACGCAGAAATTAAACAACAGGCTCGTCAAGCTTTACAGCGACAATATCAAAAAATTAATGATTTAGTTGATGAGCATATCGAATGGGCACTGAGTGTATAGATCTCTAATTACTTAGAGCATTACAATAGTTAGATGGATCAAATTTTACAAGAATTAAAAGATGCAGATACTTTTAAGCAAGCCTTCCGCCTGGGTGTGAAAGCGGGCCTTTATGGTCCAGGACCTGTTTTACTTGCCGGCATGATTGGCTTCGGAGCAATGGGGCATGGTGTTGGATTAAGCGTTTTACAAACCACTGCTATTTCAACTTTTATGTATGCTTTGCCAGGTCAAATTGTTTTTATTGAAATGATGTCGATGGGCGCATCATCTAGTGTGGTTGCGATTGCGGTGGCTTTAACTTCGACCCGTTTTTTAACGATGGTGTTGACCTTGTTTCCGCAAATCCCAAAGGTCCATAAAGAGCCCTCTAGAATGTTATCAGTTCACTTGGTTGCGATGAGTGCTTGGGCCTATTGCATGAGAGATTTTCCTAAAATAAAGCCTGAGATTCGTTATGGATACTTTTTAGGAATAGGCATTATCTGCTGGATACTTGCAATACCTGGCACCATTCTTGGATATGTTATATCTGAATATGTACCCATTTGGGTAACAATTCCGCTGGTTTTTGTTAATCCCCTTTTTTTCCTCCTTTCATTTGTGGATGTAGTGGTCCTCTTAAATCGCATTGCGATTATCGCCGGAGGTATTGCGGGTGCGATTTTTTATCAAATTTATCCTGAACATGCATTATTAATATCTGGATTAGGCTTTGGGAGTCTGGTATATGGCATTGATTATTTCAGAAGAAAAAGAAAGCCCTCAGCATGAATGCCTTCGAAAGCTCTATTGCGGAATTCGGTTGGTGGGCAATTCTTTTATTTGTCGTGTTGGCGACTTATTTTTGGAGAGGTCTTGGAGTATTGTTGGCGGGGCACGTATCACAAGATAGTGAATTATTTAAATGGTTGTCTACTGTTACATATGCGTTGGTTGGTGCACTAACTTTCAAACTTATTTTGTTACCAATTGGTGCCTTAACTCAAGTACCAATGATTTATCGAATTATTGTTTGTTGTATCTGTTTATTTTATATGACGAAATTTAAAAGTGGTTTGAGCCGTGGATTAATTCTTGGTAGTCTGTTGATGACCGCTTACGGATTATTTTTGTTTTATCAATCAACCTAAAAAGAACTATAAAAATGAAGGTTATATAGCCATGTTCATAAAGTGACTTTTATTTCTTAATGAGAATGATTATCATTTGTTTTTGATAAATTGTTTTAAGAAAGGAAGTTGTGGTGCTAAATCGAACTCGTAAAGTAATAATTCTTATTCAAAAAAGTATTTGTGTGGGGGTATGCCTTTTATCTTTTAACAGCAGTGCAGGTGAAGGATATTTTGGATGGGTGTATAGCCTTGATTTACAACCAGAGGGTAAATGGGAGTTTGAGCAACGCTTACAGCTGACCAGAGGTCAAGCTAGTGGAACATACGATCTGTGGCAAGCAAGAACTGAAATGGAATATGGCCTTAGTAATGACTTTCAACTTGCGGGATACCTCAATAGTTATTCTATTAATGCCTCTAAAAATTATACGAATAGCGAATATTGCGAACAAGAGAATAGCACTTGCACAGGTGGTTACGGAGTTCCAGGAAGTGTAAGTTACGGTAATGGATATGCGAAAACGGGGATAGATGGAGTATCGATTGAAGGTATTTGGCGTATTACTAATCCAGTGACATCACCCATTGGCGTAGGACTTTATTTAGAGCCCACGGTTGGCCATTTAAAAAATGCATTAGAAACACGACTGATATTGCAATCGAATTTTTTAGATGATCGCTTACAACTCGTTGGTAACCTTGTTTATGAGGTAGAAAAATTAAAATTTGATGAGGAGCCTATCGAAGAAACAATTGTAGATGTGGTTGCAGGTGTTACGTATCGATTTATGCCAAATCTTAATCTGGGCATCGAATATCGTTTTCATAACGATTTTGATGGATATTCATTCAGTAATCAAACCCAGCGGGCACATTTTATAGGGCCAAATGTTCATTATGCAACGAAAGATTGGTGGTTAACTGCCGCAATGAGAACACAAGTAGGCGGACAGTGCTGGGCTCCTGGAACAGCTGAATGCTCAGATGGCAAAGTTTGGGATAGTCATGGTCGTAACGAATATATTGTTAAATTTGGGATGCCGTTCTAATGCAATGGCATTCACCAAGTTATCTTGCTGTTATCTGCTTAGCAACGACTGCTCCATTAGGGCAAGTTTGCGCCAAGCAGTACCTCAGCGTTGATGAAGTAAAGAAAGTCATGTTTAGTGGAGAAGTCTTTACCAAAATTGACATTGAGGTTCCAGAATTAATTAAAGAAAAAATGAGAAAAGAGTCTGGCGTGCGATACGCCTATCAACAAAAGCATATTTGGAAATCTAGTCAAGGTTCTTGGTTGTTAATTGACGAAGTTGTGGGTAAGCACGAAATAATTACATATGCGGTTGGTGTTAATAGCAAAGGGCAAATTCATGGAGTAGAAATTCTTGAATATAACGAATCATATGGTGAGCAAATACGTGAAAAAAAATGGTTAGAACAATTTAAGGGACGGGCTGCTACAGAGACGTTGAGATTTAATCAAGAAATTAAAAATATTACTGGAGCCACACTTTCCTCTAAGCATGTAACAAATGGTGTTCAGAGATTGATGGTTTTATATCGTGAGTATTTAAGTCGGATATAACATGAGAAGAAATAGACCAATGCTGGGTACATTTGTGGAATTATGGATAGAGGAAGATCTTAATATCCATCCAGAGCAAATGGCATTTAACCAAGAAATTGGAAATGTCGTTTATCAACAAATGGAAAAAGTGCAAGCTTTAATGTCAAGTTATGACAGGTCTAGTGAGATTGCACAGATAAATCGGTTATCTAAGACAGTTCCAGGAATTGTTTTTACTCTACACCCTTGGACATATGAAGTATTCATGATTGCTCAGAAAGTCTTTACAGAAACAGGAGGGTTATTTGACTGTGGCGTTGGTCAATACTCTCCGTCCTACCCAAGTACATCAGATCCAGTTCAAGAGGGCGGAATAGGTTCAATTGATTTATTAGAAAACCATCAAATTAGATTAAATCAACGTGTGCAAATCGACTTGGGAGGAATCGCCAAGGGTTACGCAGTAGATAGGGGTATTGAAGTATTAAAAAATTTTGAAATTAAAAATGCCCTGATAAATGCTGGAGGAGATTTACGAATCATTGGAGGAATTGAGCAGTCTATTTATTTAAAAGAGTCTTTATATGGTAATGCCTATATTTATATGGGCAAGTTAAAAGATGGAGCAGTTGCAACCTCGTCCACTCGGTTTGGTCGAGATAACAAGAAAGGAGGAATGTCTTATTTGATACATCCGAAAACTGGGGAGTGCATTGAAGATGATTTAAGTTATTCGATTGTTGCACCAACCTGTGTTGTGGCAGATTGTTTAACAAAAGCATTAGCAATCGAAAAAAATATTCATGCACCATATTTTGAAACATTTGGAGCAATACCAATCATTGTGGAGTAAACATGGAAAGTAAACAGCAATTAGCAGCATCAAAAATAGGAAAAATGAGTCAATGGCACAAATATTTAACCTTCATGGGAGTGATTTTAAGTGTGACATCAGGCATCGCTTGGTTTGTATCAGATGATTTGATGGGTAAACCGATTCAAGAGCTAAGCCTTTGGATCAATTTACATGGAATCGTGGGACATTTGTTCTTATTGATCTTAGGCATGGCTATGTACCACCATGTTCAGTTAGCCTTTCGAATGAAAAAGAACGTCTGGATGGGGGGAACTTTTATAGCCACTTCTTTACTTCTAATTGGATCCATTTTGGCATTGTTTTACGGCCGTGGAGTTGTCCATGAGCAAGCGCATGTAATGCATTTAGTTTCAGGGACTTTATCAGGAATTGTGTTTTTCTTACATATACAAATTGGTAAAAAAAGCTTTGCTAAAAAATCTTTCGAAGTAAGTCAAAAATCGATCACTGTATAAAAGTTTTAGTTGGCGTTAACGGCGTATTCATTGGGGTGGATACGCCGTCTTTTTTCAATCATCAAGATTAGGTAAAATAAAAGATTAACTATGGAGAACAAAATGCCAGCAAATCGTACTTACTTAACTCAACAAGATGTATCTTCAATTTTAGTAGCCGCTGAAAATTATGCTGCACAAGCCAACTTTGCCGTCACGATTTCCGTGGTGGATGATGGTGGTCACCTATTGGGTTTATTACGTCGCGATGGGGCAGCACCAGTAACAGCCTATATTTCTCAAGAAAAAGCTCGTGCATCTGCTTTAGGGCGTCGTGAATCAAAGATTTATGAAGATATCATCAATAATGGCCGGACTGCCTTTTTGGGAGCAACCCCTGCATTACATGGAGT
>CANHPL010000057.1 GCA_947462685.1 Burkholderiaceae bacterium | reverse complement strand
CCCCAGGCGCAAGCTTCGGTTTTGACGGTAGCCGTTGGTCAATCGACAGCGGCGATGTATATGGGATTTGCGAGTGATGAATTACCGAATAATAGTATTACGGATTATTTGCTACGGGTTGTAAAACCTAAATTGGACTCGGTTGAAGGGGTACAAACGGCGGAGATTTTAGGCGGTCGAAAATTTGCTCTCAGGGCTTGGCTTGATCAAGAAAAATTAGCCGGTTTAGGCATAGGTGCTAGTGATGTTTATAAAGCGCTGGCTGCCAATAATGTTTTATCTACAGTTGGTTCGACTAAAGGAGACATGGTTAGTGTTGACTTGGTCGCAGGTACAGACTTACACAGTTTAGATGAGTTTAAGAAACTCATTATTAAAAATAACGGGTCCGATATTGTTCGTTTAGATCAAGTCGCGACCGTTTCTTTGGGTTCTGAAGACTACGCAACAAATGTGGCGTTTAGTGGTAAACAATCTGTTTTTATTGGGATTAAAGTTGCTCCGGAAGCAAACTTACTGGATGTTGCAAAGCGAGTTCGTAATGTCTTGCCAGATATACAAAAACAATTACCAGTGGGTCTGAATGGAGAGGTTGTTTATGATTCCACCAAATTTATTACGACATCTATTGATGAAGTTATTAAAACATTAGTTGAAGCACTGGTCATTGTCACCATTGTCATCTTCTTGTTCTTGGGTAGTTTTAGAGCGGTGATCATTCCAATCATTGCAATGCCACTCTCTCTGATTGGCACCTTTTTTATGATGCAGGTTCTAGGTTACTCAATTAATTTATTGACCCTGCTAGCTTTGGTTTTAGCTATTGGTTTAGTAGTAGATGACGCAATTATTGTCGTTGAGAACGTTGATCGACATTTAAAAGAAGGGAAGTCACCTAGAGAAGCATCGATTCTTGCAGCAAGAGAACTTGGCATGCCGATTTTGGCGATGACCGTTGTTCTGATTGCAGTATATATACCGATCGGTTTTCAGGGAGGCTTAACCGGAGCACTCTTTACTGAGTTTGCCTTTACTTTGGCAGGCTCAGTTGCTGTGTCAGGGATTGTTGCTTTAACTCTTTCACCCATGATGTGTTCACGTATTTTGAAGCATGAACCAAACCCAGGAAAATTTTTACAAAAAATTGACTCGATCTTCGGCAAAGTGGAGAGTGGTTATAAACGACGCCTTACGAGTATTCTTTCAACATGGCAGGTCATGGTGGTAATGGGTGCGCTATTGCTCTTCAGCGTTGTTTATTTATTCTCAACGTCAAAATCAGAATTAGCGCCTACTGAAGACCAGGGCATTGTACTAATGCAAGCTTCTGGTCCGCCAAATGCAACTGTGAATCAAATGCAATCCTATGCCAATCAAATATTTGATATGTCTAGTAAAGAGTCTGAATATCAGCAAATGTTCCAGATCACTAGTCCATCAAGTAGCTTTGGGGGCGTCATTCTAAAAGACTGGGATGAGCGTACAAAAAATGCCACCACATTCCAAAAAGAGATGCAAGAGAAGTGGAACACAATTGCTGGTGCAAGGGTGGCGGCTTTTCAATTCCCGGCATTGCCTGGAGCACAGGGCTTACCTGTTCAAGTCGTGATCAACACGACGGAATCTTATGAAAACCTTAATGAGGTTTCTCAGGCTGTTCTTGACAAAGCACGTAAGAGCGGTATGTTCTTCTTCGTTGATTCAGATTTAAAAATTGATAAACCTCAAGATGTACTTGTAATTGATCGCGATAAAGTTGCAGCAATTGGTATGACCCAACAAGATGTAGCTAATGAATTATCAGCAGCGATGGGCGGCGGATATGTTAACTACTTCTCAGTTGCTGGCAGGTCTTATCGGGTGATTCCACAAGTATTACAAGTGAACCGTTTAAATTCTGATCAAATCCTCAATCAAACGATACGCACTCCAAGTGGTAATTTAATTCAGGCGCGCAATGTAGCGCATATTGAACGCCGCGTTGTTCCCGGCTCGATTAATCACTTCCAACAACTTAATTCAGCGACGATATCTGGAGTTAAAACACCCTTTGTTTCTGAATCAGAGGTGATTGACTTTATTAAACAGGCTGTCAAAGAAGCTGGCCCTGTTGGTTATTCGGTCGATTATGCGGGACCTTCTCGTCAGTTTGTTAAAGAGTCTGGCGGCTTTGTCGGCACGATGTTTTTTGCGATTATTATTATTTTCTTAATTCTGGCAGCTCAGTTTGAAAGTTTTAGGGATCCGATTGTGATTCTAGTATCCGTACCAATGGCTATTTTTGGAGCATTAATTTTTATTAATCTTGGCTTAACGAGTATTAATGTGTATACCCAAGTAGGTATTGTGACTCTCATGGGCTTGATTAGTAAACACGGTATTTTGATGGTGGAATTCGCAAATCATTTACAACAACAAGGTAGGTCGAAGTTGGAAGCCATTGTTGAAGCAAGTGCGACAAGACTTCGCCCTATTTTAATGACAACTGCCGCGATGGTATTTGGTGTAGTTCCTCTAGTAGTCGCCTCAGGAGCAGGAGCAGCTGGTCGTCAATCGATGGGTATTGTGATTTTCACAGGCTTATCAATTGGTACCTTGTTTACCCTATTTGTTGTGCCAGCTATGTATTTATTCTTAGCGGAAGATCGTCATCTACTCCAATCATCTATAGATGATGGCTCGCCAAGTGGGCATGAAACTCCAGAGCCAAGCATCATCCATTAGCGTAGTAGAGAGTTCCATCTCAAACTTCGCTTAAACTGATGCTATGGAATCCACACCCGCCATACGTCGCGACTTTACTGCTACCCTTATTTATCGTGTAGGAAGTACGCTCAGTTACCAAATGTTGATGGTTGCCGTTGGGTGGCATCTATTTGACATCACGAATAGTGTCATGTCATTAGGCTTGCTCGGATTAGTTGAACTGATTCCATATTTTATCTTCGCGTTATTTGCAGGACATTGGGTAGATACCCATTCTCGAAGAATGATTGCAACTATTTCTAGTGTGATGCATGTGGCAATTGGTATTTTTTTGATGTTTGTCGCAAGAGGAATATTTGAGCCGGCAGAGTTTTATATTTATTTATCCGTGGCTGTGTTAGGTGTAGGAAGAGCATTATTAAGACCTGCATATCAGTCTATTTTTGGGCAAGTAATCCCTCGAGATTTAACACCAAAATATTCAGCCTATGCCTCATCAGCGTTTCAAGCATGTGTGGTCACAGGCCCTGCATTAGCGGGAATCTTGATTGCAACGATCGGCTTAGACTTTACCTACTGCATTGCCGGATTATGTGCACTTTTAGGCCAGTATGGTGTATTCATGGTTAACCTAAAGAATTTTAAAAGAGAAAAAAATACAGCCCCATTTTGGGAAAGTTTTAAAGAGAGTTTTTTGTATGTCAAAAACCATCGACTGATTCTGTCGGCCATGAGCATTGATATGCTAGCAGTTTTATTTGGCGGTGCAGTATCGATGTTGCCAGCATTTGTGAAAGAGGTCTTGCACCAAGGCCCCGAAACCCTTGGAATATTGCGAGCAGCACCAGCGATTGGTGCAATTCTGACGGGATTTTATTTCGCCAGAAAGCCCATTTTGATCAACTCTGGAAAATATGTTTTGGTCGGAGTAGCTGGGTTTGGGATATCAATGATCTGTTTTAGTTTGTCGACCACAATATGGGTGAGCGCTTTTTTTCTGTTCCTTACCGGCTGTTTTGATTCTGTATCCGTTGTGGTTCGGATCGCCATTTTTCAATTAACGTCCCCAGATCACATGCGTGGTCGAATTAGTTCTATTAATGGCATATTCGTAGGCTCTTCCAATGAACTAGGTGCACTAGAGTCTGGGGTTGCTGCCAGTTTGTTAGGACTTGTACCCTCGATTGCATTTGGCGGGTTTGTTACACTTTTGGTCGCAATTGGTTTTTATCAATTTTGTGCACCTATTCGAAATTTACACATTCAAGATTTACTCGAAAAAAAGGATCGTTATGACTGAAATCAAAAGAACCTATTGGGAAGAGGTTCAAGCACCCAAGATCAAATTACCAGCTTTATCTTGCGATGCCCATTGCCACATCTTTGGTCCTGCCGCACGTTTTCCCTATTTGCCTGATCGTACATTTACGCCCTTAGATGCTCCCAAAGAAAAACTATTTGCATTGCATCAAATCTTAGGCATTGAGCGTTGCGTGATCGTCCAAACTGCCTTACATGGCTTTGATAATGCCGTCGTGGTAGATGCAATGCAGGCGAGGCCAGGATCTTACTTAGGTGTGGCACTGTGCCGTGCATCAATTACTACTGAAGAGTTGAAATTGATGTATCAACAAGGATTTCGAGGTGTGCGCTTTAACTTTATGGCGCATCTAAAGAATAGTGATTCGATGGAGGATATCTTAGAGTTAAGTAAACGTTTAGAACCATTAGGCATGCATCTGCAAGTGCACTTTAGTAGCGATTTAGTACATGAGTTGGCTCCACAGTTAAAGCAATCTGCTGCGCCGGTAATGATTGATCATATGGGGCGTGTCGATGCTTTAATAGGTTCTGAGCATTCAGATTTTCAGGCTTTATTACGTTTGTTAGATCATCCTAGTATGCATGTTAAAGTCAGTGGCGTAGATCGTATTGTGAACAGTAGTGACTATACTGAAGGGGCAAAACTTGCCAAAATATTAGTAGACCGTTTTACGCAAAAATGTGTTTGGGGAACAGACTGGCCACATCCAAATCACCATCATATTCCCCATGATGAAATTTTAGTAGATACGATTCATCAAATTGCTGATTCTGAGAAAAAAATCGAGCATATAATGGTTTCCAATCCAGCAAGTTTTTACCAATTTAAACATTATTAAAGAAGAACAATGGCAAATCGTCTACAAGGAAAAATTGCATTAATCACGGGTGCCGGATCAGTTGGTCCAGGCTGGGGTAATGGCCGCGCAATGACCGTTCGTTTTGCTCAAGAGGGCGCACAAGTCTACGCCGCAGATATTGATCAAGCACGCCTCGATGAAACATTGACGTATGCTGGTGATGATGTGGTCCAAATCAAAACGGGGATTGTTGATGTCATGCAATCAGCTTCTATCGAGAAGATGGTACAAGACTGTATGGAGAAGTTTGGGCGGATTGATATTCTGGTCAATAATGTTGGTGGATCTGCTAAAGGTGGGCCAGTAGAAATGTCAGAAGAGGTTTGGGATACTCAGGTTGATTACAACTTAAAGAGCGTATTTTTAACTTGTAAATACGCCTTACCGCATATGATTGCCCAAGGTTCTGGAGCTATTATTAATATGGCATCCACTTCAGGAACCCGTTGGACGGGATCTGCGCAAATTGCTTATGCAGCGACGAAGGCCGGCATTATTCAATTTTCTAAAGTATTAGCCGTGCAATATGCTAAACAAAGTATTCGTGTTAATACCATTGTTCCTGGTCAATTACATACGCCAATGGTTGAGACAAGATTAGCAAAACAAAGAACGGGTGGTGATGTTTCCGCTATTTTAGAGCAGCGTCAAGCGCGGATTCCTTTGCCGTTTATGGGAGATGGTATGGACACTGCCAATGCTGCAGTGTTCTTAGCATCTGATGAAGCGCGATTTATTACTGGAACGGAAATTGTTGTGGATGGCGGTATGTCCGCTAAGTGTGATTAATAAATGTAAAAGAGAAGAATAAGATGAAAACAACTGCAAAAATAGCCCAAGTATTGTTAGGCCTTGTCGTCGTAAGTAGTTCTTGGGCACAAACGAATCCCATCAAAATGTTAGTTGCTTTTCCTCCGGGAGGCCCAGTTGATTTTGTAGCACGAACCATTGCTGAACCATTAGGTAAAGAATTAGGAGCACAAATTATTATTGATAACAAACCAGGGGGTAATGGCGCCATCTCTGCGGAATATATGATCAACGCTCCCGCAGATGGTAAAACTCTTTGGTTTACAAGTGCTGGTGCAGTGGCCATTAATCCTGGACTTTATGAAAAGTTATCCTACAACCCACTGCGAGACCTAGCGCCTATTTCCTTGGTCGTCAACAATGTTGAAGTATTGGTTGTAAATCCAAATAATCCTGCCAATACCGGCGGAGAATTTGTGGCGATTTCCAAACAAAAAGAAGTGACCATGGCATCTTCTGGAACAGGTAGTGTGCCCCATTTAGCCATGGAACAACTAGCAGACTCAACCAAGGGTAAGTTGTTACATATCCCCTACAAAGGAGCAGCACCCGCAATTACCGATGTTCTTGGCGGGCATGTGGATGGATTCTTTGGGGACATACCTGGATTAATTAGTTACATTAAATCAGGCAAGTTAAAGCCAATCGGCATCGCCGCGCCGAAACGAAGCCCTGCATTACCTGATATAAAGACCTTTGCTGAAATGGGAGTTCCTGGCGTTGATTCGAATAATTGGTACGCACTCTTTGCGAAAGCTGGTACATCTAAATCTGAAATTGATCGTATTAATGCGGCTATGAAAAAAGTATTAGCACAAGAAGATATCAAAAATCGTTTGCTGCAATCTGGAGCGGACCCTGTAGGATCGAGCGCTGATGAGTTGGGGTCTGTCCTAAAAAATGATATTAACAAATGGACTAAACTGATTAAAGCTAAAAATATTAAACCTGAGTAAATAGATGAATAAAAGAATCCAAGAAATCGAACCTGGCACTAAACCAGAACTGGCTGAAATCGAAGCTAACATCCTAAAAGAGCGAGG
Source organism: Burkholderiaceae bacterium (assembly GCA_947462685.1). Classification (GTDB taxonomy): domain Bacteria; phylum Pseudomonadota; class Gammaproteobacteria; order Burkholderiales; family Burkholderiaceae; genus Polynucleobacter. The sequence goes on along the minus strand of CANHPL010000057.1, from coordinate 660 downwards.
GAGAATCTCGCCCCTTTATCGCACCTTGCTCAATAGCCCTGAAATTGCCCAAGGTTGGGAAGCCTTATTAACTGCAGTTCGCAATCGAAGTTCTTTGCCTGCAAGTTTAAAAGAGCTCATGATTTTAAGAGTGGCAGTACTCAATCGTGCGCATTACGAATTTGACGCGCATCGCCCTCATGCAATCAATGCAGGTGTCTCTGAAGAGCAAATCCATTTAGTTCAACAAGAAAAAGTGACATCTGGGTTTACTGATGTAGAAATCCTTGTGATGGAGATGACCGATGTAATGACTAGGGATATTCAGGTACCTGACTCATTATATGATCAGGTCAAAGGCCACTTTAATGACCGCGAAATTTTAGAAGTAGTCACAACAATTTCAGCATACAACATGGTATCTCGATTATTAAATGCTTTACACGTTGGGCATTAATTAAAAAAGAAAGCTCATAGGAGACATGTATGAACATCAAACAAATCATGATTGCTATTGGTTGTACCGTTGGAGTATTTGGACATTCAGCAATGGCTGCTGAAATTAAAGTAATTGCCTCTGTGGCCTTTAAAGATGCTTACTTAGCAATGGTTCCAGATTTTGAGAAATCAACTGGACATAAGATCAACACCTTATGGTTACCAACGGTTGAAATCATGAAT
>CANHPL010000056.1 GCA_947462685.1 Burkholderiaceae bacterium | reverse complement strand
TCATCACTGCGATATCACCCGCCTGCACCAGAGGTTCTACAGTGGCCGGCTGCGCAACCCCAACCAGCTTCGCCGGCCACCCCAGCGCTAGCTACAAACCAAATCGTCAACTAACATAACAACCGGATCACATCATGGGGGCTGGCCAAGACGATATGCTGCAGGAGCATTGGCGCTTGTCACGTCAAATATTAAATCGCCGTCGGTAAAGTCGATGCGCTCTATGTTTGTTAGCTTATCGTTGCCGTCTCGACCAATTATCTTATCTGAAACAATAACATCAGAATTTAAACGTATGATAGAATAGTCTTTTATAGCTCCTCTCGCAATAGCTGTATCGAAACCACCTCCACCATTTATGACATCATTTCCATCATTGCCGTAAAACGTATCATTTCCAGCAGATCCTAAAAGAGTATCCCCCCCGAAATTAGCTCTGTAAATATGTCCATTATTAAAAAGGTTGGTCCAAACAGTAATATTATTATTATTTGCTGTTATGACATCCGTCATGCCGTCATTATCATAGTCGGAAGCTACAGCGCTATAACCTGGAGAGAATTCATGTGCTTTATAAAAAGTTCCGTCTCCCTTGTTCATAAAGATGGCCGATGATTGGTCCCCACCGCTAGATGAAGCCAGTATGTCTTGAAATCCATCACGATTAAAATCACAAGCATAAATATGTAAATAAGCACCTAAGCCAGACAAAGTTGATTGAGGAACAACTATGTCAGTCACATCAATATAAGAATTCTGACTTTTTTTCAAAAATTGAATATATGGAATTGTATACGCCCCATTCGTTATATTAAGAATAAGTTCAGGTATCCCATCATTGTCAATATCTATCGAACTTATATCGGTAACTATATCTTGAGCATTAGTGCTATGCAAAATGCTATTTGGAAGACTTATTGATTTATCGGTTGAAAAATTTCCGGATCCATCGTTAAAATAAATAATAGATTTTATGTTAGGTATATAGGTACCTAGAACAAGATCTTTAAATCCATCTTTATTTAAATCAATTAAAGCCGAATAAGTATTGGGAGATGAATTAGCATTTCCAGCTTGATCTAAAAAATTCTGAATCGGTATTGACCCCAATTTTTGAATAAATTTCCCCGTTCCATCGTTCATCCATAATTGATTACCGTCAGATAGGGTATTAATGACCAAATCAATGAAATTATCATTGTTTACATCGCTCAAAGATCCTCCATGATTTAGCTGTGGAAGTTGGTTCAAAGAGGCAGAGGCATCAATTAATCTTCCAGAAGATTTAGAGGATAAAAACAAATAATTTTCACCTTTTGGAAAGGGAGGAGCATCGTTACCAAAATTTAATTGAAACACATCAGATACAAAATCATTATTAAAGTCTCCAATTAGTGTTCTACCTCCGCCTGAAATAATCGATAATTCTCTTCCAAAAATAGAATTGGTAGTATTTGTAAAAAAGCCTTTGCCATCGCTACTAAAAATAAAAACTGGAGAGGGCGCAGATCCACTTCCTACTTGTGTGATTAGAATTAAGTCAGAAAATCCGTCACCATTAAAATCTCCTGCGCGAAATTCAGTTAACCAGGAGCCTAATGGCGCATTCCAAGCTATCGGTGCAATTTCAGACTTAAATCCGCCGTTAAAATCGTACTTGCTTAAAGATTTGTCCGAAAAAACGAGTACGTCGACATCGTACAAAACACTTTTTGACGATTGTGTCTGGACTGTAAAGAAATCATTTGGTTGATCATAGGTGATATTAAAATCATAAGTATTCATATTCCAGAAAGTAACCGTATCATAACCGCCATTTCCAAAAACAGTTTTTGCTCCAGGATTCAAATAAAATTTTTCATCTGAATTAGTGCCAATTAATAGATCTTTTCCAACACTATCAAATATGGATTTTGATAAAATCAAGCTTGTAGCATTTGAACTACTTGAGTATTCAATTTTGCCTATATTTTTAATAGTTGCTGACGAGTATGCTCCAAAAGTATCTTGCCAATTAATCAAAAAAGAATCAGACAAATTCATGCTAGATATTGCAAATGTTTTTACATTGTAAAATCTAATGACATCATATCCACTATTGCCATCATAATAATCATTTCCCGAACTGGCTCCGAAAACATCATTATATTTTGATCCGATTATGTTGTCAGCGTAAGGGCTGCCAGAGAGGGATTTTACATTTATAAGAGTATCGACGGTACCCCAGCCATCAGCAACTATACCTGTCTCCAAATTTGCTGTAATTCCCGATGGAGAAGTCCAATATAACACTCCAGACGTGCCATCTGTCGAAATCAGCTTATCATTGCCTGCGCCGCCATCAGCACCTCCGCCATAATTGCCAAAGGCGATGATATCATTTCCCGCGAAGGCGAAGATGTTGTAGCCGTAGGGGAGATTGATATTTTTGGAATCAATGACGTCATCGCCACTCGTGCCATTGAAGTTGGCCATACTAGTTTTACCTGAAAATCAGAACCACGCTCAGAATTTATAATATTAGATATTCTAAATGATTCAAGCCATCTCCACCGCCGCCCTCAATTGCGTGTCATTGACGTCGATGTAGCGTTGAGTTGTGCTGATAGAGGAGTGCGCTGCCAATTCAGCCAGCACCCTCACGCTCACACCCTTGGCTGCCAAGTTGGTGATGAAGCTGCGCCGTCCGCTGTGGCTGGTTGCCCCCTCCAGCCCACAGTCCTCATAGATGCGGATGAGCAGCTGGCACATGGTATTGGCTGAGAAACCAGCGCCTTTTTGGCTTTGGAACAGTGCGAGGCAGTTTTTGCCCAGCTTTGCGTGTTTTAGATAAGCCGCCAGCTCACTGCGCAGCTTGGCATTTAAAAACACCCGCCGTGCCTTGCGCCCCTTGGTTTGCTGGGGGCTGAGTACAAACTCATCTCTAATGCCTTGCTCACCTACTACGTTGGGGACTGTGAGCAGGGCAATCTCCTTGGCACGCAGCCCAGCAAGGTGGCTCACCAGCACAATAGCCCTATCCCTCGCAGCATGCCTGCGGGTAGCGCAGTGGGCTAGGACAGCCTTGAGCTGCTTGTCTGTGAGCGTTTTTGCCTGCTTCATATGCGCATCCAAATGTTTAATTTTAGTGCGTTAAAAGTTATTTTCAAATATTTTTAATTCCTACCGCTTTTGGTAACAGGAGTCTTCTTCCATTTTTCAAAGACTTAGGGGAAAATGTAAGAGAATATGCATTAGCTGACATTTTAGCCGTGGAGGAAAATCTGGCAGGCGTCATAGTTTCGAGAACGCGTGTTTCTCTACATTTTCATATTAATGATTATACGCAGTAGTATTTCTTCATCCCTTCAGTATCATTGAAAACCGCTCGTATCCCTGTGTCTAACGCTAAGAGGCGCTCTTTTTATAGAATCATCTGTGCGCGGGAGACAATCAGTAGAGACTGAGAAATTAATCAGCACGGATAGCGAGTGCGTGTTAAACACTCATTTTGAAAGAACAGAAGCTGAAGGCAGAATTCTCTTCTGTAAGCTGTAAAAATCTATCCGTGCTGCTATGCATGCAGGCTATTTGAACAAGAGCTCTGTTCGCAGTTCTGACAATTCAATGAAATGCATTCTCCCAGCGTCGTATAGCATTGAAAACACACCGTTTTGCAGAAGTAAGCTGCAAGCAACATTGCTTTTAATGTAATGGAAATTATCGCTTCCATATTGATAGATATCAAAGTCCAACACATATGAATTTAGCTTCTCTCCAACAGGCGTATTATCAAAATGATTATCCGCCATGTCAGAATTCCACCAATGTTGTATGAACGTATGAAAGGGATTTTCTCCCCCGTGATATTGAACTAACCATCCACTTTGACAGCGTATTCCTTTCTGCATCCTATTGGACGCAATGGCAGTATCAATTGCGTTAGTGAAAGCCCTGTTTTTCATTCCTCCATGCTTTTTAGTTACATGGGATAGTTTCTTCAGCTTAGCGTTACAAAAAGGCTGGCGAGCAGCTATGAACGCTTCCACGCCAACATCAATCATTTCTTGCTCTGGAATTCTAGGCGTTTCAGCTTTTTTAAAATCCGCAGCTGACATTCTTTGTGGCTGTTTAATGAGCCTATCCATTTGTGAAATGTAGGCTGAGTTCTTTCCATGCGTATTTGTCATTTTTGCTCTCCTATGAAGTCAGCTCTCAGCTGACAAATAAGAGAATACACCCGGAACTATGAACGCCGAGATGAGATCTAGTTTGATAACCGATCAGTATACAATTAGAGTGCAGGTTCAACAGGCAGGGAGATTTTAGTGGCAAAAGCCTTTTTTATTCAGAGCCCACCCCTAAAAACTGGGCGAACTAGACGTAAATCACGTCCCAATCCCCCCATGAGGTTGCCCCAAGAAGAGAACTACAAAGCCTCTGTGTTCTATTATTGGTGGGCATTCCTCCGCCTCAACCACGCCTACATTAAAACATGCGAGAACAATGGGCAGGGCCGGCTGGCAAAACTCTATGCGGATTTTGGTGATGTAAGAGGCGAGGATTTTTGGGCATGGTGGAAAACGCACTCCCACCTGTTCAGCGAACCACCCGTTTCAGAGCCACATACAATAAACAATCTTGCAGGCTACAAAGAGAAACCCCACACAATCCTCATTGAAGTGCCCCTGGACAAGAAGCTGCTGTTGCGCTTGCGGCAAGTACGTAGAATATTAGAATCTAGAATGAGCAGCACTCGATACCGCATGTCCGTGAGTTATGCGCAATATCCTGTGACGGGAAAACCTGTTGTGGCGGCGCTGGATAGATATCTCCGTGCTTGGGAAATAAAACAGCAATACCCACGCCTGCCCTATGCTGATTTGTACAACATGGTCAGTGGGAGGGAAGTGGATATTCAAGCTGCTATGAAACCCAAACCCCGTTCTAAGAAAAATGAACCAGATCCCAATTACAAAAAGAATATTCCCAATACACAGATGGGCTATAGATATGTGCGTTTTGCCGAAGAAATTATTTCAAACATCACGCGAGGTGAATTTCCTGTATTCACCAAAAAACGTCGCAATGAATCATAAATCTGGGGATGTTCGTTGGCTTACCGTCACACATCCGAACGGATTTTGCAGCACTATGACAATGGGCGTGCCAACCTGTAATCCTCACTTGGATAAAGTTATTTATACAAAACGGAGAAATAAGCCCTCTAAAGCGTTCTCTAGTTTTGGCTCTATGTTGAGCCTAGCTGACTCAGCAGCGGCAATGAATTTCTGAACCAGTAGGTTTTGACGTTGAATTGATTGCTGGAGGTTTAGCCAGTGAGCATGTGCATTTTTCCCTGGAGGCTAAATACAGGGAAGGGAAACAACATGCGATTTTATGAATTTGCGGATGCACAAGGGCAGCTGATGTTGCTGCGTACCATTATGGACAATACGTGGGCTGCAATTGCTCAACAGGCTCAGGCTGAAACGATTGCTCAAAGTAAAGCCAAGCAAAAACTAACCAAGGGCTCCAGCAGGCCTCCTAAAAAACCCTCAGGCACTAAAAAGCTGCTGCCAATTCCCAAAACGAAAAATCTACCCACATCGACAAAACCCAAGCCGAAACCTCAGGGTGCTAACCGCCCATCCCAGCTCACTCAAGGCAGAAGCACAACAGCTGGCTCCAAGGGCAACAAAACATTTGACGGGAAAGCTCACACTTATGATGGGGATAGAGCATTTTAAAAAAGTGTTGCTCGTTATTGGGGCAGGCATAGTTGAAATGGTTCCTGCCCCCCTTAAAATATGAACTGCGGATTTTTGGGGTGGAGTACTTGTGCTTTTGGGGTGGTGATTTTGCATCTATACCCTCCACACGTGGTTATGCATCCAATTGCCATTAGCAGCGGGCCCAGTCCAAGCGTTATAAGGGCCCTGTAGGGCGGGCTGTACCCACGGCCGCTACCCAACTAGCTCTGCACCAAAAACCTGCTGTAGCGGGCTCTAATTGCGCTTAACCTATGGCGCTATTTGTAGCGCCATCGTTGTGCATTTATCACTAGAGCCCAGTTCGCTCTATTAGCCACGATTACGCATAGTAGCGCATGACTACAATGCTGATTGTTGTTCTATTTGGAACACGAGCAACCGAAAAGATTGATCGATTGGCAGAAAAACAGATTGTCCAAATGAAAGACTGAAGCAAATATATGCGTCTAGTCCAGTGCTAGTATGTGAAATCGTGGCCCTTTGAGCACACCAAATAATTGATTGAAAAGACATGATATTGAACCGGTTTTGGTAGGAATTAGCGACGCTTGGAAGCACGCTGTATCTGCACAACAAACAGGAGGTACATTTGAGCTTGTTAGGAAACCTTAAAGTCGTAGCTAATCCCGCTAGTCTGACGAAAACTCCTGAACAGTTCCGCCGTAATAAACTGATTGGGAAGTTGGAGGAACAACTGGCACTTGCTGAAGCACAGCTGGGTGGGAAATCCTATAATCGTATGCGATGGATTACTGCCGCCAACGCAGAAGGTGAACCCGTGCGCATCCAACGGCCAGTGCGCCTCAAGCCGTGGTGGTATAAAAGTGTGGCAGGCAAGGTACTGATGACAGTGCGTTATGGGACACGCCCGCTTGTCATCAGCAATGGGATGACAGCCATTGAGTTTGATAAGCTGGAAGACCTGCCAAAAACCATCACAACTGTCATCAAAGCAGTTGATGCTGGTGAATTGGACGGAGAGCTTGCTAGTGCAGCTGCTGCTAAAGGAAAGCATCTCAGCAAGGCTGGCAAAGTTGGAATGAAGAAGTAATCCTGTCACATATCCCTATATGTCGCCAATTCGCTTTTACTATGCTGTGTTGGCGACATATAATTCAGTGATGAAAGTCGACACTTCGCGTCTCCCGTGATCTTCGCTGATCTTCAGCTCACAAGTTCGCTTTGATAAGCTCGATAGCTCTCATTTTCTCTTAGTTTGAATGTGTGTGTCTAAGAGAATATTTGCGAGTTTAAGAAAGCTAATTCATTAGAATCTAGACAATAGTAATTGACAAGACACGAAACCAAGTCTCGTATCTTCTCAATCACTAATAAGGACGCTGTGTTCTACGAATTAGCTGGCAGCGGAAATATGACTGCTATCTAGTATCAGCGCATCGCAATGCCCGCGCTGTATGTTTTTGGTGATGTAATTTGTGTATCGCTCAACGTCCCTAATGGGTGCGAAAGAGACGACGAAATTATTGGGGTTGTCCGCTAGCCATTGTTTGCGCAGGAAATCTGCAAAAGCGGTTATGGTAGCAAAGCGTTCTGACGGGCGTTTGGCTGCTATATGGAAGTGGTAACGGCTAGCTATCCCGTCGCCCTCAATCACATTTAGGCGCTCGCAGCGTTTGCCATAGCGTTTGGCTGCATTGCCATACAGTGCTGTGTCCACCCTGTTCCAAAAGCGGCGTAAGGCCTGTTCTGCCTGTTGCTGGCTAATGTCGTTTGAGAAGGTAAGGGTGCCTTCAGTGTCCCAATCAACCGCTTTTACCCAACCTCTAACGTACCCCTCCGCCGAGGGCCGCCTGGCTTTAAACGCTGATCATCTTGATAGATGCCGCAAGAGTGGTTCGATGATCGTGTCCACTTATTACAAGCGGACACTAAGGCGATGTCTTTGATCATTGATGGTGATGGAGCGCCTGCTCGGC
>CANHPL010000055.1 GCA_947462685.1 Burkholderiaceae bacterium | reverse complement strand
CAATCATGCGAAGCTCAGATGTCTTGCTGATGTTACATGGTGACTATGAATGGTGTGCGGAATATATTCCCTCTAAGTTGTATGACTATTTTTGGGCGTATCGGCCTATTTGGGGGATCACCAATCGTAATCCTGAGTTAGATCGTATTTTGATGGGGCGTAATCATTATCTGAGCCATACCTTAGATCAGCAGTCGATACTCAATACTTTAGAAACGATTTGGCTGGATTGGAATCTTGAGCAGTTGCATACTCCAACAGGTGATCCGATTTCGCCAAGAGATGCTGTAAAGTCGATTCTTGAAAAAATTGTATGAACATATTGATTGTGAAACTTTCTTCCTTGGGGGATGTTTTACATAACTTGCCGATTGTTTGGGATATTCGTAAACAATATCCTGATGCAAGAGTGGATTGGGTGATTGAAGAAGCCTACGTTGAACTTATCACACCACTACTCACAACCGAGAGCTTCAAAGGGATTGACCACATCATTCCTATGAGTTTACGTAGATTTCGTAAAGAACTGAAGTATCGGGGATGGAGTTCTATCTTGCAAGACTTTCAATTGCAAAAAAAACAGTTACAGTTAGTCCAATACGATATTGTCATAGAAACCCAAGGTCTTCTTAAATCAGCAATCATTACATTTTTAGCAAGAAAATCACCTCAAGCGATCGTTTCAGGGATCGGTAATCGTACCGAAGACTCTGGTTATGAGCCTCTTTCTAGGCTGTTTTATACGCAGAGCGTTAAAGTTCCACTGCAATATCACGCCGTTGACCGTTCAAGAGCTGTTGCGGCTGGAGGACTTGGAACGCTAGTGCCCAAGAGAGAGGAGTCACCTCCGCAGTTTTATCCGCCAACGTTAATAGAATCTCTTCTGCATCTACCTAATCCCCTTGGGTTTGATAAGAATTCCTATGTTATGTGTTTTCATGCGACGGCAAGACTGGCTAAAAGTTGGTCGATGGAAAATTGGATTGCAATTGGAAATGAATTGTCACAACGAGGTTTGATCATCGTATTTCCTTGGGGTAGTCCTAAAGAAAAACTCATGAGTGAGCAACTTTCGAAAGAAGTGCCACACTCTATCGTGCCTGAAGCTTTTTCGATTCAAGATGCTTTTGTCATTAATGCACAAGCCAAATTAGTCATCGGTGTGGACACAGGCTTGACCCACTTAGCTGCGGTATTAGATGTTCCAACGATAGAGCTTTACGTCGACTCACCTAAATGGAAGACAGAGGGGTATTGGAGTCAGCAAGTTATCAATCTTGGCGATAAGCAGCAAGCTCCGACTTTGGAAGAAGTCCTTGCAGCAGCTACCCTTCTCCTAACTTAAAGCTAATTACTTTTTAAAAGGAATTAAGTATGACTTTAATTTTCAACATACTTATCAATTTAAAAGTGTTTTTATTTAGTTAAGGAAATGTGTGAATATCGAATTACTCATTGATTGACTTCCCCCAAAGAGATGACAAAGGCACTGCCCAAATATCATTTCCAAGTGGCATTGTTTCTGAACCATCATAGAGCACAACTCCCATTTGAAATTCTTCTCCACAGTATTGGGCAAGTTTTTTTAAACCCAATAAGTGACTTTCTTTGATGGTTGCGGAAGCTTTTACCTCTATACCAATCAGATGACCTCTTTCATTTTGGAGAACAAAGTCAACTTCGACTTTTTCTTTATCTCTGTAGTACATGACTTGATAATCATGATGGGATGATGCAATATGTTTAATTATCTCCCCATAAACAAAGCTTTCCAGCACATGACCAAATCTACTTCGATCAATCAATATTTCTTCTTCATTAAGGCCAATGAGTGTGCTCAATAGGCCTGAGTCCATAAATTGTAATTTAGGAGTTTTAATGACGCTTCCAAGACGATTATTGGAAAAAACTTCTAAGCGGCGCAGTAGATACATACTTTCAAATATGCCAATATATTTGTTAACTGTTTTACTATCTAAGCTAACTTGACCGCCTAATTGGGAATAGTTACACATTTGACCAGCCGTTTGCGCAAGTGCTCTTAAAAACCTTGGTAGTTGATCCAATTTATCAATTTCTGCAATATCTTGAACATCCCGCACAACGATAGATTCAAGATATTGTCTAAACCAAGCAGTTCGACGATGTTTTTGAGGTCTAGAAATTGCTTCAGGAAAACCACCCTGTAAGATGCGATGTATTAAATCTTCGCCAACGGCAAGATGAGATACAGGCAAAATTTTCTTGATGAACAATTGATCGACCCAATTAGCTGTATTACCTTCGATTTCGCTTTGAGAAAGTGGTAATAAAGATAGGGTCTCCATCCTTCCTGCCAATGAATCAGCCACCTTTGGTAGGGTCATGATATTCGCTGATCCTGTTAATAAAAATCTGCCTGGACGACGATCATTATCTACGGACTTTTTCATAGCCAACAATAAATCAGGGGCCCTTTGAATTTCATCAATCACCGCAAATTGAAGACTTCGGATGAAGCCCTCCGGATCTTCTTTGGCTGATAACCTGGTTAGCTGGTCATCCAAGGTCAAATATTTCATATCTTTTCTCGCGGCGACTTCTTTCACGAGCGTTGTTTTACCTGCTTGACGGGGACCAGCTAGTAAAACGATAGGCGTGTCGAGAAGCGCCTCATTCATGCGAGGCGCAATACTGCGACTGAAATATTTGGATTGATTCATATAAATATTCTAACCTAAATTACGGAATCTAGTATCATAAATTAAGGAATATAAATATATAAATTACGGAATCTATCTTCGTAAATTACGGAATTATATTTTATAAATAATTGATTTTAATCATTTTTGTTTAAAATAAGTATTTATAAAATATGTCTTCAAATTTGCTTTATATTTACTCTTTGATTTTATGAAAAGAGTCACGATTTATCTCAAACGTATTTCTGTCTTAAGAACTCAAAAAGTCATCTGGAGTAGGGGGTGTTATTACGGATATAAACTCTTCCCAATCAGGGCCCATATTGTTTTGAGTTAAATGAATATCAAAATTATCGATGATAAAACCTGCTTGAAAGGCAAAGAAAATCCATATTGAATGAAGAAAAACTAGAGATGAACTTTAGATAACTTCAGTGCAATAAAGCATTCACTGCAATTAAGTCGTCATCGGCGAGGACCGCCGCTAAAGCTTTGAGTTTGAGTCCATTCATGATCGTGTCATAGCGAGATTTATAAAGTGAGGACTGCGTGGTAATTAATTGATCTTGCGCATTGAGAACATCGATGTTAATCCTGACACCTACTTCATAACCCACTTTATTCGATTGCAAAGAAGATAGAGCCGATTTTTCAGCAGCTTCATAAGCTTTGATTTGCGATAAGCCGCTATTGAATCCAAGATAAGCTTGCTTGGCAGCAGTTGCATTGGTTTTTTTCACTAAATCGAGATTGGTGATCGATTGATCATACACGGCTGCGTTTTGACGAATTGCCGATGAAATAAAACCACCAGTAAAGATCGGCATGGATAATTGCAAACCATATTGAGTCGAGTAATACGTATTCGGTAGGGCAGACGTTAAACTGCCTAATTGCGTGTTGTAACCTGTTGAGCCAACTAGATTAACCGTTGGTAGACGACTAGCGCGGGAACTGTTGTAATTACTTTTAGCTATTTCAGAATTAAGGCGACTGATAATCACGTTGTAATTAACTTCTTCTACTTGCCTTGCCCAATCATCCATTGATTGCCCTGTAGAAAGGTGAAGAGATTCAATAATATCCTTGCTCGCAAACTCACCTTTATCTTTTTTCAGGAACTTGATTTTTCTTCCCTCAACCACTTGTTCTATTTTTGCTTGTTTGGCCAATGGCAAAATGGCATCAATCGGTTTACCCACGATTTGTTCAAGTACAGCTTTTTTGACTAACAAATCAGACTGGGCTGCAATTTCTTGAGCAATTACAAGGTCATAACGTGACTGCGCTTCATTCGCATCAACTATGGTTGCAGTACCGACTTCAAAGTTACGTTTGGCTTGATCCAACTGTTGTTTAATCAGTCCTTTTTTATTGCGATACAAATCGAGATTATCTTGGGATGTTAGAGCGTCAAAATATGCTTGTGATACTCTTAAAATTAAGTCTTGTTGGGCCAAAGCAAAGTTTGTTTCAGCGACACCAGTGAGTAAATCACCTTGCTTATATTTTTCAAAAACGGACCAATTAAATAGTGGCTGGGTTAGTTGAACACCCCATCCAGAAGCAGAATAGCCATAATCGGCTTTGCCTAAGTTCGGATCAAAACGTAAATCAGTGCGGCCCGTGGAATAGGTGCCAGTAATTTGCGGAAACAACACAGCAAATGCCTGCCAATAGGCTTCTTTTCCAGCGATATAGGCATTTTTAGCGCTTAAAAAAGCTGGATCATATTGCGCCGCCTCTTGAAACAACTTAATTAAATCCATCGCTTGAGGATTTTTCGGATCTACCAAGCGCGGACCAAGATCCTGAGTTGGTGCTTGCATGACTAAAGTAGCAGTCATGTTTGTACTCGGCGCATTTTTACGTTGCGCAAAAGAGCTCGAAAAAGGCGTAAGGCCAATGGCGGAAAGTAAAACACCAACCAACAATCGAGTCCCAAACGTGAAGACATGGCTAGAGGAAGTAGTTTCAGGTTGAGGCAAGATGAGCGAGGGTCTTTGGTTGTACATTCAAGCTTTTATAAGTAGTCTAATAATCATCCTCTATTATCCATTTTTTCGCTCAGTAAGCAAAAAAATAGTAAGGAGTGGTGGATTAAAACTCAAAAGTACTTAGCTCCGCTTGATCAAGGTGCAACATCGGCACTAAAGTTTCGAAAAGCACTTGTGATTGGAAATAGTCATGACTGATACGCTTTACTAAAATAGCGCTCATAAGAGGCGCTTGTCCCACAAAGGCAAATAGTCGGCCACCAATCTTTAATTGTGATTTTAGCCCTTCAGAAATCTTGACAACAGCACCAGACACACAAATCACATCAAAACTTTGATTAGATTCGATATGCCAGCCCTTTACCGCGTCTCCCACTTCAGCGCGCACATTCGGAATACGGCATTTGTTGAGATTGGAGAGGGCAAAATCGACCAATTCCGGGTGAATATCCACTGTTTTGACAGTTTTAGAAAAATACCCTAATAAAGCCGCCATGTAACCAGAACCTGTTCCGACTTCTAAAACCTCATCTTTCCCAGAAGGAGCAAGTGCTTGTAGGACACGAATTTCTACTTTGGGTTCCATCATGACTTCTTGCGAACCATGGATTGGCAGTTGCAGATCTGAAAATACCAAAGGTACTTGGGACTCATCCACAAATAACTCTCTTTTGACAATTTCTAGTGCATCTAAATATTTTGTTTCAGAGATCCCCCATGGACGAATTTGCTGTTCTATCATTTTGTGACGAGCACTTAAAATACTCCAAACGGGAGTATCATTTTGGTTCAAGGGGTTTAATGATGCTGTCATACGTTCATCCTTTTTTGCAAATCAACCTTAGCTAGATTCTATTATCTTGATATCACATTCTAATACTTCAATATCGCAAAAAGATGTAAAAAGTCGATCTTTTATCAAGTGGTTGATTTTATTACTTGTCCTTATCAGCGTAGTTGGAGCTGGTTGGTTTTTTGGTAAAAAATATTTCGGTTTTACGCAAACAAAGTACATCACTGTGAGTGTTGAGGAGGGCCCACTTGTAGCCACCATTCGAGCCAGTGGCACGCTCAATCCAGTTCGGTCCGTCACTATAGGTACGGGTGTCTCTGGGATGATTCGTGAATTAACTGTCGACTTTAATGATCGTGTCAAACAAGGCCAAATCATTGCAAAAATTGATCAACGAGAGTTTCAGGCTAAATTTGATCAAGCGCAGGCAAATTACGCTCTTGCCCTAAGAAATCATCAATACAACGAAAGATTGATGAAAGAAGGATTTATTTCTGAGCAGGCATTAGTCACTACAGATTCGGCTTTAAAAGCAGCTCTTGGAGCTGTGAACCTTGCAAAAAAATCTTTAGACGATACGTTAATCCGCTCGCCGGTAGATGGTGTCGTCGTCAAGCGCAGTGTTGAGGTGGGGCAAACCGTGGCCGCAAGTTTGCAGTCCCCTGAAATTTTTATCATCGCCAGAAATTTGGCTGAGATGCAGGTAGAAACATCGATTGATGAATCGGATGTGGGACGTATCAATGAAGGTCAGGATGCATCCTTTACGGTAGATGCTTTTCCTGGACGAATCTTCAAAGGTAAAGTCAAACAAGTCAGAAAAGCACCTGTCAATATTCAGAACGTAGTGACGTATACGGTATTAATTAGCGCTGATAATCCCGACTTCAAGCTACTACCTGGCATGACTGCCAATGCCCGTATTGTGGTGGAAGAGCATGACAAAGCCTTAAAAATTCCCAATGCGGCACTCCGTTTCAGAATGCCTATAGATAAAAACGCTAAGCCTGCTGCGACTACAGCCAATAAAGATAGCCCTAAACCTCCACCGAGACCTGCGGGTGGAGTCAGTAATTTCAGAAGTGTTTATGTTTTAGAGGGTGATGAAGGCGCCACCAAACCTGTTCGTAAAGCATTTCGTTTGGGATTATCTGATGGCGAGTACTCTGAAATACTCCCCCTGAAAAAAGATCAACCGAATGAATTAAAAGTAGGGGATCAGGTGATTGTTGGCATCGAAGGTGCTTTGAAGCCAGATACCAATAACAATCCACAGCGTAGTAGTGGTCCACGGATGTTTTAAAGAGAAAATTAAAATAAGTCAATAAAATGATCTTTAGTATTGGTAAGATTCATTTTATTGACTTATAATGCTCTTATGTCGAAACATTCACTTGCAATCGAAGGGATCCATCCTGAGGCTCAAGAGTCTTTGCTGCACCTTGGTCAGCGAATACGCGCCCAGCGTATCGCAAGGGGTTGGACAATTAAACAAATGGCAGAACGACTCTATTGTTCGCAAAATACCTATCGATCCATTGAAATGGGTAAACCAACTGCTAGTCTTGGTGTGATGGCAAGTGCCTTGTGGTTATTTGGTCAAGTGGATACCCTTAATACGGTCGCACCGATACCGATTGAGGCAGTGACCGTCAAACGTGTTCGTGCCCGTAAAAATATGGGACAAGGTCGATTGATTAGTGAGGCTGAGCGTGACTTCTGAACAGAATATTTTCGTAGGATTTGATGTAAGAGCCCCTGAGGCTTTACCTGTGGGCTTGCTCAAACTTGAACGACAAGGAATGATTGAGTCTGGTGAGTTTGTTTATGGGAAGAGCTATCTCCAGTCTGAAAATGCTATTGCTATTCATCCAGAAATTTTTCCCTTAAGAAAAGAAGCATTTCTAATACCAGAGAAGCGCTTGAGAGATGGTGGCGCATTACCTCTGATATTTCAGGACGCATTACCAGACTCTTGGGGGCGAAAAGTTTTAGAGGTTCAATTTGAAAAAAAAATATCTGATATAGAGACCCTCTGCATCACGAATGAAGATCGTGTTGGTGCTTTGATGTTTTCTCAAACGCTACCTATAGTTGTGCCGCAAATGAATCAAACTACATTTTTGCTAGAGGATATTTCTAAAGCAACTAGAGAGTTGGAACTATCGATGGAGGTTTCGCCTGAGATGAGACGCTTGTTGCAGCATGGAGGCTCGCTCGGTGGGGCAAGACCTAAAACAACTATTGTGCACGAGAAAAAAAGATACTTAGCTAAATTTCCTGCCTTAGGGGATGATCATGATGTTGAACT
>CANHPL010000054.1 GCA_947462685.1 Burkholderiaceae bacterium | reverse complement strand
GGATTACGAATTCAGGTAGTTGATGATAAAAGTAGACCGATTTTCGCAAGTGGCGGTACTACACCAACCTCTTCAGGACAGAGATTGTTGAGGGTCATTGGAAAGGCGTTATCAGATTCTTCGAACAACATTCGGATCGAGGGACATACTGATGGAGCTAAATACACTAGAGGTGGAGCGGGATATTCTAATTGGGATCTTTCTTCAGAAAGAGCGAACGTAGCACGACGTGAAATGTTGAATGGCGGACTCAAAGAAGATCGCATTGCTCAAGTGATCGGATTTGCTGATAAATACCCAATCAACCCAGATGATCTTAACGATCCCTTAAATAGAAGAATATCGATTACTGTTTTAAAACAAAAACCTCAGGTATCCCCCTCTAAAATTAGTGGGACATCACCAAATGAATCAGGAAACAATAAACTTGAAGGCATTAAGCCAGGCCCTCAAGAAATTCCACCCAATTTAAAAGCTCCAGAAAAAGATAAAAATGAATTACCTTCTACGCAATTCTCATTACCTCCAAAACCATCGATTTCTCCAAGTTTAAATAGGTAATTGTTATGAAAATAACCTCTTACCTTGGGGCTACTTTTTTATTTGGAATGGTCTTGTTGCATAGTCACTCAGTAGTGGCTGACGAATCAGCAAAAGTAGAATCTCAAGAGAGTGCTAAGAAAATATTGACTCAAGCACCTGTCAATAAGCAGCAAAGTCCTCCCATCGATAAAACAAAAAAAGCAACTCCTGAGCAACAAAAAAAAGAAGCAAAAAAGATGTATGACTTATTTAATAAAAGTTATATTAAATCAATTGCTTCAATTCAATGCTTAAAAGATTCTAAATGCATTAATTCAGAAGATGATGTTCTTAAATATAGTGTTTTCTATCTTCGATTCCTGCATAAGCTTGAGGATGCTGCTGAGAAAAATGACATTTGGGCTATGTATTATCGTGGGTTAATTGCGTATGAAAGAGCGCAAGACTATGCAGATCGTGCAAGCTATATTCAAGATCGAGATTTTATTTTTACGGCCATGACCCTCAATCGATATAGGGATTATCAATTTCAAGATGCCCAAAAGTATTTAGTTGAACCTGCCAAAGCCAGAATTCCGGAGGCTTGTCAAATGTTGGGGAATATATATGCCAAAGGTCTAGGGCGTAAAGTTGAAGTTCAGCAGGCAATGGATTTTTATTATTGTGCGGGACTTGAGTTTGTCAGTGCAAATCGTGATTTAGAGGCACAAATCACATTAAAAGCGATGAATGAGATAGCAATCCCTACAGATGCCCGTACGGTTGATGTTTATGCTAAGTTAAATAAAAATAATAGATAATCTAATAAAGTAATACGGAAATGAAAGAAAAGCCATGAAAGATAAAATTTTAGGAATCATTAAAAAACTTTTGGTTTGGGGCGTTCTGCCACTTGCCTTTTTAACTTTTTTATTCGTCATGGGTGAACAATTTGAAGTTGGCCGATTATCGGCAGTAGCAGGATGTAAAGATTGCCCTGATGTAGGTCTTTGCTTACGTGAAAAAGGGTATTTAGAGAATGATCCGTATTATCCTGATTTAACTAGACGTTATTTGGGGGCTTATGCTAGAGCAATTGGTGGAGATTTGGGAGCTTCTTATCAGGTCAAACCCTCAAAACCAAACAAGCCACCAGCCACAAAAACCAATGAAAATGGCGATCAAGATCTTATTGATGCTGCAGGTAAATAGCACCTCAAACCACTCTGTAACCCTAGGGACCAATGGCTGAAGAATCGTCCCAAGAAAGGGAGTTACCACCTTCCGCCAAACGACTAGAACAAGCTCGAGAGAAGGGGCAGTTTGCCCAATCTAGAGACTTAACTACCTTCGCACTAATTGTGGGGTTTTTTCTAGTGGTAACAATCATTGGACCGATACTATTTCGGCAGATGCGTATTTTGGTGCAACTGGCACTGCAGTTTAATCAACCGATCAATTTACTGGACCATGCCAACGAATGGTTTCTTGGACCATTTGCTGTATTGTCTTTTACTATATCAATGATCATCTTAGCTGTTTGGTTATTAGCTATTTTTGCACCCCTTGCGCTAACTGGGTTTAGGCCAGTATTTGCACTCAAGTTTGACTTATCAAAATTAGATCCTATCTCAGGATTGGGACGGATTCTATCGAAGAATTCTTTAATCGAATTAGTCAAAAACCTCATGAAGATTACTTTTTTGATGGGTATAGGCTTACTTTATTTATATGGACTATTTGATTTTTTTAGCCTTTTGATACAAAGTGATTTGCAAAATTCTTTAGTATTTTCCGTTAAATTTTTAACCAATGGCATCGGACTTCTACTTTTTCCACTAGCTATTATTGCGTTATTCGATGGGATCATACAATGGTTTCAATTTCAAAAACAAATGAAAATGAGCCCAGAGGAAGTTAAACAAGAGACAAAGGAAAGCGAAGGCTCACCTGAGATTAAACAACGTCAAAGACAGAAACAAAGACAAATAGCTTCCTCTAGAATGATGGCCGCCATCGAAAGAGCTGATGTGATTTTGGCAAACCCGGAGCACTATTCAGTAGCGCTACGTTATGACCCTGAAAAAATGTCAGCCCCGATTGTCGTGGCTAGAGGAACTGATGCATTGGCATTGCGTATCCAAGAAGTGGCAAAAGAACATCAAGTTCCAATTGCGCAAATTCCTCCTCTAGCTCGATATTTATACAGTCAATTAGATATTGGTGAGTCAATACCCATCGCACTATTTGAGGCAGTTGCTAAGATATTAGCTTGGGCATACGAAACGAAGGAAAGTGACGGTAAAGAACCTTTACTACCTCAAGTTTCCTTTGTACCTGAACAAATTAGAAAAAATCGTCCAGTTTTATAGCGGCTTATTTTTTCACATTTTCAAGAAAAGTTGCCCCTACATCTGGAGGGAATATGAAGACATTCATGAGTTCATTACGTTTATTAAAGCTACGCCCAACTTGAAATACAACTTGGCCATTTGCAAAAACAAAAGAAAGTGTATCTTTAAGGCCGATTTTGTAAGTATTTAATGTGGCAGGACTTGGATCATAAGCCACAGTATATTTTTTTGAAAAAATAGTAAGTAAAGTTTGAGCTTGTTCAAAATTAAAATAACCTAAATCGCGCTTCATGAGAATAATTCGACCAGCCTCGTTAAAGGTAATCCAAAGCATTTCATCTTTTTCACCATCAAAAAAAGGACAACCAATGGTTAGTTCATATTCAGTACATTTGAACTTGTTGACCACCTCATCTTTGGTTAGCGTAAATAAAATTCCACGATACCCTTTGAGAGGTAAATTTTCTTCTTGAAGATCTTTTGCTTCTGGTGGAATAATATTTTTGTGAGCTACGGGGGCTTCACAAGCTGTTATAAAAAGACTACAGCTAATTAAAATAATAAGACTTTGGATGGATTTTGAAAAAAATTTCATGATTGAGGGTATTTAATGAAGTTTATCTTGGTTGAGCCAAAGTCGAAGAGTAGCAACGGCGCTGGCAACATCTTGGTGAATCATGTCCGCTGTTTTTTCAATCTCGTTAGTTGCTTCTAATTTTTTTTCTTGAGCAATTACTTTTTTAACTTCTTTTTTAGACACAGTAGATACGGGTTTAGTATCAGAACTACCCGTTTTTGATTGAGTACGTAGAGTCATATTTTTACGTAGTTTCTTTTTGAAATCAAACAAAGTCAATCTCCTTTTCATCATCAGTATAAATGAATAATGAATAAATAAAAAACTAAATCATGCTACCTTTTTTTCTTAGATGAACTGGGGCAATTTTTAAAATATCACGATATTTAGCAATGGTTCTTCTGGCAACGACAAAGCCTTTTTCTGACATCAGTTTTTCGATGGCACTATCCGAAAGAGGTTTCTTTGGATTTTCTGATTTAACGATTTGCAAGATTAATTCTTGAATAGCGGTAGATGAAATATTTCCACCTGTATGTGTTTGAACTTGACTGGAAAAAAAATATTTAAATTCAAAGGTGCCTTGCAGACAGGTTAAAAATTTCTGAGTGGTAATTCTAGAAATTGTGGATTCATGGAGATCTAGACTTTCGGCAATTTCTCTTAAAACGAGAGGGCGCATGGCGATGGGACCATAATCAAAAAAATTTTGTTGCAGACGGACAATTTCTTGAGCAACATTCAAAATCGTATCATTTCTTTGATTTAAATTCTTCACGAGCCATTTAGCCTCTTGTAATTTTTGGACAACACTTTCTGTTACGGAGGATTTCGTAGACTCATCTATTACCTTGGCATAGGCTGAGTGGATATTAATTTTTGGAAAAGAGGAGGGATTTGCGATAGCCTTCCATTTTCCCTGATGTTTTTTGACAAAAATATCAGGAAGTATATAAATTTTTTCGTTTGTCTCATGCTTGCTTGCGGGATCATGTTGAAGAGAGCGTATACACTTCATCGCTTCAAGAAAATCTTGATCAGTTAGTTTCAATTTTTTTTTAATGAGAGCAGCTTCTTTATTTCCGAGTTCTTGAAGAAAATCAGTCACGATGAGATAGCTATTCTTCCAGACACTTGTTTCTTTGGTGGCAGTTGGAAAACGGTTTAATTGGATTTGAAGGCACTCTTTTAAATTTCTTGCACCAATACCGGCCGGTTCTAGCTCCTGAAGAAAAGAAAGCCCCCTCAGAATTTGTTGGCCAGCAGACTCGTCATCTTCTTTAATCCATGGCTTTACTTCTTGAATCAGATCTTCAAGCGTGATTCGTAAATAGCCTTTCTCATCTAAATTGCCAGCCAGTGTAGCAATGACATATTTGTCATATTCAGAAAGTCTTAAGAGTTGAATTTGATCTAGAAGATAGCTAAAAAGAGATGATTCTTGTGCGATTTCAAATATGGGATCTTTTTCATCATCAAAGTTATGGTTGGTGGTTTTAATTGAATTGATTTGAGAAATAACGGGAAGTTGCTCTTCTGAAGATGAGGACATTTCCGATTCAAATTCTAGAAAAGGATTATTTTCGGCGGCTAAGATTAATTCTTGCTCAAGTTCTAAGGATGAAAGTTGAAGCAGCTTAATTGATTGTTGAAGCTGTGGGGTAAGGGCTAAAGTTTGCGTAAAACCTAAATTAATTGACGCTTTCATTATTTTTTTAAGGTTTTATTTATTTAACTTATTTTATGCCTTTTTCCTATCTGCCTGAACTTTATTTTCTATACATTGGAAATGTCAAATTCATAAAATGCTATAATTTCTGATTAAATTAAGTTATTTAAATGTAACTTTTGGGGTTTAAAAGCCTTATAAATTAACCCCTTAGTCTTAATTGGAGCATTTTTTGAGGTTCACACGGCATATGAGGTTAAAAGGCAAGTTCAGTTACATGAAGCAATATTGGATATTCATATTCATTTGCCATCAAAGCGTTGCATTTGCCTACATACCAACAGCTCCACTTGAGGAGATGTTTCTAAAAAAAGACCCTAAGTTGGTTTTGCTAGAAATAGAAAAGCAAAAAAAAGATATTAATCCAGCTGATTATTTAATTCTGAAATCCAATGCGCTGATTCTGCAAAAGAATTGGAAAGAAGCGATTGTTATATTAGAGCCTTTATATAACAACGATCCAAAAAATGCCGTGATTGCCAATAATTATTCTGCTGCGTTATGGGGAATTGGTAAAAAAGATTTAGCAAAGACTATTCTAGAAAAAAATTTACTGACGAATTCACCAGCCTATCGAAACCTCAGAAAAATATACTTAAGTAATGCAGCTGATTCTTATAGCAAGGCTTTAGATGGAAAATCAAACCCAGTCCAAATTGATTTATTAGCAAGCACGAAGTCTGGAGTTGATATTGAATATGTGGCACCTCCACCTGTAGTCCCTGAAACCACCATAGCCGCTAATGAAAAATTGAAGGAAGATACTTCGAAGAAAAACCCAGAGAAAAAAGCTGAGAATAACGAAAAAACGAATCCAGATCCTAAGAAAACACCTAGTACAGAAAGCGCTACAGAGTTTGAGCCCATTGCGAAAAATATTCGAGGCTGGGCCGCCGCTTGGTCTAATAAGAGTGCCAAAGAATATCTTTCATATTACTCCCCCAATTTTAAGCCTGAAGGTGGGATGTCTTATTCAGAGTGGTCATCACAAAGAGTTCAGCGCGTAACTAAACCGGGCGCTATTAGTGTTCAGGTTCAAATCATTAAAATATCTGGTTCAGAAAAAAAGGCAGTTGCTAAATTATTTCAAAAATATAGCTCAAGTAATCTTAAGGTAGATGTTGTAAAGTATTTAGACTTTTCCAATGAGCAGGGTAAGTGGGTTATTACTAGAGAATATAATAGTAAGTAATGAAAACTTTATTCAATACGCTAGGGTTCATCTGTGGCTTGTTTCTTCATGCTGTTTCTTTCAGTGCCATAGGCCAAACATCCAATAGCGATCTATTGATTCGTCAAGCTTTACAAGAAATGCTTGCTAAAGGTAACGTCAGCAAAGTTGAAGAGCTGATTGAGAAAGCTTCAAATGAGTCACCTAACTTTAGACTAGCTAATTTTTTAAAAGCTGAGTTTTATAGTGCCATGTCGGGAATGGAAGTTGCCAAAAAAGATCGGGTAACTGTCCGTGATTCAGAAATTCCGCACAATCTTATTGAAGAAGCTAGGCTTCGAATTGCAGTTCCAAAAAATGTATCCGAATTCAAGCCATTACAAATTTTAAAATTACCAGACACAATTAATTATATTATTTTGGTAGATGCTTCGATTTCGAGAGCATACCTTCTGAGAAATAAAAATGGTGAACCTGTTTGGGAAAACGACTTTTTTATCACTGTCGGGCAATCTGGCGTCGGTAAAGATAAAGAAGGTGATTTGAAGACCCCACTTGGTTTATACACCATCGGTGATGAAGTACCCAAAAAGAATCTGACCCCTTTTTATGGACTTGGTGCTCTTAAATTAAACTTTCCTAACCCGTACGATAAATTTCAACAAAAATCGGGTTCTGGTATTTGGCTGCACGGAGTTCCTGCAGAGGTTTACAACCGCCCAGCCAAAGCCTCTGAGGGCTGTATAGTTTTTACTAATCCTGACTTAAAGTATCTTCTTAAATTAGCTAAGGGAAACCGCATTAATGTTTTAGTCAGTCCATCTGTCAAGTGGCTATATCCCAAAGACTGGCGTGCAACTTACAACAGGGTGATGAATGATTTATCTGACAGTGTTATACCTGAAAACAATCCTAATCATGTTGATTTTCAAAAACTTGAATTATCAGGAATTTATCTAATAGAAAATGATAAAACACTGATCTTAGATCGCGCTTTAAAGGGGTCCACAATTGTTCGAAGAGAGTATTGGACCAAAAATGCGGATGACTGGCTTTTGAAGTTTAAGGTAAAAACTAAAGATAGTTAAATTCTTCTGAAGTAAAAAATGAGTTGAATGAAGTTGTCGGACCAAACAAATTTCCTTGAAAAAGAAAAACTCCCAGCTCTAAAAATACATTGTATTGCTCGTTGGTTTCTAGATTCTTTGCGATCACTGAAATATTTAAGATATTAGCAATAGATAATATGCTTTTGATTGTTGTAATCGCATTCTTCTTTTCTAAAATCTGAGCATCAACTTTCAACTGATGAATCGGTAAGGTTAGTAATTCATTCAGAGAAATCTCGCTGGCACCTATATCTTCGAGGCAAAACTCAATCCCCAGTGCTACAAATTTGGACATGACAGAGCTAAACTTTGATAGATTTTTGGGGAGCTCATTTGCAGAAAATTCAATCATTAACTTAGGCGATTGAACTGGCTTCTTTTTTAAATAGTTTTCCAACATCTCTAAACAACGATCTTGTTGAAAATATATTGGACTCATATTCATTGCTAATGTGACATGATTCAATTGATTTTTAGAAGATAAATCATCTAAAGCTTTAAAGGTTTGATCAAGAACAAAATC
>CANHPL010000053.1 GCA_947462685.1 Burkholderiaceae bacterium | reverse complement strand
GATGGCAATAGGGCGGTTCATCAAAATGGGGTGTTGCAGCATGAACCCAATCAAATCTTCATCACTCCATTTGGCATTACCCAAGTCTAATTCATCAAAAGGTGTGCCTTTTTGGCGCAAGATATCTCTGACTGAGCCACCAGTGGCTTTGATGATGTGACGCAATTGAGCTTCTGAGGGTGGATTATCTAAATACAAAACCACTTGATGAGGCTCGCCAGAATTCTCAAGGATTTCTAGGGCATCACGTGAGGTTTTGCATTTTGTGTGGTGGTAGATGGTGATCATGGCCAAATCTCTTATAAATAGATGAATTCTCATGATTATCGTATATGAACAAGGTCTTTTAGACCTCCGCTATAATCTAGCTCTAATCAAAGACTGCCCATAGCTCAGCTGGATAGAGCACCGCCCTTCTAAAAGAGAGTAGTCTCACTCTCGTAATCGTTCAAACACACAGCCTGCCCAAGTGAAAAGCTGATAGACATAATTCGCTTCCTTCTAAACCACTAAAGGAAGTGATCGTTATGAACGATGAAGTAAATGCTAAAAAGCTAAAACCAAAATCAGCAAACCCAATCGAGAGCACGATAGAAAGTGTTCCAGGTTATCCATCAAAACTTAAGATATTCAAGGTTAATTGTTCAAGGTATTACTGGGGTAGGGTCTTTATTAATGGGTCATATCAAGTTAAGAGTCTAAAGACTGAGTCTCGTAAAGAGGCACTTGAGAAGGCGATTAAGTTTTATGAAGATGCTCTTGTAAATATTCGTCTTGATTTAACTAAAGCACCAAAGAGTCATTCATTCGCTGTTATTGGTAGAGTGGTTATCGAGTCGTTGAAAGATAGAAATAAACCAAGGCTATACGCTGACGATAACAGTAGATTTAAGAAAGAGTTATTACCTTTCTTTGGTGAGATGGATGTTGCTTTAATCAAAAACGCCAACATCAGACAATTCATCACTAAGTTGAGAGACCGTAATCTAAATCCATCAACCATTAATCACTACATTATCGTCTTAAGACGAATACTTAATTATTGTGTTGATAACGGTTTGATAGATTACTTACCCAAATTTCCGAAGATTGAAGGTAAAACCACATTAGTTACTAAAAGAGATTATTTTGATCGTGGTGAAATTGAAAAGCTAATTAGAGTCGTTGAGGAAATGTCGGCTGCTGGTGAGATGGTTAGGTGGGTACCAATCACTCTAGAGTTGAAGTATCTGGTTCAATTTATGGTCGCTTCATTTATTAGACCTAGTGACTTAAGAGTACTAAAACATAAACACATCAGGGTGATGATTAATGAGAATCAAACCAATCCAGATTTGAAAAATTATCTTTTGTTAAGTCACCCAGCTACTAAGACCACTGATCAACAAGTAGTCACGATGCCTGATGCTTATTACGCTTACTGTGATTTATATAAATTTCAAGAGGTGAGGGGGATGGTGAATCCTGATGATTACTTATTTCTTCCCGAATATAAAAATAGAAACACAATGATTGGAACTTTGGGTCGATGCTTTAGAGCTGTAGTTAGAAAAGCAAATATCACGGCTGAAGGAGAATCACATACACTTTATTCATTAAGACATTCAGCGATTATGTTTCGGTTGATGATGGGGAATGTAAATACTTTGAAGCTAGCTAGAAATGCTAGAACTAGCCAATTAATGATTGAAAGATTTTATGCTTCTAGACTAACTAATTTAATGGGAGTGGATGAGTTACACGGAATTAATAGTGTGAAATAATCTTTACAAGATTAATAAGTTTTTAGTAAAAGGAACTGTATGGATTCTTCAACACTTGGGTTATTAGTTGCTTTGTTGATTGCTTTTTTATTGGTATTTGGACCAGCTTTATTAGGTATTTTTGTTTTTAAGCAAAAACCAATAATGTTGAAACACAAAGATAGTGGGATTAGAAAAACAGCCAGATTGGGTTGGTCTTGGACTTACTATTACTTTGGATTTCTTGTTCCAGTATTCAGGGGTGAAATATTGGTTGGTGTATTACATCTAGTGATTACGATTTTCACTTTTGGGCTATTTCAAATTATTTGGTCTTTTTTATACAACAAACAACAAGCTACTCGTCTATTGACTAGTGGTTGGGTTTTGGCTGATACCCCTGATGTGGAAAGTTTTGCTAAAAAGAAATTGGGAATTATTGATTAATTACCACCACGATAGTCTTTCCAGTCTGACTTTGTGAAATCGTGAACGACTGTCGTGTAGATTGTCTTATTGTCTCTAGTAGTTTCTGTTTTGTGATCGATAGTCCTGTTTTGTTGATTTGGTTCGCTACTTGATCTGACATTATTTTTATCCTTTATATTTTTCTTTCGATTAAATTCGATCCATTCCATAAAGCTCATCATCAGAAAAGTTCCTTTCTTGCTTTTGTGAAATTGGCTGAATTATTCCAGTGAGAATTCAAAAATTGTTTTAAGCAATACCTAATAACCTCAGAACGGTTGTGACCTAGTCGTACACATAATTCATCAAATTTCTTAACGAAACTTTCGGTTGTTCTGATTCCGAGTATTTGATTTCTAATTAATGGATTGTTGTTCACGCTAAACCTCTTTTTTTGTGTTTTTATTATTTAGGTATTTTTTTACGAATGTAAATTTCTACTAGAAACTTAAGGACACGAGCTAACGCTCGTGACTCGCTTCGCTCGTATTTCCTTTAATTAATCTAGATTAGTAAACTTAATTTAGTTGCTGAAGCGTTTTGAAGTTACAACTTGCCTATCCGTGACAAGTTGTAATGGTTGCTTGTAGCGTCCATCAGTACACTTTGCTTTGAATCACCAATATTGGTAGGGTAGGTTGACCGATATCCCTTTATGTTCAGTCTTTTACAACGGCGATTTCTAATAGCCAAGCAAAGCGACATTTAGAAATCTGAAGGTTATCGTCGTACAGAGCCTTCATCTTGAAGCGTTTCAGCTTCTTACGAAAATAATTCACATTTCAAACCAGTGTCACACCAGCCTCTACCCAGGTGATTAGTTAACGGTTCCGTACCGTCATATTGATAGTTTGTTATTTTCTTAACTGTTTAGGAAGGTAGTTTTACCTTTGTTAACTATTTATAAGACTTAAAGGGTTGAAAATGAACTATTTTACATTGTGGAATGATGTAAATTATTGTTTTATAACGATATTTTATTATTTTTGAAAATAATTTTTAATGGAAAGCTACAGTAATTCATCAATAGTTGTTGTCTTTGACCTGAAAACCATCAATAGTTAGTAAAAATATAAAGTGTTTTGGAGGTTAAAAATGACTGTTTTTGGGTATGTTCGTGTTTCAACGGTTCAACAAGCTACTGAAGGTGATTCGTTAGATTCTCAAACAAGACAAGTTTTGAGTTATTCAATTTCAAGAGGTCTGGAGTTGAACGAGAGTGATGTTTTTGTCGAGAGAGGGGTCAGTGGTGGCTTGGAGTTTAATTCCCGTCCAGAGGGCTCTCGACTGTTAGAAGTTATAAAGTTTGGTGATGTTTTAATTTTTCCTAAGTTAGATCGTGGATTTAGAAACACACGAGACGCCCTCAATACACTACACCTGTTAAAAGAGAAAGGTGTTTCAGTTCATTCGATTGATCTCGGTGGTGATGTAACTGGTAATGGTGTGGGCGCCATTATTTTTACAATCTTGTCAGCTTTTGCTTCTTTTGAAAGAGAAAGAATTGCTTCACGAATCACCGAGGTGAAGCAAATGAGAAAATCCCAAGGGTTTTATGTGGGTGGTCGTCGTGGTTTTGGATTTAATGTGAAGGATGGTAAGAAAGTCCCAAATAACAAAGAACAAAAGTTGATAGCTGAAATGAAAAAGAAAAAAGCCAACGGTGAATCAATGTTGGCTATTCATAGGTGGCTTAACAACGAAATGGGTACTAGGCTGAACTATTCATCACTTCGTAAGTTGTTGGTGGAATAAGACTATTTTTGATAATGGTTTTCAAGATAATCAATTACCCAAGCTGGATCACTGTCACTGGGGAATATGGGATAGTGAACAGCCACAATTTTTCCATCTTTAGCAATGATGGTTACTCTTTTTAAGAGAGTCATTCCACCAGCTAAAAAGGTCGGAAGTTTGAGGGCTTTTTGAAATTTGAAATCAACATCACTAACTACTAGAAACGGTAAGTGGAGTCGTTCAGCCATTTCTTTTTGATAGTCAGTGGTCTGAACGCTTAATCCAAGTACTTCAGCTTTTAATGCTTTTAACTCTTGATAGTGATCTCTAAATGAGCAACTTTGTGGAGTACACCCTCTAGCCCCAGGTATTTGATCCCACCCTTCAGGTAAAGGGACATCAGGTTGACCTGTCATTGGGTAACAGTAGATAACTAAAAAATCTTTGAAAGATCTAATATCAATCAGCTCTCCGTTGGTGGCTGGAAGTGACAAGCTTGGTAAGCTTGTTCCAACTAAATGTTTGACTGCTCCATCATCTTGAGGGATTGGTAAGTTTTCTGGAATTTTTGTTAGGTCAACCATTTTTATCTTCGCTGATTAGTCGTTCAATCATACCAATGAGTCTGATGTTTGAAAATGTTAAAAAGCACTAAACATTTTTACTTTAGTGGTTCTATAGGGCTACATATTTAACAGGGTCTTGTTGCTTGTCAGGGTGGGGTGATTGCTGGACAATTTCTCACGAGCTAATATCGTTATTTCTCAGGGGCTTAAAGAGTTCAAGATCGCTGAGCCTTATCTAGACAAGAGAGTGGGTACACTACTGTTTATGAGAATGAGAGTCCGCTATAATCTCATTTCAAATCAAAGACTGCCCATAGCTCAGCTGGATAGAGCACCGCCCTTCTAAGGCGTAGGTCGCACGTTCGAATCGTGCTGGGCAGGCCAAACTTGTTGGCCTAACTACCCAATTTGTTTGTTATTCCTCATAAATAAGTAGGTAGTTTATGAGTTGAATTTTCCCCTAAGATTGCCACATCCAAGGACGAGTTTTTTTGTCTGCTTGGAAAAATTCATTAATAGCTAATTTGTGTTCTAAGGTTTTGGTAATAGCATCCTGACCACTTAAGAAATACTCCTTTAGGGTGGTATCAATATCAAAATGGAATTCAAATTCGGCATTCTGATTAACGGACTGAAGCAATTGATCTTCTAAATTGACTTTAAGTTGATTTGGGCTCTTATTACAAAGTTCTGAAAGAGATAAATAGGCGGCATCAGAAATTTGAATCGTTAACAAACCATTCTTATTGCAATTATTTCTAAAAATTTCACCAAAAGATCTTGCGATAATCACTTTGAAGCCGAATTGTGCGAGGGCCCAAACAGCCATCTCTCTTGAGGAGCCGCATCCAAAGTTATAGCCAGTTAATAGAATCGAAGAACTTCTATAGGGCTCTTTATTTAAAATGAACTCAGAGTTTTCTGTGTATTGTTTGTCTAGATACCGCCATGAGCTAAAAAGCTTCTCTCCAAATCCTGATTTTTCGGGACTAACAATTTCTCTTGATGGAATGATCGCATCAGTATCAATATTGTCATAAGGGAGGTGGGCAATTAACCCGGTAAATACTTGAAATGGTTTCATTGCTTTAGGTAAGGGCGTGGGTCTGCAATTTTCCCTTCAATAGCAGAAGCAGCTACCGTTAAAGGACTTGCGAGATGAGTTTTTACTTGGATGCCTTGTCTGCCCTCAAAGTTTCTATTCGTGGTGCTGATTGTTCTGATACCTTCACCAAATGATTCTCCACCAGCATAAAAACATAGGGAGCAGCCACTAGAGCGCCACTCAAAGCCAGCTTCCTTGAAAATCTTATCAAGTCCTTCTGCCTCAGCTTGACGCTTTGTTTCCATCGACCCTGGAACAACAATTGCTTTGATATGTGACTTTGCTTTCCTGCCTTTAAGTATGCTGGCAGCTGCTCTAAGATCAGTGATTCGACTATTCGTGCAAGAGCCAATAAATGCGATATCAATATCTATATCTGTCATTTTTTGGCCAGGCTGTAGCTTCATATATTCAAGGGCTTTGGTGTAATCTTGATTTTGAATGAGTGCTGATAAATCTGATAGCTGAGGTACGTGTGAGCTAACATCTATTGAGTGCATAGGGCTTGTTCCCCATGTCACCTGAGGCTCTAAATCATTGCATGCGATAGTGAGCTCTGAGTCCCACTTTGCCTCATCATCGCTAGCAAGGCCTTTCCAATGATTAACAGCCAACTCCCAATACTCTCCTTTGGGAGACATGGGCTTATCAATTAACCAAGAAAAAGTTTTTTCATCTGCAGAGACAATGCCTGTCCAAGATCCAAACTCAACGCTAAGATTACAGAGAGTCATTCTACCTTCAATATCAAGGTCTTTAATTGCTTGACCTGTATATTCTGTAATGTGACCGCTGCCTCCAGTGACTCCATATTTACCAATTAATGCCAAAGCAAGATCTTTTGCTGTAACTCCGAGAGCAAGCTTGCCGTCAAAAATGATTTTTTGTTGCTTGGGTTGTTTGTATATTAGAGTTTGGGTAGCGACAGCATGTTCACCTTCGGTTGATCCAATTCCCCAGGCTAAAGCTCCTAAGCCACCCACTGTGCATGTATGACTATCTGGGCATACGAGCGTAGCTCCTGGTAGAGCAATGCCTAGCTCAGGTGAAATAACGTGAACAATTCCTTGTCTAGGATCATTTAAATCAAAAAGTTGAATTCCAAATTCATGTGTTCTTTTTTTAAATGCATCAATGAAAAGTTTGCCGCCTTTAAATAAAGTGTCATCACTCCTGGATATGCTTGTATCAACTATGTGATCAAGAGTGCCAAAAATAGTTTTTGGGTTGGCAGGTTTCCGATTGGACAGGGACAGGCCAGATAAAAGTGCTGGCCCCGTTCTTTCATGAAGGAAAATTCTGTCAATCAAAAGTAGGTCTTGATCGCTATTTAATGACTTAATGAGGTGATCAGCCCATATTTTCTGGGCTGCAGTGCGATAAACAGACATATTTATGGTTGAGCGCCAGTTGCCTTAACTACTCTTTTCCATTTATCCACATCTTGCACCAAGAATTTTCTAAATTCTTCAGGGGTGCTTCCTAAAGTTTTTGAGCCATCTGGCTCAAGTTTACTTTTAAGATCGCTATGACCTGAAGATTTCATGGCTATCTTAGACAATCTATCAAGAACATCCTTAGGAAGATTGGCTGGCGCTAATAAACCAAAGTACGCAGTTGATTCATATCCAGGAAGAGTCTCTGAAATGGGAGGTACATCTGGTAATGCTGGGATTCTTTGATTGCCAGTAACGCCAAGAGCCTTTAATTTTCCGGCTTTTACTTGCGGTACGGCATTGATAACAGCCGCAAACATTAGTTCAACTTGACCAGCCATGACATCAGTGAGAGCAGGTGCGCTACCTTTATATGGAATATTTGTAATATCAACTTGAGCTGAATTTTTAAATAATTCACCTGCCATATGAATGGATGTTCCCACGCCACCAATTGCAAAATTTAATTTGCCAGGCTTTGCCTTGGCAAGTGCAATTAATTCTTTCACGTTGTTTACTGGGAAGCTTGGATTAGCAACCAATACAGCAGGTCCGGTTGATAAAAGTGTAATAGGTGTGAAATCTTTAACTGGATCATAGCCAGCTTGATCTCCATAAAGAGCAGCATTAACACTGTGGCTTGTATTTACAAAAAGGAGAGTCAATCCATCTGCTGGTGCTTTGGCAACAAATTGAGCAGCAATATTGCCGCCAGCGCCTGGTTTGTTTTCAACTAAGACACTCTGCTTGAGTTCCTTTGAAAATTCATTGGCTAGATATCTTGCAAGACTATCTGTTGTGCCACCGGTAGTCACACCCACAATGATGCGAATGGGTTTGCCATTAGCTATACTTTGAGCATTGACTGATGGGATAAGACTTATAAAAAAACAAGATAGCAGAAGTAATTTCTTAATATTTTTCAACATATATATCCTAAAAGATTATTGAAATGGCCTTAAGCCGTATTTCTTATAAATGGATTGTGCTTCTTCGGTTCTTAAAAATTTCACAAATTCTCTAGTTTCAGAATTATTGCCAGACCAAAGAGCATAGCGAGTAGATAAATCATAAGGGTCAGGGAAAGCGCCCAGCAATAATGAGGCATCTGCTTGTACTATCTCGCTAATCTGAGTAATGCCCAATTCAACTTGTTTGGATTGAACTAGTTTCATGGTTTCTACGCCATCTCTCGCTAAAGTAGT
>CANHPL010000052.1 GCA_947462685.1 Burkholderiaceae bacterium | reverse complement strand
GCTATTGCCGCCAAGGCATTTCTGACATTGTGTACGCCTGGCAAATTGAGCTCAATATCAATTGGACCCGGAACTAGCCCATGCCGTCTTACTGTTTTACGCTCGACTCTGAAGTGCATC
The DNA here is from genome assembly GCA_947462685.1 of Burkholderiaceae bacterium. Classification (GTDB taxonomy): domain Bacteria; phylum Pseudomonadota; class Gammaproteobacteria; order Burkholderiales; family Burkholderiaceae; genus Polynucleobacter. The sequence continues at coordinate 8,696 of CANHPL010000052.1, read as the reverse complement.
ATTGCATCTACTGGTCGAACATCCAGCGCCCTTACATCTGCATCTTCAGATAATCCATATTTCAAGATAGACTGTGACACAAAGGGCAACATATCCCTGACATTGTTGTCATCAACACATAAGATTGCAACTCCATAAAATGGCATTCTTTGAGTAAATTGAACAAATGCTTGTTTCAACTTTGCCATCGAGTGTTGATAGGTTTCCATGTGATCAGCATCTATATTTGTGACGACTTCCATCACCGGTAATAGATTTAAAAATGATGCATCTGATTCATCTGCTTCCGCAACGATAAACTCCCCCGTACCCAAACGTGCGTTTGCGCCAGCCGATGTTAATTTGCCGCCAATCACAAATGTTGGATCTAATTGACCCTCAGCAAGGATCGATGCAACCAAACTCGTCGTGGTTGTTTTACCGTGGGTACCTGCAATAGCAATTCCTTGCTTGAGGCGCATTAATTCACCTAACATTACGGCGCGCTGAATGACTGGTATGTGCGCAGCCCTTGCTGCCAAAATTTCTGGGTTATCTCCCGTTACCGCTGTCGATATAACAACCGCCTCAGCACTCCCAATATTCTCAGCATGATGGCCGATAAAAATGTCTGCTCCAAAACTTTTTAAACGCTCAGTACTTGCACTAACCGACAAGTCTGAACCGCTAACTCGATAGCCCAAATTCAGCAAAACTTCAGCAATGCCGCTCATGCCAGCACCACCAATACCCACGAAATGAATATGCTGAACAATATGCTTCATGCTAAGCTCACCTCCTTACAAACTTCAGCTACCCTTGCAGTAGCAAAAGGTTTCGCCATTTTTAATGCCTGATTTGACATTTCTAATAACGTGTTGCGATTAATTGATTGCAACCACTGGGCTAAGCGGGCCGGAGATAGTTCTGACTGCGGCATCAAAACTGCCGCTCCAGCACGAGATAAAAATTGTGCATTCGAGGTCTGATGATCATCCACAGCATATGGAAATGGCACTAAATAGGAGGCAACTCCACATGCCGCTAATTCAGCAACAGTCATTGCACCTGACCGGCAGATAACGAGATCAGCCTCGCCGTATGCATGAGCCATATCATCGATAAATGGTTTAACCTCAGCTTCTACACCGACTGCTTGATAGTTTGAAAGTAATGTATCTAGATTTTTTTGTCCTGATTGATGGGTGATCAAAGGTCGCTCAGCTTGCGGAATCATGCTGATTGCCTGCGGCACGATCTCATTTAAGGCTTGAGCGCCAAGGCTACCACCTACAACTAATACTTTTAAAGGGCCAGTTCGATTTGCAAAACGTTCTGCAGGAGCTGGCAATTGTAATAAATTTGCTCTTAATGGATTACCAACCCATTCAGCATTTGGTATTGCTTCTGGAAATGCACATAAACTTCTTGATGCGAATTTAGAAAGTACTTTATTTGCAAGTCCGGCAATTGAATTTTGCTCATGTAAGACCAATGGATATCCAACAATGGATGCAACGAATCCAGCCGGAAAGGTAATGTATCCCCCCATGCCTAATAAAACATGGGGCTTCACTTTTCTGATAATGTGTAAACTTTGTAGTGACGCCTTCAAGAGATGCAAAGGTAATTTCAATTTCGTTAATAAGCCTTTGCCCCTTAACCCTCCAAACTCAACACCTTCAAATGCAATGCCTTGTTTGGTAATAATGTCAAACTCCATACCTTTGGGATTGCCTAACCAAGACACTCTCCAACCTTCTAAGCTTAAGTACTCTGCCACAGCTAATCCTGGGAAGATATGTCCCCCAGTTCCTCCAGCCATGATTAAGATCGCTTTTGAAGATGGCGCGGTCAGTGTCATAACTTTCCACCTCGCATCAAGATCCGGTTCTCAGCATCAATTTTGAGTAATACTGCAATTGCAATCATATTAAGCAATAAGGCAGATCCACCATAACTAACTAATGGCAAAGTTAAACCTTTCGTTGGCAATAACCCAAGATTCACGCCCATGTTGATAAAGGTCTGCCACCCAATCCAAATACCAAGTCCTTTTGCCACTAACCCTGCAAAGCTCCGATCTAACTGTAAGCAAGTTCGGCCAATCATAAATGACCGACGGACGATGTAGTAAAAAGCTAAGATCACAATCAATACTCCAATAAATCCTAGTTCTTCGCCGATCACCGCAAGAATAAAATCGGTATGTGCCTCTGGAAGATAATGCAACTTTTCAACACTTCCTCCCAATCCAACTCCAAACCACTCTCCTCGACCAAATGCCATGAGTGAATGCGTTAATTGATATGCTTTTCCTTGTGCTTGTTCTGGATCCCAAGGATCTAAAAAAGCCATGATTCGTGCTTTTCTAAAAGGCGATAGGGCCACAATCGCGCTAAATGCCAAAATACCAATACAAATTAAATATCCAAATAATTTTGCGCTAATACCACCTAAAAATAAAATACCCATCGCAATCCCGGCGACTACTAAAAATGCTCCCATATCAGGCTCTAATAGCAATAAGACACCAACAAACCCAACAATAAATCCCATCGGCAAGAAGCCTTTTACAAATGAATGTAAAAACTCTTGTCGACGCACTGTGTAATGGGCAACAAATAACACACATGCTAGTTTCATTAATTCAGATGGTTGGAAATTTAGGAGTCCTAATGGAATCCATCTTCTTGACCCCTTCACTGCATGGCCAACTCCAGGAATCAATACAGCAATTAATAAAATAATCGTCACAGCAAAAATGAAAGGCGCTATACGGTCCCAAACTTTGAGTGGCACTTGATAAGCCAATAGTCCTACCACAATTGCGATGCCAATTGAAATCACATGTCTGATTAAATAACCAATGCTTGTTTGGCTACCAACACTCCCACTTCCATTTGCAATGGATATAGAAGCTGAGTACACCATCACAACACCGAGTAATACAAGTAAGGTTGTGGTCCATAGTAGCGGTTGATCCCACTGCGTCATTCCGGAGCGGGAATATTTTTTTGTCTTTGTCGCATCCCTTAACTCTGAACGAAAATCATTAAAACCTTCGCGTATTCCGCCACTAATCCCATTGCGTGATCTTGACCAAATTCTTGAGAAGCCGCCCCAACCTTGAGAAACTACATTTTTCATAAGGCCACTCCAATAGTCTGAGTTTGATACGATAAATTTTCTACAGCACTTCCGAAAACTTCTGCTCGATGTACATAATCTTTAAACATATCTAAACTGGCACATGCAGGTGAAAGTAATACTTTGTCGCCTGCACGTCCTATTTTTGATGCTTGATTAACCGCTTCTTCAATCGTCGCTACATGCACAATGGAAACTAAATTGGTATTAAGGACTGCTTCAATTTGTTGGGCATCTTTTCCTAATAAATAGACCTGTTTCACAAAGCGATGTATAGCATCACTTAAAGGTGAAAAATTTTGCCCTTTGCCCTCACCACCAGCAATCAAAATAATTTTCTTTTCCCCTAAAGATGCGCCTAACCCTGTTAATGCAGCTAGGGTAGCGCCTACATTGGTGCCTTTGCTATCATCGATGTACTCAACATCGTCAATCACGGCAATACTCTGTACGCGATGAGGCTCTCCACGATAATCTCTAAGGCCATGCAGCAATGAGGCCATGCTTAAATCAATAGCCTGCCCTAATCCAAGAGCAGCCAAAGTGTTGGTTGCGTTATGACGACCCTTGATGCGTAATGCTTCTGTAGGAATCAATCGCTTGATTTGCACTGGCTGCTCGTATTCATGAGCAATTTCTTTGGCTCGTCTGCGTTTTCTTTGTCCAGTTTCTTCATCGGGCATAATCCACGCCAACCAATCAATGCCTCCGTTCATATCGCCCACAATTCCAAATTGATCAGGTTCTTGTGGCGTATCTATCCCAAAAGAAATAGTTCTCACATGGTCTTTTGCTTCTGGATCAAGCATTGACATGACTTTTAAATCATCTCGATTCAAAATCGGAATCGTGCTTGGACCAAATATTTTTTTCTTCGCAGCAGAGTAGTGATTAAGATCCCCATGCCAATCTAAATGATCTTCTGTGATATTCAAGACAGTTGCTGCATCAGGATTAAAGTTCTGACTGTAAAACAACTGATAGCTTGAAAGCTCCAAAACCCAAATATCTGGCAATTGCTGATCAACTAGACATTGCGTCAGTTTATCTAAAAGTGAAGGGCTGATATTTCCTGCTACTGCAACCGACTTACCTGTTTTTCTGAAAATAACGCCACATAACGCAGTGGTTGTGGTTTTACCGTTAGTACCTGTGATTGCAACTACTTTAGGTTGATAGGATTGACTTTTTTTCAAGGCATTGATGGCTTGCGTGAAAAAATCTAATTCACCCCAAATGACTATGCCATTTTCTTTTGCTTGATTAAATAGGCTTATCATCCAACTGTCCAATGGAGAAATGCCCGGGCTCATGGCAATCATTCCAATACCCTGCAAACTAAAGTCCGCCTGTTTACCGAAAGTAATCTTGATATCTAGGTCTTGTATTTCTTTTAATTGTTCTTGAACGATTGATGAAACTGCACTTTGCTCTCTCGTATCGTGCATAGCAACTTGTGCACCTTGCGCATGCGCCCACTTTGCCATCGCTTGCCCAGACTCCCCTATGCCCATCACTAGAATTGGAAATAGCTCGGAGTTCTCGAGCGGGAGAGCTCCAGGGATAAGCGAAGTGATTTGATTAGAATTTGTCATCTTAGCTTCAAACTCGATAATCCAACCAATACTAAAATAATCGTAATAATCCAAAAGCGGACAACGACTTGGGTCTCTTTCCAACCGCCTAATTCAAAATGATGATGTAGCGGTGCCATGCGGAAAACTCGCCTACCTTCACCATATTTACGTTTTGTATATTTGAACCATGCCACTTGAATCATGACAGACAAAGTTTCTACAACAAATATTCCGCCCATAATGAACAACACAATTTCTTGTCGAACGATAACGGCCACCGTGCCCAATGCACCGCCTAATGCAAGCGCTCCAACATCACCCATGAAGACTTGTGCCGGGTGCGTGTTAAACCATAAAAAGGCTAAGCCCGCTCCACCAATTGCGCCGCAGAAAATGAGTAACTCTCCCGTCCCTGGTATGTAAGGAAATATTAAATATTTAGCGTAAATGGCATTACCCGTAACGTATGCAAATACGCCTAATGCAGATCCTACTAAGATTACTGGCATGATCACTAGGCCATCTAATCCATCCGTGAGATTGACAGCGTTGCTACTACCAACAATAACTAAATAAGTCAAAATAACAAATCCCAAAACGCCCAAAGGATAATTGATAGTTTTAAAAAATGGGACTACTAAATTTAAATTATCGGCAAAGTGAAAATTAAACTCCTTGTTTTTCCATTGCAAAATATTTTTAACAATACCTAAGTTACTACTATCCGTAATAGCAAACACCAAATACACGGCTGCCAGTATTCCGATTAATGATTGCCAAAAATATTTTTCTTTGGAACTCATACCTTGCGGATTTTTATAAACCACTTTTCGATAATCATCCACCCAGCCAACAATGCCAAAACCGAGGGTAACCCATAAAACAGCCCAAATAAATCGATTACTTAAATCACTCCATAGCAAGGTTGATATCACAATGGCGATCAAAATTAATACGCCGCCCATCGTAGGTGTTCCACTTTTAATTAAGTGAGTTTTAGGGCCATCCGTTCTAACCGCTTGTCCCACTTTCATAGTTGTTAAACGGCGAATAACCCATGGGCCAAAAATCAACCCAATACCGAGTGCAGTTAATGTCGCCATCACTGCTCTAAAAGTAATATAGTTAAAGACTCGAAAAAATCCAATATCTGCTTGCAACCACTGGGCTAGAGCTAGAAACATAGGCTCTCCTCTTTTAATAAAGAGTAGACGATTCTTTCCATTTTGGTAAATCGTGAACCTTTCACTAAAATCGCAACACGTCCAGTTGAAAAATTTTGTTTAAATACTTGTAAATCAGCTTTTAATTGCTTCAGCAATGCTGTAGGTTCTGAAAAATGGATTCCCTTTACTTGCTTGGCACTCGACTGCGTGAGCACTTCTGTCTTGAAACCCTCGATCGCAAAAATCGATAATTCGCCAGTTGCATATAGATGTTCAATTCCTTTGTCTTTGGCATATTTGCCAATTTCATGATGAAACTGGTGACCTTGATTTCCAACCTCACCCATATCTCCAAGAACTAACCAACGGGTTCCCGGTAATTGTGCGAGAACATCGATGGCGGCAATCACTGAATCTGGATTTGCATTGTAGGTATCGTCTACTAATTGCCCTAGCTCACCAAAACCGGGCAAGGAGAACCTACTCATTCTGCCCGCAACTGGAATAAATTTTTCTAATCCACGACGGATGGCGTCGATATTCATGTTTGCAGTAAATGCCACTGTTGCTGCAGCAATCGCATTTTTAGCATTGTGATCGCCTAGCGTCCCTAGTTTGACTTCAATCACTGTCTTTGGATATCGATTATTTTTTGGTAACTCAATACGTAAATGGCCTTGACTACTCCAACGGCCAACTACTTGTCCTATTGGTTCATGCAAATCTTCAGTGAAAGAAAAATCTAAATAGGTATTCGAGCTAGATTTACTTTTCCATATCTCTGTATATTCAGAATCCGCCGGAAATATAGCCATACCATGGGCTTGTAATTGCACTATTGCATCTGCGTGCTCTAGAGCTACAGCTTCTACGGTGTGCATAAACTCTTGATGCTCTCGTTGAGCATTATTTATCAGCACGATATTAGGCTGCGCAATGTTTGCTAAAAATTCTGTCTCACCGGGATGATTCATACCTAACTCAATCACCGCTATTTGATGATCTGATCGAAGTCCTAATAGGGTCAGCGGTAAACCAATCTCATTGTTTAAATTACCTGGAGTTACTAATACGTGTTTTTCGCCAATTGCTTCTCTCAAAATACTGGCGATCATCTCCTTAACGGTGGTCTTACCATTACTACCTGTTACTAAAATTAATTGGGGATTTAATTCTTTTCGCCAGGCAGTTGCAATCATTTGCAAGGCTTTCAATGTATCTTCAACTAATAGCACTGGATAATTTTCCGGCACACACTCTTCTTGACTTGATAATGCGGCGAGCGCACCTTTTTTAAATACGTCCTTTAAAAATTGATTCCCATCAAATTTTTCTCCTGTAATAGCAATAAAAAAATCTCCCGGTTGAATTTTTCTACTGTCAGTCGATACAAAGTCGATAGGCGCCTTCATCATTGCAGCATTCACATTGAGTAGGCGTGATCCAGGCACTATCTGTGCCATTTTTTCAAGGGTCAAATATTGACTCATGACATGACCCCTCGAAACGCTAAACGTATATGATCTTGATCAGAAAATATAAATTGATTACCTGCAATTTCTTGAATTCTTTCATGCCCTTTGCCAGCCACCAAAACTAAATCATTTGGCTGAGCTTGTTTTACTGAGGACAATATGGCAAAAGCTCGATCAACCACAACAGTTACTTTTGACAACTGGTCAGAGTTAATACCTTGCATGATTTGATCGATGATGTCCTCTGGTTTTTCTCCTCGTGGATTATCACTTGTCAAAATAACTCGATCAGCAAGATTAGCGGCTAATTTACCCATCAGCGGTCGTTTACCAGAATCACGATTACCGCCACATCCAAAAACACATACTAATTCGCCCCCTCTTGCTTGCGCGATTGGCTTCAATGCCGTCAATACTTTTTCTAAAGCATCTGGCGTATGTGCAAAATCAACAACCATTAATGGATGCTTGAAGTCGTTATGATTCATCACCTCTAATCGACCATCAACAGACTTCAGTTGTTTTAATTGTGCTATGGCAATTTCTAGTGGCACTTCATTAGCAAGTAGTGTAGCTAATACAGCCATCATATTATCGACATTAAACCTACCAATTAAATCTAAATGTAATGGAATGCTTTGACTATTTACAACACAATTGAACTTCACACCATTTTTGGTAATCTTGTAATCCTCTACAAGTACTGTGTTCAATTGATCTGGATTGTTTAATTGTGCAAGTGATGCTTCAGTACCATAAACCCACAATTTGGCTTTCGATTTTTTAGCTAATTGTTCAATCCACTCTCGTCCAGTAGGATCATCTATATTCATGATGATTTGCTCAAGACTAGAATGTCGAAACAATTCAAATTTTGCTCTCGCATACTCCTGCATATCACCGTGATAGTCCAAATGATCTTGGCTTAAATTGGTAAAAATAGCGGTTTTAAATTGCACATGACTGACCCTTCCCTGCTCCAATGCATGTGAGGATACTTCCATCGCAACTCGCTCAAATGATTCAGCTTTTAATTCTGCAAATACGCGTTGCACCCTTGCAGCATCAGGAGTTGTAAATCCTGTTGTTTTTAAGGCGCCGACTGCGCCATAACCTAAGGTACCAAATACGGCTGTCTTTTTAAACTTATTCATTGACTGTGCCAACCACTGTGTCACTGTCGTTTTACCATTCGTTCCAGTTACCCCAATCACTAACATTTTTTTTGAGGGCTGTCCATACCACCAGTCAGCAATTTCACTTGCCATCATTGCCAAACCTGGCACAGCAAAACATCTTGCGTCGCCTAATTTTTCTCTAGCCTGTATGAGTTCATCCTCTAGCCAACT
>CANHPL010000051.1 GCA_947462685.1 Burkholderiaceae bacterium | reverse complement strand
TAACACCTAAGCGAAGTGACTTCGGTTTGCCTGAAGAGGGGTTTGTATTTTGTAGCTTTAATCACGACTACAAAATTAATCCTCCATTATTTAAAGTGTGGATGGACCTACTTAAAGAAGTACCAGGTAGCGTGCTTTGGTTGATGAAGCTTAATGATGCAGCACAATCAAATTTGTTGGAAAGCACTCGCAAGCATGGTGTTGATACAGGGCGAATCATATTTGCGTCTCGACTGCCTCGTGTAGAGGACCACTTGGTACGCTATCGTTTGGCGGATGTGTTTATTGACACTTTTCCATACAACGGTCATACAACAGCTAGCGACGCGCTTAGAGCTGGAATACCTGTTGTGACCCTATGTGGAAGCAGTTTTTCATCACGAGTTGCGTTAAGCCTCTTGTATGACTTGGGAATGCCTGAGTTGTCCTGTCACAGCCAAAATGAATACTACAAGTTGGCCTTGCGAATGGCTAGAGATAAGACAATACACGAACAAGTAATGGGCCAGTTGAACTATTGCTTTGATACAAAAATTTGGCCACATACACCTAAACAACAATCAGCACATTTGGAACATCTACTGCTAACAACTCTTCGTGTGTCTTTGACCACCTGCTCAGCAGAGGCATTGGGTTGATTGGATTTCTATTTCATTTTTACTCCTTAGGTTGAAAGATGAACCAAGTCCCTCCTTTAATCAAGCCTCCCCCCTATTTCTCTCACACACGCTGACGGCAAACATGTGATGCCCAGAAACCACCCGTTACCCAAATCAAGAAATAAAATATTCCTAAAATTAAAAACTAATATGAAGCCTAGGACTACCTTTGCAGGGTCGACTCAAAATATTAAGTTACTAAGCCACTTGGGATTTAAAGTAAAAGTTGTGAATGTCGGTAGCAGTTTAGGTGAGGGTCATTGGTAAGTCTGCGAACACATTCACTTTAATTTGGGCTTGACAAACTAAGCCGGAGAACTCTACATTTACCCAAATTAATGAATACAGGCAACAGGAAAATAATTCAGTTTCCGCCATCTGCTTGTCCAAAGTTTCTCTCGCCCTTGTCGTGAAGTTTTGAACCTCTCCTGTGTGCATATATATAAAAATGGATATCCAAGATGATTGATCAATGTCGACTATGCGGTGGTGGAATAAAGTTTCAGTTTTCTAAGCTGGTTTTAATGCGCCACAGCGTATCCTATTTTTCATGCGACCAGTGCGATTGCCTTCAAACAGAGAAGCCCTTTTGGCTTGATGAGGCCTATCAACTAGTCAATGAGCGCTTTGATACGGGGCAAGTATTTAGAAGTCTAAATAATGCGGGCTTCATTGACGCACTTGTCAATATATTAAAGCTGGACGATCAATTGATAGTTGATTTTGGATGTGGCTCGGGTTTAATGGTTCGAGTCCTAAGGGATGTTGGGCTTAATGCAGTGGGCTATGACAGCTACTCAGAGCCTAGGCTTTGCATTGGGTTTCACGTGAAAGAATATCCACAAGCTGCAGTAGTGAATTTGTGCGAAGTTGCAGAGCATTTCGAGAGTCCTGCAGAGTCTTTAGACTTAATCTTTAGCCATAAACCTAAATTGGTTATTGTTCAAACAGCGATTTTCAGCGAGTTACCAGCGCAAGATTGGACTTATCTATCAGAGGAGCACGGGCAGCATATTTTCTTTTACTCAATAAAAGGTATGGAATTTATTGCAAATAAGTATGGTTACCAGGTGCTCGCCCTAAACGGTTTTATTGTTTTCTTGATGCCGGAGAGCGGAGTAAAATTGCTTACTGATAGCTTTCAAGTCAAGGCTGAGTATAAAAAAACCTTAGACAACTCACTTGTGGAGTTGCTTAATAGGCTTCTTAGTTTTGGATATAAATTCCCCGCCCTTGATAACCAATTATTAAGAAGTAGCTAAGACAAAGTAGAGGCATAGCCAATAAATAGGTAAAACCCTTGTGCCTCAGGAAAAATTATTAATAAGAATGAAAAATATTTATTTCTATAGCACCGACACGAAAATCAGTCATACATCCGCTTGTCTGATGCAAGGGCTCATATTACTGGGTGGATACAAAATTTTCAGTAATTTAGATGTCAGTAACATTGATAGCAGGGGACTATCTACCCCAAGTATTCATCTAAGCGAGGTGTCTGTTAAGAATCACGACAACAGCGAGGACATTCTCATCGTTGACGAGAGACGAGAGATTAGTTCCAAAATTTTCGATCCTGTTTTCATTGATTTTTATAACAATCTCTCCATTATTTCGCAGATTAAACGGGTAGTAGTTTTAAGTATGTCAGATGACGTAAATCTAACCGCATTCCCCGCGAATCTGGAGGTCTACATAGCTCACTTCAACAGTCAGGCAAACCTTAACCCGCATGCTAAACCTCTCCCTATCGGAGTTTCTTTGGACATTATTCAAAAGTCAGAAAACTATCTTAAAAACAGTAAAAAGAGATCAAAAGCAATCATTAATAACTTTAATATTACGCTGAACCAAAGCATCAGGGCGGCGCTCGAGTTATCTTTGGTTCCTTTGTTAGAAAGTGAATTTCAGATATTGGCTGAGTCCATGGACAACGATGAATACGCTGAAAAACTAACTTCAAGTTGTGCAATATTGGCTTACGGTGGCTCCTTTTATCAGAATCATTTGACCTATAAATACCTTAGAGATTTGAATGAGCACAACCCAATCGCACTTGCGATGAATAATTTCGCAGCTCTTGGCAAGAGAACAGCCGTCTTTCGCTGGGATAGTTGGAGATTTTGGGAAGCAATGATTTTTGCTTGCCCAGCAATTCAGCTAGATTTTGAGAAATACGGATTTGTGTTTCCAGTGATTCCGACTCCGTGGAAACACTACATACCTGTTGAATTCTCGGATCTCAAAGCTATTAAGGACACTTTAGCCGACGCATTAAATCATAACGAAGATTACTTGTATGAGCTCGGTTTGAATGCAAGAAGTTGGACTTTAGAGAATTACCACCCGACTATGTACGCTCAAAGAGTCCTAGACTTAAATGGTGCATAGTTGTATAGTTGCATAGCGCTGATTAATCTCTGGTGTCCTTAAACAAAAAGTCATAGGGGCTCAGAGCCTCAACTAAGACATAATTTAAAGGGATTAAATACTCCTTTAGTTTTTCGATACTTCTGTTTTCTATGCACATATATTTAAAGCGAAAGTTATCGTGATCGATTCCTTTGAGGATTTCCATTTCAGCCCCCTCTGCATCAAGCGAGAGAAAATCAATTAGCTTTGGTGCGTTTGACTTTGTCAATAGCGTATTTAGCGGCACAGCGAGTGCCCCAAATTTAAAGTTATCGTCGCTGGGATTCAAGAATTTTCTTCCCTCACCTGCATGAGAAACAGGGTTCTCAATGTCAGACTCCAAACCAAGCGGAGTAGACATTAAATTGGAATACACGATCTCTACAAATTTTTCTTTATAGTCAAATGAAACACATGCATTGCAGTAAATATGGTTCTCACTAGACCTATGTCTTTTACAAGCTAAATAATTATGAGGGGTAGGTTCGACCAAGATTCCACGCCATTTTTTAAATTTTTCGTAGTAAATTGTATTGGATTGATCCACTCCGTTGTTAGCACCTAATTCAACAAAATATCCAGATTCATAATTTAGAAATTTCTCAAGTTTTTCATCAAGATTATTGAGGCCGTAGTATTTTTGCCCAGATCTGTTTTCAGCGTATGAATTTTCGGCGAGTAACTTAATGGTGGGCCCTAGTTCTGGCTGATCTTGCAGCAGGTGGTTTATCATTTCGAGAATAGTATTTTTTATATCCTTCATGTTTACGCCTTTATTTTCAGAATTTTTTCAGCTCTAGCTCTATAAACTAATTAGAGATATTTATTTTTGCAGATTTCAATTATTTTAGAAATTCTATTGTCTATATGATTTTGACTTGTTCCTAGCTCAAATCGTCTCTCGATACCCGTTTGTCCGTCTTTATCGAATTGAACGAAAACTTGGGAAATAAGTTCTTCCATGTGCATGATGTCGTATGACGAGTAATAAAAAACATCATTTTCGTGTAAGCCGTAATTTGTAAAAAACCCCTTTAGGCTTTCAGGCACAACAGGAATTCCGCCAGTGCACAAGGCGTCGAAAAATCTAATTGGAACATCATTAAGCACTGGGACTATAAGGTGAGCTTTGAACGTGGCCCACTGCGTTAATCTGTCCTCTTTGCTAAGCATATGAAATTGCGGACTAACAAAACCAACATCTGCAAATGTCTCAGATACCTTTGTGACTATTGAATTTCGCAATTTAAAGTTTTCATACGGTATATGCTTGCCAAGCAAGCCATTGGTCCTATTTATATTCAGAATGAATTCTTTATTTTTTTGTAGGAATTCATTCTTCCATTGAATTGTGCCTGCCTGTACAACGTGAGTTGCACTAGGATTAAATTTACTGAGTTGAAATAAATTTTCTGAATGGCTAGGGAAATATAAGTCTGATACTGCAGCTAACTGACAACTAAGGCTAAGCCAATGATGATTGTCCCAGTCCCATACGGCAAACAATGTAGTTTCGGCCTGTAAAACAAATTGTTGTAATATATCAATATTGCCTCCAACACTGACATCATTGTTATTAACGATCACTAGTGCACCACTTAATGACTCTAGTTTAATTTGAAAATTATCCAGTGTTTTAAAAAAATCAGGTTCCAGACAGACAAATCTTTGAGGGATAACTGTATTTTTAAAACTTTGGGTCAGGTATACCCTATCGAAATATTTTTTGGTAAGTTTTTTTTTTATTTCTAAATTTCTTTCATCTTTAAAATAATTTAGTCTAAAAAATAAATTATCTTGTAGCTCATTGAATATTTGATTCATTGATTCATTAATCATGGAGATGCAAGAAATTTGATCGATGATCTCTTTGATTGATTTATTCATAATATAAATTTTCGTCAAACTTTTTTCTGAGTATAAAATTTGGTCAAAAAGAAAGCACTCAGGTAACTTCGTGGTCTTTATTTTTTTTGGATAAACTTTGAATTTCTTCTAATAATTTGACAACCTTTAACTCAGCGTCCATAAACTTTAATTGATTAAGTGAGTTGGGCGTATTTAAATCTTTTTCCATTTTTATAAGCTTGATGAATTTTTCAATAGAAAGTGTGAGCGGCGCTTTGTACATCACAGCGGCTAGTTCGCCATTGATTATTAACTTACTTTCGCTATTCAAATCATCATACAAATACCGATTTGTTTTTGTTTTTACCTCTAGTGAGCGAGCCTTAGGCAAACTGCCGTTCCATATTACGGATTTGGATTTGACTCCTCCTTTAAAAGCCAACTCAAATGCGTATCTCTCGCCTAAATTTTGCGGTTGATGGTTAGACACAACTCCTTGCGGGGAACTTCTCATTAGTTCCAAAATCATCGATAAATCATGCGGGCCATAGTCCCAAAGCGCAGAGTAGTCTCTAAAAGGTCCGTAGTTACCCGCCTGAGTGACAATCTCTGTGATTTCTTCGTCCTCGGTTCTCCTAAGGATCTCAAGGTAAGCGTAGGTTGATAAATGCTGATGGTTGACCATGAAAGGGACCTCTGCTTTAGCTACTGCTGCCTCTATTTGGAGTGCGTCTTTCAATCCAAGCGCTAGTGGTTTTTCAACCATAGTTGGAATTTTTCTATGCAGCAACTCGCAGCACACCAACGCGTGTTGGCTTGGATGTAATGCAACTATAGCTGCGTCTACTCCTAGGGAATCTAAGTCGTCTAGGTCGCTGGTACATTTAAAAGAATTAATGACAGTATCCCGCCATTTTTCTGAGTCTTGCCTGAGAACTAGCGTAGTCACCTTGGCAAGGCCCGTCTCTTCAGCGGCTTTGATATAGTTTTTTCCCCATTTACCAAATCCGACCAAGGCTAGGCGTATCATGGCTTACTCTCTAAACGCGGCATCAGCCCAGGTAAAGAACCTCTTTAAACCAACCTCTAGGGTGACTCTTGGTGCGTAGCCTAACTGCTGCATAGCCTTTGAAATATCTGGACACCTCCTATTTGGCTCGTCTGCTGGGTAGGTATCGGGATAGTCAACGATATCAAATTCAACACTCTCCTTGCCAAGTGCCTTAGCAACTTCCAGGGCTAAGTTTTTCATGCTTATCTCAGGGTATGGGTTGCCTATGTTGTAAGGCTCGCCTGGAACTCCGTCGGTTAGCACTTTTAAAAACCCAACTACTGCATCTGTTACGTAACAAAAGGTCCTGGTTTGGTCACCGTGGCCATATATTTGTAAGGGTCTGCCCTCAATGATTCTCGCCCCAAAGTTAGGCAAGACCCTGTAGTCCGACTTTTGCATCCCAGGACCATAAACGTTAAATGGTCTGATGATGGTTCCCGGGACGCCGTATTGTTGGTGATAGATTTGGATCAGTGTCTCGCCAAGTCTTTTGCTCATGTCGTAGCAGGCACGGGGTCCCAGGCACGCTACATTTCCGCGGTAACTCTCACGAGTTGGGATATGAACCCTGTCTGGGTCCCCGTAAATCTCTGAGCTCGAGAAGAAAGCAATTCGGCAGTCAGGATTTAATCTTGCAAGCTCGAGTGAGTTCTTAAGGCCAGTTGTCGCAACCTCTAGTGTCTCAAGTGGATATTTCCTGTAATGGGCTGGGCTTGCAATACCTGCTGCATGGAGAATGAAATCTACCTTACCAATGTCAGGAAGTGGATTGATACAGTTGTGCTCCAGGAAAGTAAAGTTATCAATTGTTGACACCTTTGCCCCTTCGGGACCAGCTGAGATCAGGTTATCCATGATTGTTAGCTTGACTGGTGCCTGGCGAAGGAGCGACTCATTGAGGGACTTGAAAACTTCCGTAAAGTAGCGGCCCAAAAAGCCTCGACCGCCTGTTAGCAAAACGTGTTTGCCTCCAAACTGAGTCAGAGAGCTGATCGGCAGATTGGCAACGATTTCTTCTATGTCACTCTGTAATAAAAAGGAAGTCATTTCACGCTTCTTTCAAGATTGGTAAAGGAATAATAAATTTTCCAGCGTATTCAGGAAATTTCGCAACGATTGAGTCGGCAAAGTTCCAAGCAAAAATCACAATGCGCGTTGGACGATCTGAGTGTTCTTGCAACTGTGAGGAGGACACAACTGGAATATGCATCCCAGGCGTAAAGAGCCCTTGCTTCCAGGGACTGTCGTCAACAATATACGCAAAGTCGGCTGCTTGTAGCTTGAATTGATACATTAAGGTAGTGAGCTTTGCGGGTGCTCCGTAACCGATTATTTTGCCGCTTGTTGTTTTTAGTAAGTCCTTTAAAACCGCCGCCGCTTCGTCGACCCTAATGCTCAAGTCATCAAACGCTTTTTGTGTCAAGCACTCGCGCTCAAGTTTGATCAACTCGCGGAGAGAGTTCTTAACTGCTTCCTGCGAGGGACTCACAGATACTCCAACCCGAATTGAACCACCGTGGGTGTTGACTCTTTCCACATCAATCACCGTCATACCCATACCACTGAAAAAAGATACCAAAGGCTCTAGGCTGTGATACGAGAGGTGCTCGTGGTAAACCATATCAAACAAAGTATCTTCAACCAAGTCCATTAAGTATTGAACTTCAAATACAAAGTGGCCTGCGGTGGGGTCAAGGAGAGATTTTGTTGCCCGCGCAATCTCATGCAGATTATCTGCGTGTGCAAACACGTTGTTTGCTAAGATTAAATTAGCAACTCCGTGCTCAGATTTGATTAAGTCAGCTACTTGTTGGTTGAAGAATTCGCATAGAGTTTCAATTCCAGATGCGCTAGCGGCTTTTGAAATTTCCTGGGCCGGATCCACGCCCAGCACCCTCATTCCTGCTTTTTTAAAAAAACTGAGCAAAGTGCCGTCATTGCTTCCAATCTCTACAACTAAATCACCTGGTTTGAGTCCGTATTTTTGTATGACTTGCTCGGCGTATCTCTTAAAGTGGTCCACAAAACTAGCGCTCGTCCCAGACACGTAGACGTAATTCGCAAAAAGACGTTTAGGGTCTACCACGACTGGCAATTGAACGTGCCCACAAGCCCCGCACCGACTGAGATAGAGCGGAAACTCATCCTGAACTTGGTTCAGCGCGTTTGCGCTAACAAATTCGTTAGCCAGGGGAGTAGGGGCTAGTTCTAGGATTTTTTTAAGATCAGGTGAGAAGCAAAGACGACAGTTGTCCCTAATTTTGACGCTCATGGCATGTATTTTTGTATGAGATCTGGTGTAATGAAAGGAACCCGAACTAAATCTGCCTCGTGCGTATCGTGACTTCTCTCGTTCTTGGCGAAAGTGAAGAACACTGTGTCTTTAGAAAATAGCATTGCGTGCTCTACGTTAGGTCTTGTAAAGAACATCTCGCCCGGGGAGTAGATGTGGGGTGCTGGGACTTGCGAGTCTCCAATAGGGCGTTCAAAATAAAGGATCTCACCGCTCTCTACGTAAGCGTAATGCCAATCTGTTTTGTGAAAATGATTGGCACGCACTGTGCCTGCTTTGCTTGTAATTCTGGCAACACTGGTAATAGAGGTTAGGAGAAGGTTGACAATCTCTCCGCGGTTGTCTATGAATGAGTCATCTAGGGGTACTAAAAACTCAGCTGGAAAGTTGCCGCAACTGACTGCGTTTGAGTATTCTTGATTCTTTGTCATGGTTGTCGATCTTTCGGTTAGATTTGACTGGTTTAAATTGAATGACTTAAATTGAGAGGTTTATTAGTTATCGGCTATTGGCCGTATAACTTTACTAACACCTTTACTTGTTTCTTGTGCTCTGCTTTGTTATTAACTAATCGTCTTAAGCCAATTAACCCACACAACCCAAAAAGACACTCTGATCAGGCCAAGCTTTAACATTTTAAATTGTACTTGGGTTTTGACCTGGTCCTTCAGACCGTACCAAAGTGATTGAGTTAGTGAGTTAGCCCCCTCGTAAACTCCCCCAAAACGAAAACAATATGAAAATAGAGGCTTCCGTAAACCCCCCTGTCAAGTGGACAATTTAAAACTAGAGATTTCCTTAGCAAATTTCCTAGGCATGAACTCCATCGGAGCCACATCACCCAGGGACTCATGCGGCCTGAACTCGTTGT
>CANHPL010000050.1 GCA_947462685.1 Burkholderiaceae bacterium | reverse complement strand
GTTGAAAAAGGTAGCGTTCCCTTGAAGGAGTTCATGCTCAAACAAACTCGGCGGGAGGATTTAAATGTGTTTGCAAAAATGTACGGCAAACCGATTGAGTCCAGAGAAAAAGTTCCTATGGTGGTTCTCATTCCAGCTTTTGCGATCTCTGAGATTAAGACCGGATTTTTAATCGGATTTGTCATTTATCTGCCTTTTCTAGCCATTGATTTTGCAGTCGCTAGTATCTTAACCTCCCTGGGTATGGTGATGGTATCCCCGATGATGTTTTCATTACCTTTGAAGTTAATCATTTTCGCTTTGGCGGATGGTTGGGCACTGCTAGCCGCTTCATTGGTACAAAGCTATTACTAACTGAATGCTTTGATATGGACAATACCTTAATTATTGAACTAGTTTTCCAGGCGATGCGGATGGCTGGTGTTTTGGCTGGACCATCTATCCTCGCTTTATTAATTACTGGTCTTGTGATTGGTATCTTACAGGCGGCGACTTCTATTAATGAAACCACCGTCGCCTTTGTCCCTAAATTACTGGTATTTGCTATTGTTTTACTCATGATCGGCCCTGTTTCCTTGGCTCTTTATACAGACTATATTCGTGAATTATTTGCGCGAATTCCAAGTCTCATCTCCTAGAGAACATCATGACTTTTAGTAGTTTGATGATTCAACAATTTACTGTCGCACTGATGCTGACATCAATACGCGTATTTGGGTTGTTTCTTACCGCGCCAATGCTTTCTTTTCGAGCATTTCCGATGCAGTTTCGTGTCATGATATCTGTTTTGATTGCATTTATGGTCATGCCAGTCATCAATAATGGTGCAGCCATCAATCTTCCCACGACCGTGATGATGAACTTTTATGCAGCAGGGTTAGAGCTTGCTATAGGCGCTTTTATCGGCTTTACTATTCGTATCGGTTTAATGGCGGTTGAGGTAGCAGCAGAAGTACTTTCATTTTTGTCAGGCTTTAGTTATGCTTCTACCACCTACCGGGATCCCTCTTTGGAGTCTGGTTTAGTCTCCGTATTCTTCAATTTAATGGCTTTGGCGTACATTTTTACTTTGAACTTGCATTTGGTTTTTATTGACGTTGTATTACAAAGTATTAAAACTTTACCTTTTGGGTCTTGGCCTACTGAGTGGAGTATGCAAAATATGATGGTACTTGTTTCAGAATCTTTTCAATTGGGGTTGATTATATCTATCCCCATTTTTTTGGCTTATCTCATGTTTAATCTGATTCAAGGGTTTTTAGGTCGAACGAGCCCGCAATTAAATTTGTTTTCTGTTGGATTTGCGTTTACTATTCCTTTAGCTTTTTTTGTTATGACGCTTATAATTCCTGAATTAAAAAGCATTGTCATTCATGCTTTAGAAAATTCATTGGGCCTAGTTCGAAATGGTGTGGAGACGCATATTGGTCGATAATTTAAAAACCTTTCAAACCATTGCATGCCTGCTAATCGTCATTAGCTTGGGTAGATTTAGTTTCGCTCAAGGAACTGAAGAAGTTGGCGCGCAAAATAATCCGGCCGCAAAGAGTGTCGTAGCGGATAAAAAAACTGGACCTACTGAAAGATTTAGTCTAGTGCTTAATTCTGCTAGGAATGTGTGTGCTCAAAGATACCCTTATCCTTCAGGGATTGATTCAAGTGGAAAAGACGTAAAAGATGCGCAAATGTGCCAGCGCCTTGAAGTGAGGGGTAAACGAATTGAATGTGAGATTAATCAAGTTGGTGAAAAAAGCACCAAAGGAGATGTATTCGGACCCGAGACCCTACCTTCGTTGAAGGATTGGGCGCAGTGTACAGGCAAAATTGCTGTGATATTGGAGCAGGGCTATTATTTATCTTCAGGCGAAATCGATCGAAGAGCACAGTTTTGTAATAATCAATTTTTTCATCATCCTGGTGAAGCTCCCCAACTTGGCTTGATGGAGCGCGTCAGAAAAACTTTTGCTCGACAAGATTATCAGTCTAAAAGTGCGCCGGCCGTAGATAAGGCATTTTTTGATAAAAGTACTTTACAAGTGAGTGATCAGAGAGCTGGTCTATCTAAGTGTGAGTACATGCTTCCTCCAGAAACAAATCGCCCGCCATTGCAAAGTGAGATAAACACTCCGCTTGTGATTGAATCAACCAAAAATACGGGTGATCGAGAGGCGAAAAATGCAGTTAAGAAAAAAACAGCCAATCCTAACGCTCCGCCGTCCAAAACCGAACTGAATAAAAAAGAAGACTTAAAGAAACAAGAAGCATTAAAGAACGCGGCACCTAATCCTGAATGTCGTAGACCCCTAAAAGATTGCCCCAAATAAAGAGAAGAGAAAGTGATGAAAAGTATATATAAGCATCTTATTTTTAAACCTATCTTGATTGGTGTAGGGATATTTTTTGGTGGAGTATGGTTCGCTTTAGCGCAATCAAGTGACGAGGATTTAAGCCAAGCTTTAGTTGATAAGATTAAAAAAGGTGGCGGTGATATCGTTATGAGGCCGAGTGACCTTAAAGAAGCTCCCCCCCCAAAGATCGTTGCAAAACCAGTTGTGCAGTCAACAACTGCCTCAAGTTCTCCAAAAGTTAAAGTGGTAGAAAAAGCCTCTGTACATCAGCGACCTTGGACTTATGAAACTGGTGAGACTGGACCAGAAAATTGGGGTAAATTAAGTAAGGAAAATGGCTTATGCAGTAATGGTAAACAACAGTCACCCATTAATATTGAAAATGGGATTCAGGTTGATTTGCCAGCCCTAACCCTTGATTACAAACCATCTCAATTAGCGATACAAGATAATGGCCATACTGTAATGGTCAACTATGGTGAAGGTAGCAATCTGTTACTGCAAGGTAAACAATATCGATTGGTACAATTTCATTTTCATCACCCAAGTGAAGAAACAGTTGATGGAAAACGCCACGACATGGTGGCTCACTTAGTTCATCAGCATTTTGATGGTAGCTTGTTAGAGCTTTCAGTATTTCTAAACGCAGCTCCAGCTGCAAAAACAGCCACTTTAGATAATCAGTCGGCCATTGAAAACAAAGAATCCTCGCAAGCAGTAAAGCCAGAATTAAAAACCGTAGTGAGTGGTTCAGAAAACCCTTTGTTCCAACAAATTCTGAACAATGTCCCTTTAGTAAAACATGTTACTGAAACTCCCACCGGTGTAGTGATTGACATCAATCAGCTATTACCTAAAAATTTAGCCTATTACACTTACATGGGGTCGATGACAACGCCCCCATGTTCGGAAAATGTGACTTGGATTGTGTTGAAGGAACCTGTCATACTTTCCAAGCAGCAGGTTGAAAATTTTGGACGAATCTATTCGAATAACGTAAGACCGACTCAGCCCAAGGGTGATCGTCTAATTAAGGTGACTCGTTAAAAATTCCAGTAAAAACAGTCACTTAATTTATTTTTTTGGCCATTGTTGGACGGATTATCGAGTGTTGACATCAAATATATTGTTATAAACGGCATTTACCAGACAAAAGTTTAATTCTGGCACGATGTTTGCTTACTTAAAGTATAGGAATTTTCTATTACTGATAAGGAAGTTAAACATGAATATGGTGCCACAGTTTGATTCGCTTAATTTTGGTGAGGCTGCGCTAAAGCTGCGTACTTATCGCCATGAAGTTTTAGGATCTAATATAACGAACGCAGATACCCCTGGCTATAAAGCCCGTGATATCGACTTTGCAAAAGCTTTGAAAAATGAATTATTGCAAAAAAATCATGCAGATACGATGCCAATGCAGATTACATCTAATGGGCATTATCAATTTAATAGCAGCATATCTACTCAACCGAGTTTGTTGTATCGCGTCCCAAATCAACCCTCGATGGATGGTAATACAGTAGATCCTGATATTGAGTTGTCTGAATTTTCTAGAAATGCCCTAATGACTCAAGCGGCAATTAGTTTTTTATCAGGCACGATTAAGAGCCGGCTTTCAGCGATTACAGGACAACCTTCATGAGCTTACTAAATACATTTAATATTGGTGCTTCTGGCATGTCTGCTCAGTCCTTGAGACTTAATACCATTGCCTCCAATCTTGCCAATGCGGAAAGTTCAAGCGGTCCAGATGGTAAAACGTATCGTGCCCGTCATGTGGTTTTTTCATCCACACCAACGGCCACAAGTCCAGGTTCTGGGGTTGCTGTGACGAATGTTGTTGAGAGTAATGCACCTCTCAGACGTGAGTTTCGTCCCGGTCACCCGAAAGCGGATGCCAGTGGGTATGTGGATATGCCCAACGTGAATCCAGTAGAAGAGATGGTGGATATGATTTCAGCATCTCGCTCTTATCAAACCAATGTACAGATGATGAATGTCAGTCGTCAACTTGTACTTTCGACCCTAGACCTTGGTAAATAATTTTAGAAGGAGTTTATATGCCAGTTAGCACATCCAACCCTCGATTGAATATTCCGGTTTATACCAATAATGGTGTTCAAAATCAGAATCAACCTTCGAAGACCAATTCAAACAGTGCTGCCGATCAAACACAGAATTTCTTAAAGTTGTTGGTGGCGCAGATTCAAAATCAAGATCCGATGAGTCCGATGGATGCTTCTACGATGACGAACCAGATGTCGCAATTAAATATGGTAAGTAGCATGGGCACAATGAATACATCGTTGAGTTCCATGTTGTCACAAATGCAAAATAATAATTTTGTGAATCAAACTGCAATGATTGGTCACACGCCCTTAATCGCAGGAAATTCCATTACTTTTGATGGCGCCAATAATGTAGCCTTGGGTACTAACCTAGCGGCTCCTGTCAATAATTTGGTAGCTACCATTCAAGATGGTTCGGGCAAAACGATTGGCCAAATCAACCTTGGCGCAGCCAATGCTGGCATGAAAACTTTTGCATGGTCTGGTAAAGATAGTTCAGGTAATGCGCTTCCTGCTGGTCAATATTCTCTGAAGTTCTCAGGGACTGATACTGCTGGAGTATCCGTAACGCCAGTTGCTTTTGTTGGGTCTCCCGTGACTTCGGTCGCTAAAGGAGCTGGATCAACAGTCAATTTCACTTTGCAGAACGGACAAACCGTTGATGCATCTACGATTAATCAGTGGGTCTCTTAATACTTTACTAAAAAAGGAATACAAATATGTCAACAGGAATCGGACTTTCAGCCTTACGCGCAGCTTCTGAAGCGATTGACGCGACCAGCAACAATATTGCAAATGCTCAAACCATTGGTTACAAAGCCGGACAATATGTTTTTCAAGATCAATTTTTTAGAGCTACTGATCCACAAAATCCAAACCGTGTCGGTATGGGTATTGCGGTTTCGCAGATTCGTCGTCCGCAAAGTAATGGATCTATTGTTTCTACCTCTAATCCTTTAGATTTAGCGATTGGTGGTATCGGTATGTTTACTACAGCAACAGGTTTAGATTCTAACTCTAAGCCAATTGATTTCCAATACACCCGTAACGGGCAGTTTGGTGTTGATAGTAACAGTCGTATCCTTAATGAAAATGGAAATTATTTGGTGGGTTACCCTGCTAACCCAGATGGAACCATCAATACTTCAACAAATGCTCTGATGACTTTGGATCAAACGCCACTTGCGGGTGCCCAAACACAGAGTTCAAAGATTGAAGTCAATTTAGATGACTCTCAGCCAGCCATCCTATCCACACCGTTTAGCCCTTTAAATCCTACAAGTTACTCTCAGTCAACATCGCAAACTATTTACGATACAACGGGTGTATCCCATACGTTATCTCTGTATTATCAAAAAAATGACAGCATACCCCTAACCATTACACCAGCAGCTGGCAGCGTTACTTTTGGACAATCAGCTTCATTTAACTATAGCGCTTTACAAGCAGTAGGTACTAACGGGTCATCGGCGCAGGTTGCAACAACGGCATCTAGTTCTGGTCAGGTTTTACAAAACTCGACAATTACTCAAGTTTCAGGATCGACTTATCTAATGACATTAGAGGATAAGTCGACACTTACCCTAACCGGGTATGACGCGAATGATGTCGCCACCTCTGTTGCTGCAGATATTGATCATTTTACGGTCAACACTTCAAGATATTCAATCTACGCAACACTTGATGGCAATCCTGTGCCTGGGCCAACAACTGGAAGTACTGCAAGCGGTTATCCTGCTGGAGATTCAAACTCTTACGCAATTAATAGCGTTGCACAATATGCCTTGGGAACGATGGCATTTGTAGGCGGTAGAAATATCGATTCACTTGGTGGTTTAGCTGGTGGCGCGGAGTCAACTCTTGCCTTAACAGCAACTACTTCCGGAGCAACGCCTAATAATGTAGCTTTTAATATTAATACCTCATCAACTTCGGCTTACGCTGGTTCAACTCAAACCTTCACCAATAGTCAAGATGGAGCGCCGTTATCACAGCTATCATCCTATTCTTTTGATGCCTCTGGAAAATTGGTTGCGGTTTACAGCAATGGCCAATCTGTTATAAAAGGGCAGGTAAAGTTAGCAAATTTCACGAATGATGAAGGCTTAATTCCGATTGGCGGCAATTCTTTTGAGCAATCGGCTATTTCGGGAGAGCCTGTCTTTGGTACAGCCGGTAATGGCATATTTGGTGGCCTAAAAGCTCAGGCTTTAGAGCAGTCCAATGTGGATTTAACGAGTCAGTTAGTCACTTTAATGACATTGCAGCGCCAGTATTCAGCCTCATCACAGGTAGTAAAAACAGCCACTGCGTTAGTGGATGATGTTCTTAATAAATTAAGTTAATCGCTTGTTTTTAAAAGATAAAAATCCGTCAATGATCTTGACGGATTTTTTTTGGTCTAAAAATACACAATTGGCACAATACTTGCTTTTATATGTATATAGAATTTTAAAACTTAGTGGGAAATAGAGAAAAGCATGATTAATCATTCCGTTTATACCTCGATGACTGGAGCTAAAGCAAGTACCGACCAGTTGGCAGTAACGGCTAATAATTTGGCCAATGCTCAAACGCCTGGCTTTAGAGAGGCAGTGAATGCATATCGCGCAGTTCCCATTAAGGGCAGTGAGGCAGATACACGTGTCTTTTCTGTTGAGACTACACCAGGCAGTAATTTTACTTCTGGCGTTATTCAAACAACGGGCAATCCTTATGATGTCGCGATTAAAGGAAGTGGTTTTTTTGCGGTACGTCGTGCGGCTGACTCAAGTGAAGCGTATACCCGAGCAGGTAATTTTTATGTGGATAACACAGGTGTATTAAAGGTTGGTAACAATGCTACTGTGCTCGGAGTTGGTGGCCCCATCACGGTACCTATTGGAGCAAGAGTTCAGGTAGGAGATGATGGTGCGGTCTATACCCAGATTCCTGGAAGTACTTTTTTGAATCAAGCCGGTAAATTAAAAGTGGTTAATCCACCAGCAGCACAAGTCTCGCGTGCTGAAGATGGTTTGTTTGAAGTTCCAAATGGTCTAGGAACGATTGACCCTAACGCAAAAGTTATTCAGGGTGCTGTCGAACTGAGTAATGTCAATCCATCACAATCGATGATTGAAATGATTAGTCAGAGTCGTATGTTTGACCTCAATATAAGAACTCTTCAGTCAGCAGATCAAAATGCGCGAACTGCCAATGAGCTCTTGTCCCTATCACGTTGATTTAAAGGAAATTAAATATGTTACGTTCATTATGGATTGCTAAAACTGGAATGGATGCTCAACAAACGGGCATCGATCTTATTTCGAATAACTTGGCGAACTCTTCTACGAATGCCTTTAAAAAGATAACTCCGATATTTCAGGATCTTTTGTATACCACCATCCGTGCACCAGGAGCCGCAGCAAATGCTCAAAATTTATTACCTACCGGGTTACAAGTAGGTTCTGGTTCTGCAATCACTACAACTGAACGTGTCAATATTCAAGGACCATTACTCAATACGGGTAATTCGCTCGATGTAGCGATTCAAGGAAATGGTTATTTTCAAATTCAATTAGCAGATGGAACTCTTGCCTATACTAGAAACGGTAGCTTTAGTAAAAATGCTACTGGTCAAATTGTGACGGCGGATGGTAATACAGTTTCAGGAGCGGGTGTGATTCCTTCATCTGCCACCGGCATCTATATCAATACCGCAGGCTTAGTTCAATATACGACACAGGGAAGTACTGCCTTAACACAAGCAGGTCAGTTAGTCTTGGCAAATTTTGCAAATGAATCTGGATTATCTGCGATGGGAAATGGTAATTTCCTGGCAACGCCATCCTCTGGAACTGCTCAAACACAAACGGCTGGTTCCAACGGTATGGGAACTACGAACCAATACTATGTTGAACAATCAAACGTCAATGTCTCTGAAGAGTTGGTGAAGTTGATCGCTGCACAAAGGGGTTATGAAATCAATACACGTGCCGTATCAGCCTCAGATCAAATTCTGCAAAAACTTTCTACTCTAGGTCAATAACGATGAGTAAGAATGTTAAATCTTTGAGGCTTTTAGGTTCGTTGGCCATTTCGCTTGGTTTGCTAAGTGCTTGTGCAACGGCAGATAAGGCACCTCTGATCGCTACACCTACATCCATTCGGCCTAAACCAGAAAATCTGACTCCTGCCAATTTAGGTAGTTTATTTCCAGCTTCCAACACAGGAACTACCATAGGATATCGTCCTCTATTTGAAGACACACGAGCAAGAAATATCGGAGATACCTTAATTATTGTTCTGAATGAAACGACGAGTGCTGCAAAAAATAGTGGCTCTCTTGCTTCTAGAAAAGCAAATGCAACTAATACGGCCGCAAATACTGGAAATCCTACCGGGGGTAATATTGCTGGGGCTATAAAAGGTGCTTTTGATTTCATTACAGGAATTGGTAACAATACTTCTACTACGGATTTAAAAAGTGAGGGTAGTGGTAATAGTTCAAACAGTAATTATTTCAATGGCACGATTACTGTGACCGTGATTGAAGTTCTCTCGAATGGCAATTTAGTCGTTGCTGGTGAAAAGCAAATTGCGGTAAGTAATGAAGAAGAAACCATTCGCTTTGGTGGAGTTGTTAACCCAAGAAATTTAGTGAATAACTCAGTTTCCTCGCAGCAAGTCGCAGATGCAAGAATGGAATACCGTGGTCGCGGTGCTGCAGATGATGCCCAACAAACTGGTTGGTTAACTAGAGCTTTACTCAAATTGAATCCACTTTAAGAC
>CANHPL010000049.1 GCA_947462685.1 Burkholderiaceae bacterium | reverse complement strand
TTGATGCGGCACCTGACTTCTAGGCCACAGCAATCATCAGGACTGTTTCATGCATTATCTGATCCACGAATTGCTAGAAGTTTGGTTGCAATTCATAGTAAGCCAGCTGACCCATGGACTTTGGAAACCTTAGCTAAGTTAGCAGGTATGTCGCGAACATCTTTTGCAAATAATTTTAAAGATGCCTTGCATGTGTCACCAGGAAAATATTTAGAAAACTTGCGATTAGCAATCGCACGACAACTTGTACAAAGCGGCATTGGACTTAAACAAATTGCAAAACAAACCGGCTACTCCAGTTCGTCAACCTTGTCGAGGGCTTTAGCTCGGAATGTTTAAATTGGCTTTCATTTGAAGACTACTAACTACAAACCGATCGCACGAGATATGACATGATTGAAATTTTCTCGTGGAATTTCTGAGCCTCTAATATTTCCTAATATAAATCAAGAGGTTACTAACGTCGTGTAAAAAGTGTGGAAGCGATGTGGAAGTAATCGATCAAATCTGCCTGTTCTTTAAGCAAAATTTCACTTAATCTCAAACTCAAACTGCAGAAGATCTCAATCTTTAACTTTGAAATTACAGACTCAAAAATTGACTTAACAAATAGCCTCTAAATAGACGTAAAAGTAGTTAATACACAAGAAAAAAGCCACTCAAAGAGTGACTTTTTTAATGGTGGGCCCACCTGGACTCGAACCAGGGACCAAAGGATTATGAGCAGACTTAAGAAATAAAACCTCAATGAAATCAAGAGGTTACAAGGGCTCTAGGGTGGTGTGGAAGCAAATGTGGAAGCAACGTTAATGCACTTCGATAAGCCACGGACTGCTCCCCAAGGGGCTTTCTTCGAATCTCGACTAAATCGCCTTGCTGACCAAGAAACTGGTTAGCATCAAACTCCGCTCACAAGTCCAACAGATCCTGTAGTTAAACCTTCTTCTAGATCCTTATGAGCCATCCTCACGCTTTCGAAAGGATAAAGTTGCCTGACAGTTGGATCGATAACTTTATTTTGTATTGCTTCAAAAAATGCGGCCGCACCTCGTTGCAGATCACCAGGAGCGCTTATAAAACTTCTTAATGTTGGTCTTGCAACAATAATTGACTTTTGATGCAAAAGCTGAAGATCAAAAGCCTCTACGTCCCCAGAAGCCGTTCCGTAACTGATAACAAAACCAAGAGTCTTGACACAATTTAGCGAATCAAGAAAAACATCTTTGCCAATAGCATCGTAAATAACATCGACACCTTTCCCACTCGTAATTTCCAAAACTCTTGAAGCAAAGTTTTCCTCTCTGTAGTTGATTACATAATCACAACCATTTTTCAAAGCCAATTCAATTTTTTGTTTTGATCCAACAGTACCAATAACGAGCGCACCGAGTGAGTGCGCCCATTGAGAAAGTATGAGTCCCATGCCACCAGCCGCGGCGTGAATAAGCACAGCATCTCCAGCTTTTACCAAATATAGGCGTCTCAATAAATATTCTGCAGTAAGCCCTCTTACAAGCGAAGACCCCGCAACTTCTAGCGATATGTCACCAGGAAGTGGAACTACATTTGTTGCAGGAACATTTCGAGTTAATTGATACGCACCAGGATGTATAACTGCAACTCTTTGCCCAATACTAAATCCGGTGACATCTTTACCGATAGCATCTATAAATCCCGAGGCCTCACCACCAATGACTATTGGAAAAATTGCTGCCGCATATGGGCCATGAGAACCCCGGCGCTGATAGATGTCAGCGAAGTTCACGCCAATGACGCTTTGTCGAATTCTGACTTCAGATTCCTTTGGTTCTCCAACTTCAATTTCTTGAATGTCTAAAACATCAGGAGTCCCAGTTTTATTAACGATCACCGCTTTGGTTTTCATATTTATTTCAAATTGGCTCAATAACACCTTTGTTTTTGTAAAGCTGTTTAAGGCCAAATAAAAACATGTCTACGTATATAGATATCTGCTCCTCTGTATCAGGAGGAACAGGTATGCGGTATATCCATTTTCTAACACCCAAGTGAAAAATCATGGCCTGCAAGGATGTTATCAATTCAATTTCTTTTTCATTTATTTTCTTGTCTTGTTTGGGGAGATTAAAAGAATTTCTGATCTCCAAAATAAGCGTTGGCATCAGACGTTTTTCAAGCAACACTCTGTACTTATTTTGAATTAGATTTTGCTCAAATCCACTCAAAAGAAAAATCCTCACCCACTCTTTAGTGTGAATTACTCTTGCGTAATTAAAATAAAATTTGACAAGTCTTCTTCGCAAAGGCTCATTACGATTTTTAAGATTTTGCTCCCAATCTGCTGCCCATCTCTCCACGAAAACAGCCTCATAAACTCGATTAATCAACGCATCTTTATCGGGGAAATATCGATATATCAATCCTTGCGTAACCCCTAAGCGAGTTGCCAGTTCACGTGTTGTACCTCGCATCCCAACCTCTGAATAAAACTCAATAGCCGCATCAAGTATTTGCTTCTCTCTATCGTGAGGTTGCAATCTGATTCTTTTTTTGGATACAGTATCTTTTGTCAAAGAGAAATTCCTAATTCAAATGAATTCGCAATTATGATTTTTTGCAATCTACTTTGAGATCGCCCTAAAGTCCCAGCTCTTTGAGCAAAGACAATCGATGTTCGTCGAGTTTTGGAGCTGGTGAAGGGGCGAAGGGCTCATCACCGATGAATTTCACAGGACTAGCCGCTGTGAGAATTTTCTCACCATTAGAAAGTAGTGTGTCAATCAACATGCCTCGTGCATTGATTTGCGGATCTTTAACTACATCTGATAAGTCGTTTAATGGACCAACAGGAACACCTTGAGCTTTAAAGATCATCATCCATTCTTGAACGCCTCTTTCCATAAGAGATTTTTCAATTATGGTTTTTAAATCCACATGATTGATGCACCGACTTTCATTGCTAACAAATCGATGGTCATTGATAATTTCAGTTTGGTTGATGGCATCGCATAATTTTTGGAATACTGCGTTGTTACCTGCCGCAAGAACCAAAAAACCATCCTTGGCTTTGAAGACTCCAAAAGGCGTTATTGAAGGATGCCTCGATCCTATCGGCTCGGGAATTTTCCCCTCAATTTGATACCTTGATAACGCGTTTTCTAACAGTGCGACCTGTGAGTCAAGCATTGAAATATCCAAGTGTTTACCTCTACCGGTTTTATTCCTTTCAATAATTGCTGCCTGAACACCAATCGCACCAAACATTCCAGCAGCTAAATCACCGATTGAAACACCAACCCGCGTTGGTCTACCCCCCTCTTCACCTGTAATACTCAAAATTCCACCCATTGCCTGAACTACCATGTCATATGCAGGTAATTCACGATATGGACCAGTTTGTCCAAATCCGGAAATCGATGCAAGAATTAACTTTGGGTATGTTTTGTTTAAAAAATCCCAACCATATCCTAATTTTTCAATAGTTCCCGGAGTGTAGTTTTCAATCAATATATCTGCACTCAAAAGAAGCTTGTCAAAAATTAATTTATCCTCCGGCGATTTCAGATTTAAGGCTATCGACTCTTTATTTCTATTGATCGATAGAAAATAAGCTGAATTTTTTTCTCCATTTAAACCCTTATAAAAAGGGCCAACTTGCCGGGCATCATCTCCATTTCCAGGCATTTCTACCTTTATAACTCTTGCCCCTAAATCGGCCAAAATCATGCTGCAATAAGGACCGGCAAGAATTCTTGTTAGATCAATGACTATCAGGCCGGACAACGGCCCATTTTTTGTACTGGACAACATATTGTTTTTTTAACCAATCAATTATTTTTGGTGCTTTATATCGATACGTTCAGAAATTTTTACACTATCAAAGGAATTTAAGAGTTCTTGCTTACTCCTTTCCCAATCACTTTTATCAATTGATGCAGTTGAATTGAGATATTTTTTCATGGCTGAGACTGGTTGAAAAGGAAATTCCGAAACCATTTGCGCGACCTGGAAAGTCTTTTCCTCTAAATCGTCTTTTGCTACGAGCTCTGTAAGAAAGCCTATTTGTAGTAGTTCTTCGGCTGGTACTGATACACAAGTCAAAATAAGACGTTTGGCCTGAGACAGCCCAAAATTAGATACGTAACGTTCAATTGCACTTGCGTAAAGTGGGAGCCCTATTTTTGCAGCGGGCATTTGCAAGAAAGTATCGTGATTGCCGATTCGCAGGTCGCATGCTAATGCAATGTCTGTTGCACCGCCAAAAATTGGCCCTTGAATAGATGCGATCGTAATAAGCTTGGTATTCGCAATTAGGTTTGCAGTTCTTTCAAGTTCACTGTCAGATCCAGCACCTATATTTTGTTTATTCTTTAAATTTTTCAAAACTCCAAAGTCTAGACCAGCACTGAAATATTTTCCTTGTGAAGTAAATATCAACACTCTAATTTCAATATCACTTTCGCACCTGCGAACAAGCGACTGTATTTCAATTAAGTCTTCTAGTTCTAAACGATTTGCAGAGTCCGGTCGCCTTAGCTCAATGCACATAACATGTGCAGATATTTTTTTAAGTAATGGAATTTGTCCACTCATAGTAAAGAAATTTCCATCTTATGAGTTAAAAAATATGCAGTTTGCATTTCTTTCATACGACCGATTTTTTTACTTTTCCAAGTGCACGCAAAACGCTCTCGGGATTGATTGGAAAACTATCAACACTCACACCAAGCACTGAAAGCGCGTCATTCACTGCATTCATAACAGCCGCAGGAGCACCTGCTGTCCCTGCCTCACCCGCGCCCTTGGCGCCAAGTTTAGACATAGGCGACTTAGTACTTATATGATGAATTTTGATATCTGGCATCTCTGCTGCCATTGGAACCAAATAGTCTGCAAGTGTGATAGTTAAAAGTTGCCCATCTGAACTATATATACACTCTTCAAACAATGCCATTCCCAGCCCTTGAACTACACCCCCTCTAATTTGCTCGTCTGCGGTCAATGGATTAATCATCGTTCCACAGTCTTCCACTACCCAGTGTTTTAATAATTTAACAGTTCCAAACCTGGGATCTATTTCAACCAGTGAGGCTTGAACTCCATTAGAAAATGCTGCCTGACCCGGGTTGAAAAAGCTCGCATACGCTACTAATTTTGACTCAAACCCTTTTGGCAACAAGTCCTGCCTAAAATACCCAAGGCGAGCAACATCAACAAATTTTGCTATTGATTCTTTTTGATTTTTACAAAATATTTCACCATCAATAATGGCTAATTGATTTGCTGGTATCTTCAATAAAACAGAACCAATATCGAGTATTGATTCTTTTAATTTCTCAGAGGCAAGTAAAACCGCTTCGCCTGAAATGGCGATGCTTCTTGAACCAAATGCACCACCGCCTATTGGAGTCGCAGCTGTGTCGCCATGCAATACTCTAATCTTATTAACATTAACGCTAAGTGTTGTAGCAGCAATTTGAGCCATTGCTGTATCTGAGCCTTGCCCTTGATCAGCAATGGGAACGATACAAGTCACAGATCCATCGCTTTCTAAGCGAACGATTGCTCCATCTTGTGACGAAATAGGAGCGCCACCTTGTGCATACAAGGTTACTCCGGGTGCAGTCATTTCTACAAGTACAGCAACGCCCAGACCAATCAGCTTACCTTCGTTACGGGCAAGCTCTTGTTGCTCCCGAAGATTTTTATAGTCAATTAAACTCTCCAGCTCACTTAGACAGGCTTCATGAGAGAGCGCCTCATAGAGAATACCTGCAGGGCTTACATACGGTTGTAACTTATCAGTGACTAAATTTTTTCTACGTATATGAATTGGATCCAATCCAAGCTCTCTTGCTGCATGGTCCATCATGACTTCGGCTGTAGCACATGAAATTGGATGGCCTACTGATCTATATTGAGATGTTGGGACTTTATTTTGAAAAAGAACATCAAGGGAAGATCTATATGCACCAAATTTATAAGGCCCCCCAGTTAGCACGCTTACTGCAAAACCCTCCAACACACTGGTTCGCGGGTATGAAGAAAAAGCTCCAATCAATGCATAATCTTTAAGATCAAATCCAACCAAAGTTCCGTCGTTTTGAAATGCTGCTTCAACCTCTATCTCATGTTCGCGGGCATGAATGTCAGATCCGAATGACTCAAGTCTATCAGCGGTATATTTGACTGGCCTATTTAAGATTATCGAAGAAGCAACCGCGATCATTTCTTCTGCATAGCTGTGCACTTTAATTCCAAATCCGCCCCCAACATCTTTGCAAATAACTCTAATGTCATTGACTTGTAAATTGAAGTGTTTGGCAAAGATATCTCTCATCATGTGCGGCGCTTGGTGAGACATATTAACTAGCAAAGTACCTTCAGATTTTTTAAAGTCTGCAAGAATTGTTCTGGGCTCTAAAGGTACTCCAGTCAGCCTACCAAATTTGAGTTTCTTTCTGATTTTGAGATGTGCAGACTTGAATTCATTTTCAAAATTAGCGGTCTCATATTTTCTAGACATGCAAATGTTATTTTCAAGATTTGCATGTATCTTTATCGCGTTCGAAGCTATTGCCTTACCAACACCGATTACTGCCTCAGTTTCTTGAATATCAAGTTCTATCAATTGAATCGCATCTTCAGCTATTGCTCTAGACTCGGCGATGACTGCAGCGATAGCTTGACCTTGCCAATAAACTTTGCCATCTGCCAAAGGAGGCTGCATTGGCGAAACCATTGGAAATTGACTTAGAACGCCCTGCCAAGAACTACATACTTTACTCACATCGTCCTGTGTCAGAACTTTCAAAACACCCGGTATTTGCATTGCTTTTTCGTAATTCAGCAGATTGATAACTCCGCTAGCAACAGGACTCCTTAGTAAAGCCATATGTAACTGTCTAGGTGCCAACAAATCATCTACATAGCAACCCTTTCCAACCAAAAGTCGTTGAGTGTTAAATCGAACAGTAGGTTGGCCTATATGACCCTGCTCATTTGAGGTACTTAAATTTTTGATTGCATACGTATTTAAATCGTTACTATTTACTTGGCTTATTCGAAATGCTGCCATCTCTATTGCGTCGACAATTGCTTCGTACCCAGTACATCTACAATAATTTCCAGATAGTTCTTTTCTGATTTCCGATCGTGTTAAAGATAATTTATCTTTCAACATTGCTGTTGCAGTCACAATCATCCCGGGAGTACAGAACCCACACTGAAGTGCATTTCGCTCAGCAAAACAGTCTCGTAATACTTCAGCAATTGGATCTGAATCCAGGCCCTCAATAGTCACAACTTCCGAACCTTCAAGTTGCCCTACAAGCGCCAAACAACTTCTAGCCGGCATGCCATCTATATTAATGGTGCATGCACCGCACACTCCATGCTCACATCCAACATGTGTGCCCGTTAGCCTCATTTCATTTCGCAAAAAATCCGATAAATTAGTTCTAGGCTCAATCCGCTTTTCTACTAACTCGCTATTTATATAAAACTTAACTTCTATTTCGTTCATTTGATTATCCAATCAAAATTTATTCTAAAAATTATTTACGCCTTCAAACAAGAGTTCGCTTGATACATGTTTTTTCCCATTCGCACTGTTGTAAATATCATCAATAAATTCAATTTTTTCTGTCAGTTCACTAGTTATTCTTTCAATCGAAATTGGCCCATCTCCGTTCAACATAAAAAGCTCTAGTTCTGTCATTCGAGTCGGTTTATCTGATACTCCAATTAGGACAATTCGTATATTTTTTAATTTCTTATTTTCTATTTCTGTATTGATAGCGACAGCTGCAGTACAAAAATCTCCTTGCCTTCTAGAGACTTCGCCAAACCAATGTTTTGTATTGTTTGATTGAAAAAATTCAACCGAAGTAATAATTTCATCTGACATCAGTTTTGTCGACATCATTCCTTGTATGAAGTCTTCTACATTTATTTTTCTTTCGCCAAGCAATGCACTCTGAACTACCACCTCTGCATTCAATGCAATTAAGCAACCTGGCAGTTCTGCTGAAGGGTGTGACAGTGCTAATGTTCCTCCAAGTGTTCCTCTATTCCTCACTGCACTGTGTGCGATATAGTCGATCGCATCTACTAGAAGTGGGCAGTATTTATTGACTATCTCTGACTTTTTTATTTCAAAATATCTCGTCATTGCTCCAATTCGGATTTTGTTTTCTTTGACAGTGACTCCGTTAAGCTCACGTAAAGCAGACAGATCTATCACTGATTTTGAATTTATTAGACGCATATTCATCATTGGAATAAGACTTTGTCCGCCTGCTAGTAAGATTGCGTCATCTTTTTTTTCATGTAGCAATTTAAGAGCAGTTTCAAGATTTTTAGGTCTATAAAATTCAAAAGAATTAGGCTTCATTTATTTTTTCTCAATTGTTTTGTCTTGATATATTTGTATCCATCAACTGGCGATTTTTGAAGGTTTAAATAACTGATTACTGAAAATTTTTTGAACTTAAACGTTACCGAATGTCAACGCCAACTCAGTGCCTTGCTTGATGGCATGTTTTGCGTCTAGTTCCTCTGCCTTGTAAGCACCGCCAATAAGGTGCACTGAGCAACCGGCCGAGACAAGCCCATCTTGAAGTTCGCGCTGAGACTCCTGACCAGCGCATAAGACAACAGTATCGGCAAGAATGGTCATTTTCTTTTCGCCAACGGTGATGTGCAGACCCTCATCGTCAACTCGGTGATAAGTCACACCGTTAACCATTTCTACCTCGCGCTTTTTGAGTGAGGTACGGTGTATCCAGCCTGTGGTTTTACCAAGGCCATCACCTACTTTTCCAATCTTACGCTGAAGCAAATAGATCTTTCTCGAACTTTTTTCGATGTTCTCCGCTTGCAGGCCACCAGCATTGGTATAAGAGGTGTCCACACCCCATTCGGAAAAAAATTTATCTTTTTCTAAGCTTGGGCTTTCTCCTTCATGCATAAGGTATTCAGCCACATCAAAGCCAATACCACCCGCACCAATTAGCGCTACGGTTTGACCTACTTTGCATTTATCTCGTATCACATCAAGGTAGCTCACCACTTTGGGATGTTCAATGCCTTTGATATTAGGGGTTCGGGGAGTCACGCCTGTAGCCAACACTACATGGTTAAACCCTGCCTTGGTTAGAGATTCGACGCTTACTTTCTGACCCAACTTCAACGTGACGCCGGTCAGCTCAATCTGTTTTTTAAAGTACCGTAGAGTCTCGTGAAATTCTTCCTTACCCGGAATCTGCTTTGCAATATTGAACTGGCCTCCAATCTCGGAACCAGCGTCAAATAGCGTCACATCAATACCTCGACGCGCCGCCGTAGTTGCGAAAGCTAGACCTGCAGGTCCAGCTCCCACTATAGCCACACGGTCCTTAAAGATCGCAGG
>CANHPL010000048.1 GCA_947462685.1 Burkholderiaceae bacterium | reverse complement strand
CCATCTAATACCTTGGCCATTTCTTTGAAATGCCTGGCGATTTGCTCTGCCCCATAAAATCTAAGTTTCCAATTGGGATAACTTCTTTGCTCAATAGATGTCAACTCTAGGCGCCGGAGAATATGATGCCTTTTATCATTACTAATTCTCTCCCAGACGTTCAAGATTTCATATTTGTCACCTTCTAACAATTGACAAAAATGACCATTGTCATAAAACAAAACACCAGTTAGTTCGTGAGCTTCATTCCATCTGACTGAACTGTCCAATATTTGGGTTAAAGAAAGCATTCCCATCAGTTGGGTTGCTTTGCTAACGTATATGAGTTGTATAAGATTCATTGAAAAAAGAGTTTTAGGTATTATTCTCATTTTTCAAATTAAATATACTGAGGGAAACCCTAGCAGATCTGTCAGAATTGCTTTTAGTTGTCTGCTTAACCTACAAATATAGTCAAGCATGGTAATCAACGATCACTCCAGTACGCCCGCTCTTGACGTCTTTGATGTTAGACCTAAGACATACTTGACACTTTATACCGGACACATACTTTATAGTTTGGCCACATTGATTTAATGACTATATTAGAAGCTGATAATAGGTAGTGTCTCCAACAATCTTTAAAGAAAATGTCTTCAGGTTTTTCTTTTTTTCAAGAGAAGGTCTCGGATTCTTGTTCACCTAAGCCATGCTAATGGGGAAGCTAAGTTTTGGCTAACATCTGAGGTAATAATTGCTGTAAATTATGAATTATCTGATCAGCAAATTAATGCCGTAAAAAAATTAGTTATTCTTCATTATGAGGAAATTAAAAATGCTTGGAACACTCACTTCTCTGATTGAAATCACACAGGTTTCATCGCAAGGTTTTTGGCTTTTATTGCCAACTGAAGAACTATTTCTTTCTTTTGAGAACTTTCCTTAGTTTAAGGACGTAAACATTAAGGAACTTTGTGAAGTTGAATGGCCATCTGAAAATATATATACTGGCCAAACTTAGATATCGATTTATCTATTGAGTCCATTAGAGACCCTTCAGCCTTTCCTTTACACTTCAAAGCAAAAGGATAACTACTGGCCTGCCCAGCACGATTCGAACGCGCGACCTACGGCTTGGAAGGCATAAAAATCTATTTAGAGGTTGATCGACAAAATAAAGCAATTATTGTAAGAACAGCTAATACTTCAGCAATGACAAATCCCAAGACATCATGAGGGGAAATACCCACAAAAGTATTAGTGAAGCTTCTTGCTAGGGCAACGGCAGGATTGGCAAAGAAGGTGGAGGAAGTAAACCAGTAGCCTGCTGTAACTGTTAAAGCAACTAACATAGGTAATCTGTCTTTAGCATCTTTATCACCAATACGAATTACTGAGAGCAATACTAAAGTAGATATAAATTCACTTACCCAAATACCCATTCCTGTTCTTACCTTTGTCGATTCTTGTATTAGTGGCAGATTGAACATAATATGTGTCATCAATATTCCAACAATAGCACCGCTAAACTGACAAGCAAAATATCCCAACATCTTTTTCAAATCTAAACAGCCCAACTTCCAAAACATCAAAGTCACAACAGGATTGAAATGAGCTCCTGAGATTGGCCCCATTAGAACAATCAACACATAGAGGCCAGCTCCTGTGGTAATACTATTTCCTAGAAGAGCCACCGCGGCATTACCCGAACCTAATGTCTCCCCCATCAAACCAGAGCCAGCGACGATTGCTAGAAGTAAAGCCGTTCCAAAAAATTCTGCGAGATAACTTCTCATGCTTTTGTGTGAATCTCTTTCAGGCTCATTGAATCTAAACTATCTAATGGCATATTTGCTAATAAATCTATACGCTTTTTAAGGCCAATCATGACATCTCTAAAGGCTCTTCTCTTTTCCTCATCACCACCTTGAACTTGTGATGGGTCAGGAAATCCCCAATGAGCTGTCGCGGGTTTTCCGGGCCAAAAAGGGCATACCTCACCTGCAGCGTTATCACATACCGTGACAATAAAATCCATTTGTGGAGCGTCAGGTAAACCATATTCATCCCAACTTTTACTTCTTAGCTTGCTTTGATCGTAGTTCATTTCCTGTGTTAGTTCTGCGGCAAATGGATTAACCGAAGTTCCTGGAGTAGAGCCTGCTGAATAACCAACAAACTTTCCACTGGGATGGGTTGAGGCTAATGCCTCGCCTAATACCGAACGAGCGGAGTTATGGGTACATAAAAACAATATGTTGTATTGCTTCATTTGACTTTGGCTTTCTTGAAAGGTTTAACAGGAATACATGATTTACCACCACAACAGTTATCTAATAAAAATTCACTTAACTTTTGAACATGTAAGGCATTAGGGCGATAAATCATATTTCGACCTTGACGCTCTACCAATAACAATTCGGCATCTACCAAATCCTTTAAGTGAAAACTTAGTGTGGCATTTGGGATACCCAGCGTTTCAATAATTTCACTTGGAGTTAATCCTGTATCTCCTCGCTGAACGATCAGACGAAATACGTTAAGGCGATTTTCTTGCCCTAATGCGAGGAATGAGGAGATGGCGTTGGTATTATTCACATTTCCAATTATATGGAAATATATTTCACTTTTATGAAATCTCGTGTCTAATTGATAAATTAAGTTGTAAAGATATCTTTAATTAATATTCATATATGACCGATCTACCAAATCCAGTTCTTCGACTGCTACAGATCTAAAGTTCCTGTTCTTGATGGCTGTTTGGTCTCTTGAACAAGGTGATCTTGTTGTCGAGAATCATAAGGGGTTCAGGTGTTTGGGGAGTGCTATTTTGAAATAAAAACTTTAAGTTATTCATCGACAAGCATCGGGTTACTGGACGCTTGTAGTTTAATTTCTATTTAAGGTTTGGGCGACCTCATCACAACATAATACTCAAGAACTTTCATGCTTAGTAATAATTCTCCATACAATAGGCCTCAAGCTATTTATTGAAGCGGTTTTGTATAAAAAGTAAATTTGGGATATTTCGAGCCATCAATAAGCAGTAATTGAAGACTGCTGTCGCCTGCTTGATAAACAGTCGGATATTGATAAGATCCTATAGCAGCACTCATCTGAGATGCTAGATACTTTTGAAACTTATTCCCAATTAACTGCCAGAAAGAACTTGATGAGAAAGATTGTGGGCTTGCATTATTAACAAAAATTGTTTGTAGTCCACCCAAATTAAGCACTCTTACAAAATACCCAAAGATGGAGTCATTAGTTTGATTTGGAAAATAGGTACTCGTTTTATTTGAGAAACTAAAGCCTCCTTGATTAATCAGCGCAATAAAGGCTCCATTGGGTTGGGAAAGTCTAAAATTTCCATTATCGGTAAGTACGAGATCTAAAAGTCCATCGCCGTTCAAATCCATTTGAATAATATTTACGAGATCATGAACTAAATTGTACGCAACCCCTACCTCCTCACTGCCAGGAAGGCCAATAGATTGTAAGAAATTAAGTTGACTATCAAAAATATGCGCAACACCACTATAGCCGTTAAATCCAACATAGTTCGTTGTAATGATGGCAATATTACCCGTGGCCGAGTCTTTCATAAATGAGCAAGCACCGCCTGCACTTATATACTTGGAGATTAATGCAGCATTAAGAGTAAATGATCTATTCCCATTGTTCACATAAATGGAGTTTGATCTTCCACCTTCTGCACCCATGATTAAATCTTTTCTGCCAACTCCTCTAAGGTCTGCAGCGCATGCCGCATGAGCCCAGACCAGATCAGAAAAATCTACCCTAGTGAAAGAAGATCCTTCATTCCAAAACATAACGCTATTAGCTGGTTGGGATGGCACATCTTGAAACCCTCCCAAAAAAATATCTAGCTTGCCATTGGAATCAAAATCTTCAACAATAATTCTTTGGGCCCCAAGGATCATATTGTTCTCTATACCAAGCAATTGATCAGTTTTATCAAACAATGATCCATTAGATTGTTGAATTAAAATTTTTAGAGGTAACCTTGAATTTACAGATGCACTATACCCCGAAGGCTCCACTGCCCATCCAGCAACAATGACATCATCTAAGCCATCAGAATTCAGATCGGCAACATGGGTATTAAATACTTGGCCAACCCCATGTTCATTTTGATAGTCCATTACCTTAGTTAAGGTCGAAGTTACTGGAGTTATAGGGGTAGCGCTTGAAGATGAGCCACCACCTCCTCCACCTCCACAAGAAACAACCATTATTCCAGTAATAATTATTCCGATTAAATGCAGTAAGAGATTTTTCATTAATGACCCTAGATAACTGCATTTAATTATTATTTTTATAACTATATCAGGATTTATATTCAAGCAAAACAATACAGAAATTTTTATTCCAATTACCCACTATATTAAACCTAGTAATAAAGTGTGCTTGATTAACGGATGATCGTTAAATAAAAATACAAGAACTTGTAAAAGATATCGTAAATAGTCCCACAGGATCTCTTATACGGTGATCTCAACCCCACCCCATTACGATATTTAAGGCTTACGAATCTATAGATCAATAGTCACAATACACATCAGTGGGATTGGCTTTGGCAGAATAAATCTTTAGCGAACCTTTGCAACTTTGTCAATTAGCTGTGATAGCCGTTCATAATATCGATATGCCTTAGGTGTGAGCACCACGTTCTTTTTACGCTCGTCTTGAGTATCAATTATCAATTGAATATATCCCTTTATAACCAGCTTTTTAATTCTTTTATGTAAGGTGGCTTTTGATCCTAAACTCTCTAATCCTATAAGATCCATTACCAACATCTCTTGATCTTTAAACTTAGTTAAAGCAATATGATCTAGTAAGGATTCTTCGATACTGTCTAATTGATCTGCTGATTTTATATTATCAAAAGTATCGATCATTTTAAGAAAGCGAATATATGATAAATTTTTCGTAGCATGAACCTTTGTCATTTTTTTAAGAGCATAGCTAGTACTCCCTTAATTAGAAAATCCTCGTCAAAATGTTACCTAGACCTTACGAGAAATTTAATGGACAAGTCAAGAAAACTCTGTACGCTGTAGTACATATAATTTAATCAATGCGCTATATTTTTCCCAAGATAAGCCCATGTAAATTTATTACCCAATAAATTTAGGCTTTTGGTCTATGCTTTACTTAAATCTTTAAAAGTTCTAATAGTTCTTAAAGTGAGCGCACAGCCCGCAATCCACGGCCTTGATAAAGGGAGCCAATCTAGCCCACAATAGTCACAATCACTGCGGTGAATCTATTTTTTGAAATTTTAGCCTACTCAACTATAGGAACCGAATTAGAAAGATTTTATGGCATCAGTCTTGAGTTTTAAATAATTCATGAGGTAGTTTCATTTAAACTTAAACGACCTCACCGCCTTAAATTTCCGGCATTATCAGATTTTTACTCAGTTGATGACATTTAAAAAGGATCATACTCAAGAAACCTTTGGTAAAGAATTTTATTACATACCGTTAAAAGCTAATGATCAATGCCAATAAGTATTAATATCCAACTCAATCCAAACAAAATTGCTAAAAAATCCATTTGTATACCTCAGAAATTAATAAATTTAGAAGAATTATTTTATTTGACTTTAAGTTTCAAAATTATTACTCCAAGATTAACAACTAATGGCACCTACTTAAAATATAGTTGTTACAAATTAAGGCATATTTCACTCTTTTAGTGCAAACTAAAATCTAACCACCCCACCAACCTAAGAACCTCGGCTTCGGACGAGCCCAAGCTTATCCATCTAGTAATTGACTGCTAGTATATTTAAACTGATCCAATAGTCCCACAGGATCTCTATTACGGTGAGTGAAGCCTAGTTGGTCTCAGTATGAAGGTTGCCAATCTGGTCCACAATAGTCACATTCACCACAGTGATCTTAATTTTTGAATCGTGGCCTGCCCAGCACGATTCGAACGTGCGACCTTGGGCTTATAAGTTTTAAAAATCTATATAAAACAATAGCTTAACAATGATTTACAGTGTCTAAATTTTGGTGTGGTGTAGTAGGTTTGAAGTGTGGAGTTGAATGGCTTTGATTGGTTTGGGTTTGATATCAACAGACGGTTAGAGGAGTATGAACGTCTAGTTATGGGATGCTTATGAATCACTTGTTAATTATACGAATATCGTAAATTTGCGACAAACGTTCTTTGCGGGAAAGGATGAAACAAAAAATAGTCTCTATTATTTAAATTATCAATACCAAAACTTGCTCGCCAGTACTTATCGATTTGATATCTTGCTTTCACATCTACAACAAAAAACCCTGAAAATCCTAGGTACGTGTTGGCGTTTACATCATTGTTATCCACAGATGAGGCGAACTGTCTCTGATATCTTCCTGCTACAGTTAAAGCCCATTTTTCATCAGGGCGATACGTCATCACTGTTGTAGCTCTTAAGGGCGATACTCCTGGTGTTGGATTACCTACTGATGGTTTATAAGTTGACGTTAATCCATCATTATCGAGAATGGTTGAATCAACGAAGGTAATGCTGCCGCCGAGATCGAAGCCTTTTACTACAAGATCACTCAATTGACCTGCAAATTCAATACCATAGCTACGTATTTTTTTGACATTTTGCCAGGTACTAAAAGCTGCATTTGGATTATTACTATCAGGATATCCAATTTGAGAGATCAAGGCATTACGAACATCTTCTGCAAATAATGAGGTTCTTAAAAAACCATTCCCAAATTGCTTCTCAAAACTCATTTCAGCCGAACGAACATCTTCAGGACTTAGGTTGGATGGTACATAGGTACATATCCCAGATCCATTCGCACAGGTTCCTGCAACTTTTGGAACAACGTTAAACAATTCTCCTGGTGTCGGGAATCTTGATGCTCCGGCTAGAGACGTGGTAATTAACCAATCATTTGATGCTTCGTATAAGAGAGATACTTTAGGTGAAAATGCTTCAAATGATGACTTTGGTGGAGTCGCAGAATTTCCAGCTGATAAGGCTTGTCCATCAAAAGAATTCCAATTTTCATAACGTAATCCAGTCGTGAATCTCAATACTTCATTGAGGCGCCACGCATCTTGAATCCACAAGGCACTGGTTGTTGTTACGCCTTTCCCAATCGCAGAAACAGTTCCTGATGTTGCTGTATTCCAATTTGTTGTTGTGTATTGGGTGTTATTAAGGCGGTTGTAGTCATAGTGCAAGCCAAAACTCAACACATGCTTACCTTTAGTATCGCCTTCACCTAATATAAGGTTACCCCGCCAATCGGTCGTTGTCCAACCTGAACCGCTATAGTCTGAGACAGTGCCTGCATAGTCGTATCTTGGCGCTCCATCTATATTGGTAGCTCCAGCAGATTGCTGTATATTTTGATCGTAATAGACAT
Source organism: Burkholderiaceae bacterium (assembly GCA_947462685.1). Taxonomy (GTDB): domain Bacteria; phylum Pseudomonadota; class Gammaproteobacteria; order Burkholderiales; family Burkholderiaceae; genus Polynucleobacter. Next base: position 3,821 of record CANHPL010000048.1, on the reverse strand, counting down.
TCGCAATTGAGTACTGCCAATTAAAATCCCTACCATCATCACTGGTTAAAGTCACACCATTCATATAATGACGCTGTGCTAAAGAATAGATACCAGAGGCAAAAGGGGTACATGCTGGACTTGTGACCCCTGCACCGGATGTTTTAGTACCAGTATTACTACAACCAAAAAAGGTATTAGTAGATCCTGCGGAGGTATTACTCTTACTAAAAGTTTGAAAAGTTCCCCCATCAAGATACGATTGAATACTCGAATTCGTGTTCGCTTGCCAAAGTCCCGTATTGAGCCCTAATTTTAAACTTGGTGTGATGCTATATAAAAGTCTTAAATTAGCGCTATCTGAAGTGCCGTGTAAAAAAGCTGTGGCGCCATCATAGCCATTGCCATTCGTCCCCGTTTTTGTATAGTAAGGATAGCTTGTAGCGTATCCTCCATTGCTATTAATATTTTGGCCTGTTACAAAGGCTCGTGGCTGGGTATTCGCGTCTATGTGATTCACTGATAATCGCCATGAAAGGTCTCCACTTTTATCACCAATCAATGCTGTCATCTGTCCACTCAGGTAGTTATCGTTTGTGCCAAATTTATTAAAGGTTTGATAACTACCAGTCGTATTAATAATGGCCGTAAATTTTTCTGGTAATTGTGTATTGATATTAACAACGGCGCCCATTGAGTTTCCTGAGTAAGCGGCGGAAAATGGTCCATACATTACATCAATACTTTTGATTTCTTCTGGAGAAACCATAAACCATTTTGGTGGTCCATAGTTATTATCGTTATATAGTTGCGTTGAGATTGGCATCCCATCAACATTGACTATACTTTTAGCGCTATAGGAAACCCCCCATATGCGTGTAGCCAAAGTGGCGCCACCATAATCAGCAGAATCACGTTTACGGACCATCAAACTTGGTAGATACTTTAATGCATCTGGCGTATCCATCGCATTGACTGTATCGGCAATTTGAGAAGCGCTCGTAGAGACAACTGTGCCAGGGAATGGAGGTAATAATTGCTGATTTTTGGCACCAGTAACTTCTATAGGGTCAGCTTCAAGAGTCTCTTTTTCTGCAGCATATGAATTTGTAATGCCGATGATTAGAGAACATATTAATAATTTAAGTTGAAAGTGTTTCATCAGAATAAAATCCTACTAAATTAATGATTATGGTGTTCGTGATTTTCTTCTTTAGGAAGAACTTTAAGAAGTACAGCAGGAGAGCTATAGTCTTTGATCGTCTTACCTTGATCAGGAATTTGGGTCCACTCCAACTTGCTAGATTGGCATATTTGAGTCACTTTAAAATATAAATTTCCAGGTTCCTCAGTAAGTTGTCCCACTAAAACGAACTCGTCATAGTATTCGGAGGGCAAGTTTCCCTCTACCCATTCAACTAGAGTAGTTCCTTCAGAAATAGTTTTGCCATGGCTTACATATGGCTTCGCTAACTGAGATTTCTTAACAATTACTTTCCAATTAGTTTTAACCATTGGCTTTACGCCTCGAAATCCATCTGGAATTTCAACAATAATTCTTTGTGTAGCTTGGTTATTACAACCATGACTAACCTTTAAAACAGCCTTGTAATAACTGCCAGCAATAGCTTCTGGTTTTTCTAAAACGACATGAGCTTGAGTAAAAAAAGGATGCAGAGCAAATAAGGCTAATAAATATTTATTCATAGTTTCACTTAGGTAGTATTTCGTTATATAGGGGAATTTATTCCAACTCTATGGTTGGAATATTAGTCGCAGAGAAAGCTAAGTTTGATCGATTGATTAAAAAACAACCGATACAAAATTCTATTACTGACAAATTGATCGAAAGGGCTCTAACTAGGTCCTCCGATGAATACCAATGAGGCATGACTACTCCTTCAAAATACTAAAAAAATCGATTACCAAGTAGTAATCGGCTTTCGCTTAAAATCAGGATATTTGAGGAGGTGCTCTTGAGGGAAGAGTTAGCCAAGCAAAGAGTAGCTTAGGAGATTGATAATAAAGCTGTGGAAAAAGCTGATTGCTTTGACTGAGAGAAAAATTTCTATCAGTATTTAAGGTTGGTAAGAAATCTGATTGAGCCACACAATAAGGGCAGTGCTCAGCAGAAAATTGGTAATCATTTGATTGATCATCTGTTGTGACTACATGAATTAATTTAGAGCCTGTAACTGAACAAATTTCTACATCAAACGATTTATTTGAGTCTTTAAAAGCAATCGCTTGTGAAATTGAAGGCGCCAAAGCACTCATTAAGAAAGCAAAAACAGCGATCCAGTGAATTAACTTTGAATTTTTTGTTGATTTCTTCATTACTTAAATATTGTACAGCTATTTTGAAATTTAACTATCCCGTAACTGTCGGTGAATAAGGAAGAAATATCCTTTTACCTGACAAATATCGTAATCCAATGATAATCTAAACCCCCAATCCACGACCTAGATCAAAGTTAAGAATCTAGGTAAAGTTTATATAATTAACTTCATTAGGAAAGAGCTTATTATTTTTTCTTTTGGCACCAATTTGTAATCCATGCCCAGGCTATACCAACTAAGATAGCTATCACAAGATTGCATATTACCGTTAATACAAAGACGCTATATATTGAAATCCGCTCAACAAGCCTAAACTGCCTTGGTCTCAATAATTTATCCCAATCGCCCATATGAAAAGCCACATAAATTAGAATTGCCGCAAGGCATGCTAACGGAATAAACTTTGCAAGGTGACTCAAAAAACACACGATCAATAACAAAGTTAATGAATGAACCATACCAGCAATTGGGGAGTTTGCTCCACTATGAATACTGGTTACAGTCCTTGCTATTGTTCCTGTAGCTGGCATTCCACCAAAAAATGGCAATAAGAAATTGGTTAGGCCTTGAGCTAATAATTCTTGGTTTGAATTATGTGAAGTCTTTGTTATATCGTCAGCAACTTTTGCACACAATAAAGACTCAATTGCTCCCAATATTGCCAAAGTTAAAACCGGTAGCCACAAATTGAGGATATTCACACCATCAAACTGCGGAGTAGTCCAAGTCGGCAAGTACTCTGGAATTCCTCCAAACCGACTACCAATTGTTTCTATAGGCAAATCCCAAAACTTGACTGCCCAAGTCGCAAAAAATAAGACTAAAAATGTTTCGGGAACATTAGCTAAAAAACCCATCTTTACCTTAATCCTTCGCCAAGTAACTATAAACGCTAGACAAGTCAATGATGTGCCTAAAGCGAAGGGATTAAACTCTACAAGATGCTTCGAAATTTCATACACAATTCCAAAAAAATCAGATGGAAGTTCATTACTTAATCCTAAAAAGTCTTTGATTTGAGTCAAGCCAATCAATATAGCTATACCATTGGTAAAACCATAAATTATAGTTTTTGGAATATGTTTAACCAAAGTCCCCAACTTTAAAAAACCCATTAATAATAAAACCAAACCTGAGAGACTTGTGGCTATGAATAAATTAGCTAACCCATAATCATGCAGAATTCCATAAACAATAATAATAAAAGCGCCTGCTGGCCCTCCAATCTGAACCCGACAGCCACCTAATAATGAAATTAAAAAACCTGCAATGATAGCTGTATAGATTCCTACCTCGGGCTTTAATCCACTAGCGATTGCAAAAGCTATGGAAAGAGGGAGAGCAATCACACCTACTGTGATGCCTGCAAAAATATCTTTAATTAACAGCCTTTGGCTATATCCTTCCCAAGAATGAAGAATATTAGGATTAAAGTTCATCCTTTAACTATAACTCATAGAAATTTCTCAAAAAATATTTTCTATAAGATCTTTCAGGCTAGT
>CANHPL010000047.1 GCA_947462685.1 Burkholderiaceae bacterium | reverse complement strand
CTGTCACTCTTCCTTAGATAAGTACTATTCTTTTGTCATTGGACCGCTTGCTAGTCATTTAGGTGATTTAAGCGCTGAAGATGTTTTTAATGAATTTGAAGTCACCATTGCCCTTCATCGCGTATTATGTTTTTTTCGAACATTACGCAACTGTAATTCACATGCTTTTGATGGTATCTCCCCAAAAGTGAACGTCATCAATATGCCAGGTGAAAATCAAATTATTTCAAGTGTCATCGACTATGAAATTTTGTGGCAAGCCGGCATGGATGTATCTCTTCACTTCCCCAGAACAGATGAGGATCTCATCCATTTAATCCGCAACAAAAAAATTGATATTTTAGATTTATCCCAAAGTCCAACACAGTTTAAGAACGATCAATTACCTCGATTAAAAACATTAATCGAGGATATTCATACAAACTCTCTGAACTCAAAGATAAAAGTCATTATTAAAGGTCGTGGTTTTTCGAAGCTATCGAAAAACTTTGAACATGTCGGCGCTGACTTAATTTGTAATATCTCTAGTGAATTAAAGCAAGATATTTTAGATTTGACTTTTGGACCTACTCCTAAGATCCTAAAACCTTTTCAAATATACGAATCTTTAAAGAAAACTATTTGGCATTAGTCGCACTCTTTAAAAATTGCAGAAGATATGGAAGACTTCTTTGAGGATCTTCTTCTTGAGGCAAATGCCCTTGATTCTGCAACACTTGTAATTCAGCTTGTGGTATTAGAGCCAAATAGTCCTTGGCGTTCTGAATAGGGATCATCGCGTCACGCTCACCCCATAAAAGCAAAACTGGGCAATGAATTTTTTTCAAGAATGGCGCTGGATCTTTTAATACCGTCTGACGCATTCGATCAATCATCGCCTGACGATTACCTGGATAGAGAGCCAATTCATAATATCTCTCGAATAACTGACTTGATAACACCGATTTATTGGAATAAGCTATTTCTAGATTTTCTCTAAATACAAATTTTGGAAAAATATAGTTGATCATACTTAGATAGCTGGGAATCTCAGGAGCCTTGTTGTAGCTCATTCCAGGACTTTCAAAACCATCTGGAGATATTAAAACTAGCTTTTCAACTCGATCCGGGTGCATCGCAGTGAAATACCATGCAATCCTTCCACCAATCGAGTTTCCAACCACGCTTACTTTCTTCACCTGTAAGGTACTAAGCAATTGTAAAATGATTTGAGCGCTTCTTTCATCTGAATAATTCACTGTTTGATCAGGCCCACTTAATCCAAATCCTGGTAAATCAAAACGAATCACTCGAAAATCTTTTTCCAATTCTTTGGTCCAGTCTTCCCAAGTATGTAAGCTAGCGCCAAAGCCGTGTATAAAAAGAATGGCGGGGGCATTTGAGTTGCCTGATTCCCTAATATGTATACGGCTCCCTCCAACGTCTATCAACTTTGAAGATGCGTTACTATATTTTTGGACCAAATCACTTCCATTCAGGTCCGTTCTCCAGAAAATTATGAGCAAAATGCCTGGAATAACAATAACTAATAGCAAAATAATGCGTAAGATATTTTTCATCTAGTAAAAAGTTGTATTTAATTTTCGTTTATATTCATTTAACTAATAGAATACTTCAAAATGAAAATATTTCTTACCGGTGCGTCTGGGTTTGTTGGCAAAAATTTGATGGATTTTCTTATCAATCAAGGTCATGATGTGATCGGGCATGTGCATACCCCTAAAGATCCAATTGATCCTTTCGGTCGAAAATTTTGTCACATGAATCTTCTGAATCACCATGAAATGCTAGTTATCTTAAGTGATATTGATACGGTGATTCACTGCGCCGCTCATGTAAGCACCTGGAGCCCCCAAGCAGTCTTTTTTGAAAATAATGTATTAGTAACAAAATCATTATTGAAATCAGCTAAACAAGCTGGTGTACAAAGATTAATCTTCTTGAGTTGTGCATCCGTAGTTATGCAGCAACGACAGGAACTTTTGCATATTACTGAATCTCTCCCCTTAACGAATCGCAATGAGCTTCCCTATGCAACATCAAAGGCATTAGCAGAGACTTTAGTTTTAGAAGCATCTTCTGAACGCTTTAAAACTATCGCACTTCGCCCAGCATTTATTTGGGGTCAAGGAGATATCATCGATCGTCAAATTGGCCAGGCCGCCAAGAATGGAAAATTTGGCTGGTTTAATCAAGGCAATTATTTGTTCTCTACTTGCTATATCGAGAATCTTTATCAAGCGATCGCAAAAGCAATCACTACTAATCTATTTGGTGAAGCATTTTTTATTTCTGATGGTGAACCCGTTAGTTTTAGGTCATTTATGAGCGAAAGGCTTAGTATCAGTGACTTCCCAATACCAAGCTTATCTATTTCTATCAGTTTTGCTTGGGCCTTAGCCAGATTTACTGAAAATGGTTGGAAGTATCTGCCCTTAAAAGGTTTGCCGCCAATCACTAGAGAAATAATCAGGCTAACTGGCTTACCATTTACCGTATCTATCGAAAAAGCCACACAACAATTACATTACCAACCTGCTTATTCTGTTCATCAAGGATTGCAGCATTTAGCCAACCAGATAAAGAGCCGTCAAGTGGCGATCTAAGGTTTTCATCCTTGACCTAGGCTCGCAAAAGGTTTTACTTCATGCAGGTTTGTACCTATTTATTCATTTAACTTTACAATTGTTTGACTAATTTTATTTCTTATCAGTTTTTATTTCAATCACAAAGTGTGAAATAATTTCATAAATAACAATGCATAGTGTAGACAAACATGACTATAGAAAACGATCTTTTTTTAAGAGCCTGTAAATACGAGAATACAGACAGAAGTCCTGTTTGGCTGATGAGGCAAGCTGGTAGATATTTACCTGAATATCAAAAAACACGAGCTAAAGCTGGCAGCTTTATGGGTTTAGCCACAAATCCTGATTATGCTGCCGAGGTAACACTTCAACCTTTAGATCGATATGACCTAGATGCAGCCATTTTATTTTCTGATATCTTAACAATCCCAGATGCGATGGGTTTAGGACTTAGCTTTGTCAATGGGGAAGGTCCACAATTTGAACATCCTTTGCAATCCGAAAGTGCTGTCAAAAATCTTGTAGAAGCTGACATGGGTCAACTTGATTACGTTTTTAATGCCGTCAAAACAATTAAACAATCATTACTTCGAAATGACAAACAACGAGTTCCTCTCATTGGGTTCTCTGGAAGTCCATGGACACTAGCCTGCTACATGATTGAAGGTAGTGGCTCCAAGGATTTTGTTAATACAAAAAAAATGCTTTATAACCGTCCCGACCTATTACAAAGAATTTTAGATATTAATGTACATTCGGTCACTAAATACCTCCAACTTCAAATTGATGCGGGGGTAGAAGCTGTAATGATTTTTGATACGTGGGGTGGTATGTTAAGTACCCCAGACTATTTAAAATACTCTTTAGATCCAATGTCTCGCATCATACAAAACATTAAATCTATTAAAAAATATGAGTCAATACCTATTATTCTTTTTACTAAAGGCGGGGGTGGTTGGCTAAATGCAATGTCCTCTTCGAATGCAGATGTCATCGGTCTTGACTGGACGATTGATCTTAAAGTTGCAAGAGAAACTTTAAGCCATACTGGAAAAAAATTGGCGATTCAAGGAAATTTAGATCCGTTGGTTCTATTATCCAACCCTCATGAAATAGAAAAAAGAGTTCATGAAAGTATTTTGAACCTAGCACAGGCTAATATTGGTAATGGCAATCCTTTGCAAGGCCATATATTTAATTTAGGGCATGGCATCAATCTATCAACACCTCCAGAAAATGTTCAAACCTTAATCGAAGCTGTCCGAAAATCATCCACTCAAGTAAGATTAAATCAATGATGGCCTCTACTACTGCACCAACCCGTTTAGTCATTGCATCTCGTGAAAGTCGTTTAGCCATGTGGCAGGCCGAGCATGTCAGAGATTGTTTAAATAAACTTTATCCCGAATGTAATGTTCAGATTTTAGGAATGACAACCATCGGGGATCAAATTTTAGATAAAGCTCTTTCTAAAATTGGTGGTAAAGGGCTCTTTGTTAAAGAACTTGAAACTGCGATGCAGGATGGTCGCGCTGATTTGGCAGTGCATTCGCTTAAAGATGTGCCAATGGTAATGCCTGAAGGCTTTGAATTGGCTTGTGTCATGTCAAGGGAAGATGCTAGAGATGCTTTTGTGTCGAATGATTTTGTTAGTCTAGATGATTTACCAATCGGCGCTGTTGTTGGTACTTCGAGTCTTCGACGTGAATCTATTTTAAAAGCGCACTTTCCTCATTTAGTAATTGAACCACTGCGCGGCAACTTAGATACGCGTCTCAGTAAACTAGACAATGGTCAATATCAAGCAATTATTTTAGCTGCCGCAGGTTTAAAACGTTTAGGGCTTGAGCATCGTATTCGTAGTTGTTTGGCATTAGATACTTATACCCCCGCAGCAGGTCAAGGAGCACTGGGTATTGAAACCCTTACTAATAATCCCAATATCAAAAAGTGGCTTGAGCCACTCAATGATTTTCCTACATTATTAGCAGTATCCGCAGAACGCATGATCTCACGTCAGTTGGGTGGATCTTGCGAGGTACCTCTTGCAGCACATGCTGTGTGGGCAAATGATCAGATTCATTTAAACTCATTTGTGGCTAGTATGGATGGTCAGAAAATTTGTAGGGCGCAGGGTAACGCCGCTGTAAAAAGCGTTATTGAAGCAGAAGCCTTAGGCTTATTGCTTGCTCAAGATTTATTGAGGCAAGGTGCAGCCGACTTAATACAGAACTTGCCTAAAGTTTAATTTAGTTTTTTTTCCTTATACATACTTTTTCACAAAATAGGTAATGATCCAAAGAATCAGTACCAATGCAAAAAGCTTATTCGTATTTTTCATTAAAAAAATAAGTCCTTTATCTTCAAGTGATAAGTATTTTTTCTTTTTAATTGTGGCTTCTGGAATCATCCGGCTCTCTTGATTCTTGCCCCAACTGTCCATTGCCCCATTCAAAAAGACGGGTGGAGAATTTTCCATTGGAGTGAGTTGGAGTTGTTTCTGTAAGTCAGCTAATGACTTTTGTGTCTTTTCTAGCTCGCCCTCCAAGAATATAGCTCTTTGAACTAAAAGATAGCTTGCGTTTGGTTGAACAGAAAATGCTTCGTTGATTTTGGCCTGTGCTAAGGAGTCCTTATAACTGATTCTTGTTTGAATCAGTTGTCTTAGAAACCCCATCAGTACATTAGATTCGTTGTCTGTCATATTTGCCCTTTCAAAAATAATTATTTAACTTACAAGTTTTTCAATCGAAAAATTTTTAGTCTTAAAACCTCAAATTTTCTAATTTTTTCAAAATATCTGACGAAAAAGTAGGTTGAATTTCACTAAAAAAACTAATTTTATTTCTATAAATCTATTTTTAAACTTAAAATATTAAAAAAATATTCATATAAATCAATAATTTAAATAATTTTAACATGATACACAATGTATGTAACTATATATTGACATATTTTATTGTCTAATTTAAATTACACATAGGATTGATTAAAAATTATCTCTAGATATTTTTAGTCATGAATAGCCCACGTGCGGGCTTTGCACGAAAAAGATCTTTCAAAAGGAGATATCACAATGTCAGATCCAAATAAAGTTTGGCCAACAGGCCTCACTGAGGCAGAGTCAGAAGAGATCCACAGGCATTTAATTCAAGGAACTCAGTTCTTTGGTTTAATTGCTGCCTTAGCTCACTTATTGGCTTATATTTATTCACCTTGGCTTAAATAACGGAAGGAACACAAAATGATTTACGGAAAATTGTGGTGTGTAGTTAAACCTTCTGTTGGTATTCCAATTATTATTGCTGCAGTGGCATTTGGTTCATTTAATGTCCACTTAGCTTTGGTAAACAATACCACTTGGGTTAAAGCTTTTTTAAACGGAAATGCTCCTGCTGCAATAGTTGCAAAAGAAGCGCCGAAGACGCAGTAAATGGCTTGATAGAGCAAATCAGGATGAAACTCATCCTGATTTGTTCCGTAGCTTTCAAGAAAATATAATAATAAATAAATGACATTAGTCCGCCAAAAATTAATTAGTAATTGGTCTCGGCTTAGTACGCGTTTTTTGCCTTTCGCAGATGCCGCTACTCCAGATGTCCCACTATCGCGCTTACTTCGATTGTCGCTTTTTCAGGTGTCAGTTGGCATGGCCTTAGTCATGCTAATTGGCACCTTAAACAGAGTTTTGATTGTCGAACTCAAGGTACCTGCATCGCTGGTATCTATCATGATTTCCATTCCCCTTATTTTTGCTCCATTTAGAGCGGTGATTGGTTTTCGTTCTGACAACCATCGATCAGCCCTGGGGTGGAAAAGAGTACCCTACATTTGGATGGGAACTTTAGTTCAATTTGGTGGCTTTGCTATGATGCCTTTTGGTCTTCTAGTTTTATCCGGGGCTGGACAGGCTAGCAATGCCCCTCAATGGATTGGACAACTTGGAGCCGGTATTGCTTTTCTCTTTGTGGGTGCTGGACTCCATACGACACAAACTGTTGGCTTAGCGCTCGCCAATGATTTAGTCCCTCCAGAATCTCAACCTAAAGTAGTGGGGCTAATGTATGTCATGTTGTTAATCGGCATGATTTTTAGTGCCGTTATTTTCGGCTATTTATTAAGTGACTTTAGCCCCGGTAGATTAATTCAAGTGATTCAAGGAGCTGCTGTTGTCACGATCATCTTAAATGTTATTGCGCTTTGGAAACAAGAAGCTAGAAAACCAGCACATTTATACCCTGCACCACCAAAAACGCAAACTTTTAAAGCGTCTTGGGATGCATTCTTAGAGGGTAACTATGCATTACGCCGTTTAATTGCAGTAGGTCTTGGCACAATGGCTTTCTCAATGGCAGATATTTTGCTTGAGCCCTACGGTGGAGATATTCTTAATCTAACCGTTTCTCAAACAACAAGCTTAACTGCCGCCCTAGCAGGTGGTGGTCTTTTAGGCTTTGCTTGGGCTTCCCATGTTCTTGGCAAAGGTGCAGATCCATTTAAAATGTCTAGCCTTGGTACTTTAATCGGAATTCCTGCTTTTATGGCCATCATCATCTCCGGTCAGATTGGCGAGCCCATTTTATTTGCCCTTGGCACTCTTTTTGTTGGTTTTGGTGCTGGGCTCTTTGGGCATGGCACCTTAACTGCTACGATGAACCTCGCTCCTAAAGGGCAAACTGGCTTAGCACTTGGCGCATGGGGAGCCGTTCAGGCATCAGCTGCAGGAATAGCAATTACGTTGGGTGGCGTCATCAGAGATCTGGTAGCGCATAACACCAATTCTTCTTTAGTGGGGTATAGAACAGTTTACATCGTTGAAATTTGCATGCTGGTCATGACAATCATAGCTATGCTACCTCTTATTAAAGCTCGTAATATGAATCAAGTAGTTAAGGTCTAGTTATAAAATAGTTTGAAGATTTAAAAAAACAGTACCAGTTTCAATGTATGATTTACTTATATTTATTCACTTAGGAGAACGGAATTGAAAACTTACCACCTATTTCTTATGTTATGGTTTCTGATAGCTTTTTTTATGCTGGCTAATTATTTTAACAAAGATAAAACACCAAAAAAGTAACCGATTGAAAGATATTAATTATTAAGATTGAAATCATTTTTTGAATTCTTATAGGGGATAAAGATGAAACTTGAACGTTCGAAAATTTCACAATACATCGGCTTAGCCATTGTCGGTATTATTTCTGTTGCTATATTTCGTTTATTAATGCCAGTTGGGAACTTAGGCTCTTTTGGTATGTGGGTTGCCGCTGTGCTTTTCGGTGTCATTATTTCTGGCATGTTGAGCCAGAATATGCTCAAGAAAAAATAAGGCTCATTAGGACTTAACGTTAATTTTCCTTTGCTGAGCAACTCAGTATAAGGAATCAGCAATACCCGTATTGCAAATAAGCTATGCATTCGATAAAAGCTATTACGATCTCTGTAAAGGTCTTTATCGAATCAAAATAAAGCGAATGATGCTCTGTGATCCGCCATGATAAAAAAGTTATTTACTAATTAATGCAATAGCGTATCCGTCTATACATCTATACAATGTGCCGATAACTCAAGGATTACAATATGGTCATTTTTATAATTGGTATCATTTTATTTTTAGGTTGTCACTCTGTACGTATCTTTTCCGAGCCTTGGCGCACAAGAATGATTCACCAATTAGGTGAAAAAAAATGGAAAGGGTTACACACCCTGATCTCATTATTTGGATTCATTCTTCTCATCATTGGCTATGAGCAAGCTAGGCAAAACACCATCATCATTTGGCAACCACCTGTTTTTTTGACACACCTTGCGGTGTTACTCAATTTATTCACTTTCATTCTCTTTGCTAGCAGTGTTCCTAACAATAATGTAATAAGGCTAAAACTAAAACACCCGATGATTTTGGGAGTAAAAGTCTGGGCTTTAGCGCACTTGCTCGCCAATGGATCCCTCATCGATTTGATCTTATTTGGGTCATTCTTAATTTGGGCGGTACTTGATTTTCGATCAGCAAGAAATCGACCAAGCCCCTCAGAAGTAATTCACGTTGCTAGCTTTAAAGCAACGCTCATCACTATATTTAGCGGAGTAACTGTTTGGCTTGCTTTTCTCTTAGGCTTACATCAGTGGCTAATTGGTGTTTCACCCTTAGCCACCATAAGATAAAAATGCGTTCGCTATATTTATACCTGAACTTTTTCTTTGTATTGTTTTTAATTGGCTGCAACGGGCAACTAGTAAAATCAGAGTCTATCGAAGAACACAGTAAAAAAATCCATTGCGCACTCAACAGTCAAATCTTAGAAATAGAAATTTCTAAAGGTTCGCTTAATGCGAATTTCATTTATGAGGGTAAAAAAAGTTTAGTGAATTTATTAAAGTTTCAAGATACTTATCAGATCTTAATGAAATTTGATCCTGAAGTTGGACAATTAAAAATTAATCAAGCCGGAACAGAACTTACCCAGTTTAAAAATCAAAAAGAAACACGCACTTCTTGTAAAACGATCTCTACATATTAATCACTTATTTTCATCGCCAATGACAAAAAAAAACCTTTCGCAAATTGGCTCTCTAAAAGTTTTACTACCATTTGTAAGGCCTTATAAAAAGCAATTATTCATCGCTATTTTAAGTTTGGTCTTGGCAGCTAGTGCTACTCTTGCTGTACCATTCTGCTTCCGCGAAATCATTAATCTAGGCTTCAATTCTTCTAGTAGTTCGCAGATTAACTCTACGTTTATACAGTTATTTTTGATCGCAACTATAGTTGCGTTTTCAACTGCGCTTCGTTTCTATATGGTTTCTTGGCTTGGGGAAAGAATTACCTCTGATATTAAAAAAGCCGTCTATGACCATGTTCTTTATCAAAGTCCAGAGTTTTTTGAAGTAACGAAAAGTGGCGAAATTCTCTCACGACTTAATACTGATACCACACTGATTCAAACACTGGTTGGAACAAGCGTTTCTATGGCTATTAGAAATGCACTTTTACTACTCGGTGGCCTTGTGATGATGTTTATTACGAGCATAAAATTATCGATTCTTATCTTTACCCTACTTTTATTAACTGTCATTCCGACTGTCATTCTTGGGAGGCGGGTACGTAAATTATCAAAGAACTCACAAGATAAAATCGCTGATGCCTCAGCACTTGCTGGCGAAAAACTAAATACCGTTTCCACAATACAATCTTTTACTCAAGAAGCTAACGAATCTAAAGTATTTAATCAATTGATTGAAACTTCATTTTTAACGGCTAAACACAGAAATCTTGCACGATCTAATCTTACATTTATAGCGATTTTGCTTGGGTTTTCTAGCATCATCCTGATTCTCTGGTTAGGTGCCTATGCGGTCACACGTCATGAGCTTTCTAGTGGTGAACTCACTCAATTTATTTTGTATACGGTGATCGTAGCTGGGGCGATTGCAGTTGTTGCTGAGGTCATTGGCGATACACAACGGGCCATCGGGGCAAGTGAAAGGCTCTTAGAACTTCTTCGACTTAATTCGAATATCAAAAATCCTATTTCTCCAAAGTCGATACAAGTGGTTCCATCGCAAGGCATTCAGTTAGAGATTGAAAATCTCACTTTTTATTACCCCTCTAATACAAACCAAGTTTTAGCTGGTGTGAATTTACTCATCAAGCCTGGGGAAAGAGTGGCCATAGTAGGTCCATCCGGTGCAGGAAAAACCTCTTTATTTCAATTACTTTTGCGTTTTTATGAACCTCAACATGGGTCCATTAAGTTAGACGGTGTTGATATTAGAGATTTACATCTACGGGATTTAAGAAAATTTATTGGTATTGTTCCTCAAGACCTAGTTATCTTCTCAACGAATGCAATGGAAAATATTCGTTATGGTAAAGAAGATGCTAGTGATGAAGAAGTATTTCATGCGGCAAAATTAGCTGCTGCTGATGAATTTATTACACGCTTACCAAAGGGCTATGATACTTTTTTAGGTGATCGAGGCATGCGTCTTTCAGGCGGTCAAAAACAACGTATTGTTATTGCAAGAGCTTTACTAAAAAATCCTCCACTTTTATTACTTGATGAAGCGACGAGTTCCCTTGATGCAGAATCCGAACACCTTGTTCAAAAGGCTCTTGACGTGGCTATGAAAAATAGAACAACCTTGGTCATTGCCCATCGTCTTTCGACTGTTAAACAAGCAGATCGTATTATTGTTCTGGAAAATGGCCGCATTATTGAAACTGGTAATCATGCCAGCTTAATCCAGCAAGGTGGTCTGTATTCCAACTTAGCTAAACTACAATTTACCGATAGTGAAACCAAACTTTAATTCAGATTAAAAACACTTTGATTAACTTTTACATGATTTCTTTATAGCTATGAGAACTAAATCAAATACACCTTTGGCAATTATCACAGGAGCCTCTTCAGGCGTTGGCTTATTTACTGCTAAAGCTTTAATCCAAAAAGGTTGGCAAGTTATACTAGCCGTCCGAAATGAGCAAAAAATGCTGCAAGCTGCAAAGTTGCATGCATTTCATGAGGATCAATTTGAAATTTGGCCACTAGATTTAGGTGATTTGGATAGTGTTCATTTTTTTGTTGAACGCTTTCAGAAAAGTGGCCTTGAGCTGAACACTTTAGTCTGTAATGGAGCTACTTATCTACCCCTCCTTAAAGAGCCGATGCGATCCCCACAGGGATTTGAAATTTCTGTAGCAACGAATTATTTTGGTCACTATGTCCTAAGTAGATCTCTTCTTGAGAATCTAAGCAAAACCGCTCATCAAGACAAACATGCGCGCTTAATCACCTTAGGTACTGTTACAGCAAACTCTGAAGAGTTCGGAGGGAAAGTACCGATTCCTGCCCCTGCAGATATAGGCAACTTAGAAGGTTTAATTGCGGGATTTAAAGATCCGATAGCGATGATCAACGGGAAACCGTTTAAGCCAGGAAAGGCCTATAAAGATAGCAAACTGTGCAATATGATTATGAATCGTGAATTACATAAAAGATATCACCTTAAAACAGGTGTTATTTTTAACACCTTATATCCCGGTTGCGTTGCAGACACTGGTCTTTTTAGAGATACTCCAAAATTATTTCAAAAAATATTTCCGTGGTTTCAAAAAAATATTACAAAAGGCTATGTCAGCCAAGAACTAGCTGGTGAACGAGTAG
>CANHPL010000046.1 GCA_947462685.1 Burkholderiaceae bacterium | reverse complement strand
TGAGTCGTCGTAAGACAATACGCCATCAGCCATTTCCTGCAAATTAGTGTAGTGCTTATGTGCAACTCGGCCTGTGGCTCTGTCAATTAATGCGAGGTAATAAACCCCTGTAGGCGGTAGAACCGCTTCTAGAAACTCAAGCGTATTCAAGTTACTTACCCCTTACAGCTTTACAATTTTCAATCCAAGCATCGATTTCTTGAGCGTCCCAAGCTGTTGAGTTTGCGCCTATTTTGAATGGCTTTGGGAATGTTGGATCGTTCTTAACCTTTCTCCAAAGAGTTGGTAAAGAGAAGCCGATCTTTTCGCAAATTTGTTTTGCTTTTAGTAGTTTGGTATTCATGGAAATTCCTTTTAGTATTAAGAAATTTCATGTTAACGAATGAAAACCGACTAGTCTACGGACATAAATTAACCGGACTTTTTGTCCTAAATATAGGGTGTAATAATTTCTTGAAGATCTTCATCACTTAATGGTGAAACTATTTTTTCTCCATTCTTCCAATGTCTATCGATAGTTCTTTTTCCTTCATTGTATTGACTAAATTTTTTAAAAAAGCTAACTGCTATTTTTTTTGCGTTTAATAGTGGCTTAGCATCGCCTTGAGATTTAAGAATTCTTCGATTTATTTCTATGTAAGCGCTAATAATGTCATCATTAGTAAATCCATTCTTTGCCGGTCGCCCAGTCATTTGAGCTGTTAGCTTAAATACCTTATCAGACCCTGTTAAAAAGTCCCAACATACTTTGTGGACGAGTTTTAAGTCTTCGTCCTCAGGAGTTTTTCCTTCATCAAAAGCAATTTGATTTCGCACTATAGCTTGTACTATTTCGTTATCCAAGGTTGGCATTTTCTTTAAAGTAGTATGGAATTTAGTCATATTTTTCTACCCTCTAGTTAAGATTCTTCGTATTCAGATTCGTTAAGATTTCAAGTCTTTTACCAATTAAATCCCAAGCATCCTTTTTTTCTTGAGTATAAGAGTGCTGCATATAGGTTCTGCGTAATTTATTTTGTTCGACATGATTCAGGCATCTATCTGCAATGTCAGGTAAAACACCAAGCGCAGTCATTAGCGTTGCAGATGTTCTCCTTAGATCGTGTGGCGTCCATTTGCCTCCTTTAAGAACTAGTGCCTGAGTATCTTTACTGCGATTTTTCAACTTGTTTTCATCTCCTATTTGTCTGTCGCCAATTTGTTTAGTTATAGTCTTTGTATTTAGATGATTCGTATTTTCCCTGTTTGGATATAACCAAATGCTTTGCGGTTGAATTTTTTTAAGCTTTGTAAGGTTGGCTGAAGAAAAATCAGACAAATGCACTGTAATTGGTTTGCCGTTCTTACTATTTTCGGGGACTATAACCCATGTCTTTGCATTTAAATCGACATCTTGCCATTTCGCTTTCAATAGCTCCCCGATTCGACAGCCAGTACCAAGTGCAACCCATACAGCTAATTTTGCTGATTCATTTAGCCTAGTTGCATTTAATTTTTTGGCTAACTCCTCTATCTCACTTTCGTTTAATACACGGTCTCGTTCGATTTCAGGTTTACCAACTTTATTCTTCCTGATAGTAGCGGTAGGGTCGATTTGTACAATATCTCTATCTTGGGCGAATCTAAACATCTGCCGTATCAATGACAGTACAACCTTAGCCATGCGGTCCGATCCACGAGTTAGGCATGTATCTGTAATCGAAGCTATGTGAGCCTTGGTAACATCTTCGGCTGGTAATGAGCCTATCACTGGAATAATGTCCTTTTCAAAGCATCTAATAACTTCAGCACCTTTGTCTTTACGTTTTGAAATATCGAGTGTGACCCAACGATTAAACAATTCCACAACTGTAAGCCTTGCCTTTTGTTTTGCTAACGCTTTAGCTTTATCTTCGAGAGCTTTTGTCTTTAGGTAAAAAGGATCATCGCCATTAATTCGTTTTGACTTTTCCTCATGAGCCTTTAGTCGAGCTTGAGCAAGTGTTAATGAGGGGTAGATCCCCAAAGGAAGCCATGTTTGTTTTCCATATGTAGTCTTGTATCTATATCTCCACTCTTTATTACCAGATGGATGGACCCTGAGGTATAGACCATTACCATCGTTTAGGAACTGATCTTTATTGATGCCTTTAATTAGCTTTATTTCTCTGTCTGTCAATCTCATAATCGTTCCTCCACATTAGATATTTCGTGACACTTACCGTGACACTTTTGCACAAAATTCAGTGATACAACAGGCTGTATCATACACTATTATAATCCATTTTATGGATATAAGATAATGATTTAATTGAATATTTTAATATGGGGTGATACTGCTTGAAACTAATATAAACCTTTATGGGGTGCAAGGGGTCGTGTGTTCGAATCACACCGTCCCGACCAATCAAAACGCATATTGACACTGTTCTAAAATGTATCTACAATGTAGAAACATAGGAGGTTCAATCATGCAAGCAATTATCAAAAAATGGGGTAATAGTCCCGCACTAAGATTATCAACCTCGGTCATGGAGATGGCTCAGTTAGCATTGGACCAATCTGTAAATATCAATGTGCTTAAAGGTAAAATTATTATCGAACCTATTCTCCCTAAACACACTCGACTAGACGATTTATTAGCTGGGATCACTTCTGACAATATTCACGCTGAAGAAGGTTTTGGAAGTCGGGTTGGCAAGGAAATTCTTTAGTGCCTAAAGCTTATATTCCTGAAGCTGGAGATATCGTTTGGCTTGAGTTTGATCCTCAGGCTGGTCGTGAACAAGACGGGCATCGTCCCGCTTTAGTGTTAAGTCCTGCCATTTATAATGACAAAGTGAGTTTGGCAGTATGTTGTCCCCTTTCAAGCAAAGTCAAAGGGTATCCGTTCGAAGTTGAAGTTGTAATAGGCAAGACAACAAGCGTTGTTTTATCTGACCAAGTTAAATCGCTTGACTGGCGTGAGCGGAAAGCAAAATTTAAAGCCAAAATCACCTCAACTCAGCTCAGACTTGTCCGGGAAAATATTAAAGCCTTACTCTCAATTGATTAATAGCGCACGAAGTGCATTGGACTCAAAGTCGTAAAGTATGTGTCCGGTATAAAGCGTAAAGTATGTCTTAGTTCATACACTTATAATTAAAGGCTTAAAGGAACGCATATGATTAACGCAACATCTATACCTGTTATTACCTCTCAAGGATGTAGTATTCCTCAAATCGGCTTTGGAACTTCTCAATTGGGAGACTGTGCCGAACTAGTTTGCCATGCCCTAAAATTAGGATATCGACATATTGATACTGCCTGGAAATACGGCTCAGAAAAAGGAGTCGGCGAAGGTATACGTGCATCAGGTGTGCCACGCAGTGAGATATTCTTAGTAACAAAAGTCTCCCACGAATACCTCTCTAAAGATGCTTTTGCTAAATCAGTTGATGAGAGTTTGAAAAATCTTCAAGTCGATTATGTTGATATGCTGCACGTCCACTGGCCAACGATTGATAATATTCCAATGGCTGAAACAATGAATGCATTAGCGCTAGCAAAGCAACAAGGATTAACTCGCCATATTGGAGTGGCGAATTTTAATATTGCCCTACTTGAGCAGGCTATGTCGCTCTGCCCTGAACCTATTGTGTCTTTACAAGCGGAGTATCATCCCTATCTAGATCAGAGTAAAATTTTAGCGTTTTGTAAAAGCAAAGGGTTAATTTTTACGGCTTATTGTCCACTGGCGCGTGGTCGTTTATTTGATGATCTAGCCCTTTCTGAGATGGCAAGAAATAAAGATAAATCCATCGCACAAATTGTTTTACGTTGGCTCATTCAACAAGGGCAGATTATTCCAATTCCAAGATCGTCTAATCCCGAGCGTATTGCGCAGAACTTAGATATATTTAATTTCACGCTATCCCCTTCAGAAATGGAACAAATCCACGCACTAGCCAAACCGGATGGAAGAATAGCAAACCCAGCTGGCAGAGCACCGCTTTGGGATTAATTAAAAAAGAGCAGATGTATAAAACTCTTGAGGCTTGAGAAAGATGAATTTGAGTTAGAACGTTTCGTGTGATCAGTCAAAGCGATTTGCCAATTGAAGGTTCAATTGGACACACTGTTTTTGTTCTTATTCAAATATCAAATCAGATAACTTTAAAACGAATCTGGTTACCTACTCAGATTTAATCCCTGCAGCTTTAATGACTGCTGCATTACTAATTAGTTCATCCTTAATTAATTGATCAAACTGCTCAGGGCTCATTGGCATTGCTTCTGCTCCTAGACCAACTAAGCGATCTTTGACTTCGTTGTCTTGTAGCGCTTTTAAAGTGGATTGATTTAATTTATTTACAATATCTCGGGGAGTTTTGGAAGATACCAACATACCGATCCAAAATAAATATTCTGATTTAGCAATACCCGCCTCAGCTAATGTAGGGACGTCTGGTAATTGGGACGATCGCTTTGGTGTGCTCACTGCTAAAGGAATTAATTTACCTGCTTTAATCATGGGTAAGGCTGAGACTAAGGGTGCAAAAAAGTAATCTATGCGCCCAGTCATCGTCTCAGTAATTGCCTCAGGAGAACCCTTGTAGGGCACGTGAACCGCGTCAATGCCGGTTGCTAATTTAAATTTTTCTGCGCTCATATGCGTTGCACTGCCCAACCCAGCTGACGCATAATTAAGTTGCCCTGGTTTATCTTTAGCCGCTGCTACGACATCTTTGACCGATTTATAGCCTTTACTTGGAGATACAACCATGACGTTTGGGACCACTGCAAGTGGTGTCACAGCAGAAAAATCTTTCACTGGGTCGTAACTTACCTTGTTGATCAGAGGCAAAACAGTGTGCGCTCCCGTATAAACAAATATGGAGTGCCCATCTGCAGGAGAATTAAAAATGGTTTGAATAGCAAGAGTCCCAGCGGCTCCGGGCTTATTCTCAACGATGACAGAAACTCCAAATTCATTCTGCAATTTTTCTGCAATAGACCGAGCAATAATATCTGAGGCGCTACCTGCAGTTGCTCCAGAAATCAGTTTGATTGGTTTGCTCGGGAAGGTTTGGGAAAAACCGTTTAAATGGGTTAGTCCAAGACCAATACTAAATAGCAAAACATAAGTTAAACGTATTGCTTTACTTCTAATCAATAGCGATTGAGTCATTTTTTTTCCTATTTAAAGATTACTAAATACGTGGCAAACCTAATTGCTCAGCCATCCAATCTGCAGTTCGATGTCGATATCGGTAAGGGCGGTTATTCGCAATATGGTTACCATCTTCCACAATTAATAATTCTGTTGGTCCAGAAGCCTCATCTGCCATTCGCTTGGTATCCTGCCAAGGAATTAAGCGATCTAACTTGCCAGTAACTAAAAACAAGGGGCAAGTAATTTGTTGAGCAATGCCATTTTTCATCGTCAGCGTTTGACTATATTCTTTCGCCTGCGCCTCAGTCGCCAAATGACTTCTGACCCGAAATGCCTCTCGAGTAAGCGGGGGCAATTGCTCCCAAGTATCAGAAAAATCATAAGGTCCCGCTAGACCAATACAAGCTTTCAAGCGTTTTTCAAAAGCAGCTGCTCGAGGAGCGTAGTAACCACCTAAGCTCACACCCCATAAACCAATCCGGGTATGGTCAATATCATTTCTCTGCATCAACCAGTCTACCATTGCCTTGACTGGCACCTCATAATCCCCACGAATTGGGAAATCATATTCAGCTTCACCTTGGCCTGGACCGTCCACCAATAAAGTAGCCATGCCTCGCGCCAAAAAAGGGAGCTCATAAGCTTCAAGCTCTTCTTTGGCTGAGTCTAGGCCTGGTACCATAATTAGTATGGGTGGTTTTTGATTATTGTTTGATGCTCCGTTGTGATTAAAAACGTTATTGGAACCATTGGGCAATCGTAAGAAACCAGCCAAAGTCTTCCCCAAATAAGGAATTTCAACGCGTATCGCTGGTGGGCGCATATGTGGCAATGCTAATTGTTTACATTCAACCGCCTTCATGTGAGCTGCCCGCATCTCACCTAAATCATGTACAGATACGAATTTGGCAAAATGATAATACACCGCAGCGCGGGATAAATGCTCACTAGCACTCAAGAAAAATTGTTGATCTAGTGCCTCTTTTCCAAGATTTTCGTGGACGAGCGCTCTTTTACTCCAAGCACTAGTCCAATCCTCCCAAAGATCAATTCCTTGCGTCACTTCTTGAAAATCGGTCAGTAAAATACCATTCGACACAAAGCGTGGCGCCCAATGCGCAATAGCTGACTCAACTCGTGGATCTTTACTCATGAAACTTCTATCTCCTTAGGTATGCACCTTCATGCAAGTCTCGCAAAGTACTTGCGAAAAATTGATGCTAATGCTTTTATAGATTTAGTATCTATCATATCCAAAAAACACATCTAAGCAATCATTTTTTAAAGTGATTAATCAACATATCATGCAAAATCCATGGGCTTAATGGTTTAATTTGAAAAATATAGCTCAATAATTATAAAATTATCTATGTCTATAGCATATTTTCTTTTTGATAAATATGGGCTCATACTGGGTAATTAAAAGTGGTTTATCTTCACCCTGCAATTCGTTTAATAAAAGTAACATTTTTGATTTGAGATATTTTATTCATTGAATAGGTTATATTTAATATATATATTTTAATTTCATTATCCCTATGACAATAAAAAAAGCAGCTGAAATCTTGGCTTATCTGGATATACCTATTGCTGATAGTGTCATTAATAATTTAGCAAAATACGATATTGATCTAAAAGATACTGTTGTTAAAAATATTTTTACCTTTGAGGATTTAAAAAATTTATTTGATCAAGAGCTGCAGTTAGTTATTCAGAATACAGTCGACGCTGATTGGCAAATTGCTCTTCGCAAGTCCTCCAATGAAATAAAAAAAATGGTTTTAAAGAACATGTCATACAGAAGAAGGCATGAGCTTTTAGATTCTCTGATGTCTAATAAGGCTGAAAAGGAATCAAAAATAATTGAATCTCAAAACAAAATATTAGACATCGCATTAAACATGAATCGAAAACAACAAATTCAAATGCGTAAAATCAAAAAAAACGAAACGTTGATTTAATTAACACTGTTATCTCTCACTTGATCTGACCTAATTTTTAGTACCACTCCTAAATAGTTTACTTTATAGGGTGTTCCACAGGCTCAGTTGATTTTCAGCAGTGCATGAATTAATCATGATGGGGTAAGTCCTTTATTTTTAAGCTGGTATGAGTTTGATCTGAATTTTTTTACCTAAAACAACAGCTGCACTAGATAGTGTAGCTAAAGTTAAGCTTGTATCAGTTTCATCTAAAAGCCGATTCAGTGAAGCACGACTGGTGCGCATCATTTTTGCCATTAACGTTTTATTTATACTTTGTTTTTTCATTGCTTGTTCAATTTGCCATGCAATCACTCTCTTGACAGCAATTGCTGTAGCTTCTTGTAAAAGAGATTCTTCATTTAAAAAGTCATCAAAATCAGAACCAATATATTTTGATTTCATTAAATTATTCCTTTTAGTTTTTGGATTCGACTGCGTGTAAGCTACAAATCGGGCAGCGGTGTTTTTTGCTGTTTTTTATAAAACCATGTATCAAAACCATTAAATCTTTTTCGCAAATAAATAAAACTCTTGCAATGCGTTGACTTTGCAACCTACTTCTAACTTCCCATAATCCAGATTCAATAAAACCTACAAGAGGCATCCCAAGAGGCCAACCAAATTGAACTGTTTTAATATCTGCACCGATAACTTTTTATTCGAATGGATCTAGTTGCTTTAGCTAATCTTTAAATGGTTCTAAGCAAGAATCTATTTTGTAAAAAATAACTTTTAATTTGAATAAAAACATAAAAATACTGTATCAAAAAAGATACGCTATGTAAAGAATATGATCAATCTAGCTCAAAAAATTAAGTTCTGTATGTTGGAAGAAAAGAGAAGAGACTTTGGATGGGGTTAAGAGATCAATCGAAATCAATGTTTGTAAATTATTTTGAAAGGTTTTGACAAATACCTTTGTACTCAGAAATTTGTGGGTTAGTATATTGCGGCATGAAATTGATTTCTTGCTTCGTCATTTCGCCAGAAGCTCGGTTGATTAAAACCTTAACTGTCTTATCGTGGCCTTTAATTAAGTGACTGCCATTCACGCGAATATTTTTTTCATCTACAACAACCGACATATGTTTCACATCATTTTCACTACGATGGTTATAGGTGATAAATGAAAAATCAGGATGATCAGACTCAATGAGCCAGACATCACTGTATAGACTAGGGTCATTTGAATGAGATGCTGGTATGTAGGTGACTGTCAATGAAGCGTTAATTTCCTTGGGAGGGTACTCTACAATCGTACCGTCATTTTGCGTTAAAACAGAAGTTAAGAGACCTTTACATGATAGAGAAATCTTTTCTTTTTCTATATCTTTAGTACATCCAACGAGTGTAAGAAGGGACATCCATATAATTAGTATTTTCATAGGGCAACTGTACCACCTATCGATCATGCAACCACACTTATGAGCGTATAAAAGATATTATTAGTTTGTGCTTGCTGAGCGAATTCGGATCTTGAAGAGATGTTATGTTCAGGCGCGTTTCTGACTGCTGATAGAATAAAGAGATGAAAAAATTGAATAGACTATTTCTTATATTATTGTGTTTACTTCTTGTTTCTTGCAAAAGCTTGGTTCAAGACATCTCGAAGTCTGGCCCAGAATTAGTTGTACTCAATGCCAAGGTCCTCACAGTAGATACAACACATCCCAGAGCTGAGGCTTTTGCAGTTCAAGCGGGAAAGTTTATCCAAGTTGGCAGCAACAATGAAATACAGCAACTGATTCGAGAAAACACAAAAGTCATTGATGCTCAAGGTAAGACGATTATTCCTGGATTAAATGATGCCCATATACATATGGTTCGGGCTGGAATGTATTGGCAATATGAGCTTCGATTAGATGAAACGATGAAGCTAGAAGACATTCTTCACCTCATTCGTGAACGTGCACAAAATACCCCCAAGGGAACATGGATTCTTACTCTAGGTGGGTGGCATCCTAGTCAAATTAAAGAAGGCCGGATGCCGACCTTAGCGGAATTAGATCAGGCGGCACCAAATCATCCAGTCTACATACAAGCATTAAGAGATGTAGGGCAAATGAATTCATTCGCCATAGAAAAAAGTGGGATTACAGCCTCAACTACCTTGCCTGCTGGAGTCAGTATCAGCAAAGATATAAATGGTCAATTTAATGGGTTGATTAAAGGCTTTAATGGCCAAGTATTAGCATTAAAACAATTCCCCAAATTAAGCCTAGATGAAAAAATTGAAGGTTTAGTTTTGGCAATGAAGGATTTTAATCAAGCTGGCTTAACAAGTGTCGGTGAGACCTTCGGGATTGGTGTAGATGAGGGGGATTATGACATTTTGTTTGAGGCATGGCGGCGTAAGCGTATGAGTGTTCGAGTTGGATTGCATTTTCCAACAGTCAATTACAAAGATGCCCAAAAATGGATTGCCAATTCTGCCAAAGGTCAAAGTGATGAAATGTTGTTACTCAATGGACTAGGAGAGGGTGTTTTAAATGCTGTGGGTGATGGGTATTTTGCTAAACAATTTCCGATCAGCAATGATGCAAAAGAAGAACTCCGACAGATCATTGCTTTAGGCGTTCCAAATAAAATTAACTTTCAATTTCATGCAACCCTAGAAACTACGATGAATGATATGTTAGATTCATTGGAAGCGGTTGATCAAAAGACGTCAATTAAAGATATGCGGGTTACCTTTTTGCATGCTGAGCAAATCACACCTGCGATTATGGCAAGGATGAAGAAGTTAGGCATGGGATTACAAATGCAAAATCGACAATCTTTAGGAAGTGATGTGATGAAGACCAATTGGGGTGATAGGGCAATAGATATTCCTCCAGTAAAATCTGTCTATCAAAGTGGCCTTCCACTAGCAGGTGGAACTGATGGCACCACATCATCTTCTTACCGACCTTTTATCTCATTACATTGGTTAATTTCTGGAAAAAATTGGCGAGGTGATGTGGTCAGACCTACTCAAAAACTGTCTCGAGAAGAAGCGCTGCAGATTTACACTCACGGTGGAGCTTGGTTTACTTGGGAGGAGAATAAGAAAGGCACAATAGCGAAAAACAGGCTTGCTGATTTTGTTGTTTTGGATAAAGACTACTTAACCATTCCAGAAGATGAGATTCGATTTATCAAGCCCCTAATGACGGTTGTTGGGGGACGAGTCGTTTACGAGTCGAAAACGCCCTAAAACACGATTAAGTCTTGTGAGTTTTCGACCTGGTTTTTATTCGTACAGTTCACCGCCAATATGTGGATAGATATTTTTGATGTACTTAAAATCAATCAGTGCATCAAAACTATGCAAACGATCCAGAGCCCTAGTAAGACTTAAAGTCTTATACAAGTAAAAAGGCATTAAGCGCTAATTTTTTATTTGGATGAAATTAAGTTTCCAGTACTTACCTTTATGCTATATTTTTGATAGATCTAGATTCTTTTTTTACTACCCCTAATATTTGGTTGATCAAGGTTTGCCAACCTGCTCCTATAGGTTTATAAAAAGCTAAAGTTTCAGTATCCTTACGTAAAGTTACCTGTTCTTTTGTTCCACCACCGAATGGCCTACCATGCCCTTTGAGCAAATTAGGCTTAATTTTCTCTTACTCTTTGTCAGTAAATGGAAGTGAATCAGAGTCGGATTTCACAGCTTTAGTAATTGCCACATCCTCTTTGGGGCTTGGACTCATTAATTGCTTTTTCATTGTGGCCATTTTCTTCACTCTTGAATCGCTTCCAATCAAATCGGCATTGCTTAGCCTCGCTAGGAAATGCCATAATTTAGATCATCGAGCAGTGGAATGTCAAACTGAGGAAGACTCTTTCATAACCTGTTGGATGGTGAGCAACATTTCCTCAGCATCAAGAAGACCATTCATACGAGATCCACCGCCTAAATGAGGCGTCAGAATCACTTGATTCATGTCGAGTAAAGGTTCATTTTCAGCTGCAGGCTCGGTATAGTGCACATCACAGGCTGCTCCTGCAAGATGATTATTTTGTAACGCCTCTACTAAAGCATCATGACTAACAATCGGCGCTCTTGAAGTATTAATTAAAAAAGATCCTTTTGGCATGAGTGCTAAAGATGATGCATTGACTAGGTCTTTCGTTGCATCAGAGAAAGGGACGTGAACACTGACAAAGGTCGATTCAGAAAACAAGTCTGTAAATGAGCGGTACTCAACGCCTAATTGGGCCTCTTCCTCGTGACTAAGTGCTTGACGTTTGTGATAGAGAACTTTCATACCAAAAGCTTTTGCCATTAAAGCCACTTCTTGACCAATCTCACCACAACCGAGTAAACCTAAAGTGCAACCCCTAAGTGTTAATAGTTGTGGTACACGGGCAAAATTAGCCCCTGCAGTATGACGCGTATCGTAAGGCCTAAAACTAAAGTTGGCAGCAGCTAAACGATCTTTCGTGATTAAGCCATTAATCAACGGTAACCTTTTAGCCAGAGCTAAAAGGCACATCATGGTATGTTCAGCCATTGCCGTATTGGTTCTTCTACGAAGCGTAAATAAAGGCATCCCATGATCCTTGCACGCTTGCTGATCGATATTGTCAAGATTTGTACCAAATTTATAGACGACAGATAATTGCTTAGCCATCTCAAGTTCAGTTTTACCAACCGGTAAACTTTCAACAATCAGAATATGTGCATCGGGTAAATATTGATGCATCTCTTCTTGGCTATTAATTAGTTTTACGTCGGATGGGTAAAGTTGATCTAAAGATCCTCGAATTGCAGTAAGCCAACCAGGAAAGTCAGGTTGGTCGGTGGAGTTAAAGTCAGCAAAAGCGTCTAAGCGTTCTTGACTCGTTTCTTGACTCAGAATCACTTGCACCAAACGGAGAATACGATCTTCTTCTACTAGAATGCATGGCATAACAAATCCTTTTTATATAGTGGTGCAATGATTACACAGTAACCAATTGCATGAGTGTTCGTATCGAATGTTTGCCGTCTTGCATATAGGCCAGAGTTTCCTCGGCGCGATCCAAAGACATATGCATCTTTGCACAGTCAAGAAATTTTTGTTTCAAGTCAGCCTCAGACGCTGGATTTTTTGGCGAGCCCTTATGGATTGGCACAGTTTCTGAGAAGATGTTCCCATCGAGCGTTTCAATGACGAGAGTTACAGGTTGTGCAAAGGGTGCTTTTCTGACTTCTGGAATATCTTCAGACAGATGAGGTGGAACATTCACTTCTATCAAATCAATAATTTTTGTAATTTCTGCACGATTGACCATGGCATCACTAAACGAATGTAAAGTAGGTCTGCCGTCTAATAGGCTGGTGGCGATACAGTATTGTAAAGAAGCTTTTGCCTGAAGCCCATTGGTTGGATGTGTGTGAATCAATGTTCTTGGAAATAAAAAGCTTACATCACACCGAATTTTTTTGATATCTTTTTGCAAAATGTGATGACGTTCCTGAATCGCTATGGCACAATCCACCGCAAATAGGGGAGGTCGACCACAAGGATAGAGTTTAAATGTGGCACCAGGAGAAACAATCATAAAAGGCTTGCCCCAGTCGTTTAAGTTCTGCTCGAGTAGATCAGATGTCCATTCCCTTGAAAAAACCTCACCAAGATTCAT
>CANHPL010000045.1 GCA_947462685.1 Burkholderiaceae bacterium | reverse complement strand
TACGGAAGTATCAACTACAACAGAAGCTATCAAATAGAACCATCTCGACGGGGAATGTCATTCATTTCTGGCATGGTTGCTCCTAATGCAATTAAGCGCTTAGAAGTACGCACACGAACAAAAGTCTTATTAGCCTCTCTGAATAAGTCTGTCTTATCCATCGCTGGATCGGCAAGCGCCAAAGCCTTCTCGTACAAAGAATCTTCAATAGTTACGGTTATTATCATTTGAATCACTTATTGCATCAACTAAAGCATCATTAGACATCAATTATGACCTCATTACTAGGGTACTTTTTTCTATTAAATCGTAAAAAGAGCTTGGCAAGTAAAACCGAAACCTTTACTTACCAGCATCAACAAGATAGGAATAAATAGGCATAGAATAATATATTAAGTTATTGATAATACTTAATATTTATATGTAAATTATAATAACCATATGGATATCAAAGGCCGCATATTACAATCACTTCGTCCACGAAGAGATGGATTATTATTGCGTCAAGATGCTAAGTCTTTCGGAAGCCCTAGCCAAGTGTCTGCAGCCCTTCGATCTCTGGCGGATAGTGGCCTTATTGAAAAGCTTGATTGCGGTATTTATGCTAAGCCATCTAAAGTGGCGCAATTGGGTCGGGAAGCTTTATTGTAAATGGCTTCTATAAAAACAAAAAAATTACGTCATCCATATGTTTATCGAGTTAAGCAAACACATTTAACACCAACGGCAAGATTTGTCAGAGATTTTGCAAAAAAGGAAGGTATTAGCTTTAAGCCCATTTTCGCAGATCGTTGGGCCTTATCCGTAACGAAATTAGCTGGTGATGAAGTTAAAAGTGACTCAACCGATGATTTATTAGTTGCCTTGACACGCTCGGGAAAATTGTCTCCAAATGATATGGTGGCATTAGTGATCAAACATCATCTAGAGCTCAAGTGTGTTTGATCCAATTGGCAATTAGAACTTCTAAAGCTTACTTCACCTTATATTTACAGTTTTTCTTTAGGCAACTGCCATACATGGCTAAGGCATGTTCTTGAAGTTCAAAGCCTAGTTTTTCGGCGATTTCTCGTTGACGCGTTTCAATGGCCGGGTCCACAAATTCTTCTACGTGACCACAATCCAGGCAAACTAAGTG
This sequence comes from Burkholderiaceae bacterium, assembly GCA_947462685.1. GTDB lineage: Bacteria > Pseudomonadota > Gammaproteobacteria > Burkholderiales > Burkholderiaceae > Polynucleobacter. The sequence continues at coordinate 11,951 of CANHPL010000045.1, read as the reverse complement.
ATCGTGATGGACACCCTCATTGAGTTCAAAAATCGCCTTACCTTCAGCTTTGCCAGATTCAAAATGGTTTCTGAGTAAGATACCCGCCTGTTCAAATTGGGTCAATACTCGATACACAGTCGCTAGACCAATATCTAGGCCCTCTTTAGATAGTGCCATGTAGAGATCATCCGCGCTGTAGTGAGCACCAGGATTTTGATGAAAAAACTCTAAAATTTTGATTCTAGGACCAGTTACTTTGAGTCCAATATCACGTAAATCATTAGAAGAAGATTTATTCATAAGAAGCAATTCAAATCAGAAAAAACATAAAAATAGGTGTATTTACAAATAAATTGGGAGTAAGTCAGTTAAGCGTTAAAATCAACTTACATCATAATACGATTTCATATGCAAAAACGTTCACTATCCATTTTAGGTATACATTTTCAAGGTCTGCTTACGCTAAGTCTGTGCCTACTTACTTTGCTTTCTGCTTGCACGAGCCTAGATAATAAACCGATTACCGATAAAATTGATCGCCCCATAGTTAGTCGATTATTTAATCCCTATCGCCCAGATATCGTGCAAGGTAATTTTGTTTCAAAAGAGCAACTAGAGTCGATTCGCACTGGCATGAACAAAGATCAGGTCAAACAAATTTTAGGAACACCTTTAATGTCAGACATGTTTCATCCCAATCGTTGGGATTATGTATTTTCTTATTTGAGTGGTCAGACACAAGAAATCGAAATTCGTAAGGTGACTTTAACTTTTAACGGTGTGCAACTTGCCAAGATTGATGCAGACTCTTTGCTTACCGAGCAAGGCTTTATAGATGAGGTTGATGATTTAAGAAAAAACCGTCGTAAAGTGGATAACAAAGTGAATTTACGTGCGCTAGATGGCACACCACCAGCCAATCCTGTTCCAGCGTTTCCGAATCCTACTGGTGGCGCAGGCGTACCTCCTGGCGGAACCCGCGTCACCCCTTAAATCCTAAGGAGTTTTTATGAGCGAATCTTTACGTATAACCATCGCAGGAGCTTCCGGACGGATGGGGAAAATGCTGATTGAAACGGTCCTTGCTGCAGATGATGCCCAACTGGTTGGAGCTCTGGAAGTGGCCGGTAGCCCTTCTGTAGGATCTGATCCAGGAGCTTCATGGGGAATCAATACTGGTATTGAAATTACCAATCAGCTTGAAAAAGGCCTTGCAAGTGCTAAATACTTAATTGACTTCACAAGACCCGAGGGAACTTTGAAGCATGCTAGGTATTGTGCCGATCATGGCATACACATGATCATTGGAACTACCGGCCTTACCGAAGAGCAGCAACAGGAGCTGGCTGGTTACAGTGAAAAAATTGCTATCGTCTTTGCACCCAATATGAGTGTTGGTGTCAACGCCACCTTAAAGTTACTAGAGCTAGCAGCCAAGATCTTAAATGAAGGATATGACATTGAGATTGTTGAGGCCCACCATAAACATAAAGTAGATGCGCCATCAGGAACTGCTTTAAAAATGGGCCAAGTCATTGCAAAAGCGCAAAATAAAAATCTCAAAGATTGGGCTGTTTTATCACGCGAAGGACATACCGGCGAGCGTAAAGAAGGAACGATTGGATTTGCAACGATAAGGGGTGGTGATATTGTGGGTGATCACACTGTTCTTTTTGCTGGTGACGGTGAGCGTATTGAAATCACTCATAAGTCTGCTACACGAATGTCCTATGCGCAAGGAGCTGTCCGAGCCGCACGTTTTTTGAAAGATAAAAACAGCGGATTTTTTGATATGTATGATGTACTTGGCTTACATCAGTTATAAACCAACTATTTTTTGAATGATGGAAGTCTGATGCAAGTTTATGATCATCGCTTGATTGAATCTCAAGTACAAGAGCAGTGGAACACCAAAGATGTTTACCGCGTAGTTGAATACGCAAAAAATGCTAACGGCCAAATAAAGCCCAAATTTTATGCTTGCTCCATGTTGCCTTACCCCTCAGGTAAGTTACATATGGGCCATGTGCGCAATTACACCATTAACGATGTCATGGCAAGACATCTGCGCATGCTAGGTTACAACGTGCTCATGCCCATGGGCTGGGATGCCTATGGAATGCCCGCGGAGAATGCGGCAATTACAAATAAAGTACCCCCAGCACAGTGGACTTACTCGAACATTGCATATATGAAAAAACAGATGCAATCGATGGGTCTTGCCATTGATTGGTCACGCGAAGTTGCCACCTGTGATCCCGCATACTATCGCTGGAATCAATGGTTATTTTTAAAAATGCTGGAAAAGGGGATTGCTTATCGCAAAACCCAATTAGTCAATTGGGACCCGATTGACCAAACCGTATTAGCTAATGAACAAGTGATTGATGGCAGAGGTTGGCGCTCAGGAGCTTTGGTTGAAAAACGGGAGATTCCGGGTTATTACTTCAAAATTACAGACTATGCAGAAGAATTACTTACCGATTTAGAAGGTTTGGGCTGGCCAGAGCGGGTGAAGGTCATGCAACAGAATTGGATTGGAAAAAGTTTTGGTGTGAGATTTGCTTTTGCTCATGACATCAAAGATGATGCTGGTCAATTGATTCAAGGTGGTCAGTTGTATGTCTTTACCACACGGGCTGACACGATTATGGGAGTTACCTTTGCCGCCGTTGCCGCAGAGCATCCACTCGCAACCCAAGCTGCCAAGACTAACCCGCAGTTAGCCGCCTTCATTGAAAAATGCAAACGAGGGAGTGTCATCGAGGCTGATCTTGCTACCCAAGAAAAAGAAGGTATGCCACTGGGGATGACCATCAAACACCCTTTGACACAAGTAGACATTCCATTATGGGTCGGTAATTATGTACTCATGAGTTATGGTGATGGAGCCGTCATGGGAGTGCCAGCGCATGATGAGCGTGACTTTGCCTTTGCGCTTCAATATCAATTACCCATCAAAGACGTCATTGCTACAAAAGACCCCTCGGTTGCTGAGCCTTTTGATACGTCACGTTGGCAAGAATGGTATGCGGATAAAGAAAAAACTATCGTGATCAAAAGCGGTAAATATGATGGCTTATCTGTTAAAGACGCAGTGGATGCGGTTGCACAAGATTTACAAAATTTAGGCGTCGGTGAAAAAAAGACGACGTACCGATTACGTGACTGGGGCATCTCAAGACAGAGATCTTGGGGCACTCCGATCCCGATTATTCATTGTGAGGCGTGCGGTGAAGTGCCTGTGCCAGAAAAAGATTTACCCGTGATTTTGCCAGAGGACTGTGTGCCCGATGGATCGGGCAATCCCCTCAATAAACATACAGCTTTTTTAAACGTTGATTGTCCAAGATGCGCTAAGCCCGCTCGTCGTGAAACTGACACAATGGATACCTTTGTTGATTCCTCATGGTATTTTATGCGGTATACAGGACCTGATGCGACGACCATGGTGGACGCGCGTAATGATTACTGGATGCCAATGGATCAATACATTGGGGGTATTGAACATGCGATATTACATCTCTTATACGCGCGTTTTTGGACCAAAGTCATGCGTGATCTAGGCTTGATTCAGTATGATGAGCCATTTAAGAATTTATTAACGCAAGGCATGGTATTGAACGAGACTTACTATCAAGAATTGCACGATGGTAAAAAGATTTGGATTAATCCTGCAGATGTGGACGTACAGTTTGATGACAAAGGACGACCGATTAGCGCTAGTCTCAAAACCAACGGTGAAGCAGTAGTCATTGGGGGCATCGAAAAAATGTCCAAAAGTAAAAATAATGGCATTGATCCACAAAGCTTAATTAATCAATATGGTGCCGACACCTCACGCTTATCCACCATGTTTGCTGCTCCACCAGAACAGCAACTGGAGTGGTCAGAGTCCGGAGTAGAAGGCGCTTCTAGATATTTACGTCGTGTCTGGAATTTATCCATTGCACAAGAGTTAAAAGTAATGCCGCTGGCAACCCTATCAAAAGAAGATCAAGCTTGCCGCCGAGACATCCACAGCGTTCTCAAGCAGGCTAATTTTGACTATTCGCGAGTTCAGTACAACACCGTCGTTTCTGCGTGCATGAAAATGCTGAATACCCTTGAGCAAGCCAAAGGGATACAAGCAGGCGTCATGCGCGAGTGTTTAGGCATTTTACTTCGCGTGTTGTATCCCATTGTGCCACACATCACCCAGTACCTTTGGCAACATTTGCAATTGGAACAAGAAATCGCACCATTATTGGATGCGCCATGGCCCCAAGTGGATGAGTCTGCACTTATACAAGATGAACTGACCTTGATGCTGCAGGTCAATGGCAAACTCAAAGGTGAGTTTGTTGTGCCTGTTAGTGCGAGTAAAGAAGAAGTTGAAGCCCTAGCCCTACAAAGCGAAGCGGGACAGCGCGTTTTACAAGGACAGGTACCGAAAAAAATTATTATTGTACCTGGTCGTCTTGTCAATGTGGTAATTTAACCCTATGCAAAATAAGTCCATTCCTCAGCCACTTCGTAGAAGCATCCTCATCAGCTCGATACTCGTGATGACGGGCTGTGGATTTAAAATACGTGGGCCAGTCACACTGCCATACAAAACGATTTACATTAGTGGTGGGATGACCCAAGACTTGAAGCTGTATTTGACGAGATTACTCAAGTCAGGACTCAATACCGTCGTGGTGAGCAAGCCCGATGAAGCAGAGATATTCTTAAACATCACAGAAACCCCAGCTAAACAGATTTTGACCTACAACCAAGCTGGTCAGATCACTGGTTATCGACTTGTGGAACAGGTAAAGTTTTCAGTGAACCATAAAGATGGTGATGAACTCATTCCGCAATCAGATATCTATCTCACCAGAGACATGGATTTTTCTATTGGAGCACCAGCCGCCGGAGAAAATCTTGAAATACTTCTCTTTACTGATATGCGTCAAGATGTATCCGCACAGATACTGCGTCGCCTAGGCTCGCTTTCCAATAAAAAACCGATTACCCCATAAGCCTTGATCACATGATCAAAATAGATGCATTTCTGGCGCATATCGGGCAAGTTGAAAAAAACCAAAAGCCCTTAGAGCATTTGTATCTGTTTTCAACAGATGAGCCTTTACTACTCATGCAAGCCAAAGATCGCCTGCGTAAAATTGCCAAAGACAAAGGCTTTACTGAACGTGAAACGCTTATGCAAGATGGACAGTTTGACTGGACCAGCTTACAAAGTAGTAATCAGAATATGTCCCTTTTTGGTGAGAAAAAACTCATTGAACTGACCATGCCCACAGGCAAGCCAGGACGCGAGGGCGCTGAAATACTTAAACAATTTGCAAAGCACCTTCAAGAACAAGCTCACCAAGAACCGGAGAGTATTACCAGTATTTATTTGCCCAGACTTGATAGTCAGACCCAAAAATCAGCTTGGTTTAGTGCACTAGAAAGTGCAGGAGTCGCCGTCAGAATTGATGAACTCGATCGAACAGCTTTACCGCATTGGATTAAAGAGCGACTGAAATTACAAAATCAACAGATTGAATCTGGGGAAGCCGGGCAGCGCTCGATTACCTTTATGGTGGACCAATTTGAAGGTAATTTGATTGCTGCTTATCAAGAGATTCAGAAACTGGGGTTACTTTATCCAGAAGGTGTTTTAACCGAAGAGCAAATTAGAGATGCGGTGTTACACGTGGCGCGCTATGACGTGTTTCATTTAAGCGAAGCTTTTTTGATGGGTGATATGGCTCGTATTAATCGGATGTTAGATGGCTTAAAAGGCGAGGGTGAAGCCTTAGTTTTGGTGGTTTGGACTTTGTCCGAAGAAATCAGACTGATTAAAAGCTTAAAAGAAGAGGCAATGCAAGGTGGACATTTACCCTCAATGATTAAAGCACGCAGAATCTGGGGTAAAAGAGAGCAACTCTTGCCAGGGGTTGTGCAACGCATGGGAATGCCCATGATTGATCGTGCATTAGAGATGATTGCAAATATTGATAAACAATCAAAAGGTATGATGGCAAAAAATATGCCACAAGACCCATGGGATGGCCTAAGACGTATCGGTGGCTTGTTTAGCTGGAAATAAAAGCCGGGCGCATGAATTCAATATCATGAAGATCGGCGTTGTCGAAGCTCAAGGTCTTGAAGCTTTCTGCCTAAAACATCATCTTTAGCAAGTAGATTAAAGTCATCTACCAATTGCAGTGCTGCAAGGATTCTAAGATAAACACCTATCGTAATATTTGAAGCTCCTTTTTCAGCGCGATGTAAAGTCACTCGAGAAATCGATGACCTTTCTGCAAGCGTACTTGCCGACATTTTGCGCCGGAGGCGCGCGAGTCGAATACGTTCTCCAAAATCTAAAAGGATGCGTTTTTCATGAGGAAATATAGGTTGACTTTTACTGGGCATAAACACGTTTTAAACAAATTTTTAAAGTTATGTACATAATGCTTAACACTTTTTAGCCATTTGGAACTAGGTAATAAAATTGAAGATATCATCATAATTCTTTCGAATAACCCACTTTTGAACATGCCTATAAACCCTCGATAATAGTTTTTAGGTGTTTTTTAATCGCTCAACAAGGGTTAAATAGATTCAACTTACGGAAAATTAGTCAAAGCTCTCTAAATAGTGGAAAATTAGAAGATTAACTAATTAGGGTATTTGCTTTATGTCACTGACCAATGTTCTCACTCAAAATGCGACTGCCGATATTCAGGAGTTGGTCGAGAGTATTGGTCGTCGAGCCCGAATAGCTTCTAGGGCGATGGCTAAAGCTACTTCAGAGCAAAAAAATCAAGCCCTCCTGCAGATGGCAAAAATGATTCGTGGTCAAACAGAATCGCTCAAACAAGCCAACGCAAATGATTTGTACCGCGCCAAAGAAGCTGGCCATGACGCAGCATTTATTGATCGCCTAGCGCTGACAGATAAAGTGATTGAATCTATGGCGCAAGGATTAGAACAAATTGTCACCCTAACTGATCCGATAGGTCAGATGACACCATCGATTAAAAGACCAAATGGAATTGAGATTCATCAAATGCGTGTACCTTTAGGGGTAATTGGCATTATTTATGAATCTCGCCCGAATGTGACCATTGATGCGGCAGCTTTATGTATTAAATCAGGTAATGCCACGATTTTGCGCGGTGGTTCTGAAGCGATTGAATCGAACACAGCCCTAGCCAAAATCATTCAAGCTGCTCTGGAACATGCGGGCTTACCTAAAGACGGCGTACAGGTCATTGAAACAATCGATCGTGCTGCGGTTGGTGTACTCATCACCATGACAGAATATGTCGATGTGATCGTGCCAAGAGGTGGCAAGAGTCTCATTGCTCGGTTAATGGCTGATGGACGCGTGCCAATGATTAAGCATTTAGATGGTATATGTCATACCTATGTGGATGATGAAGCAGATATCACCAAATCCATCACCGTTTGTGATAACGCTAAAACACAACGTTATTCACCATGTAATGCGATGGAAACACTCTTGGTTCATACCAAAGTAGCAGCACAGCTTTTGTTACCCCTATGTAAGATTTATCAAGACAAAGGGGTGGAGTTACGCGTCTGTAGAAAAACCAAAGAAATCCTCGCCCAACATGGATTTGATGGCATAGGTGCAATAAAGGATGCGACAGAAGAAGATTGGACAACAGAATATTTAGCACCAATTTTGTCGATTAAAACAGTTGATTCAATTGATGAAGCGATTGATCATATCAATACCTACGGCAGTCATCATACCGATGCCATCATGACCGAAAGCCCTGAAAAAGCGGCACGTTTTCTGCGCGAGGTCGATAGTGCAAGTGTGATGCACAATGCCAGTACAAGATTTGCTGACGGATTTGAATATGGATTAGGTGCTGAGATAGGCATCTCGAATGACAAATTGCATGCACGTGGACCTGTTGGACTCGAGGGTTTAACCTCGCTTAAATATTTAGTAAAAGGTAATGGTTCTATCAGAACTTAATCAAAGAATACGCGTTTTATTTTTAAAACAAACAATTGAAAAGGCTTTAAATGGAAATGCTCAGTTATCAATATGTCAAAGTGATTCATCTCATTTTGATCACATCCTGGTTTGCAGGCCTTTTTTACTTGCCGCGTATTTTGGTAAACCTCGCCATAGATAATAATCCCGCCGTTCAGACAAGGTTGATTTTGATGAGTCAAAAGCTCTATCGTTTCATGAACATCCTCATGATTGGCGCGCTGATCTTTGGCTTGATTTTATGGCTGTATTTTGGCGTTGGTAGAAGTCCTGGAACAGGCTGGATGCATGCGAAACTATTATTGGTAATTATCCTGATTGGTTATCACCATATGTGTGGCGCAATGATCAAAAAATTTGTAAAAGGGACTAATACCAAGTCGCATATTTGGTACCGTTGGTTTAACGAGGTTCCCGTATTACTCTTAACCTTGATTACCCTTCTCGTGATTCTGAAACCCTTTTGAAATTTTTTGTCGTTTGCCCACGGGGCTTAGAGGCCCCCTTGCATGATGAGTTGTGCAACATCATCGCCTTTCATCAAAATTCTCAATTGCATACGCAATTAGGACTAGATGCTGCACAAAGTAAGCATCTCCTAAATGTGTTTAACAGTGCACAAGTCGGCACATTGCCCCTTAAACCTACTGGCGGATTAGAAGTCATTGGCGGTATGGAGCTTGCGATGGCGATTAATCTGCATTCTAGGATTGCCAGTCGTGTGCTCTTGCAACTGATGCATGGACCATATAAAAAAGAAGAAGACATTTACACAGCCGCCAACAAAATAAGTTGGGAAGATTGGATGACGACTGAGCAAACTCTCAGAGTGGATGTAACTGCGCAAAAATCAAATCTCAACAGTATTAATTTCATTACCCTGCGGATCAAAGATGCCATCTGTGATCGTTTTCGAGAAATCAAAGGGAGGCGACCCAGTATTGAAACAGCGACACCAGATGTGCGTGTCATGGCTTTTTTAGACCCAAGTTTGATGACGATCTATTTGGATACCTCCGGAGAGGCCTTATTTAAAAGAGGGTGGCGCGATGAAAAAGGTGCCGCTCCTCTTAAAGAAAATCTTGCTGCGGGCATACTAGCCCTCACCGGTTGGCAAGCCGATCAGCCACTCTTTGATCCGATGTGCGGTAGTGGTACGTTTTTAATCGAGGCAGCACAAATAGCTAAAGGGATCGCTCCCGGCGCTATTCGTGCTGGCTTAATAACCCCAACCCAAGAAAAACCGCAGCCAGCTCTTGTAAAAATATACAAACCAGTCATCATCGAAGACGAATCACAGAACGAACCTAACTCTGAATCCAAAAATGAAACCAAGGCACCTCAAGTCAATACGGGGTGGGTAGCACCTATTGCCGTCGATACAGGTAAGGCCATTGCATCGCCGCAAAATAAACCTTTACCGGTACAAAAACCAGTTACGCCGATCAAACAACTGAAAAGAGCAAGTACCGAACTACCTTACCAAGCCAGTCGTGTAGATTTAGTTGGAGTCTTGCAAGGATTTGGGTTTTTACGGCTCAAGCCATTTTCTGATCAACCAATACAGCAAGGCTGGAAACTGATCAAGCAGCTTGCCCAAGGGCAGATGCAAGCAGCAGAACAACAGATACTGCGGATTGCTGGATCAGATATTAATGAACAGATGGTCGCGATGACACAACGTAATTGGCAAAAAGCGGGTTTACCTGGATTACCTATTGTGCGACAAATTGATGCGTTAGCAGCTAAGTCACCCTTTGGTGACATGAAAAAAACTGGCGTCATTGTTTTTAACCCTCCCTATGGAGAGCGCATCGAGCTTAAAGGCGGCAGAGGTGATCGTGAAGATGAAAAAAAATCACGAGGAGCCCGAGATCCTTTGCCGAAAAACATTTCTGATCCGCAGTTCGTAGAATTTTTAGCTAACTTTGGGCGCCATCTGAAAGATCATTTTGATGGTTGGCAGATGGATGTGTTAACCGCCGATATGGGACTTCCGGGGCAACTGCGCATGAAAGAAACCAAGCGTACCCCCTTATTTAATGGGGCTATTGAATGTCGATTATTTCGGTTTGATATCAGAAAATCCTTCATCAAAACCACAAATGAAGCACCTGATTCAGAAGCCTAATACAATATTCATAGCAATTATTATTGAACTAATCAAAGTGAGAAATTATGGAATTTAAGACGTATATGTGCCTCATCTGTGGCTGGGTGTATGACGAAGAAGCAGGCTTACCAGAAGAAGGTATTGCACCTGGAACTTTATGGGCTGATGTGCCACCGAACTGGACCTGTCCAGAATGTGCTGCTCGTAAAGAAGATTTTGAGATGATGGCCATTTAAAACAAAACTAATCCATTACAAATACAATAATGAAGACAAATCAAGCCCTATTTGACCGTGCCCAAATAACGACGCCAGGTGGTGTGAACTCTCCTGTTCGAGCATTTCGATCCGTAGGAGGAACTCCTAGATTTATCGCCAAGGCAAAGGGTCCCCATATTTGGGATGTGGAAGGTCAGCAATATATCGACTGTATTGGCTCCTGGGGACCCATGATTTTGGGTCACGCACATCCTGAGGTTGTTAAAGCAGTGCAAGTTGCTGCTGAGAATAGTTTTAGCTACGGCGCACCAACGGAAGCTGAAATCCTTATGGCGGAAAAAATTACGCAGTTAGTCCCCAGCATTGAACAAGTTCGACTGGTATCCAGCGGTACAGAAGCGACGATGAGTGCATTACGATTAGCCAGGGGATTTACAGGGCGAGACCTCATCATTAAATTTGAAGGTTGCTACCATGGGCACGCAGATAGCCTTCTAGTCAAAGCAGGATCTGGCTTACTCACCTTTGCAGATCAAACCATGGACTTGGCAACCAATGCACCTTCCTCCGGTGGGGTGCCGCAAGACCTTGTGAAACACACCTTAGTATTACCCTTCAATGATCTTGAAGCACTTCAAGCGGCATTTAAGCAGTTTGGACCACAGGTCGCAGCACTCATTGTGGAGCCAATTGCTGGCAATATGAACTTGGTACAAATGAGCCCCGAGTTCATTAAAGCGATGAGAGAGCTCACGCAACAATATGGCTCTGTGCTGATTTATGATGAAGTAATGACAGGCTTTAGAGTAGCCCTTGGCGGCGCACAAAGTCTGCATGGCATCACACCTGATTTGACCTGCCTTGGAAAAGTCATGGGTGGTGGTATGCCAATGGCAGCATTTGGTGGACGCAAAGACATTATGCAAAAATTAGCACCAATTGGTAATGTCTATCAAGCAGGAACCCTATCAGGCAATCCTTTGGCAGTCGCTGCCGGACTCACAACCCTCAATTTGGTGAGTGCCCCAGGTTTTTATGACACACTTTCCGCTCAAATTGACACACTTCTCAAAGGCATGGAGCAACTTGCATCAGATGCCGGGCATGACTTTGCAACCGACCATGTGGGCGGTATGTTTGGTATTTATTTTGCAAAAAATAAGCCGAAGTCCTTGGATGACATTACCAAATCAGATGTTGAAAAATTTAAACGATTTTTTCATGCGATGTTAGATGAGGGCGTGTATCTTGCCCCATCGGCTTATGAGGCTGGCTTTTTGTCCATCAAGCATGATGCAGCGATTATTGAAACTATGCTGGCCGCCACCAAGAAAGCATTTGCGAAGATTTAAAACGCAACGTGTCGCACGAGTCCTGGCACCTGAATCATCTTTGCTTCAGGGCCAATGGACATGGCGGTGAGATTACCTCCCCAGACACATCCAGTATCAAGGCCAACCACATGATTGCGTTGGATTAGACCCATCGTAGACCAGTGACCAAAAAAAACTTTGTACTTTTCAGTTTTTCGTGAAGGAACATCAAACCATGGAAAGAGATGTTTAGGGGCAGAGCCTATCCCCTCCTTAATTAAAAAATCCATTTCACCTTTAGCGGAGCAAAAACG
>CANHPL010000044.1 GCA_947462685.1 Burkholderiaceae bacterium | reverse complement strand
TAAGGTCAACAATAGGGTTAAATAAAAAATCAAAATCAAACTTATAATGAGATACGTCTTTTATAACTTTTTATAAGTGAAATATTATGCCTAGCAGTAAACAGATACAGAAGCCAAGTTCTACGGCGGATCAAGCAGAACATCTTCAAGGTATTCATGCTGATCTTTTAGTCATTGGAGCTGGACTTGCCGGTTTAACCGTAGCTTTGAAAGTGGCTGAAAAGCGAAAAGTGATTGTGTTAGCTAAGCGTGAATTGACTGAAGCTGCAACGGCATGGGCGCAAGGTGGAATTGTTGGTGTTTTAGATGAAAAAGATAGTTTTGAATCACATGTTGGGGACACATTAGAAGCAGGAGCAGGCATTGTTTCTGAAACTACAGCACGCTATATAACGGAAAATTCCCAACAAGCGATCCAGTGGTTGGTTGATCAAGAAGTTGCGTTTACCCAAGATCCTGAAGGGCCCTTAGGTTTGCATTTGACAAGGGAGGGTGGCCACACCCATCGACGGATTGCGCATGCTGCAGATGCTACTGGTAAAGCAATCCATATTGCTTTACTCAAGAAAGCGCAAGCTCACCCCAACATTCAGCTATTGGAAAACTGGGTAGCGATTGATCTCATTACAACCCGTAACTTGACAGTAAAACCGAGTAAAGATTATAAAAAAAGTGTCATGAAAGATCGCTGTTTCGGTGTTTATGCCCTCGATATTGGTCGTAATGAAGTAGTTGCAGTGACTGCTAATGACGTGGTAGTGGCAACAGGTGGCGTTGGTAAAGTTTATAAGTACACATCCAACCCCGATACCTCCACAGGCGATGGTATTGCCATGGCGTATCGTGCAGGATGTCGAGTCGGCAACATGGAGTTTATTCAATTTCATCCAACGTGTTTGTATCACCCTCAAGAAAGAAGTTTTTTAATTACGGAAGCCTTACGAGGTGAAGGCGCTTATTTAAAATTACCTAATGGCGATCGCTTTATGGCGGATCATGATGAACGATTAGAGCTGGCACCACGAGATATTGTTGCGAGAGCCATCGATTTTGAGATTAAAAAACATGGGATTGATTATGTTCTTTTAGATGGAACTCATTTAGGTTCTGAGTTCCTTAAAGAACATTTCCCGACCATTTATGCAAGATGTTTAGCTGTTGGGATTGATATTACCAAAGAGGGTATTCCAGTCGTTCCTGCAGCACACTATACCTGTGGTGGCGTTGTGACGGATTTGCATGGGCAAACGGATTTGCCACATTTGTATTCTGCTGGAGAAGCAACCTATACAGGTTTACATGGCGCCAATCGTTTGGCGAGTAATTCCTTATTAGAGTGCGTTGTCATTGGTAAAGCAACTGCCGATAAGATATTGGAGCAGGCTATTGTCAACATGCCAGAAGTGCGTCCTTGGGATGATAGTCAAGTAGAGGATGCTGATGAGCAGGTGGTGATTGCCCATAACTGGGATGAGCTACGCTCCTTGATGTGGAACTATGTCGGAATTGTTCGAACAACAAAAAGACTTGAAAGGGCCTTGCACCGGATTGAGCTTTTAAAACAAGAGGTGCAGGATTACTATTCTAATTTTCACGTTAACCGTGATTTGATTGAGCTGCGTAATTTGATTGTTTGCGCAGAGCTCATCGTGCTTTCTGCTCTTGATCGTAAAGAAAGTCGTGGACTACATTACAGCCGTGATTATCCACAAACCTTTGCCATGTCTTATCCGACCATCATTACGCCAAAAAGATCATAACTACATTCTTTCTAGAACACGCATGGAGTAATCAATCGCGCTCACATCTTTGGTGAGGGCCCCGACAGAAATACGATCAACACCGGTCATTGCGATTTCGCGCAGTTTTGTCATTTCGACACCACCAGATACTTCAAGTTCTGCACGATTATTGGTAATCTTCACCGCTCGATGCATATCCTCGATTGAAAAATCATCAATCAAAATATGTTCGGCACCTGCGGCAAGGGCCTCTTCTAATTCAGCAATAGACTCTACTTCAATTTGGATCATGACACCCGAATTGAGTACTTTGGCATTTTTCAATGCGGCTTCGATACTACCTGCTGCAATGATGTGATTTTCTTTTATTAAAATGCCGTCCCATAGAGCAAGGCGGTGGTTTTTACCACCACCCACACGGACAGCATATTTTTGTGCTTGTCGTAGTCCAGGAATTGTTTTTCGAGTTTCTAAAATGTTGCAACCTTTTGGGTTTGCTTGAATATCTGCAATGGCATCAACATAAAGTTTAGTAGATGAAGCGGTCCAAGATAAAGTCTGTAAAAAATTGAGCGCAGAGCGTTCAGCAGATAAAAGTGCGCGCGCATTGCATACGATTTCGCAAACAGGTGTCATGGTTTGCATCGCTTCACCTTCTTTATACATCCAAGTGATTTGTGCATTGGGGTCTAAAGAGGTGATGCAAAGTTCAAACCAGGCTTGCCCACACAGAATCGCACCATCTTGTTTAATGATCACATTGGCACGTACACGTTCATCCGTCTTCACCAATTGAGCAGTCCAATCCACCTTGCCAATATCTTCCGTCAGTGCATCTTGAACATTACGGGTAAGAGCCTGTTGTAAAGACTCATTCAATTCAAACATATTTTCCTTTTGTATAAATTATGCTGCGCCAATATTCTTCACAAAACCATGTTGTGCTTTTGCGAGAAGTTCAGGATTGTTTTTTGTGAAATCAAGCATACGCTCGATACAGCTTTGCGCTTTTGCTCGGATACCTTCCTCTACTTGAATTTCACCAGTTTGATTTTCAAGACATGAAAGAATATTGGCTAAGCCATTCATGGCCATCCAAGGGCAATTGGCGCAGCTTTTACAAGTAGCACTTTGACCGGCTGTTGGGGCCTCAATTAAGACTTTGTTAGGGGCAAGTTGACGCATGCGATGCAAAATACCTTGATCTGTGGCAACAATATATTCCTCGGCCGTACCTTCAACGACTGCTTTAATCATGGCAGAGGTTGAGCCAACAACATCAGCCATTGCGACGACGGCTTCTGGCGACTCAGGATGAACTAAGATTTGAGCGTTTGGATGAGACTGACGAAGTGCCTCAAGCTCAACCGCTTTAAATTCATCATGGACAATACAAGCACCATCCCAAAGAACCATATCAGCACCAGTTTGATCTTGAATATAACGTCCTAGATGACGATCTGGAGCCCATAAAATCTTTTTACCTTGTTCTTTTAATTGATGCACAATCGCAAGGGCACAAGAGCTTGTTACCATCCAATCGGCACGAGCTTTAACAGCAGCGCTAGTGTTGGCATATACCACCACGGTGCGATCTGGATGAGCATCACAAAATTGATTAAAGGCTTCGGTTGGACAACCCAAATCAAGTGAGCAAGTGGCATCTAGGTCAGGCATAAACACGCGTTTTTGGGGCGAGAGGATCTTTGAAGTCTCACCCATAAAACGCACACCAGCAACAATGAGCTCTTGGGCCGGGTGGTCGCGACCAAAACGTGCCATTTCTAATGAATCAGCAACAAATCCTCCTGTTGCCATTGCTAAATCTTGAATATCACCATCAACGTAATAATGGGCAACGATTACGGCATTCCGCGCTTTTAGTAAAGAGCGAATTTTCGCTTTTGTCTCTTCTTTTTCAGATGTAGATAGGGTAACTGGCGTTTTAGCCCAAGCTCTGGCAATACAAGTTGGACCATCAACCATGGGAAGAGAGAATTCGTAACTTTTCATTGGACTATTCATAATTTTGGTATTTAACGACACACAAAGATATATTATCGAAGAATTTACCGGCATCGGGAAAAAAATATGATATTTCAGAGCTTGTACCCTGTTAGAATATGGTGCGGAGGATGCGACATGCAACGAATGATGCTACTAGCGAAGTTACACCGTGTAACGGTGACTGAAGCTGATTTAAATTACGAGGGTTCTTGTGGAATTGATGAGGACTTATTACACGCGGCCGATATGCGAGAATTTGAGCAAATTGAGCTTTACAACATTAATAATGGAGAACGATTTTCTACCTACATTATTAAAGCACCAAGGGGTTCAGGCGTAATCTCACTCAATGGCGCTGCAGCAAGAAAAGCGCATGTTGGCGACCCTTTAATTATCTGCACATATGGCTTGATTGATGAAAAAGAACTCCATCATCACCAACCAAAGATTGTGCTGGTAGGTGAGAGTAATCAAATTAAATCGATTAAAAAGGTAGTTTAGCCTCAGGCTTGACTTTTAAAATAGCATTTTTGAATGCCATCTGAATACGTTCGATGGCTTCTTGCGTATCCGCTTCAAACCGCATCACGACTACTGGCGTTGTATTTGAAGGCCGTGCAAGGCCAAAGCCGTCTGCATATTCCACTCTGATGCCATCGATTGTATTGACAGACTCAGCACCAATAAAGTTCGCATTAGCCTTCATTTTCTCAAGAATCGTAAATGGTTCGCCTTCTACGCAGGCCATTTGGAGTTCAGGCGTACAAATCGCATTGGGTAAGTTGCGTAAAGTTTGATTGGGATCTGCCTCTTTGGATAATATTTCCAGCAATCGAGCAGCCGTATATAGACCATCATCAAAACCATACCAACGGTCTTTAAAAAAGATGTGTCCACTCATCTCCCCAGCAAGAGGCGCGCCAGTTTCCTTGAGTTTGGCTTTGACTAAAGAATGGCCTGTTTTCCACATCAGTGGTTCACCACCATGATCCTTAATCCAGTTACCTAGATTGCGCGTACATTTCACGTCAAAAATAATTTGTGCGCCAGGGTTACGTGACAACACATCTTTAGCATAGAGCATCATTTGACGATCAGGAAAAATCACAGAGCCATCTTTGGTTACCACACCGAGACGATCAGCATCACCATCAAACGCTAGTCCAAGTTCGTTATTGGTACAGGCAAGATTTTTCATCAGATCTTGCAGATTTTCAAGATGAGCAGGATCTGGGTGATGATTGGGGAAATGACCGTCTACTTCACAAAACATTTCATCAACTTGACAACCTAGAGCCCTAAATAATTTTCCAGCAAATGCTCCGCCGACACCGTTACCACAATCAACAGCAATTTTCATTGGACGCGCAAGATGAATATCACGTGTGATGCGATCTAAATACGTCGGAAATATATCGTATTCGGTACGGGAGGCAGTTGCTTGAGGTGCGAAGTTTTTTGCTACGATTCGCTCATACAAAGCTTTGATTTGATCACCATAAATTGCATTGCCGCCTAGAACCATCTTAAAGCCGTTGTAGTTGGGTGGATTATGACTACCGGTAATCATGATTCCAGAAGATGCTTGTTGACCATGGATGGGCACATTGGTTGCAAAATACACCATTGGTGTCGCAACCACACCCAAATCTATTACATGAATTCCGACGCTCAGAAGTCCTTCGGTTAATCCTTGCATGAGAGCGGGGCCTGAAAGACGACCATCACGCCCTACTACAATCGTATGCTCGCCGATTTCCTTCATGCAAGAACCAAACGATTTACCGATCAGATTAGCAATAGAAGGATCTAAAGTCTGGTCAATAATGCCCCGAATATCATAAGCTTTAAAAATGGATGTAGAAAGAGCAATCGTCATAGGATGTCATTAGAAGTGAGGGTTTTTAAACCATTGAATGCGCTGCGCCGTAACTGGATGAAGCTTCGATACATCTGTCACATCTGAACGAAGTGCTTCTTCAATCGGAATTGCTAATTTTTTCCCCAGATCAACTCCAGGTTGGTCAAAAGAATTAAGGCCGTAGAGAACACCTAAGCAGAAAGTACGATGTTCATACAAAGCCATTAAAGCACCTAAGTGGAAAGCGTCAAGGCGCGGTAAAACAATCAGGTTATTGGGACGCTTACCCGGGTAGTAGTTATTGAGATTAGATGAATCACCTTGTCCTATAGCAAATGCTTCAGATTGTGCAAGACAATTAGCCCAAAGTTGTTGATGCTGAGTTTGGTGTTGAAAAATATCACTCATTGACTCATGCACAGCAATCAAGTCGACAGGAATGACCTCAGGACCTTGATGCAACATTTGGAAAAAAGAATGTTGTGCGTTAGTGCCAGGAATACCGAAAATGACAGGTGCACTAAAGGGTACGGCTTGACCATCTACGCCAGCTGTTTTGCCATTACTTTCCATTTCTAATTGTTGCAACCAATGAGGAAATAAATTGAGCGACTGAGCATAAGGAATAATAGCCTGAGACTTCACGTTCAAGGTTTTTTGTTGATGATATAAGGCAAGTGCTAAACGTAAAGGTTGATTCAACACATCAGGGCTTTGTAAAAAGTGTTGGTCCATAGCTTGAGCACCAGCCAAAAAATCCTGAAAAGTATCGAAGCCAAATTTCAACGCGATGGGCAAACCCACGGCTGACCATACAGAAAAGCGCCCACCTACCCAATCCCAAAATGGAAAAATATGATCGTCTAAAACTCCGAATTGTTTTGCTAATTCAGGATTGGCTGTAATGGCAAAAATCATCTTTGAGGCTTGCGTAGGTTGAATTCCTTGAGCGTCAAGCCAAGCCATGACTGCTTTAGCGTTGAGAAGGGTTTCAACGGTTGTAAAAGCTTTAGAGACGATAATAATGCGAGTGCTTTTGGCATTGGTTTGTGCCAAAATGGAAGCCAAATCGGAACTATCAACATTCGATAAAAAATGTACTTTGACCAGATTTTTTTCTGACGATGGTGAGTTCTTGAGCGCGTCGCAAACCAAGCGCGGTCCAAAATCAGAACCACCGATACCAATATGAATAATGTCGGTAACACCAGCAAACTTTTTACAACTGCGATCTATTTGTTGCCAAACATCTTCAATCATTGGCATGACATCGGCATAATCTACATAAACGGGTTTTTTAGTCAAATTGCGCAGTGCTGTGTGGAGAGCGGGGCGATTTTCACTTAGGTTAACTTTTTTACCTGTGAAAAGATCTTCTCTCTTTTGGGCAATGGATTTATCTTTAGATAATTGAAATAAGTTTTCCCATTGGTCATCATTAATTTGGGAAAAGTGGGTATCTAGAAAAAGAGGCGAATCCATTTAGTGAGAAGGAAGTCAATCAGGTCGTAATCATTTCATTTTACCCATCAAATACTTCACTTCATGAAAATGTCGAAAAATAGTTATTTTTGCTTATATTGCTATATAAAATTCCCACAAAAATCTCAAACAAGTTGCTTAATTGACTGAAGCGCCAGTCATTTTGACGGCATCAGACCATTTAATGAGGTCTTGCTTAAGAACTTGATTAAACTCTTCGGGTGTATTACAGATGACTTCAACGCCTATGTTTTGCATACGAGAGTTGAAGTCACTTGTTTGCCCAATGACTTTGAGAGTTTTGACCATTTTTTCGATCACATCGGCAGGCGTGCCAGCAGGAGCAGCTAAGCCATTCCAAGTGGATGTATGAAATCCTGGATATCCAGATTCTGCAATCGTCGGTACTTGCGGGAAAAGAGCGCTTCTTTTTAAGCCTGATGTGGCCAATACTTTTACTTTACCGGACTTGAACGGTTGACTGGCTTCTGCTAGATTCGCAAAATACATGGGCACCTGCTCGCCCATTACATCAGCAATTGCAGGGGCACCACCTTTGTAAGGAACATGAACCATTTTTAATTTTGCGCGAAAATTAAACAGTTCAGTGGTCAAATGACTCAGTGAGCCACTACCTGCTGAGGCGTAAGGCACATCATTGGGCTTAGAGTCCACATACGTCACAAATTCTTTTAGATTTTTAGCGGGAAAATTGTTTGCCACTGTCAGTGCAAACTCATTACTCGCAATAATAGAGATCAAACTAAAGTCTTTTACTGGATCATAGGCAGTTTTTGTCATTGCTGGTAGGACAGCCATTTGTGGCAAAACAGCCAATAGCAATGTATAGCCATCTGCAGGAGCTTTGGCGACAAAATTTGCGGCAATGGCACCATTTGCCCCCGGCTTGTTTTCAACGATAAACGTTTGCCCAAGACTTTTTGTCAGTTCATCTGCAGTAATTCTGGCGATAGAGTCCGTATTGCCGCCAGCAGAAAATGGCACAATAATTTTGACTGGACGATTCGGCCAAGATTGTCCAAAACTAAGACTATGAAAACACAGCAATATAAAGAAAAAGAGGGTGCGCATTTAAGTTCCTTGAGGCTGAGAAAATTGACGGGGACGATGATTTTTAAATACTAAATAGTGGCCTTTAAACCAAGGCTTTACCGCTAATTGATCACGCCATGGTGTAGTTCTTGCTTTGGCGCGGGCGGGGGATTCAAGAGCCAGTGGTGTTTTTAAATAATGAATAGCAAGCCGATTGAACGGCTGAGGATCACCATCAACGATTTCAAAACGGCGCGTACCAAGCCAATCAGAGCATTCGAGAAGAACAGGTACATGGTCCTTTGAATACCAAGCGTCAAATTCAGTGAGATCTTCTTGTGGAACTGTAAATAAAACAGCATACAGATACTCTGCCTGAGATAGAGGATCATTTAATCCCGCTTGCCACTGCTCACCAAGGGTGTTGCCGATATAACGTGTAAAGCCACTGACAGAGCTGAGCATAGTTTTGGTTAAGTCACTGGGTTGATTTTTGACAAGCAAATATTCAGGTGATTGCAAGTTTTCACGGGCAGTCATTTCATAAACAGCCAAGTAATTTCGTTGATCATCCTCAGTTAAATAACGCTGCGCTGCAATAAATCCAGGAACTGCCATTCGTAATGGAATATGTTCATTGTCATACCATGCATTAAATTGATCCTCTAAGGATGAAGGCGGGGACATTTCTGAAAAAAGTATCGTATGACCAAAATTCATGACTACCTCCCCATTTATTTTTTTAAATTTGACTTACAATGATTTATCAATTTTATACATAAAAATTTGAAAAAATTAGAAAGTGACCCAAAATGGAATTAACAATTCGCAAATGGCTGATGCATGTTGAAGAAAATGTTGACGCTAAAAATCCTGCAGCCCCATTAATAAAAGGCGCAGTGATTGCTATTTTGAAAAATCCTTATGCCGGTAAATATCAAGAAGATTTATCTGAGTTGATACAAGCGAGCACTGCTTTGGGGCAAGAGATCGGCGCAAGGATTCGCAAAGTCATGGGCGATCATCCGATACAAAGTTATGGTAAAGCTGGCATTGTAGGTGTTGATGGAGAACAAGAAATTGTCAATGCATTACTCACTACCACATTTGCCAATCCGATTCGAGATGCCATTGGCGGTGGTCAGGCATGGATCTCCTCATTTACTAAAGTCGGCGGCCCAGGCACCATGATTGATGTGCCAATGGCACATAAAGATGCGCTGTATGTCAGGTCTCATTACGATGGTATGTCGATTACCTTGCATGATGGCCCGATGCCTGATGAAGTGGCGATTATTTTTTGTGTAGCAAGTCGCGGTCGAATCAATGCTCGGGTTGGTGGTTTAGCGGTAGATAAAATTCAAGGTCAAGACGGTTTAGTTTAGATAAGAGAAAGATTCTCATGAAAACAGCAATCATTAATTTAAAAAAAATCATCTCAGGAGATTGGCGCGATCCAATCATCGAAGGTAACTCTATTTATATGGCTGATGGCAAGATTATTTCTGTCGGCCACGTATCGGACAAAGACATCCAAGATGCAGACGTGGTGATAGATGCAGATGGAGCAACAGCGATACCTGGACTGATTGACTCACAAGTACACAACACCTTTGGGGATTACACACCAAGGCAAAAAACGGTTGGTTTTTTAGAAAGTTATGTCCACGGCGGAACTACGACTTGTATCAGTGCCTCAGAAGTGCATGTGCCGGGTCGACCAAAAGATCCCGAAGGTGTTAAAGCTCTTGCTTTAGCAGCCAAGAGATGTTTTGATGACTACCGACCAGGTGGAATGAAAGTATTTGCAGGATCCATTATTTTAGAGCCCGGGCTTACTGAAGCAGATTTTCAGGAGATGGCAAAAAAAGGGATTTGGTTAGCCAAAGCAGGATTTGGGGCAGTCAAATCACCTTACGATTATGCCCCGATGGTGGGCTGGGCGAAAGCAGCAGGAATGATTACGACGGTTCACACGGGCGGCTCTTCTATTCCTGGCTCTTCAGGCATTTGGGTAGATCACTTATTGAAAATGCAACCACACGTTTCCTTTCATGTGAATGGTGGACCTGTTGCGATGCCTGATGCGGATTTTCCTAGAATTGTTAATGAAAGCAATATTGCCTTACAAATTTGCACAGCAGGTAACCTAAGAACCGCGTTACTCATTGCAAAATTAGCGATGGCAGCAGATCAATTTGATCGCTTTTTAATTGCGACTGATACACCGACAGGAAGCGGCATTATGCCTTTAGGAATGCTCTATACCATTACCCATTTATGTAGCCTCATGGATATGTCGGTTGAATCAGCGATTGCAGCCGCTACCGGAAATAATGCAACGGTATATGGCATCGATAGTGGTTTTTTAAAGCCTGGCAAAGAAGCTGATGTTGTAATACTTGATGCATGCGTAGGTGGTTCAAAAGACAATGCTTCTGATGCTATTCGTAATGGTGATATTCCAGCAGTGGCGGCCGTCATTACCGCAGGTATTCCTCGATTTGTCGGCAAAAGCAGAAATACCCCAGCCCCGATGAAGAGTGTTCGAGTGATTCAGAATAGAGTGCCGCAGGACTACACAGGAAGTGCGCACTAATGAAGCAAATGCATGTCGTGGTTGTTGGTGCTGGTCCAGTAGGCGTTGTAGCAGCTATAGCCGCTGCGCAAAAAGGATTTAAGGTTACGCTATTAGATTCTGCGAAAGAGGTTGATCATAATCCTCGAGCTGCAACAACTCATCCATCGACTTTGGAGTTCATTGATCAAGTTGGTTTGATTGATGAATTTATAGAGCAAGGCTTAGTAGCAAGATATTTTCAGTTTTGGGATCGTGATACCAAATCTAGAGTTGCTCAATTTGATCATGATTTACTCAAAGATGAAACCAAGTTTCCTTTTGTTGTTCAAACTGAGCAGCATAAGCTTGTTTTGATGGGGCTCAAACGTTTAGCAACATTCCCAGACGTAACCTACCAATTTGGTATTACAGTGACTAACCTTCAGCAAAGTCCAGATCATGTCATCTTGACCACCGAGCAGGATGGCGAGATGGGTCAGATTACCGCGGATTATGTGATTGGTTCAGATGGTGGAAAAAGCACTATTCGAAAACTACTTCATATTGAATTTGAAGGATATACTTGGCCTGAGAGATTTATCGTTTTAACCTCGATTCATGATTTTGAAAAATCTATGGGTTGTTGCTATCGTAACTACTTCGCAGGATCTAACGAGTGGGTGAATTTATTTAAGGTCACTGGTGATGACTACAAAGGAAGATGGCGGGCAGTTTTCCCGGCAAGAACAGATGAATCTGACGAAGAGGCATTAAGTGATGCCTCAGCGCAAAAAAGAATTGTCGAGCTCGAAGATGCGTGTTCATTAGAGTCGATTGTTCATCGCAATATTTATAACGTCCACCAACGAGTGGCACAAAAATTCAGAGTGGGTCGAGTCATGCTTGCGGGCGATTCATCGCACTTGAATAATCCTATTGGCGGGCTTGGGCTTAATTGCGGGATTCATGATGCGATGGAATTAGTCGCAAGTTTGGAAGATATCCGAAATGGTGCTGATGATACGCGACTTGAGCTCTATGAAAAACGAAGAAAGACATTAAATGTCCAATTTATTCAAGAGCAGACCATTGCCAACAAAAAACGCTTAGAAGAGAAAGATCCCTTAGCTCGTCAACAACGTCTGGATGAACTAAGAAAAATAGAAGCAGATCATCAACTACAAAAGCAGTTCTTAATGAAATCATCTCTACTATTAAGCGTGATTAATGAAAAAAACATCACACTTTAACTCTAAATTAGGCTAAGAGTTGAATTCAAAGTTATAATCTAACTCTAGAGTAAAAATCAGTTGTTTGGTATTTACCTTTAATAAAGGAAGCTTGGCAGAGCGGTTGAATGCAACAGTCTTGAAAACTGTCGAGGGTTAACGCCCTCCGTGAGTTCGAATCTCACAGCTTCCGCCAGACACGTATATATAATAAGACCTAAACGTCTTTTTTATTTAAAACTATCCAAAGAACTACCCAAAAATAAAGTGGTTGTTTTACTCTTCAAATCACTATCTTGTGAGAGGTAAGTTTTTATGTTGTCTTCTGGTGTGTTAATAGCCGTCATTCTATGACGCTACTTATCCTCCATTGATGCCTCAAAGTCTCTGGCTCGCTTGAACTCCAAATCTTTGGCTATGGCTAGCTTTGATGCCGGAATGACTGTTCCATTCTTGATGAACCGCTCTAGCTGAAATTGTTTAAAGGTCTGGGTCTTCACCTTGCCAGCGAACTTCTGCATCACCCATTTAATAGCGTGGCCTCACCTCAATAACTTCATTTGGAGCAGACTCCCAGCGAATCTCCCTCATGCCGCCAGTACATCCAGCAGAGTGTGATTTATATGAGTTAATTCCTGTAACTAAACCAGATTGGATCCAGATGATTTTATGGTCATTGGAGCCAAAGCTTGCTCCTGAAATACAGTACTGCCAAGCCTCATAAGCCCCTTTAACTTGGCGATCATCAGGTGCCCCCATAATCTTAATTACTTGCTATTTTGAGTCACCAACATTGAGTAGCATTGTTTTGCTATCCAAGGTTCCACAGGCAATTAATATGGTGCAGTTAAACATTAAAAGGATCAGTAGTCTTTTCATAACTTAACTGTAACAGAGATTTATATACCACACCCCTTGTTAATTTCCTGATATTCAGACCCCGCCGTACCCCCACACCCTAATTTGGGCGGTTCTTGTGTCGTGCCTTACGCATAGTATTTTACTCAAACGATATTGAAAATAACTTGTGATAATCTGTTATTAATGAAGAAAAACCTAATCTTATTAAGCTTACTAATATCTTGTATTTCCTATGCACAGAGTAATTTACCATCCTGCAATGGTGACTTGTCGGGACCTTGTTTTGGAGTCAGTGATTACACTAACGGGCAATACGTAGGGCAATTTAAAGACGGCAAAAGAAATGGTCAAGGAACCTATACATATTCTGATGGCGAGAAATACAAAGGGCAATATATAAATGGCAAAAGAAATGGTCAAGGAACCTATATATATGCTAGTGGGGCGAAATACGTAGGGCAATGGAAAGATAGCGAAAAAAATGGTCAAGGAACTTATACGTGGCCTGATGGTGCTGTATACGTAGGGCAATGGAAAGATAACGAAAAATATGGTCAAGGAACCTTTACATTTGCTAACGGGAACAAATATGTAGGGCAATTTAAAGATGACAAAATAAATGGTCAAGGAACCTTTACATTTGCTAGTGGGGCTATATACGTAGGTCAATTTAAAGATGGTAACTATGATGGATTTGGTACTTTATACAATGCCAACGGCTCGATTTTTCAACAAGGATTATGGAGAGAAGACAAGTTCATTCAAGCGCAAAATCCTCCAGTAGTAACTCCACCTGTAGTTCCTAAACCATCTGTCAATAACGCACAAGATATCAAGCGTCAAAAATGTAT
>CANHPL010000043.1 GCA_947462685.1 Burkholderiaceae bacterium | reverse complement strand
CACTTGTTATGAACAACTTCAACCCAGTGAAGCTGCGCAGGGACTATTTTTCTCGTGCCCCAATCCTGCTTCATTTGATTTAGATTGTCTTATTCCAAGAGGCATTAGAGGGATATATATTACCCTTTGAGGATACGAGAACATTGGTTAAAGAAATATTCAGAATCACCGCTGGAGTAACTGGTTGATCGTTTTTGGTTAGCTGCGTTTTCTTGTCAACGCCTGGTAAAGTCGACGCTTGCTTGGCAGGAGTATCGGCTTTTTTTAAAGGCAGTTGACTTTCCGACTCTTTTTGGTAAGTCAATGGTGTTGAAGTCGAACTGGTAATTGACTGCATCAGGTCCTCTTAACTGGTAATGTAAATGATAATTGTTAAGTACTTTCGCCTAAAATCATCATACTTTCATATTTTCCATCTAAAAACTGCCAACATTCTATAAAAAATAACAAAAGTCATTGTTTTTTCATCAAAGTTAGATAGAATGTTATTTTAAACAATATTCCACATACGTCATGGACTTCCTTTTAAATATTTACTTCTGTTTTGTGGGGTTTGCTGTACTTTCTAGTAGCTCTTCCATCCTTACCACTAAAAGAGTTGCAGCTAAAGAAAGAAAAATTAGACAGGAATTAAAGCAAGTTCAGGATCTTGGATTTGATAGCTTTCCACAATAAGATTCTGCAGAACCCTAGCTAAGCAATCTCTTAAGCAATCTCACTCGAGGATTTTTCTTTGGTAGGGGGAGTTACCTTCAAAGATATCGTGTAGAAGAAGTAAATGAGAACGAAAAACCAAAAAAATGAGACGATAGCTGCAAAAACGAGATCTAAGAAATAATCATCCTTAGCATCTGGACTTTTTTGCTCCGTGCGGTGAGAAAATATGAGTGTTGCAACAAAAGCAATCCCGCATGAGACTAAGTAAATAGAGTAATACATAACAAAATGGGCCTATTGGGTTGAATATGTCTGCAAATGCTTGAGCAACGTTGGATATATTCATACTTTAATATATCCTCATCTATATATACGGCTTTATTGGAAAAAAATATAGTTAAATATTTAGCTCCTCCATCATTTTTCAATAAGTAACTAAGCAATCTCTGCTTTTAATCCGTTATTAACATTAATAACATTATTTAAAAATTATTGTGAAATTATTTATCTTATTCTTCCTGCTTTTCTCCATGGCTGCTTCTAAAGCTGAGGTTTTAGGGCAAATGACTGCCTCAGGTTTGGTCTATGTGATCACCTCCGATACTTGTAAAACCGCTGATGGCAAAGATGCCAAGGGCTGGTTGCTCTCTTACTCCTATAACTCGATTGGAGTTGCTAATAGAAGTTGTTATCAAAAATATAACGACACTATCTGGATTTGGGAATTTTCGGGGAGAGAGTATGTTTTTCCAGCAACTAACTTCAAATTAGTGAAGTCTTAATTTCTGAAGAAAAAACTTTGTATTTCCATGTAATGAAAGAACATACAAGGGTGTATTAGAGGATTTAGATGTAAGCTTACCTTAGGTTTGCTCAATCAACAGTCATTAACTAGTATCTTGACAACCATCAGCCCTTGTTGTTGAGGCGAATTAACTAATCCGTACAGGTTTTTTTGGTGCCTCAGACTCTTCTGCCGACGCCTCTTGGGTGGGGGGTGACTCTTCCAAAGCTTCAGTTTTAAGCTCTTCCGGAGTTTCACTCAGATCCTCACTCTTCTGAGGACTGCTCTCAGTCGTTGGAGTGATTTCTTGAAATGGTTTAATCAGTGTTGGGTCATTCATCTCCGAACGAATCCAATATCTTGCCGCGGCAATATTGGTTGTATAAAAACTAACCTTATCTTCCTTCTCAACAAGATAGTATCTTTCCCCATTAATTCGGAAGTCTTTGATGGAATATTCGCTCATTTTTTGATTAGTCTCTAATTGGCATATTGTATTTTACGGATAAATAGTCTGAGATGTTAAATTAAGGAGGTGTTTTGGGGTAAGCTGTGTTTTTTTGAATTTCATCTGAATTCCAAGACTTTGTCATATCACCCGTAGTTCCAGTAAATACGAGTATGAGTAAGGCAATCAGTACTAAGACGATGGGAGTTAAGACCTTCAGGAAGGGCTTCCAATCAAATCCGACTTTAGGTTGTGCAATGGCTATTGGTTTGGGGGCATTGACTCTTTCAGGGAATGCCTCATCGATCAAATGATTGGCCTCCTTCACAAAGGAGTAATACTGATTGTCATCATCCTCGGATTTGAGGGAATCAGCAGCCTTTTTATATAAACTGCTGGCAAGTTCTAGATGATGAGCAATATGCTCATACCGAGCTTTTCTTTCAATTTGGTCAGAATCCATTGTTATATCTTACCCTAAGAAATGGAGGAACCTTGGTGGCAATTTAAAGTTACAATCAACAAATCTCTTTCGATAAAATGTACCATGAAAACCCTATTTTCGATCTTTTTATCCATTTTTGTTATTTTCTCCTCCCCTGGTTCGGCAAGGGAGTTCCAAAATGAGCGTTTAAAAATTGCTGAAAACAACGATTATGTGATGTTTATTTACAATTCGTCTATTACTAACCTTCCGCCGGATTGGAAAAAGGTGTGGGTATTGAAGAATTTTAAATGGAACTCTTCTGCAACTCCGCCCAAAGTTAAATCCAATCGCTCAAATATCGTCTTTGACTGTATCGGTATGACTTATTATACGCTTTCGAGTATTAACTATTCAGAACTAGACGCCCTCAGTAAACCCGTATTACAATTAAATAGTGGTTTCAACGCCAAGGAAATACCTGTTGAAACGAACCCTGATTTCATGATAATTTTTAATCAACTTTGTAAAAAAACAAATAAATAATGTCACTGCAGATTTTTCCACCGGAAGTTCAAAAAAAACTATCTCAAAGTTTTTCGGTAGAGGCTCGCCATGCATTCCGAATTTTAGAACGTGAGTTTCAAAAACATCCGGTAGCAGGTATTTACGGTTTAGAAAATTGGTCAAATCCTACTATCGCTTTAGCAATTCATATCGATCCCAATCAAGGTTTACTCTTTAAGCCGCAAGATCCCTCCCTGACGGAACTTGCGAATATGATTGACTCTCACAAAATTTTTGTGATTTGCACAGACACCGGTAAATATCAATTTACCGGTAAAAATATTAAAATAGACAGTACAGGCTTGATCCTTTGCGAGATGCCGACTGATCTGTATGTCATTCAACGTCGTGAGTCTTTCCGAATAGCCCCCCCAGTTGATGAGTCTTTTAAATTAATTATTGGCCTTGGCGCGGGTCAGGAATTACTTTCTAATCTGATCGATGTGAGTCGACAGGGCCTTCAATTAGATATGCGCGCTGAGGCAACCGACGTTTCAGCCGGAGGATATTGGCATACTTGCTATTTTGAACGCCTTTCCTCAAGATCTGCCAACTTCAATCTTCAAATCAAACACTTTTATCAGGGCAACGATATCTCGCGGATACGTGTTGGCTGTGAGCTCTATGAGCCTACCAAGCAAACTCTAAAAGAGTTTGAAAATATAGTTGATACCATCGTGCGCGCTAGAGCGATGTCAAATATGAAAAAATGGTACTTAGACCTGTCCTGGTGGATGGGGCAAAATTTATAAGTTTTAATGGGTATTTTTTTACTCAGGAATGCATCTAGGGGAAATTGCTATCCTTAGTTATGACTATTTTCAAAAATTCAAAAAATTTTGTAGTCAATTCTTTTTACAACTTCAAAGAACGTATTCTTTTTGATCTTGTCCACCGAACCACCTCCAGCCAGCGCCTTGAAATTGAACAATTTATAAGCACAACGCCCCTAGATCATGGCAAAGATTACTATGCATCTTGGACTAGTGAAATTAAAAACAACCATGCTTTTTTAATGACCCATATCAATGATGATTTTAAAAATTATCATTTTGTGGATTTGGGTTGCGGCAAAGGTAAGGTTTGCCTTTTATGGCACAAACTGAATCAGAAAAAAGGGATTCAACAAAACATTACGGGTATTGATTTTTATTACCCATTGATACAAATTGCGAAAAGTAATTATAGAAAACTGTTTCTGGAAGAGGGGCATTTTATTCATGGAAATGTTGCGGACTTCAATTTCTTAGCACTAAAAAAACCTTTAATTATTTATCTCTTTAATCCATTTGATGAGTACATGCTAGATTGTGTTTTGAATAAGATTGGAAAAATTCCAACCTATGTGGTCTACAACATACCAATGCATTGGAACGTTTTATCCAACCATGCTTACCAACGTATTTATGCAAAATCAGGGGCTAATCAAAACCAAACAACCCTCATTTACACAAATATTAAAAGTAGTTAATGCCGGCTGCTGCAACACACTATCTTAATTAGTAACTTGGATTGACTAATCTCCCAAATCCCAATCTAGCCACTGAATTAATGCTTTTCCCATCACCAAATCAATCTCTTGGGGATCAATCCACTGGTATTCATTTAAAAATAAATCAATCGATTGGCGCCAGGTACACTGTAATTTGGTGATATCACTACCCCAAAAAAAACGTTCAGGGCCAAAAAGTCTATAAATTTGCTGAATATATGTTTCAATACTTGGGTATGGATATGAATCAGTCGCATAAGCAGGAATGGCCGTAGCCTTGATCGCAATGTTTGGAAATTCAGCGAGTGACTGCAAAGCTGTCATGTGTAAAAAGGCGGCATCTCCGGTTGCATCTAGCGGTACTCCTAAATGATCAATGATGAGCTTTAATTGCGGATAACGCGTTGCAATCGATGCAAACACTTCAAGATGGCTACTAGCGGCTATAGCCATTGGAATAGAGTTTTCCTGAGCACCAGACCATAACCAATCTAATTCAGTGCCCATCATCCAAGCTCGATGTTTGGGTTCGTTCAAAATATACCGAAGCCCCAACATGCCGGTTTGTTGCTTCCATGTCTTT
Organism: Burkholderiaceae bacterium; assembly: GCA_947462685.1. Classification (GTDB taxonomy): domain Bacteria; phylum Pseudomonadota; class Gammaproteobacteria; order Burkholderiales; family Burkholderiaceae; genus Polynucleobacter. The sequence continues at coordinate 9,473 of CANHPL010000043.1, read as the reverse complement.
AAAATCTTCTCTGGATACTCACTATCCAGCGCAAAATTGCCTAAAATACCAAATTTTTGCGGATGTTGTCTTGCCGCATCAATGGCAATTTGATTGGCATTGGGATCCCAAGCTGGAGGTTGTATGATAGCCGCATCTACTCCGGAAAATTGCATATCCTCTAATATTTCGGTTGCTGAATAAGGTTCTTGACGATGTGCTCCGCGAGGTTGACCGGTTTGCCAAATATGTACATGTGCGTCAATAATTTTCATACGTATTAATGTTTGGGAATAAATACATGCATACCTGTAGCTAATCCATCTTGAACGGCTTGATACACTCCAATGGCGTCTTTTAATGCATGGGTTTGAATATTTTTTGGTGGGTGTAACAGATGTTGATCAAAATCTTTTGCCAGTCCATCAAAGATGGTTGCACATTCACTTGCTGAATATAGTAATGAATTCACTCCAACAATCGTAGCCCCATTACGATATAAATCTCTTACAGAAATAGTGACTTGCCCATTGCCAGGAGCAACAATGACTGCAATTTGACCAAATGTACCAAGAGCCGATATGGCGCTTGGTAGCCAGTGTCCTGTTGTATCAAAAATCACCTCTGGCCCTTCTGGAAAATATGTCCAAATCAGACTTTTTAATGCTTTTGCATCTGCGGCATCTGGAAGAAGATCAGCAAACACAGCTTGTTCTTTAAGCATCGCTAGATGCTCTTCTTTACGCACCAAACCTAATACTTGGGCTTTATTTTTTTTAGCTAATTCAACCGCAGCATTACCAACGGCACCATTGGCACCAATGACCACAATACGCGTTCCTTCTCGCACATGACACGATTGAATAGCTCCCCAGGCTGTCATATAAGGTGTTCCACAATTAGCCGCCTCTTCAAAGGATAAGGATTGGGGCTTTAGGGATATCGCGCTGCGATGGACTTTCATATAAGCCGCATGACTACCATCCTGTATAAATCCATTCTCCTTGCCAGTGCCCCAAACTTCCTTACCAATCAACTCGGCAGGCCCTTGCTGAATTATTCCAGAATAATCTCGGCCTGGAGTTCGAGGTATCGTTGTATAAGGTAGGCGGCCCATGACATTCGATATATCATTTCTGTTGAGTCTGCCTGCCTTAATCTCAATTAATACTTCGTCAGGTTCTAATGATGGGATGGGCAAATCTACGAGCTCTAAATAGCTTAAATCTCCTGTTTGATTAAAACGTAATGCTTGCATGTCTCTTCCTTACTTATTCAATCTTAATACCAGCTTTTTTTACCACTTTTGACATCCGCTCTGTTTCATCCCGAATGAATTGACTAAACTCCTGAGGGGAATTTGAAGTGGGCTCAGATCCTTGCGCATAAAACTGTTCTTTTATTTCAGGGTTACTCAGCACTTTAACGATTGCGGCATTTAATTTATCAATGATCGCTTTCGGTGTTCCTGCAGGTGCAAGTAATCCATACCAATTTTTCATCTCATATCCTGCAATGCCAGCTTCTTTCACCGTAGGAACATCAGGCAAAATTGCTGAGCGCACATTACCACCCACAGCAAGTGCTCTTAATTTTCCAGACCGAATCAATGCGATAGGTCCTTGCATGGGTGTAAAAACCCATTGTGATTCACCGGACAATAACGACATCACAGAAGGTCCAGCGCCTTTATATGGCACATGAACTGCGGAAACACTTGCCATGGAAGTCAACATTTCTCCAGCTAAATGACTAGTTGAGCCGATACCCGCAGAGGCCATATTCAAAGTATTTGGATTGGCTTTCATATTCGCAATAAGATCTTTGACATTTATATAAGGCGATGTTGCTGAAACAGCTAAAACGTTTTGACCAACAGCAAAAATAGAAATCGGGGCTAAATCTTTTTGTGGGTCATAACTTAATTTGCCATACACATGTGGCGCAATTGTGATCCATGATGTTGCTCCGATTAATAGGGTATATCCATCAGGTGGCGATTTGGCAACAAAATCAGCCCCAATAATCCCACCCGCACCTAATTTATTTTCTAGAATGAGTGCTTGTCCAAGTTGCTCCGTTAATTTAGGGGCAATGAGGCGGATCAATGTGTCGGTTGCAGATCCTGAGCTTTGAGGAATAATGATACGGATCGGCTTACTGGGGTAATTGGTCTCTATGTTTTGAGCATGTGTCAGCGATACACATGCCATGAGTAAGAGAAATATCAATCTTTGTATGGATTTAAGCATGATCTGTATGTTTATTTTCTAAAATTTGGCTTACGTTTTTCTAAAAAAGCTTTTACACCTTCTTTTGATTCGTCAGTTTCATAAAATAACTTCAGTGCCTGCATCCCTAAAGAGCCGATACCTTTAATGGCATCTGAATCAGCATTAAAAGAACGCTTGGCAATACTAATTGCTGTAGGGCTAAGCGCGATAATTTCTTGACACCACTGATCCACTTCTCGGTCTAGTTCCGCAAATGGAACAACCGCATTCACAAGCCCCCACTCTAGGGCTTGTTGTGCGCTATATTTGCGGCAGAGATACCAAATCTCGCGTGCACGCTTTTCACCGATCACTCGACTTAAATATGCTGTGCCAAACCCTGGATCTACGGAACCAACTCGTGGCCCTACTTGTCCAAAAATAGCGTTTTCAGAAGCAATCGCCAAGTCACAGCAAGTGACTAATACATTGCCCCCACCAATGGCGTAACCATTGACTCTGGCAATGACCGGTTTTGGTACTTCACGTATGAGACTATGAAGCTCCTCCAAAGGAAGCCCAATCATCCCTCGGCCATCATACCCGCCTTCTTGCGCAGACTGATCGCCTCCAGAACAAAATGCTTTTTCTCCTGCACCAGTGAGAACAATGACACCAATATCCTGATCCCAGCCTGCCAGATGCAAGGCCTGAATCAGTTCATCGCATGTCTTCCCCCGAAAAGCGTTATATTTTTCAGGGCGATTGATGGTAATCGTCGCAACACCCTGATGCTCAGAGTAAATAATATCCGTGAAATCACTCATCTAGTTAACCCCTAAAAAGGATCACTAATTGGATTAATGGCCTATGGAAGCACTATGAACGGCAAGTAGTTTCCAATCATTACCGACCAAGGTCCAAGTAGTTTGAAAATGACTACTAATTTTGATTTTTTCTGTTGGTTTTGTCACATCGGCAAACATATGCCCCATCACTAAAGCAACTTTTTGATCGCCACTTTTTGGAAGTAACACTGTCATATCTTTAAATTCAACATTCGAATACTTGACCTGATTACTTTCAAGTTTATGAATATATTGTGTTAAATCATCAACGGCACCTGTGCTATGACGATAAGTCATCGCTGGATCACAAAACTGTCGAAATGCGTTTAAATCAGTTTCATTCATTGCCACACGGCGTTGTTCTTCACACTGCAATATTGGATGTGTCATGTCTCTTCTTTCTATCAATCGTTGTAATGTTTTAACTATAACAAAAAATCAATACTCATCGATGAATCTACTCATGGATGGGCAATTGGTCAATGTCCACGCCAAAAGTGAGAGCTGCTTTTTTCACAGCAGCCCAAGTATCTGAAGGAACTTCGATACCTTCCTTGATTCTTTTCTGAAACATGTGAAATTCGGGCTCTCCTGGCAATAAAACTTCTTGAAAACCTTTAGCTGGGGGAATTGCTTTGATTTTATTCCTTGTTTTTTGCAAGGCTTGATTGTACTTCTCCATCGGCTGAAATAAGGATGCTTTCATAGCAAAAATAAAAATGCCACTTCGTTGCATCACTCCAGGAAAGTTTTCCGACCCTACCAATGGTCCACTCATTAATTCTGCAATCACAGCTAAGGCATATCCTTTGTGTCCACCAAAAGGTAACATAAAACCACCGTCAAAAAAATCGTTGGGATTTGCGCTTGGGTTTCCTTGTTTATCCAATAAACAGTCGGGGGGTAAAGACTCATGCTTTGCCTTGGCAACTTTAATTTTTCCCGCAGCAATCGCAGATGTAGCAAAGTCTAAGGTAACATGTGGACCATCCTGATTAGGTAATGTGATGGCAATCGGATTGGTCCCAAAAATTGGGGCTGCACCCCCGTAAGGTGCTGTCATGGGGCGATCTACAGTTCCTATTGTCATAAACATCACGACATCTTTTGCAGCCGCCCTTTCAGTAAATACCGCTAATCTACCTGTGTGAGCTGCCTGAACAACAGATACGGCGCAAACACCCATTGCTTGAGCCTTTTCAATCGCAATGTCAGTCGCGTAATTACCAACCACCTGACCAAAAGACCAGTTTCCTTTGACTACAGCACTCGTAGGAGTTTCTTGGATGATTTCTGGTTGTGCCTGCGGATCAATTTCACCATCACGAATGCTTTGTAAATATTCTGGGATGCGTAAAATACCATGCGAGTCGTGACCCGCTAAATGATTAGCCACCAAAATATCAGCGATCTGAATCGCATCTTGATTTTTAGCCCCTGCGGCTGAAAAAATAACTTGTATGACATGATTTAACTGTGAAGAGGAATATGTAGGCATGAGATTAATTTTTTGAGTGGCGAGTACTTCAATGAGATTTAATGGTAATCTAATCATATAACGAAAAAAATTGATGGAGACAAAAGATGCTAAATAATCAACATGCCTTTTTAAAAAGACTTATTTGTACGGCCTTTTTATTGAGTTTTTCATGTTTTGGGCAAAGTGCATTTCCCAATAAACCAGTTAATCTCATTGTTCCCTTTCCTCCTGGTGGAGCGGCTGATCAACCTTCGAGATTAATTTCTCAAGCCTTATTCAATGTTTGGCAACAGCCTGCAGTGGTATTAACAAAACCTGGTGCGGGTGGCGCAATAGGTGCTGCATTTGTCGCTAATGCCAATGCCGATGGTTATACGCTCCTGGCAACCAACCCATCAATGATTATTGTGCCTGAGGCAGATCGAATGTTTAGTAGGCCAACCACGTTTGATATCAGTAACTTTACGCCATTGGCTCTTTTGGTAGCTGATCCTATCGTGCTCGTTGTAAAAGCTGATTCTCCTTGGAAAACCTATAAGGATTTTATTGCCGACGCAAAAGCAAAGCCTGGAGAAGTCACCTATGGTTCTTCTGGAGCTTACAGCGCCTCACACATACCCATTGAAATGTTGGCCAATGCTGCCAATATCAAGTTAAGGCATATCCCTTTTGCAGGAGGTGGGCCTGCCATACTTGCAGTTCTGGGCGGTCATATTTCAACCACAGCAAGCTCTCCTGCGGCAGTAGTCAATCAAATTAAATCAGGGGCTTTAAGAGCACTAGTCGTTACTGGTAATAAAAGATTGGCATCACTGCCAGACGTACCAACTGCTATGGAGTTAGGTTTTAAAGATGCAGAGTTTTATTTATGGATTGGTTTATTTGCACCAGCAAAAACTCCTCCAGAAATTGTGCAAACAATCCGTCAGGATTTAAATAAAGCGATCACTCAAGATAACGGGTTTATTCAAAGTATGCAAAAACTAGGTGCCACAACTGATTATCGCGATGGTCCAGCATTTTCTGAATTTCTTTCAAAAGATGCAGAAAGAATCAAAGCAACGATGTTAAAGATTGGTAAGGTGGACTAAATCATCCAAACTTATAGTCAGCTCCATCTCAAGACGCTTTGCTATCATTGAGCTGTGAAAGATATATACACAGATTAATCTCTGTTAAAGTAAATCATAAGTAATTCACTAAAAAAATATATCTCAATCCATAGAATGTGGAGACAAAAGTGTTTAAACCCTTCAAGCTTTATTGCTTATTAATTGGTTTTACCTTATTGAATGTTTGTTGGGCTGCTGGATATCCAGATCGTCCAATTACTCTGGTAGTTCCTTCCACGCCTGGAGGTGGAACGGATACCACCTCCCGCATCATTGCGCCCAAGCTATCTGAGTATTTGGGTCAGCAAATCGTTATTATTAATCGCCCTGGGGCCAGTGGCAATATTGGTGCTGCCTCTGTAGCTAGTGCTGCTCCTGATGGCTATACTTTACTCACATTAATTTCATCAAATGTAATTAATCCACATTTAAATGAAAAAGTACCCTTCGATATTGATAAAGACTTTACGCCAATATCTCGAACTGTCATGGTTCCAGGAGTTTTAATTGCAAACAAGAAGTTTCCTCCAAACAATCTGCAAGAAATGATTGCTTACATGAGAGCCAATTCATCCAAGGTCAATTTTGGATCAGCAGGTATAGGTAGTTTCTCCCATCTCATGATGGAATTTTTTCAATTAAATGCGGGTGTAAAACTTCTACATATTCCTTATAAATCGACATCACAGGCCTTTACCGATGTTTTATCCAATCAAATTTCATTGATGATTGTGGATATTGCTTTGGCTCAACCTTATATTAAAAATGGCACCCTCAAAGCATATGGTGTCAGCTCTGCTAAAAGATCTTTAATCGCACCAGAAATTCCTACATTATCTGAAGCTGGTTTAAAAGGGTTTGATGTTTCTCAATGGTTTGGACTTGTTGGACCTGCAAAAATGTCTGCTGAAGTAACCGATAAGATATATGCGGCTCTCAAGAAAACTTTGGAAGATCCTGAGATTAAAGAAATTTTTTCAAAAGAAGGAATGATTATTGCTCCAAGTTCATCTCCAAAAGAGTTTAAAAACTTTATGGCGAACGAAGGTTTAAAGTGGGGTGATATTATTCGCGATGCTAACATCAAGAAAGAATAAGATTAATGATAAAAAGTTTATTACCAGAGGAAAACCAATGAGCTTAGTTCTTAAAGGGGTCATGCAAAGCCCTGTTACACCACTTCATGAGGACTTCAGTCCTGATTTTGAAAATTTTGAAAAACTCATTGATTTTCATGTTAGAACAGGTGCAACTGCAATTTCTTGGCCACATCACAAAGCTGAGTCTCACAACTTCACTATGCCGCAAAGAAAGGCACTTGCAGAAGTCGCCATCAAAGCGGTCAATAAGCGAGTACCTATCTCAATTCATGTGAGTGCGCTTGCGGTTGAAGATTCTTTTGATCTAGCGAAACATGCGCAACAAGCTGGTGCCGATGCAATCATTGCCATTACCCCCTACTTTTGGAAGTACTCTGCAGAATCCATCTATAACTATTTTGTTAATCTTGGTACTTCAGTTGATTTACCACTCATTGTCTATAACTCCCCAAGTTACCTAGATGGTGTGGAGTTTACAGGTGAACTAACAGCTCGACTTCTTGAGCGGCTCCCTAATTTAATCGGGATGAAAGAAGCTAGTTTTAATAGTGAAAAATTCTTTGAAATTTTGAAAGCAGCAAAGCCTATTCGTCCCGACTTTTCAATGATTGCTGGGGTTGAATATTTACTGCCCTCCATCAGTTTAGGTGGTGCTGGTTCCTATTCATCTGCGGGAGCTATCTGTCCTAATCTTTGTGTTCAGCTATATGAAGCATGCATCCATAATGAGTGGGATAAAGCCCGAGCTTTGCAATACAAACTTGCACAATTATGGCTGTTATTTAGAGATCAATATCCATCTTCTTTAAAAGGTGGCATGGTGATTATGGGAAGACCTGTTGGACCGACAAGCGCGCCATTGCCAACAGCCTCACCAGAACGCATCAAATTTATTGAGAAAAATTTAATTGAGCTGGGTATTGTCGATACCGAACCTCACGGTTGGTAAGAAAAGGAATTTTATTTTGAAAACATTTAATTTTGGTTTAGTGCATTCTTTAGTAACCCCATTTAAAGATGGCAAGATTGACTACGACACTTTGGGGCATTTAATTGAATTTCATATTCAACAACAAGCAGATGGCTTAGCTATCCCTTCACATACGGGTGAGTCAGTCAGTATCACCGGTATAGAGCGTAAAGAAATATTCAAATTTGCAGTGAAGACGGCAAATGGTCGTGTGCCTATAATTGCCAATGTAAGTGAAGCAGGTACTGATCTTGCATGTGATCTTGCGCAATCAGCGATGGCAGCTGGAGCCAGTGCTTTATATGCATGTGTACCTTATTATTGGACTCCACCTGAATCCATGTTACTTGAACATTTCACAAAAATTGGACAGGCGGGTCAGTTACCATTCTTTGTATACAACTCTCCTGAGGAAATGAGTGGGGTTAAAGTAAGCTCGAAACTAACCCTCAATCTAATGAAGGATCTTCCAGAATTTGCCGGCATTATCGACCTCAGTTTAGATTGGCAATATATGATCGAAGTTATTTCCGAAGCAAAGCGTATGCAACCAAATTTTCAATTAATCTCTGGGACAGAATACATGATCTCTGCAAGAGCGATTGGCGCTACTGGTTTACTTTCATCTGTATCCAATGTTGCTCCTCAAATGATTCGTCATTTATATGATCTTTGCTTAAAAGAAAACTATCAAGTTGCCTATGAGCTTCAAGTTGATGCCGCATTTCTATATCGCCTCTTCAATCAATATGGCATCTCTGGATTAAAAGCAATTAGTCAGTCTCTTGGCAGAGATGTTGGAAATCCGAGAATGCCTCTAGACCAACTTCAAGCCGACCAAATAGAGACCCTCAAACAAGAGTGGCGATCATGTCTTAGTATCAAAAATGAACCGCATGCTTGGAGTACTTGATTCATGACGCCCACAGTACTCATCACTGGTGCATCTTATGGCGTGGGAGAACAAGCTGCCTATCAATTTGCAAAGGAAGGTTATCAAGTTGCTATTACTGCTACAAAATTAACCAATTTAGATAAAACTAAAGAAACTTTAAAAAGCCTTGGTGTCCAAGCCCTTTGTTGCGAATTGAATCTGCGCTCTCAGGAGAGCATTGCGCAAACGATACAAAATGTAACTTCTGAATTTGGTGGTCTAAATGTTTTAGTAAATAATGCTGGTGAAAATATCCGTAAATTAGCGGTTGATGTTTCGAAGGAAGATTGGGACGCAATCATGTCGACGAATCTGACTGGTACATTTTTTATGACTCAAGCATTCGGTCAATACTTGATTGCAAATCAACGACCTGGCTCTATTATTCAAGTAGCCTCTGTTCATGGGATCGTTGGTGCAAAAGAACGTTCAACCTATGGTATTACTAAAGCTGCTATTTTGCATATGACAAAGATGTTAGCTATTGAATGGGCAGAAAATCAGATTCGAGTCAACGCTGTGGCTCCAGGTCGTCTTGAGACAGACTCTCCATCTCGAGCCGGTACTGGAAATAATCCTGAATACATGGCCGATATGCTCAATAAAATTCCGCTTCATCGACTTGCTACCGCCCAAGAAGTTGCTCAAGCTATTTATTATTTGGCTAGTCCGGCAGCAAATGCTATTACAGGTCAAACAATTGTTTTGGATGGTGGAATAGTAGCTGGTTAGTTAAGCTTCATCAACAATAGCCCAAGTGCTATCGCCTAACTTTTTGACTGCGTAGGAATAGGTCCAGTTATGGGGAATGCCGCAACTCCAATCATTTGGTCCATT
>CANHPL010000042.1 GCA_947462685.1 Burkholderiaceae bacterium | reverse complement strand
TTAATCCGTTGGTCGCGAGTTCGAATCTCGCCCGTCCTACCAAATACATAAAGGCTTTAGAGGCGATCTGCTTATGAAGCCTTTTGTCTTTAATAACACCATACATTGGCTAAATGCATAAATACCGGCTCTTCATCATCAAATAAATCTCTAGCCATCATATTGAGCAGCGCAATCCATAATCTTACTTTAGTATCTACCAACATTTCTGCATTTTCTCTTAGGATTTCTTTACGCTCTAAAACATCATTAGTTCTTCTAGATTCTTTGTATGTGGGCCTAATTCTTTACCGAGGCTTTGGGCTTATAAAGTTCGAATACTGTACTACGTTTAACGACCTTTATCTTACCATCCAGTCTAGGTTGATTAATTTCAATCATGGAACCACGGATCATGACTTCATGAATACTGTATTGAAAGCGGGATTCTGTGTCTTGCGATATGTATTAGATATTATTAATCTGTAACGTTCTTTACAATCTTACTAGTATTGTTCTAGTAGACATGATCTCATCTATCTAGCGAGTTACAATAAAGTTCAATAAGCGACTAAATTTTTATAAATCTTAGGGACTTTTATTAACTAGTTAGTAAAGTACAAATGTCCTGACATAATCAGAATTAATATTTTAAAGGCTATATATCTATGGATAACCACCGCCCCTATAAAGATGAAGTCATTATCTCGTGGACAGAATTACAACGTGATGCAAAATTTATCTCAAATCAGTTACATTCAATGGGTTCTTGGAAGGGAATTATTGCAATCACAAAAGGGGGGCTAATCCCCAGCGCCCTCATCGCTAGAGAATTAGACATTAAACTTATTGATACGGTATGTGTTTCAAGCTATGGTAGCGACTCTACTGGAATTGATCAACAACAAAATGATTTAGAAGTCATCAAAATGATTGATGGTGACGGTGCAGGATTCCTTTTAATTGATGATTTAGTAGATACCGGAAAAACAGCAAAATTTATTCGCGCAAAACTTCCAAAAGCATACTTTTGTACTTTATACGCAAAGCCAGCTGGAAAACCTCTAGTCGACCTCTATGTTCGAGAGTTCAAACAAAACCAGTGGATTTTCTTCCCGTGGGACATTGATTATCAATTTTCAGTACCAATCCACCACCGTGAAAATAGAACCCCAAAGGAATAATCGATTCCGACCAATCAAGCTTCATAGTAAAAGGGGGTTATTTTTTATCTCGATGCGCCCAAGCAGTTGTTCTTTTTTCTACCACAGCGAAAAACTCATACATCAACATCGCCATGACTCCAATGACAACTAAGCCAGCAAATGCAAGCGGCATGCGCATAGCAGATCCCGCTGAGACTAATAAGTATCCTATTCCTTCATTTGATGCATTCATTTCTGAAACGGTCGTCCCCACAAATGCCAAGGTAATTGCCACTTTTAAACTCGCATAAAAGTAAGGTAGGCATCTAGGAACACCTACTTTCTTCAGAATATCAATGCGGTTAGCTCCAAGCACTCTTAAAACATCTTCGAGTTCGGGCTCTAATGTAGAAAGTCCTGTTGCAATATTGACCATAATGGGAAAAAAGCTAATTAAAAATGCTGTCAAAATTGCAGGTCCTGCACCAATACCAAACCATACGACGAGAATCGGTACGAAAGCCGCTTTTGGTAAGGCATTAAAAGCAGTCATCAACGGATAAAAAGCATCGTAAGCCATTCGCGAAGAGCCAATTAAAAATCCTAACAAAACCCCTACAACAATAGAGATACCAAAACCAACCATTGTTGTCCAAAAAGTGGTCCAAGCATGGCGTAGAATTTCACCTTTAAACTCAATTAAATTTATAGCAATTTGATAGGGGCTTGGGAAAATAAAATCACTCACATTCAACGCAACACAGATTAATTGCCATATTGCGATCGTGAACAAAAGCAACCATAGTGCTGCATATTTTTCTAATATAGATTTTTTTTGCATCACGCTTCCCTCACCTTTCCAATGTGAGTTCGTAACTCATGCACAATCGCAGTAAAGGCTTCTGTATAAGTAACTTCAAGATCTCTTGGTCTAGGTAAATCAATTTCTCGACGGTGAACAATTTTTCCAGGTCTTCTAGACATTACATATACTTCATCCGCAAGATAAGTAGCTTCTCTTAAGTCATGTGTTACCAAAATAACATTAAATCCTTGGGCGGCATGAAGATCGCGAAGAATATTCCACAACTCTTCACGAGTAAATGCATCTAATGCTCCAAATGGCTCATCGAGTAGTAACATTTTTGGCTCATGAATCAAAGCTCGACAAATACTTGCTCTTTGTTGCATTCCTCCAGACAGCTGATAAGGCAATTTATCTTCATAACCTTTGAGGCCTACGTTTTCAATCAATCGAATCGCGCGATCTCTAAACTCTTCTTTTTTAGATCGCATTTGTGAGCGAAATGGCTCAACGATTTCTAAAGGCAACAACACATTTTCTAATGTCGTTCGCCACGGCAACAATGTAGGAGCCTGAAAAGCCATGCCACTAATACTTAATGGGCCCGTCACAGGCTTTTGATTGATCATGATCTGGCCACGAGTTGGCTCTTGTAAGCCAGTGGTTAGTTTCATGAAGGTAGATTTACCACAACCGGAGGGGCCAACAATGGCGACAAAGCCACCTTTTTTTACCTCTAAATTAATATCTTCTATAGCAAAAGGGCCGTTGATGGCCCCTTTGTCATAGGTATGTGACACATCCTTAAACTGGATAAAAGATTCGCTCATTTTGGAAAAATATTTCGTGAAGCGGCAGATGGTAAGAAGCTTGGATTCCAAACAATATCTGGATTAACACGTGTCTTCGTATTAAACACGTCAGATACCTGTGATGCCATTAAAGCAACGCGCGGTAATGATGCATTACCAAATCCTTCGGCTTTTGCATCTGGGGTAGCAATCGCATCTTTAATTGCCATCTTCAAACGACGTTTTTCTAGTTCAACGTTGATAATTCCGTCCCTACGTTGAACCGCACCGATAGCAGCATCAGGATTAGCTAAAACCTCTTTAGCACCTTTAGTAAATGCTTCTAAAAAAGCTTTGACGGCGGCAGGATTCTCTTTAATCAATTTTGGAGATGCAATAATCACGTTTCCATAGAGTTTGACTCCATACTGTGCATATGGAAAAGAAACAATTTCTTCTGCTTTAATGCCACGAGCTTCTAAATTCAGGATTGAGGTAAATCCAAACCCTGTAATTGCATCTAAGTCACCTTTGGCTAACATCGTCTCTCTAAGCGCAGGCTCCATACTGATCCAATTAACCGCACCAACCTTGTTAGCAGACTGAAACAAAGGGAATGATCTTCTACCAGCATCAAAGCCTGGTGCACCAAATTTTTTGCCAGTCATATCGGCAGGTGATTTAATTCCAGAACTTTTTAATGCCATCACTGCTGCTGGCGTATTGCTGTAAACCACCATTAAAGCAACAGGCTTGTTTGGGGCATCAGGATTATTTCCGTAAAACTCCATCAGGGCTGCAAAGTCAGCAAACCCCATATCATAGGCACCTGATGCGACACGATTCACCGCATTTCCGGAACCATTACCAGCATCGACAGTAACATCTAATCCAGCCTGTTTAAAGTAACCTTTCTCGACAGGCCATAGGAAAAAAGCAGCTGGCCCCTCAAAACGCCAATCTAATTGAAATTTAATAGATGTGTCAGCAAAACTAGTTGCTGCGGTCATTGCAAAAACAGTGATCAATATTTTCTGTAGCATTTTTTTCATTTTGCGCAGTCTTTCTAGAAATGATACTTTTTAAGTTAGTAATAATATAAGCGTTTTAAGTCTAAATTAAATTAATTGGATCTCAGTAGTTATTTTGCACCAAGTTGGGATTAGGCAACTAAATTCTCAAGACGAAATCTTGCGATCAGTCCAATTTGGTGAATGCACTCCTGAAACTCTTTTGAAACTTCATTATTCAGCCTTTGTGAAAAATTCTGAATAATACCTGTTCGTTGATAGCCCTTCACTGCCAATATAAAAGGGAAGCCAAATTTGGCGTTATAGTCGCGGTTTAATTGATTTAACAATAAGAACTCTTCTTCGGAACAACTGTCGAGCCCTGCGCCACTCTGCTCCCTTAGAGAGTCATCGGTTAACTGCTTTTTAATGGCAGCTTTTCCTGCCAACTCTGGATGTTCTCTAATGAGTTGTAATTGAGACTCATACGGTGAAGAAAGGACAGTTTGCTGCATGCTTGAAGCTAAATGCGCCAAATCACGAAATGGTCGCGCAAGGAATGACTCCTGCGGAATCCAGGGACTATGTTCATAAATCCCTGAAAATATGGAAACAAATTCATCTTGATTAAGCTGATTGATTTTTTCTATCGATAGTGGAGTGGCGTACATGGCTTTATATGGTTAACTTGAGGTGGGTGAATGTTATGCCAATGCTTTGCGATATCTACTCGTCGGCAAATCCAAACATGCGAATGCGATTGAATGTAATCCAAGATACGCTGCAGGGCTTTAAATCGTCCAGGTCTACCCAATAATCGACAATGCATTCCAATCGATAACATCTTAGGTTGATTCATCCCTTTGGGATCGCCCTCAGCATATAAAACATCAAAGCTATCTTTTAGATATTGATAAAACTGTTCTCCAGTGTTAAAGCCCTGAGGTGTTGCAAACCGCATATCATTGGCATCTAAGGTGTAGGGCACAATCAGGTGGGAATGGTCTGTTCCATCGGTTGTTGTTACGTTTGTCCAAAACGGTAAGTCATCCCCATAATAATCAGAGTCATATAAATACCCCCCCTGCTCAAGTAATAAACGCCGGGTATTGGGAGAGTCTCGCCCGGTATACCACCCCAAGGGCGGTGCGCCAATTAATTGCGTAATTCTTTCTGTCGCAAGTTGCATATGTTCACGCTCAGTCTGTTCATCCATATTTTGATAATGGATCCAACGCCAACCATGACTAGCAATCTCATGACCGTATTCAACAAATGCCCTTGTGAGTTCGGGATGGCGTTCAAGTGCCATACCTATACCAAATATCGTCATGGGTAAGTCACGTCTTTTAAACTCATTCAAAATTCGCCAAACACCAGCCCTTGAACCATACTCATAAATAGATTCCATCGATAAATGACGGCTATCGTAAGCCACAGCCCCAATAATCTCAGATAAAAATTGTTCTGAGCCGGCGTCACCATGCAAAACAGAGTTCTCACCGCCCTCTTCGTAATTGAGTACAAATTGCACAGCAATGCGGGCCTGCCCAGGCCAGTTTGGATGGGGTGGGTGGGCACCATAACCAATGAGATCGCGCGGATAGGATGAATTTATAGGCATAAACATTAATATACTGCAAACTTTCATTCAGGTATGCTTACGCATTAGTTTGTTAGATTAGTAATACTTATTCACCTCTTATTATCGGTAACAAAATTATGGGTAAACTCTCAACGCATGTATTAGATACCAGTATTGGTAAACCTGGAAAAGGTATTTCTATCCAACTATTTAGTGTATCTGGCGCCCAGCAAGAATTATTGACGACTCGACTGACCAATAGCGATGGCCGCTGTGATGAACCCCTTTTAGATGAGGATCAGTTGAAAATAGGTGAATATCAACTTGAATTTGATATCGGCACCTATTTTGCAAAGTCAAACCCTAACTTAATACAGCCTGCTTTTTTAAATAAAGTTGTCATCCGCTTTCAAGTGGCAAATGCTCAAGAGAACTATCATGTACCACTGGTTGTTACACCATGGAGTTATTCAACCTACCGTGGTTCATAAAAAGCTTTAGAATATTAAAAGTATCGTAGCGGGTATCTCAATTTGAGCGCGATCATTGGCTTCTGCAGTTCCGCCGTGGCAGAAGATAAAGATAACTTATGGTTAGAATAAGTTTGTTTATGCTGGAGTAAGCACAATGGAATATCTTTTACCCTATTTAATTGACTGGCTAAGTCTACTTTTACGCTGGTTACACCTGATTGTCGGAATTGCTTGGATTGGAGCCTCTTTTTACTTTGTATGGTTGGACAATAGTCTTGTTCCTCCAACTGACCAAAAATTAAAAGATGATGGTGTTAGTGGTGAACTCTGGGCCGTTCATGGCGGTGGTTTTTACAATCCACAAAAATATTTTAATGCTCCCCCGAAATTACCTAAGCATTTGCACTGGTTTTATTGGGAAGCTTATAGCGCATGGATAACTGGTTTTTTGCTCTTTGCGGTTGCCTATCTTCTCAACCCAAGCGTGATGCTAGTTGATAAAAATGTTTTCGACATGTCAGGCAATATGGCCGTCATTGCATCCCTTGCTTACCTTGTTGCTGGCTGGGTTGTCTACGATGCAATCTGTCGCTTCTTCGGAGTAGGTGACAAGGCAGATAAAAAAGTTGCGATTTGTCTTCTCATTTATATAGCACTCGCCTCCTACCTAGCATGCCAAATTTTCTCTGGTCGAGCCGCCTATTTAATGACCGGGGCTATGATGGCAACCATTATGGTAGCCAATGTATTTTTTTGGATTATCCCAGGGCAAAAGAAGGTGATCCAATCCATGAAAATGGGCGAGGTCCCTGAAATCATTCATGGCCAACGGGGTAAACAACGTAGTGTGCACAATACTTTTTTTACCCTACCAGTACTTTTTGCAATGATATCCAATCACTACAGTATGGTTTACAACTCTCCACACCATTGGTTAGTCTTAATTCTGATGATGCTAGGAAGTGCACTGATTCGATTCTATTTTGTTTCGCGCCACAAAAATAAACCTCACTATCCAGCATTAATTTCAGGGTCATTTTTACTCATCATTGCGATTTTTATCACTGCCCCATCACGGCCAACCACTTCATCAAGTATCCCAATGTCTGCGCCAAAATTTACTCAAGTAAAAGCCATTATTGAGCAGCGTTGTGTCGCTTGCCATAATGCCAATGTAGCGAATAAGAATATCCGCTTGGATAGTGACGAATCGATTCAATCACAAATGGCGCTCATCTATCAACAAACAGTTGTAACAAAAATAATGCCCATGAATAACGCGACTGGCATTACAGAAGATGAAAGACGCACTCTAGAAGCTTGGTATAAATCCAATAACAATTAGGAGATTAGAATATGAGTATTCCTGTCATTGACCCTGCCGCACCCTTGTTTACTCGTAAACATATAAATCTTGCGGATGCAGAGCTTGGTGCTAAAGCGATCAGTTGCTCCGATGAGTTTTTTGCGCCTTTACAAAGAATGCTCAACCCCGAACCTGCAGTATTTATTCCGGGTAAATATGATCTAAATGGTAAATGGATGGATGGTTGGGAAACCAGAAGAAAACGTACAGCTGGTACCGACTGGGCCATCATTGAACTTTTTAGACCTGGCTGTATTTACGGGTTTGATGTTGATACTAGTTTTTTTACAGGTAATTTTGCTCCTGCAATTTCAATCCAAGCCTGCTTTGAAGAACAAACTCCAAGCGCCAACTCAACCTGGTTTGATGTTTTATCCCCGAAAACTTTACTTGGTAATCAACACCATTATTTTGAAATTGAACCGTCCGCTAAAGTGAGTCATTTAAAAATTACGATATTCCCAGATGGTGGCGTAGCTCGCCTTCGCGTTTATGGGAAACCAGCTATCGATTGGTCAAAGATTCCAGCTACTGAAGTCCTTGATTTTGCTGCTATGGAAAATGGCGCCCACACGATTACTGCAAATAATGAACATTTTGGTTTATCTATGAATCTGCTTAAACCTCAAAGAGGCAAGAATATGGGCGATGGTTGGGAAACCAGACGACGCAGAGAGCCCGGATTTGACTGGTGTCTCGTCGAATTAGCTCATCCTGTTCATGTGCAAAAAATTGAAGTTGATACCTGCCACTTTAAAGGGAATTATCCAGACCAATGTTCGTTGCAAGCCAGTCTTGTTACATCAGGAACAGATCAATCCGCTATTACGGAAAGTATGTTCTGGCCTACGCTGCTTCCGTTGCAAAAGCTGCAGATGGATCACCAGCACTACTTTACGTCTGAAATTGCCTCTATTGGTCCGATTTCGCATTTACGATTTAATATTTATCCAGATGGTGGCGTTTCCAGATTAAGAATTTGGGGAACTAAAGCATGAAGACACTTCCCATCACTGAACTGACGCGCGAAAATTTTGCGCCATTTGGAGAAGTTCTTGCCCTAGATGGCGCTGAACACTTTCCAATTAATCAAGGTAGTACAGAAAGGTACCACGCACTGTCTTCAGTTGATGCGAGCGACCAAAATGGTAAGCCCATCATCAGTCTTTTTAGAGGGCAGGCTTTTGCAAGGCCGTTTGAGTTACGGGTCATGGAAAGACATCCACTTGGAAGTCAAACTTTCATCCCTGTTACCAAAGATCTGAATAACAAATATTTAGTCGTCGTTGCTCCTGCTACTTGTCAAACAGAGTCTGAAATCACCCAACATTTACGTGCATTTATCGTTCAAGGATTTACTGGGGTCACATATGCTAAAGGGGTTTGGCACCACCCGTTAATTAGCCTTGATCAATTACAGGATTTTATTGTTGTCGATCGCCAAGGACCTGGGAACAATTGTGATGAAATCGAACTCAGTAATAAAATTAAGATTGATTAGGCTCTAAATGCCCGTTTTTCTCAATCATCTGAATGATTTTCGAGACGCCTTCTAATTTCTTTAAGTTCGTCATAACGTAAGGTTTATCAATCCGCATTCTTTTGGTATCGGATTCCATAATCTCTAGGTTGGCACCAACATAATCAGCAAGATCAATTTTATTAATTACAAGTAAATCTGATTTTGTGATCCCTGGGCCACCTTTGCGCGGAATTTTTTCACCGCCAGCAACATCTATGACGTAAATGGTGTAATCCGATAATTCAGGACTAAATGTTGCCGCCAAATTATCTCCGCCTGATTCGATAAAAACAATATCTGCCTGTGGAAATTTTTCAAGCATACGATCTACTGCTTCAAGATTAATAGAAGCATCCTCTCGAATCGCAGTATGTGGACACCCACCAGTTTCAACTCCCATAATTCGTTCTGCTGGAAGTGCGCCAGAGATGGTCAACAAACGCTGATCCTCCTTCGTATAAATATCATTGGTAATAGCAACAATATCGTATTTCTTACCCATCTCTTTGCACAGCATTTCCAATAAAGTGGTTTTACCAGATCCCACGGGACCACCAACGCCAATACGAAGAGGAGGAAGTTTTTTTGTACGCATAAGTTATTTTGTAGGTTAAGAACGGAATAAGCGTGAATATTGATGCTCATGACGACTAGAGAGAATATTCAGCTGGTGTGCGAACGTATTTAATACGAATTTTTCTGACTTAGACTGTTCAATGACAACATCTAAGTGTAAGGATAACTTTTTACCAATTGCGACTAGTATTTTCTGACCAGCTACTTGGCCTAAAGGAATTGACTTTACAGCCGCCATCACTTGATTTTCGAGCCACGAGTAAAGATAGATATGTAAGCCATTAATCGCTTGAACTTTTTGAGAGATACAAATAAAAGCGTGGGCACATGGTAATGTTATTGGCTGAATCGTTTGTAGAAAAAGTTTTTCTTGATCACTACCCCAAGCATGTTCTTTAATCAATTTGAGCAAGGACCATCCCATTTGCTCTGTCTCCTGACGAAACTCACTCGTTTCTCTACTCGCCCAAAACCAATTATTCCAATAGGTAATTTTTTCTTCATCAAGCAATAGCCATGCCTCATATAAATACAGCCAAATAATCGCTTCAGATTGCGTAATGACTGAAAATAGGTGCTCATCTATCCAATGATGAGCCTCATCTGCATTAGTAACAAATCCATGGCTAACAGCTGCTTCTAATCCTTGTGAATAACTAAACCCCCCAATGGGTAGGGTAGGTGACGCCAAGTGCAAAAGTGCCCCTAGTTCAGACGAGTTCATAAGCCACTTGATTTAAATTTAACTTAGTGTTCATGATCATGATTACAGTGATGATCATGCGCATGATATGCAGACTGGGCCAAAGCATAATCCTCAGCAAACGTTGCATCATGGCCATGCTTATGTCCACCGCCATAAGCACCATTTTCGGGCTCAAAGGGTTGGTCAACCAATTGCACATCGACACCTAATTTCTTCAACATGTCCGATAAAACCGGATCAAACTCTAACTGAAGAAAATTTTCACCAATTTCAATCGGTATGTGACGATTACCAAGGTGATATCCAGCACGCATTAATTGAAAAGAGTTTTGAGCAGTCACTCTCATTACTTTCTCAGGAGCTGCTTTGACAAGAATAAATTGGCCCTGCTCATCGACTAAAACATCATTGTCCCGCATCACACTTCCTCGATGCAGCACTAACAGTACTTCTTCATTATTCTGAAGAGTTACGACTTGACGACTCTTACTACGCTGTAAAAATGGCAGCTCTAATACAAGCGCATTTTTTAATAAAACTTTCGAAATTTTCGAATTACCTAAATTTTTTGATATTTGGCGCATATTTAAAATAAAAAATATCGTTGTGCCAGGGGCAATACCTTGGCAGGCTCACAGACTAATTGCAAACCATCTGCAAGAACTTCATAAGTTTCTGGGTCGACAGAAATATTAGGTTGCCAATCGTTATGGACCATGTCTGATTTTTTAATATTTCTAGTGTTACTGACTGGCTCAAGTCGTTTTTTCAAATCTAAAGACTGAATTTTTTCATTTTGCATCGCTGCCTGAGAGACAAAGGTAATCGATGTCTTTAGGCCCCCGGCAAATGCGCCAAACATCGGTCGATAGTGAACCGGCTGGGGAGTTGGAATCGAGGCATTAGGATCGCCCATCGCTGCGGCAGCAATCATTCCACCTTTAATAATCAAACTTGGCTTCACTCCAAAAAATGCTGGTCGCCATACAACTAAATCGGCTAACTTACCTTTTTCAATCGATCCAACCATATGAGAAATCCCATGAGTGATAGCCGGATTAATCGTGTATTTAGCAATATATCTTTTTACTCTAAAGTTATCGGTTTGATGATCTCCGTTTAAGCTTCCTCGTTGATTTTTCATCTTATGAGCAGTTTGCCAAGTCCGAATAATAACTTCGCCTACTCTTCCCATCGCTTGGCTATCAGAGCTCATCATCGAGAATGCGCCTAAGTCATGAAGGATGTCCTCTGCAGCTATCGTCTCCCGTCGTATCCGACTTTCTGCAAAAGCAATATCTTCAGCGATTGAAGGGTCTAAATGATGACAAACCATCAACATATCTAGATGCTCATCAATCGTATTCACGGTGTATGGCATTGTCGGATTAGTGGAGGATGGCAATACATTAGGTAAACCGGCGGCACGAATAATGTCAGGAGCATGTCCACCACCCGCTCCTTCAGTATGGAAGGTATGAATTGTTCGATTCTTAAAAGCATCAATCGTCGCTTCTACAAAACCAGACTCGTTTAAGGTATCTGTATGAATCGCTACTTGAATATCCATTTCTTCAGCAACCGATAAACAGCAATCAATTGCAGCGGGAGTTGTGCCCCAATCTTCATGCAGTTTTAAACCAATCGCTCCTGCTCTTACCTGCTCTCTTAATGGTTCAGGCAAACTTGCATTACCTTTTCCTAAAAAACCCAAGTTCATCGGAAATGCCTCTGCAGCGCTGAGCATACTGTAAATATGCCACGGACCCGGGGTACAAGTGGTTGCAAATGTTCCTGTAGCTGGGCCAGTTCCACCACCAATCATCGTTGTTACACCGCTCATGAGCGCTTCATCAATTTGTTGAGGACAAATAAAGTGAATATGTGAATCTATGCCTCCAGCTGTAACAATCATACCTTCAGCAGCAATCACTTCTGTACCTGGACCAATCACAATATTGATAGCCGACTGTATATCTGGGTTACCGGCTTTACCAATACCTGCGATCATGCCGTTTTTAATCCCAATGTCGGCTTTTACAATACCCCAGTGGTCAATAATGAGTGCATTAGTAATCACCGTATCGACACAATCTGCACTTAGTCGTTGACTTTGCCCCATACCATCGCGAATGACTTTACCTCCGCCAAATTTAACCTCTTCACCATAGGTTGTGAAATCTTTCTCAACTTCGACCCATAGATCAGTATCCGCCAATCGAACTTGGTCACCTGTCGTTGGGCCAAACATTTCTGTATAGGCCTTGCGAGATATCGTTGCCATCAAAAAATCCTTGTTAGTTTTAGTTATTGATTGCCATACATCTGTAACTGAGAATCACAATTTACCCATGACTAAACCATTAAAACCATAGACGGTTTTATCTCCAGCCAACTCTACAAGCTGTATTGTCTTTTTTTGTCCTGGTTCAAAACGTACCGCTGTTCCTGAGGCAATATTTAAACGGCATCCTCGACTCTTTTCCCGATCAAAACTTAAAGAGGTATTTACCTCAAAAAAATGATAGTGTGAGCCAACCTGAATAGGTCTATCACCAACATTGGAAACAACCAATTCTGCAGTCCTACGCCCAACATTGATCTCAATGTCCGGCCCAGAAGTTCTAATTTCTCCAGGAGTCATGTTTCGTCCTTAAATAGATTGAACAAATATGGTGGCCGCAAAAAAACCCGAACAGATCGTAAAAGCTTTTAAGATCCATTCATATTTTTTGGATGCGAACATAGCAACAAAGAATCCGATTGCATGAATAGCTAATGTACTCAGAATTAATCCCGTAAGGACTGAGGACGATGAAACATTAAGCTCTACTCCGTGCGTTACACCGTGAAAAATACCAATTACGCCAATAAATAAAGCAACTAGTGAGAACGATAATTTAGTTAATAAAACATGAACCAAAGGTAGAACAATGAGGGCTACTAATATCATTTGATTAAGAAGATGAAGTTGTCCATCACCAACACCAAGTCCTAAGGAGAAAATCGCACTGAGTCCAAATAAACCCACAAAGATAGCGGGCAATATCACCCCTTTTTTCATCGAGAATTGATAGGCCATCACGCCAATAATGAGCATGGTAAATAAATGATCCCACCCCATGAGTGGATGTAGCAAAGAATTCAAAAAAGAAGTGTCATGGCTTGAATGAGCAAATGCTTGATTTGAGGCCAATAGAGTAATTAAAAGAAGCCATCTTTTCATATTAAATCCTTATTGAATGGGTTGATGAACAGTGACTAATTTCGTCCCATCTGGAAATGTAGCCTCAATTTGAATATCTGGAATCATCTCGGGAATTCCCTCTAAAACATCAGATGACTTCAAAATTGTTGTGCCAAAGGTCATGAGTTCAGCAACAGTTCTGCCATCACGGGCACCTTCCATGATGGCTGCAGAAATTAAGGCGATAGACTCTGGGTAATTCAGCTTTAAACCCCTGGCCATTCGCCGCTCAGCAACTAAGGCCGCCGTAAAAATTAATAGTTTATCTTTTTCTCTTGGTGTTAATTCCATAACTTGTTACCTTCTCATGTCTTCCAAAGTCGAAGTGGCAAGGGTGCAATTCCCGAAACTTCTAAACGATACCGTAACCACATATGAATAAAACAATCTTTTAAATATTCTACTTCCGAAGATATCGCTCGCAGAATTATTAAACCATTTTTTTTCGGTAAATTAATTCTCGTTGCACCAACTTTGAGATTTTCAGACCATAACAAGGAATCTCTGAGCTTTTCAAGCAATTCTTCGCTCACCTGATTCCCGCAAAACCACATCGTACCAATAACGGAATAAGGTCCAAGTTTAGGGTTGGATTTGATCGATAAATCATCAGAGTCCAAAATACTTGAATCAACCCAATAAAAACGGTCGTTAATACTTAATTGCAATTCGTTTCGAAGATGTGCGTCTGACCAAATTTCGCCACTAGCAGTTCTTCCTAACTGAGCAATATCCCACCCAATCATTGAGGACTCTTCCTCTAACTGAATATGAATCCGATTGTGTGCATTTGAAGCATTAAAATAGATATTTTCTTGCGGCAAAAAATCAAGGTGCCCTCCTGAGGCAACACTTAACTTCGTTTGTTGAGAAGACAAAAGGCCATTTGATTTATACCATCTAGTAGCTCCAGGAGTTGTTATAACCACCTTAGCATGAGGATGCACCCCAATATATATCTTCAGGTGATCCCCACCTGCTACACCAGCGGGTGGATGCAAAATCACGGCATGACAAACTTGATCACCCTCTGGATATAAGGATTTTTGAATAAGTAAAGGGCCAACATGATCTCTTCTAGACAGGATAGTTTTAGGCGTTTGAGGAGCCTTAGTAAACTCTAAATGCAGGCTTGCATCCCAGCGTTTGGATATTTTAAGTGGGTCTAAAGTTGCGATTTCCATCTCTGAATTATGGCAGATACAAGCATTTTTAGACAGAAACTACATGAGCAATATCGTCCTGATCCATTTAATCACCATCACCACTTGCCACAATTTCACCTCGACTCATCACAACATACTTGTCAGTAAACTCTCTAATAAAATCGAGGTATTGCTCAACCAAAAGAATCGTCATTCCTTGTTCTTTCACCAATTGCACCAAGGTCTTACCTATTTGCTGAATGATATTTGGCTTTATGCCTTCATTAGGCTCGTCCAAAATAATCATCTTAGGCTGACCTCATTAAAGCTCTACTAATGGCTAATTGTTGCTTATAACCACTGATCTGACCTAATTTTTAGTACCACTCCCAAAGAGAGAAATTTTTGACAATCTATCTCTAAGAGGAGTAAAAAAGGCCTAAAGGAATTAAAACTATGAAGATGCATTAACTCCAACTTGAATACAAGCGTTACTCTAAGTAACGCTAAGATCCTGTTAATCCAAAAATCCAATCACACATTCAATCGCACACCGCTTAAATAGACTTATAAATCATTGATTTATATTTAATTTTCAAGAGGCATGATTACTTTTAATCCGTTGGTCGCAAGTTCGAATCTCGCCCGTCCTACCAAATAAATCAATGGCTTACAGAAGAAATTTTGTGAGCCATTTTTGTTTTGTAATCCCATGTAGATTTCAAACCCAATAATGCTTGTTTTTCTTCCAAGTCTGACGACTTTTTCAATAAACCTGAATCATCCATCT
>CANHPL010000041.1 GCA_947462685.1 Burkholderiaceae bacterium | reverse complement strand
TCTTTTCACCATCTAAAAAACGTGACACAAATTTAAGCTTTTCATCCATCTTCGTACTTTCATTCCATGGCATAAGTTGGCCCTCCTTATGCTCAAAACTGTAAAGTATGTGTCCGGTATAAAGTGTAAAGTATGTCTCAGGTCATACATCAATGGCTTACAGAAGAAATTTTGTGAGCCATTTTTGTTTTGTAATCCCATGTAGATTTCAAACCCAATAATGCTTGTTTTTCTTCCAAGTCTGACGACTTTTTCAATAAACCTGAATCATCCATCTAAAACGCCGTAAGGCGTATCTAACAGATGAGCTCGTAAGAGCGAAGCCACGAAAGCGGTCTTAGATTATCAAAGGAGAAATCTTATGAAAATTGTAGGACTACTGATGAACTTAAGTTCTCAATCTTATTGGTTATTAAATTTGTTAATCGACTGTAGCGCCTGATGTTTTTACAATTTTGGCCCAACGACTTAACTCTTCTTTGAGGTAGTCTGAAAGTTTGTTATTTGGGATAGGGCTTAAGTCTAATCCTTGACCGATCAACTTTTCTCTGACATCGTTTTTTTGCATAGTCTTAGTCATAGCATCTTGAATTTTTTTAGTAGTCTCAGGACTTACTCCTGCTGGCGAGAATAATCCAACCCATACTTCGCCGATACAATCTGGATAGGTCTCTGCCATTGTTGGGATATCAGGAGCGCTGGAGGATCTTTTTGCAGAACTGATTGCAATAGGGTGTAATTTACCTGCTTTGATAAAGCCAAGGACAGATGGCAAACTAGCAAAAGCAAGTGGAATTTGACCGCCTAGCACATCATTAATCGCCGGTGATGCTCCCTTGTAAGGTATATGTAATAAATTAATATTTGCACTGACACCCAACATCACACCAAGTAGGTGGTTCAATGTCCCGCTACCACCCGAACCATAAGCAATTTCACCAGGTTTCTTTTTGGCGTCATTCACAACGTCTGCTAACGTTTTATACATAGAGTTTGGTTGTGTTACTAAAACATAAGGAGTAGCGCCAATGTATGACAGAAAGGTGAAATCAGCTTGTGGATCAAAGCCGGGGTTTTTATAAAGAGAGGGATTAATAGCTTGACTACTATTGATGGTGAGCAGCAGAGTGTAGCCATCTTTAGGAGCTCTAGCTACAGATTGAGTTCCAATGTTGCCAGCAACGCCAGGTCGATTTTCTATTATTGCAGAGCCAGATAAAACTTCACCAAAGGAGGGTGCAAGAATACGGCCAACAATATCGTTTGTACCCGCTACAGCATGAGGAACAACTAGAGTCACAGGGCGATTAGGGAAAATTTGCCCCCAACTTAAATGAGGGAAAATAAAAAATGCGAAGAAAAATAAATGGTTTTTCATGCGTTTGTCCTTGTTATGCTTTTTTATAAATACGCTAGAGTCTCTAAGTATTGAACTAATGTTGATTTAGTACCTCAGTTAAAGAGAGAATTCATATCTTATCATTGGATCACGAAGAAATTGAAATTTCTAGATTAGGTACTTTAAGTAACCAAGTTATAGATGAACTATAAAAAAATATTGAGCGTTACTACTTGTAAATCCCAAAAGAACTCCCGCCATTTCTAGTGTGGGTTATTACTAATGGGCCCTCAGAGACTTAATCCGATTTCTATGTAGTTTCACAAGCGTTATTTAAAGTAACGCTTATATCCTTTCTTCAAGAATCAATCACACACCTTGAATTTTTTAAGATTCTTCTAGAAAACAAAAAAATACCATTCACCATTATTTAGTCTAGTTTATTAAACAATGGGGACAAGAGAACTAATGGAGATGGCCTAAGCAGTCTTTTCTGGGTTTTTAATATGGATGAGCTTATTGTTTCAAGAAATAAGCTCCATAAGCCCTGCTGGATTAATTCATTATCGTACACTTCTAGCTCTTCCAAACTTTTATGCCACCGATAAATAACGACTTCATGTTGTTGACCAACCAATGTTGAAAAACATCCGAATACCCCTTTAATAAAAAGTGCGTTGCTAATTAAAGATTGATTATTAACGGACTGCCAGAATAAATCCAATGCTCCTGGAACCAATTGAAACTTAATTTCCTCGATGATAATTTGTGGATTAGAAATAATATCTCCAATAGGTGTATTTCCAGGTAACCAATCCAACCCCCTCCCCCAAAGTGGATTGAGTTCATCGATAGGAGCAGGCATTAAAAAACTGTTTTCCTGACGCAACATCAGTGGTCTGACAACCTTGTAATAAGGATCGGCTTTGGGGTGTTTAAAGAATAACCGGTTTCGCCAATCATCAAAATCATCAAATCTCCACAAGTGGGTCACTTGGTCCTGATCACCACTTATTGTGGAAAAATATCCTATAACCCGAGCCATAATTGGCCTACTAGTATGGTCAAGGCCGCGAGTGAGTTGAGCTTCCCAGAATTTTTTTAATGTTCCAGGGCGAAAGGTATAAGTTCTAGATTCAAAGAGCATAAGTTTTAAAGTTGAGGTATCTTAGATTCATTCACGATAGTCTTCCATTTAAGGATTTGATCATGAATTTCACTACTTAAAGTCTCTGGTGATGAAGGCCTGACCATAGCTCCCGTAGATTCTAGTTTTTCCCTGACACTTGGCATTTCAATTACAGCATGAATTTCTCGAACTAATTTATCAAGAATGGGGCGAGGTAGTCCCTTTGGTGCGCCAATAGCGTGCCATGAGCGCACATCAAAGCCCGGTAATGTACTGGCTATAGGTGGAGTATTTGGAAGTGATGGCCATACAGTTGGGCTAGTTACTGCTATGGCACGGATCTTTCCAGACTTAATAGCCGGCAAGCTAACTGTCAGCGAATCTATCATGACATCAAATTGCCCCCCAACTAAATCTACTAAAGGTGTGCTGCCGCCCCTGTATGGAATTGATACCATTTTTACTTTTGCAGAAGCTTGCATTAACTCACCAATCAGATGAGGTGTACTTCCTGGACCTAAATTACTGTAAGAAATACTTTCGGGTTTGGCTTTTGCTGCAGCAATAATATCTGATAAGGAATTAAAGGGACTATCTGCTCTTACAGTCAGCACAAATGGAAACTGTATCAACATGGAAATTGGCGTAAAGTCTTCTAATGGCTTGTATGGCAATGACTTGTAAGTTGCGGCAGATACCGCATGCCCACCATGCATCATCAGTAATGTATAACCATCAGGCTTGGCTTTTGCAACAAATGCATCAGCAATAATACCTCCAGCCCCACTTTTAGATTCAACGTTAATTGGTTGTCCTAATTTTTCAGCGAGTGGTGCTGCTACTATTCGAGCAACTATATCTATGTTACCGCCAACACCAAAACCATGGATAAGACTGATAGGTTTTTGAGGATATTCTTGTTGTGAATATCCAAAAGAAATATGTAATGCCAACATTACAGGAATAATTTTAGATAGTGTTTTTTTAAACATATTATTAGGCCAATTAGTCTTTTAGATCATCTAAATCTTACCTTAAGTTTGTAATTTATTTTGCTAGATTGATAGGTGTCTTCCCTAGTACTTTCTCTAAATTTGATAAGAAACCTTGAAACACAAATACTTTCAAGAATCCTTTTGGTCTTAAAGTAATTGGGATATGCTCATAAGAGTACAGTGTATCGCTGATATAGGTCGTAGACCCTCCAACTACTTCCACTCCATACCTTAAATCTGAATGAAAGTAGTTTGTATTGCCATGAGTTTTTAATTAGTAGGTTTCAG
This sequence comes from Burkholderiaceae bacterium, assembly GCA_947462685.1. Taxonomy (GTDB): domain Bacteria; phylum Pseudomonadota; class Gammaproteobacteria; order Burkholderiales; family Burkholderiaceae; genus Polynucleobacter. The sequence goes on along the minus strand of CANHPL010000041.1, from coordinate 11,414 downwards.
TTTGAGTATTTCTCTCGCATCATTTGAGGTTGCTAATTCTCCACCTAAATCTTCCACAATCCGTTTGGCACGTTCTACTTGTTGCGCATTACTTTCACATAAAACGCCTTTGGACATATAAATATTATCTTCAAGCCCTACGCGCACACCACCACCTAACAGTAAAGATTGGGCAACGATGGGAAAGGCTGCGCGACTGATACCAAATGCAGCCCATTTAGCACCATGCGGTAATTCATTACGCATATACATGAGTGTTTGCGGATTTGAGTTAAGGGCGTATTTCACACCCAATACAAAGGTAAATAGGCCAGGGCCTTCAAGCGTTCCTTCTTTCATTAAGTCTTTAGCTAGGTTTAAATCGCCTGTATCAAAGATTTCTAGCTCAGGCATCACGCCTGCATCGCGAATCACTTTTGCCATGACTCGAACTGAAGCGGGCGTGTTCACTGCGATTTCATTCACCGTATTCATTGTGTTTAAATCCAAGGAACAAATGTCTGGTTTTAAGGCTGTAATATGTTCAACCCTTCGAAGGGGATGGCATAAGCTCGTACCTGGAGCGAATATTTTTGGATCATCCGCAGAAGGAATAAATCGAGCACCAACGCCAGTGGTCAAGTTAATTACAAGCTCTCTATTACGTGCCTTAATTAAATGTAGCACTTCTGTATAGTGATCCAGTTCCATGGACGGTGTTCCATTTTCAGGATTACGAACATGCAAATGCACGACTGCCGCACCAGCATCTGCAGCTCTTAATGCCGACTCCGCAATTTGTGCTGGCGTAATAGGCAAGTAAGGTGTCATATCTGGTCTTGTCAAACTTCCAGTAATGGCACAAGTCAAAATCGTTTTACTCATGAATCGTCTCCTAATTATTTATTAATTTTTTCTATTATGAAGCCATGCCCAAGAAAATACAGTATCCGATTTATTGGGAGATACCCTAGTAATAGGAATTTATCGTTGAGTTTCGATTAGACTAATTCTAGAGACAAAGCAGGTAAATAAAATTTTTATAACTAAGATTTACTTTGAAAGATTGCAAAATGAGCAAATTTTTAAATAGTTTTTTATGTATTTTTTTATTGTTTTCTACCAATTCCTACTCCCAATCAAATGCTCCATACCCTAATAAACCAATTCGGATTATTGTTCCTTTTGCCGCTGGTGGTGCGGGGGACACAGCCGCCAGGGTGTTATCTCAAAAACTGAGTACGATTCTTAATCAATCCGTCTTAATAGAAAATAAGCCCGGAGCTGGTGCACAAATTGGTACTCAGTTTGTTGCAAATTCCGCCCCCGATGGTTACACGATCTTAGCGGGTTCATCTGCGATTGTTGTTAATCCTGCGTTAAATGCATCAACAGCGACTTATCATCCGGAAAAAGATTTCACACCGATTGTCATTGGTGCTACCCAACCAATGGTTATTGTTGTGAATCAAACATTGGGTGTGAAAAGCTTTAATCAACTCAAAGAAATTGCAGTGAAGCAAAAATTATCTTTTGCCTCTGCCGGCGCTGGAACACAACCTCATGTTGCATGTGAACGAATATTTAATGGTCTATGGAAATTAAATATTCCGCACATTCCCTATAAGGGTATTTCACCTGCAATCACTGGACTTGTCGGTGGCGAAGTTCCTATTTACTGTGGAGCGCCTGTAGGGATTACACAGTTTGTGAAGCAAGGCAAGTTACAAGTGTTGTTGGTTACTAGCGAGGCACGTGTAGCTAATTTTCCAGATACGCCTACTGTCATAGAACTTGGATTACCTGAAATGAAAGATGATATTTGGCAAGGCTTTTTTGCGCCTGCAAAAACGCCCCCAGCAATTATTCAAAAATTAAACCAAGCCTTAAACCAAGCCCTTAAATCTCCAGAGGTTATCGAAAAGTTAGAGCAAAATGATTTCGTGATGTTGGGTGGCACGCAAAAGCAAGCATCAGACTTTATTTCATCTGAAGTGGTTCGTTGGGGGAAAATCGCCACCGAAGTAAGCGCTTTACCTATGCAGTAAACACAATAAAAATATGGCGGTCAATTACTGTTTTATTTGCGTAAGCGTTACTTAAAGTAACGCTTACGCCTCATCCAAATTAAAACCAATCGCACATTCAATCCCACATGGCTAAAATAATCATACAAACAGTTGATTTGTATATGATTCTTTAGAGGCATAAATTCTTTTAAGAAAAACAAAACCCCTGTTGGAGTAATGCTTGAGGAAGTACCCATGCTCGGTAGATACCAAACAGCCCCGACCCCACCAGTAAGGCTGAAGCAAAATAACGTACCCAAACATATCGACCCAGTTGAGCCATCTGTGCCGAACAACGAGAAATCAATAAGAGATTGGGTAAGGTGCCCAACCCAAAGGCGAACATAAAGGCCATACCTGTCAACACATTACCCGATAAAAACGCTAAAGGTAAGACACTATAAATTAAACTACACGGGAGCAAGCCCCAGAGCATGCCACTAAACCAACGTGCAGGTGAACTGCCTAGACTACCAAGATACTTGGCCCACGAAGTGGCTAATCGAAGCCCTAACCATTTTCCAAATGGTAATTTTTTCTGATGATTGCGTAAGAGTAAACGAATCCCCATCAAGATTAATAAGCTGGATGCGAGAAAAAATAAAGGGCGTTGGATCAAGATGATGTCTTGCCGCCAAACAAAGACCCCAACCCACGCCGCAATTCCACCCAGTATCGTGTAAGTAGTGATGCGCCCTAGATGCATGATCAATTGTAAATAAAATAACTGTCTTACACGCTGAACACGAACAATACTCGTCGCCTGACCTTCAACCGCCGCTGCAATGCCGCCACACATTAGCGCACAGTGCCAACCACTTACAAGAGATCCTAAAAACACACTCAATAAAAGGCTAATTGTTAACATCGTACGGCTTAAATCTGCGTGCGATGAATGCTTTGCTGCTGATCCGTCTGTTTGATCCCCGGAACAATATACAAGGTCAAGAAACTAGACAACGCACAAAAAAGCCAAATGATCAAAAACCCTAAGGTGTAAATACCTTCATCGTCGATATCAGGATGATGCCCAAAGAAGACAATGTCATCGGGATGGATAAAACTAAATAAAAGCCCAACCCCCATCATCGATACTAAAAAAGATGGCCATAAGACCCACATGAGAACGGGATGTTTCATTTTTTCACCTGCTCAACTTTTAAGCCTTGCCGAACAACTCCTTCAAGTAATGGCTTATCTGGGTATTGATTGACGGCTAACCAAATCGTGATGACACAGGCAAAAATCGCCACCACTGGACCACACATTAATAACCATGGCCACAATTGCTGCCACCACAGTTTGGGTTGATCATGTTTAGTCATGTACATGTTCTTTTTCATGTTCATCTTCTCCTGGATGGATAAGTTCGCGGGGAATAATAAAAGTGGATCGCTCTTGACCATGACGCAGGATCACTTTGTGGTCAAAGTCCTCGTATTCTTCGATCTCAAACACAATCGGATAGTTGCCAGTCTGTGCCGTTGTCATTGATGTTCTAACTTTTATGGGTAATAATTGATTTGAGGATGGCTCAATATGTAAATGACTTAGTACATTGCCCTGCGAGTCAAGTATCACGAGATGCTCTAAGCCTTTCACTTGAAAAACAAGATCCATCGGATGCTCAGAAGAGTTCATCATCTGGATACGGTAAATGTTTTCAATACTGTCACCATCTACTTCACGAGCAAGGGGCCCACGATCGCGCATCACATCGATCCGCAAAGGATTACGGGTGATGATCGAAAATAAAAATATGGTCATCAATATAACCAAAATCGCGCTATAGATCAGAATACGTGGTCGAAAAAAGAGATGCGCGAAATCAATAGACGTTTGTTGCTCTTCCATCGCCCGTTCAGAGGTATAACGAATCAACCCCTTGGGGTAGTCTACTTTCTCCATCACTTGATTACACGCATCAATACAAGCCCCACAACCAATACACATGTACTGTAAACCTTCCCTAATATCAATACCCGTCGGACATACCTGTTCGCAAATACTACAGTTCACACAGTCACCTAAACCTTTGGCTAAATGATCATCCGATTTGTTTCTACTACCCCTGGGTTCACCACGTACCTTGTCATAGGTGACCACCAAGGTTTCTTTATCCACCATGACACTTTGAAAACGTGCATAAGGACACATATATTTACACACCTGCTCACGCATAAATCCGGCATTACCCCAAGTAGCAAACCCATAAAAACATAACCAAAAGGTTTGCCATGGTCCTAAGGAGAGATGCACCAAGCGATCAGTTAAGGTGTGGATAGATGTGAAATAACTGATAAATGTGAAACCCGTGACAAAGGCAATCAATAACCAGATGGCATGTTTGGTGAACTTTAAACGAAACTTGCGTAAGCTCCACAGCCATTTTTCTTGATCTAAATGCAGCCTTGCAAACCGATCACCCTCGACCTTTTTTTCAACCCACATAAAGATTTCGGTATACACCGTTTGCGGACAAGCGTAACCACAAAAAATACGTCCTGCAATGGCGGTAAATAAGAAGAGTGACAAAGCCGAGATAATCAGCAAGAGTGTTAAATAAATAATATCTTGGGGCCATAATACTAAACTAAAGATATAAAATTTACGACGCACCAAATCGAAGAGGATAGCTTGTCGACCATTCCAGTTGAGCCAGGGTAAGCTATAAAATAAAACTTGAGTAACTACGACCAGAATCAAGCGCCAACGGGCAAATAGACCTGTGACGGACCGCGGATGAATCTTACTGCGAATCTCATACAAAGACTCTTCAATGATTTCTATCGGAACAGGCTTACCTGTAGGAGTTGTGACACTCACTTTTATTTGGCGGGCCTTTGTGATGGATTGTTCGACAAACCCCACACATAAGCGGTAAGAAGATGGATTTTTTCTGGGCTCAAGACATTCTCTTGGGCGGGCATTATGCCTTGTCTGCCCTTATTCAAGGTCTCAACAATGGTAGCTTGCGATCCACCATATAACCAAATCTTATCGGTCAAATTGGGCGCACCAAGCAACTGATTACCTTTGGCATCCGAACCATGACAGGCAACACAGCTTTCTTTAAAGACTGCCATACCTAACGCGACTTTAAAACCATCGGTGGGCTGACCTGAAAGACTGCGAACATAGGTTGCAACATAAACTAGATCAGTTGCACTGAGTTGTGGAAAAATAGGCATCACCCCGCCCCTACCGAGATTGATCGTTTGTAGAATGTTTTCTGGGTCACCACCATATAACCAATCATGATCCGTTAAATTCGGAAAACCCTTACCCCCACCCGCATCAGATCCATGACATTGGGCACAATGATTTAAAAATAAACGCTGCCCCATCACTTTGGCTTGAGGATCTACTGCCACCTGTTTAATACTCATCGCCATATATTTGTCATAAACGGGCTTGAGTTCGTCATTGGCAGTGATCATCGACTTTTTTAGTTCACCTTTGGTGGAATATCCAAAGGAACCTGGACTTGATCCTAATCCTGGAAAAACATATAAATAACCCAAAGCAAATAAGCAAGAAAAGAAGAACATCAACATCCACCACCGGGGCAATGGATTATTTAACTCACGTAAATCGCCATCCCATACATGACCAGTATCCTCCACAACAGCGCCATCCTTGCCATGCACCACAGCAATCTTGCGCTGACTAAACAATAACCAAAGACAAGCAGCAATCCCTACCAAGGTCATGATAGTGATATAGATACTCCATCCTGGACTTATAAAGTCACTCATGATTGCTCCCTCATGAATTCATCGGGTAGATCAAACGGCAGCTGCGCCGACTCATGAAGTGCCGGTTGATTATTAGGTAACCACGCCCACCAGACAATTCCTAAAAAAAACAAGATGCCTAAAATCGTGGCCGTCGCTGAAAGGTAAGGTACTAAATGTTGCATAAATATCCTATTTCATTAATTAATGGGTATCTCATCGATTTTTAAATACCGGCGGTTTGTTCCCAAACCTTGTAAATAAGCAATCAGTGCGTCCGCTTCGGTTTTTCCTTCAAGTTCTTTAGATGCATTCGCAATTTCTTCATCGGCATAGGGAACACCTACGCGACGCAAAGCTGTCATGTGATCAGCAATGGTGTCTTTAGCTGCCATATTTTTCTCTAACCAAGGATATGCAGGCATATTCGACTCCGGCACTACTGAGCGTGGATTATTTAAATGCACCTGATGCCATACATCAGAATAACGAGCACCAACTCGGGATAAATCAGGCCCTGTCCGTTTACTTCCCCATAAAAAAGGATGGTCATACACTGACTCACCCGCTAAAGAATAAGGACCATACCGCTCAACTTCAGAACGTAGTGTGCGGATTTGTTGAGAATGACAACCCACACAACCTTCGCGCTGATAAATATCACGTCCCGCAAGTCGGAGTGCAGAGTAAGGCACAACCCCAGGACTTGGCTCGGTAGTGGAGTGCTGATAAAACAGTGGAACGATTTGTACTAGGCCCGCTATCGCAACGACAATCATGGTGACAGTAATTAACAAGCCAACATTTCGCTCCAGAGTAGCATGGGAGAAAAAAGGATGTTGATGTTCTGACATAGTCTAATCCTTATTTAGCATTTGTTGGTCTGAAAACGATGGGCTTAGGGATAGATACCGGCAACGGGGGAATCAGCGCATCCATGAATTTCCTGGGCCCAACAGTTTTATAAACGTTAAACGCCATCATCAACATCCCACTGAGGAAGGCAAAGCCACCAATCAAGCGCACAATGTAGAAAGGGTATGTGGCTTTTACACTTTCAACAAATGAGTAAGTGAGAGTTCCATCTGCTTCAAAGGCACGCCACATCAAGCCTTGCATCACTCCGGCAATCCACATAGCTGCAATGTAAATCACCACTCCAACAGTTGCAATCCAAAAATGCAGCTCTACCAAACGCTTACTGTACATTTCTTTTTCGCCGACCAAACGCGGAATCAGATAATACATAGAACCAATCGAAATCATGGCCACCCAACCGAGTGCTCCAGAGTGGACATGGCCAATAATCCAATCGGTATAATGCGCCAATCCATTGACAGTTTTGATGGACATCATCGAACCTTCAAACGTAGACATACCGTAAAACGATAAGGACACCACCATAAATTTCAGAATTGGATCATAACGTAACTTTTCCCAGGCACCAGATAAAGTCATAATGCCGTTGATCATGCCGCCCCATGATGGCGCTAACAAAATAATCGAAAATACCGTTCCTAAGGACTGTGTCCAATCCGGTAATGAGGTGTACTGTAGATGATGTGGTCCTGCCCACATATAGGTAAAGGTCAACGCCCAAAAGTGCACTACCGATAATCGGTAAGAATAAATGGGGCGCTCTGCTTGCTTCGGAATGAAGTAATACATCATGCCTAAAAAGCTGGTAGTCAAGAAAAAACCAACCGCATTATGCCCATACCACCACTGAATCATCGCATCTTGTGCACCAGAATAAGCAGAATATGATTTAAATAAACCGGCTGGAATTTCAATATTGTTCACAATATGAAGCACCGCGATGGTCAGAATATAAGCGCCAAAGAACCAGTTCGATACATAAATATGCTTGGTTTTGCGTTTCATGAGCGTACCAAAAAACACCACCGCATAAGCGACCCAAACCACCGTAATCAATATATCAATCGGCCATTCGAGTTCGGCATACTCTTTAGACGTTGATAAGCCCATTGGTAAAGTGATCGCTGCAGAAACAATGACTGCCTGCCATCCCCAAAATGTAAAGGCTGCTAATTTGTCACTGAACAAGCGAACCTGACAAGTCCTTTGAACGATATAGTAAGAAGTGGCAAATAATGCCGAACCACCAAAAGCAAAAATAACGGCATTGGTGTGGAGTGGGCGAAGTCGACCATAACTGAGCCAAGGGATATTCATAGTAATTTCTGGATAAACTAGCTGTGCCGCCAAAATCACACCAATGAGCATTCCAAGAATTCCCCAAAGTACGGTGACGATGGCAAATTGACTAACAATCTTGTAATTGAAATACTCTTGTTTTTTATCCAGGGTAATTCCCATGGCTTCTCCTCTTTGCTAACCGATGACAAACAACACTATTGGCTATTTTCCTGCGATGGCCAAAAGAGTATTTGATATAAGTCAAAAAGAGCTAAAGTTTTAAAAACGAAATAGAAAAAAACAACAGAATGCGTTGTTGTAAATCTATTTGGGCGTATCATCGTCCATCAAAATCGACTCAGCGGGACCCTGCAGATCGTCAAATTGATCATTCTTTATCGCCCACGATAAAACGATGATGATAAAAACAATTAGGGCCAACGATAAAGGAATCAGAATATATAAACTATCCATGCGCACAGTCTACGCTTTTCTTAATCGCCAAGCATTTAAAGTCACGAGTAACGAAGATAAAGACATACCAACCCCCGCAATCCAAGGATTAATCCATCCTAGCATCGCCACCGGTATCATGCCGACGTTGTAAATCAATGCCCAGGTTAAATTCATGGTTATGATGGACTGTGTTCGATCTGCCAACTTCAAAATATTCGATAAAGGCGCTAAAGATAGAGCTGTCAAAATAGCATCAGCTCCAGCAATCGCGAGTGGTGCTCCAACCCCAACCGCAATCGAGACATCGGCGCTGGCTAATAATGGAGCATCATTGACGCCATCACCAATAGCTAGTACAACTCGACCCGCTTGCTGTAATGTTTGCACATATTGACATTTATGCTGTGGTGTACAAGCCCCTTGATACGTCGTGATACCGACGTGATTGGCCCACCACGCGACAGTCTGTGGGTGATCCCCAGAAATTAAATGCACGCGGATGTTGCGCTCCTGGACGGTTTTCAGAAAGACATCTAAACCAGGACGTACCTGATCTAAAAAGATCAAGCTCGCCATTAAACCCAACTTATCACCTAAGTGCACTTGAACATGCTGCCCTTCCATTTCGACGGGTTCGACACCCACCCATGAAGATGCTCCTAAACGATAATGACCTGAACTCAGACCATAACCTAGATGGTTTTGGACCGGTTGCGAAAGACTCATTGGGGTAATGTTACGCATCTTGACGGCGCGCAGAATCGCTAGCGCTAAAGGGTGCGTCTGACCCATTTCAAGAGCACCAACAATCGATAAGACTTGCTCTTCTGTCAGATCTGGACGTAGATGACGAATCATCAAGAGCTCAGGCTCTCCCAGTGTGATCGTACCCGTTTTATCAATAACAATATCACTGGCCTTCGATAAACTCTCCATCACATGACCACGCACAATCAATAAACCAAGTTTAGTTGCCGTACCCTGCGACGTTGCCAACGCGGTTGGAATCGCAAGCGAAAGCGCACAAGGACAACTCGCTACCAATACGGCCATCAATACAGTCCACGCTCTACTAGGTTCAATGAATAACCAAATGGCGGAAGAAAATATTGCCGCCAACATTAAAATAACAATAAAATAACCAGACCACGTTTGCGTTTTACTGAATAAAACAGGCTTCGCACTTAATGCTTGATCTAGCAGAGAAGCAATACCAGCAATCCGCGTAGATTGACCAAGGGCCGTGACTTGAAGATGAAGTGGATTAACAATGTTGTACGTGCCGGCATACACAGTATCGCCGATATTTTTCTCGATGGGTCTGGACTCCCCAGTCAATAAGGACTCATCCACCGAGCTCTCGGATTGCAGTACCTGAGCATCCATAGGAATCAGCTGACCTGAACCCACCCGAATGACATCCCCGATACGACAATTAACGACTGGCGCCACATGGATTTCTGATGAATGAGAATAATTGACATAACGTTCACACGTAGCGGGTAATTGCTTTGCCAGGGCTTCTGCGCCACTTTGGGCATCTTGTCGCGCCAAGAGCTCGACGTAGCGCGCCACCAAAATAAAAGCCACGAACATCGTGATCGAATCAAAGTAACTCGGGCCGAATTGGGTCATCGTATTGACTGTGCCAACTACAAAAGAGAGTCCTAGTGCAAGAGCAATCGGAACGTCCATATTGAGCTGATGACTTTTAGTAAACATCCCTATACTGTGCCAAGCCGACTTAAAAATGGGTGCAGCAGAATACAGAATGACCGGCACCGTTAGTAACCAACTCGTCCAACTTAACAATAGATGGAACTCGGAAGTGATGTCTCGACTACCTACATAAGACGGCCAGGCATACATCATGACTTGCATCATCCCTAATAAGGCAATGCCTAAACGGGTGAGTAATTGACGTCGTTCTTTTTTTGATTTTTCCATCGATAAGGAGGGCTCAAATGGCCACGCCTCATAACCAATGCGATCGATTTCGAAGAGTAAACGCGACAAGCTCGTGATCTTTGGATCAAAAATCACCCTCGCCCTTTGTGTGACGTAATGAATCTGTATAGCATGAACACCGGGCAATCGGAGAAGATGTTGTTCACACAACCAAACGCAAGCAGCACACCTGATTTTTTCTAAACGTAAGGTACTTTCGAGATGATCAGTCCCGAGTACTGGACGAGTATATTGTCCCAGGAGTAACGGATCGTCATACGCCAACAGTTGTTCGGGGATTTGATCACCAACTATCGTTGCCAAAGGTTTTGGACTGGCTTGCAAGCGCCGCGTATAAAAAATATCCAATCCCTGGGCATGAATGGTCATAGCAATAGCCAAACAACCAGAACAACAAAAATAACGTACCTCTTCACCAATAGTATCTTCATAGGATACATTGGGCAATACGGGGGTATGACAGTGATAGCACGAGTGTGTCAATGGTGACGAAGTGATGATGTGATTCGACATGACTTACTTTACATCGCTTTATTTTTAACACGAAAAAACGAACTAAATAAAGAGAGAAGCTTCTACCTAAAAATACAAAAGATGCTTACTACTAGGTTCTCGATTTCTAAGATTAGTAGGCTCGACTGAATTCGAATCAGCGAACCCTGCCATGTTGATATGACCTAATTTTCAGTCCCACTTCGAAAGAGAGGATTTTTTGATAATCCATCTCTAAATGAAGTAAAAGTCTAAAGGAATTAGAACTTAAGGATGCGCATTAACTCTTACTTAAATACAGCCGTCACTTTAAGTAACGCTTAGATCCTGTTAAAACAAAAAACCAATCGCACATTCAATCGCACACCGCTAATACAGTCTTACAAACCACTGATTTATATACAATTTTCAAGCGGTATGACTTCTTTTAATCCGTTGGTCGCGAGTTCGAATCTCGCCCGTCCTACCAAATACATAAAGGTCTGTACCGGACACATGGTTTACACTTTTTCGATCACATCCTGATTATTGGCTCTTCCCATCCTTCATACTT
>CANHPL010000040.1 GCA_947462685.1 Burkholderiaceae bacterium | reverse complement strand
TGTTCTGCTGGTGTTACTGGTAACACAAAACTAACGGGAATTAACACGCTTGCTAAAGTCAATTCTTGACGAAAGGCACTTTCTTCACGGACGGCAAATACAAGTCCATTCCATGAGTTCACTGCAGCTCTAAAAGCTCTAGTAATCCCTTTATTACCCTTATGCGGATTTTGGTCTATAGAGTATTTTTCGCTCATATGGTTAGATCTCTATTTCCATACTGTGTTTAACGAGTCCTTCTGGAACCGGAACTAAGTGTTTGGCAAATTGTTCGCTTGCAGCTTTCCAAGAATACAACTTAGCATGAGCAATCGCAGCCTCTTTGGGTATTTTGAGAGCTTCTAAGCACGCCTCTCGTAAGTCTTCGTTTAAAACACCAGAACCGGATTGACCAATGACATCAATCGGGCCTGAAACAGGATAGGCAGCTACTGGCAATCCACAAGCCATAGCTTCTAAAAGAACCAGGCCAAAAGTGTCTGTTCTGCTCGGAAAAACAAAAACATCTGCAGCAGAATAATAAGGTGGTAAATCAGCTTGGCTCTTGCCACCTAGGTAAGTAGCATTAGGATACTTATCTTTGAGGAACGTAAGAGCCGGACCGTCACCGACCACTACCTTCGAGCCAGGAAGGTCAAGAGATAAAAAAGCCTCAATATTTTTTTCAACGGAGACTCGACCAACATATAAAAATATAGGTTTTGGAAGATTAATTAAGTTCGACTCTTGATATTGAAAACGTTCTAAATCAACCCCTCGACTCCAAAGAACCACATTGGTAAAGCCATACTTTTGCAAGTCTTGCATAACGGCAGGAGTTGGTGCCATAACAGCACATGAGGGGCCGTGAAACCATTTTAAAAATTGGTAGGTCCACGCTAATGGAATTTTGATACGCGCATGCACATATTCTGGAAATCGGGTGTGATAGGCCGTTGAATAAGGAATTTTGTTTCTGATTGCAAATGAACGTGCGGCCAATCCAAGCGGGCCCTCTGTAGATATGTGAATTGCATCAGGATTAAATGCTTTGATCCTTCTTGAGACTTTTTTGGCAGGTAGTATGGATAAGGAAATATCAGGGTATGTAGGGCAAGGCAGAGTTTTAAACTCTAATGGCGTAATCATATCGACTTCGTGGCCCATTAAAGTTAATTCTTTCCTTGTTTGTTTTAAGGTTCTAACGACGCCGTTGACTTGAGGTTCCCAAGCATCGGTGATGATCATTATTCTCATTCGGTTAACTCTAAGGTTGGGATTGGATCGGAACTTTTTGCAAAAGCTGGGGAATAAGTTGGAGAAGGTATAGCTGGCATACCTAAGGGACTGTGTGAAGTAATGACAATAGGTTCGAATACCATTTCTTCTGAACCCTGAAGAATATGTGGCCAGTGGATAATTTTTAATTCGCCATCAAAAGTTTCAACAAGTGCCGTCAGGCTTTCTACCCAGTCACCATCATTACAATAAAGTAGACCATCAATATCTCTAATTTCTGCTTTATGAATATGTCCGCAGACTACACCATCGCATTTTCTTTTACGAGCTTCACGAGCCATAATCGCCTCGAAGTCAGCAATAAAACTGACTGCATTTTTTACTTTGTGTTTGAGGTATTGAGATAATGACCAATATTGAAAGCCTAGCTTGATTCTAATATGATTGAACCAACGATTAATTAATAAAATACATGTGTAAGCGCTATCACCTAAATAGGCTAACCACTTAGCATATTGCATCACGCTATCAAACAAATCCCCATGTGTGATCCACAGTCTTTTCCCATCTGCTGTGACATGAACCATTTCATTTTGAATTTGAATTTCACCAAAAGACATACCTATAAACTGCCTTGCAACCTCGTCATGATTGCCGGGTATATAAAATACTTCGGCACCTTTACGCACTTTACGCAAAAGTTTTTGAATCACATCATTGTGCGCCTGAGGCCAATACCATGATTTTTTTAAGCGCCAACCGTCAATAATGTCCCCAACTAGATAAAATGTATGGGCGTCATTATGTTTTAAGAAGTCAAGGAGATAATTCGCTTGGCAACCAGAAGTACCCAAGTGAATATCAGAAATCCAGATCGTGCGGTATTGCATCATGGAAGTCCATTTAGCCCGAGTACAATGACCAGAGTGTGAACGATTTAAGTCATTAGTGTTACAACTAATTTTAATTTAAAAGGCCTATGATTTTATTCAAATATTTAGAAATAATTGGTCACTTCTCCTATGGTTTTTGTGTTGTTATTTGGCTATTTCGCTTTGCAAACCAAGATCGTAGAAATTCATATTTGCAAGAATGGAGTAGAAAGTTATTGCATATTTTGGGGGTGCAAATTGAAATTTCTGGCAAAGTAAATCATCGGACTTCTGGAGTGTTGTATGTGTCGAATCATATTTCATGGCTGGATATCCATGTGATCAATGCATGGCATCCAATGCGCTTTGTGGCAAAAAAAGAAGTTGGAGAATGGCCAATTTTTGGGTGGTTTGCCAAACAAATTAATACTTTATTTATTGATCGCCAGCGAAGAGGCGATTCTAAAAATGTTTCTAAACAAATGGTTCAAGCACTTGGTAATGGGGATCATATTTGCATATTTCCTGAAGGAACATCATCAAATGGGGATCACGTTTTACCTTTTAAGCCGAATTTATTTCAAGCGGCATTAGAAGCACAAGTCTCTTGTCAGCCAATTTCTTTATCTTACACCGATTCAACAAGTGGAAAGATTAGTTATGGCCCAGCATTTACTGGAGATATGGGTTTGTTAGAGTCGATTGCCAATACATTAAAGGCAGCGCCCATCAAAGTAAATCTTGTAATTATTGAAGAATGTGAGAGCAGACTGGATAGAAAATCACTATCAGGTGAGGCTTGGGGAAAAATAAATAGCTCAAGAACCATAAAGAATTAGTAAAGTTTTCTAAAACAGGTTAGAATGATAGATGTTCGGGGCGTAGCGCAGCCTGGTAGCGCATCTGCTTTGGGAGCAGAGGGTCGTGAGTTCGAATCCCACCGCCCCGACCAATTTTAGAAAAGATAGACTACTTTTCTACCTTTTTACAAGTTCATAATTCCTACCGGATTTTAGGGTTTAAATCACTTGCATATATTTGAGTGTTGTTTGAGTTTTTTAAAACGCTTTCTTCATAGTTTAGTAATTTGCTTCACCTAATCTGCTTTTAAATAAAACTATAAAACACATATCTTCATAAATTAGACTAAGTGGAGTTAGACTTTTTACCGATGAAGTAATAAGTCACCTAATTAGAATGAATAAATATATAATGCTAAATTAACTGCCCATAGCTCAGATGGATAGAGCAACGGCCTTCTAAGCCGTAGGTCGCACGTTCGAATCGTGCTGGGCAGGCCACGATTCACAAATTAAGATCACTGTGGTGATTGTGACTATTGTGGGCTAGATTGGCAACCTTCATACCGAGACCAACTAGGCTTCACTCACCGTAATAGAGATCCTGTGGGACTATTGGATCAGTTTAAATATACTAGCAGTCAATTACTCTAGATGGTTGAGCCTACTTAATGTAATTTTGCTAGGTAGATTTTTCCCTTATATCAGTCCACACCAGTTCAGGGACATGACCTTTTTCTACATAGACCACTGCATTTTGTTTAAAGGTTCTTCCAAGTTCTATTAGTTCTGTTTTGTCTATCCCCAAGACCATAAAAGACTCTTCTTTCCATTCAGTATCGGGATCAATTCCTACGCCATAGAAATATACTTTACCAATAAGCAGTTCTTCAAGTTTAAAATTTGCGATACGATTTTTTTCAGGAGTGGTTTTCTTGGACTCTGGATTACACGCACTAATGAAACCACCAGTCGAACAATTAAGTTGATTAAACAGCCTATCAATGAGAGGGTTTGGTTTGCCAATATTCAACCTAATCACATTCGGTGCTGAAAATACGTAATTGGTTTTTTGATACGCGATTTCTAGTTGAGACTGTTTATGTACGAAAGGCATTATTAGATAAAAAAATATATATTTTTGACATCAATTTGTGATTAGACTAAAGTTCATGAAGTAATTCGAATAATGTGTATTTTAATTTTATTTAAATGATTTTGGTCCGACTGTTAATGTGATTAATGATTTTGAATTCATGCTCATAATTGGAGCTTGAATTTCAATAGTTACAGAGCGATCTGCTTTATGAAATAAAAGAATACTTCTTTCAGAAGCAACTGAGGAGAGTAAAATCCATCCTGATTTTGGAAATTCATCTCGAAAAAAAGCAAAGCTTTGCAGGACATTAAGATTAGTGGTGACCTTTATTCGTCCAACCCAAGAATTTCCGTTACCTACAATGAATGCATCGTTATGCATAATTGATCCTGCAGGGAATGGCATTTCACCTAATAATTTTGCCTGATTTGTCTCTATTTCTTTGTTTGGATCACTTATGTTTGATTTAGATTGATTATTACTAGACTCTGGTGTGTCACTCGAATTAACTGCAGCACATGATGCAAGTAAAAATATACAATATATAAAAATTATTTTTTTCACGAATACCTTTGGAGGAAGTTATATTGCCATTAATAGATTTAGGTCAGTAATATTTGAAACGTTGAAGCCACTTACAGTCGATGTTTGGTTAATTGCCATAAGACTCAGCACGATGAAAGGACAATTTTTTAAGTACCTTAAGATGACATCCAACAATAAACTTAGATACTCTAAGCTTTTTCTCATATAAAGTTGTGCCGTTAAACTACGAATAAACAACTATTTTCTACTACTAACTTATTTTAGATTAAGTTAATTAAGTTACGAACCCTCCTTTAGCAGGGTTGAAAATTAGGAAAAGCTTGTTCTGATCCTTTAATGGAATTTAGTTTTTTTCTATTTATTGGATGACGATGGCTATCTTGAATTTTCGACATTCTTTTAAGCTAAACCCCATGGATATTGGGTTACTTTGTGTTCATAAGACTAGTTTGGACTGCTTGTAGTGACGATATTTTAATTAATACGACACTGACTGAATTCGATTAAATTATTTTAGATTCGCCGTTTTATTAAGCATTAGTTACTCATATAAATTAATATTATCTCTCATGAATTTAAGTTGATTTAAAAAAATAATAAAAAGCCAACATCATTAGTAATAAAATCATCCATCAAGTATTTTTATAGATAAACAAAATATATTTAAAAACTTTTAATCTTCACTTTTTTCTTGGAGTTGCAGCTGATGGGGGATATTCATAAAATTAAATGGCTTGTAGATGGTAATCCATCTGACGAAATTTACCTAGGCGCTGAGATAAAGAAAACCTCTTTGCCATACCCACCCGAAGTCGGCTTTGGATACACTGAACATATAGATTTATTAGATGGAATCACGATATTGCAAACCAAACACAATTTCACCGGGGAAGATCGTCCTTTTGAAATTGAAATAGGCCATTTTTCTGTTCAATTTCCATATCCAATGTTCTTGTTTCACATCATACATTCAGGGTTAAAAAAGACAAAAGGAAACAATCCAGAGGTAAATCTAATTTTAAGTCCAGGAGAAGTTGTCTTTGGGAGGGGAAAATCATACGACTTATTAGAAACGATCTATACGGAGGAAAATGTTTCAACAACCGCCTGCATAATTCCTGAAAGTACACTTGCTCATTTATTGGGGACTGAAAGTACTCAATTACTATTCCAAAGTTTAAGATTACCCTCTGAAGGAAGTTATGGTTTAACTAAAATCCCGCAATCCATTACAAATAAACTGGAGAACGCATCCCCAGATCACCTTGAAGGTTCGATGCGAGCCCTTTTTGCACAATCTACAATTCTTCAGTTTCTCGTAGAACTTTATCTGCTCACAGCTAATACTGGGGTATTTTTAAAAGAATTAGAACAAGATATTTTTAATGTAGAAATTTTACATAGTGAACTTTTACAAATTAAAGAAAAAATTCCAAATCTAACAGAGCTCGCAAAAAAATATAACATGAGCCCTGGAAAGCTGAACCAACTCTTTTTCAAAAAATACAATGAGTCAATTTATTCGTTTTTATCTAATCAGAGATTAGAGCAAGCTTATCAAGCATTGTTTGAAACAGAGGTACCAATGAAAACTCTAGCTCATACTATTGGATATTCTCACGTCAATCACTTTATTACTGCATTTAAGAAAAAATTTGGTGTAACCCCAGGCTCTATTAGAAAGTAAATAGGTAACATACATCTTCCAGCACTGGTAGGCATTGATATGTGTCAATCCAAATTTATTTGTAAGGGTGACCATATAAGGTAAATATTTAGACCCGAAATTCGTGGTTTATCGGGAAAACCGATATCTTTAGTTTGTTCCGCGTGGAACATGATCAAAGCTTTCAATCCCACCCTCAAACATGGGGTCAATGACAGTCTGGAACGTGTTGAGGATTTAATAGTCTAGCGACAAGTCTAAATTGAATATGCGCTTTAGACTTATCTTAAAATAAGAAGAATGTCCCAATACTTATCTTTCTATTACGGTTCGTTAGCATTCATTTTGCTATCAATTTTTATCTCTGGAATTCAGTTATCTAATGGGGTAAAGCGAAATCAGAGTTTTTATTTAATGTCATTTGCGAGTTTAATTAGTTTTATAGGCGCAAGTTTAATTGTTATAGCTTTTACATTTATTGGCCAAAATTTAGAAGCGTATCGCTTTTTTGAAGAGCTTCCAGAATCTATTTTCAAGAAAATATTATTTATAGGTTATTTTATCTTTGGCTTAGCACTTTTATGTCAGCCACTTTATTTTAGGTCAATCCGAACAAGATTAACAATGAAGTTTATCCTGACTAGCTTAGGATGCGTCATTCTTTTCTTCTTAACTTTTTTAGCCGTTGGAAAAAATGGTAATTATTTGGATCGATCATTTACTGTCTATATATTCATTATTTTTCTTTTGAGTTGGATGCTTGCTGAAGTTATTGCAAGTAACGAGCAACTTCCAACGTTATGGATCAATTTAATCCGTTCTGCAACTTTGACATTTATAGGTATTTTTCTGATCTGGATGGTAGTTATTTTTATAGTCAATCGCCAAGGAAATATTTGGGGATTTAATGTTTCTGATATTTCGCAGTTCGATATTTCTGCTCGCTTTTTAAGGGGCGCTCTTTTTGTATTTCTTCAATTAATAATTTTGATGCACTGGATAGAGAATTTTTCGCACAATGCTATTAAAGTAAAGATGAGAGATGCACAGATTCAAGGATTGCTTCAAGAAAAAGATATTTTGATTGAAAATTTATCAAATAAAAACGCTTTAGTTGAAACAGGCGCATTATCAGCCGGATTAGCCCATGAGTTCAATCAATTTTTGACCAGAATCGAACTTAATAGTGGTGAAGTACTTGATAAAATAAATCGTCAAGATTTAAATATAGAAGACCTCAAGCTTTCTATTAATAATATTTTAAAAGCGAATCATTCTGCAGCTGATCTTGTCGTCAGCCTGAAAAAATTATTTCAATCAAGCAAAAATGATACTGTAGCTATTAATCTAGATATATTGGTTGAAGATGTGATTTCTCTTTATACAGATCGTGTTCGAAAATCAAAAATCATGGTTCATTTAGATCTTGATGCAAAAGAACCCATTATTGTCTGGGATTCTTTGATGAGACAGGTAATAGCAAATCTGGTTTCAAACGCAATTGATGCTTTGGATATGCTGGATCGAGATACTAAAAAAATTCATATTGAGAGTAGGGTAGACGAAGATGGGTGGTATCGACTTTCTGTCTCAGATAATGGATTAGGAGTAAGACCCGATCAAGCAGATAAATTGTTTAATTTATTTGCTACTTCAAAATCCTCTGGAGTAGGTATTGGGCTTTGGCTTTCTTACTATATTGCTGAGCGTCATCAAGGAACTTTGAGTTTTGAAAACTTACCTAACAATGAAGGGGTCACTTTTTTTCTGAGTATCCCTCCCAGAGGAAAAACCATAGGTTATTCAGTAAAACCTGGTTGCTAATTAATCAATATAGCCATAATCAATCTATTTAAGAGTTTTATCCCTTCGTTCGTAGGGTATTTAGACAAGCTGTAATGAATAATAATCAGTATTTCATGGTGAGATAAGTTGTTTATGAAGGTTGATAAAAAATACGTTTTTTTAGTTGAAGATGATGATGAGTTACGATCTGATTTAGAGCGTGCTTTACAGTTTTTTGGCTATGAAATCTTCTCTTTTGCTAACCCAGAGCAATTCTTAAAAGAATTCAAACCTGTAGTTCCAGCGGTGTTGGTAACCGATATGCGCATGCCCAAGCAATCAGGTATTGAATTGCAGGCCGAGCTGATTGAGAAGGGGCACAATATGCCTATAATTTTCATTAGCGGAGAAAGCTCAGATAAACAAATTGTCAAAGCTTTTAAAAATGGGGCGTTTGATTTTTTATTAAAACCTTTTAGTCGTGAAGCTTTTTTAAGTACGGTTGCCAAAGCCATTGAGCAAGATAGTATTGCCATGCAAGAGCTTGTTCGTAAGTCCCAATTGGCTGAAGCACTTAAAACCCTATCGCCACGTGAGCGTCAAGTCTTTGAATTATTAGCCAAGGGATTTGGTAATAGAGAGCTTGTCGAGGAATTAGGCATTTCATTGCCAACTGTTAAAGAATACAAGTCAGAAGTGATGTATAAATTACGCTTACGATCTCTTGCTGAGCTCATAGCTCTTAATGCCAAACTTGCTATTAATTAAGTTACGAACCCTCCTTTCGCAGGGTTATCAATCGCCATTCTGGCTGTGAAAATTAAGCCATCTTGTTAATAGGTAGGCAATGTTATGGCATTAAAAATTCGTCAGCTCTGCTTTGTAATGCAGATACAAATTCGCAGATATTTCAATTCTTATTTTCTATTTTTTTTACTATGTATTGGGGTGATGATCCCTCAAGGAAACGTATGGGCTCAATGTAATGAAACAGTCATTTCCTCGGATACCACTGCTGGGCAATCTAACTCCTCTTCGCTTTGTAGATTCACAGTATCAAGTGGTATATCGCATTCTATTAATTCTAGTTATGGTGTCTCAAATACCAGCACAATCACAACATTCAATAATTCGGGGTTAATTTCGATCAGCGGCCCTGGCTCTCCTGGCATCATTAACTCCTCCCTAGGAACAATCACAACATTAACTAATGCGGGGGTAATTTCCACTAGTGGCAGCTTCGGGCCTAATGGCAACAGCGGTTTTGGTATCCTTAATTCAGGCACAACTACGACGTTAAATAATACTGGGCTAATTGCTACTAGCGGCTCCAGTGCTTATGGCATCAATAACTCCACCTCAGGAAGAATCACAACATTCAATAATTCGGGGGTAATTTCGACTAGTAGCTCTAGCACTGCTGGCTTTTACAACAGAGGTATCGTCACAACATTAACCAATACTGGAAGAATTTCGGCCAGCGGATTAACCGCTTATGGTATCCGTAACGATAACACTCTCACAACATTAAATAACTTGCAAGGCGCAAGTGGTAGTCCTTTAACTTACAGAAATATTTTACCCACCAATTACAACATCATCATCAATAGCGATAGTAATTTTGGCAAGTTGGCGGTGACTAGTGGCACAGGCTCTACGAACTTTGGTATCTATACCGATTCAACGCTATCAGCAACAACTTACAGCTCAGTTTTAACGGGAGTTGCCAGCTCCAATATTACCAACTACAGCTCCATCTTCAATACCTGGAATAACTTTAGTAGTTCTTACAAATGGGAGTTGGTGCAAGGTGGTAGCGAAACAACATGGGATTTGGTTGTCGCAGCAAGGGCTTCCAATATCCAATCTGGCTCTACTAATCTCTTAAGCTCTGTTGGTGGGGGTCTTAATCCTGTTCTTGATGGCGGCACCTTAAAGATTGATTCAGCAACTACAACGTCTACTGCTTTTACGATTAAATCTACTGGTGGCAAAATTGATACTAGTGGTCTACGTGTTATTTTCTCTGGCGCTTTTTCTGATGTGTCTGGCGAGAGTGGCAAGCTAACCATTGCCAACACTGGCACTGCAGGGCAGGGAGCTGTCGTGTTGAGTACGGCTAATACCCACTCGGGAGGCACTGAAGTTCAAGCCGGAGCTGTTTTATCCATTGCCTCAAGCGATGCTTTAGGTAGCGGTACTTTAGCATTAGTTGGCTCATCAACCGTTCCAGCCACCTTGACTACTACTGCAACTACCACCATCAGTAATGCCATCACAGTAACTGGCGACCCGGTATTTAATGTGGCTTCTGGGACTACCACTACCGTCTCGTCAGCCATTATTGATGGTGTCTCTGCTGGTGATGTGGTAGTTTCTGGTGGCGGTACTTTAGCTTTAACTGCAGCAAATACCTACACCGGTAATACAACCGTTGATTCAGGGTCTACATTGGTGCTGAGTGGCAGTGGCTCGATTGCCACTTCAGGAACGGATGCAACGATTGGTACGGGTGTGTTTAACAACGGTGCTTTTAATATTACTGGTGTATCAGCCAATACCGTCTCTTTAGGTAAAAACTACACCCAGTCATCAACAGGTACTCTGGCGATGAACTTCTCGCCATCGAGTAATCAAAAATTGAGCGTGACTGGAGTAGCATCACTGGGTGGAACCCTAGCCTTAACAGCAAGCTCAGGAACTTATAGTGCTGGTAAATACACCTTATTGACTGCCTCATCCGTGAGTGGAACCTTCGCAAGCCTCTCCACGAATCTTGGAGCTTACACCAATCTTGGCTATTCTCTGACTTACGACAACTCAAACGTGTATTTGTATTTCACACCCAACCTAGCCCATACCCAAGCATCCCTGCATGATTTGAAAGGGACCTATGCACTTCAAACTTCTGCTATCAATATTGGTTTGACGTATGACTGTAATACATTCGATAGCAACAAGATTTGCGTGTCAACTGGTGGTCGATATGCACGAGTCAGTACGGGTGATAACAGCACCAATGGTTTACTAATTGGTGCATACAAGTTAAATGACAAAGTAAGACTTGGTGCGTATCTTGATCAAAATTTAAGTTCAAGTAATGCAGCTTCGGGTATTAATTTAAGTAATAGTAATCCACTGTTTGGTGTATTTGGCGTGTGGAATCATCAAGCTGATCAGTTAGGTTACTCGGTAAGAGTAGCCGCTGGATATGGCGACCGTGATTTATCATTGACCCGTCAAGTGATTGGTACGAGTGAAGCTGGTTCTGGTTCTACAAGACTTAATAGCCAAGCGGCATCGATAACTGGAAGTTACACATTACCCGTTCATAGCCAATGGATTGCAAGTCCTTTTGTTGGTATTCGTTATACCAAGGTGAGCTCAAGCGCCTATAGTGAACAAGCAACTATTACAGTTACTTCGCCACTGACATTTGATAGTCTCGTTCAAGAAACAACTACAGCCTTAGCTGGAGTAAAACTAAGTGGTAACTTAATGCCTAAGATCGGTTTGTTTGGTAGCGTTGGTATTGAACAAGACCTTAATAACCATGGTGATAATTATTCAGCAACAGGGATTACTGGACTAACAGCCATCAACTTTAATCCTAATCTTCAGAAGACAAGACCTGTAGCTAATCTTGGCGCTTCTTATCAGATTGATAAAACTCAACAGATCAGCTTCAACGCCATCTACCGCCAAGAAGCTTTCCAATCAACGAATACCTTGACGAGTCTGGTGACTTATACTGCTGGCTTCTGATCGAATCTATAACTACTGATATGGATACTCACTTTAATCGTGGCACTATACTGATATTAGTTAAAAAAATTATCAATATAAATTAATTATTAAAAGGATAAACTTTGAAAATAAAATTTTCATGGGGGTTGAAATTTCAAGATAATATTTTCTTATGTATTTTAGTTTGTAACCTTTTATTTGTAGCTCATTTAGGAACCGATATCTATCATGAGGCTGTTAAATTAGATGTTGCCAAAGCAAATGGAGAATCATTTTTAACTTGGGCAGGTGAGTTTAAAAAAAATATAGATGAAAATATTACCCCGTCACCACAGGCCTGCTTACCAAAAGGAATTTCCAAAGAGGATCACACTTGGAAAGAATGCCTTCAAACACTATTAGGTGATAAAGGTAAGTTTCATAATCTTAAAAATCCCATAGACGAGTCTAATCCGTTAGTGGCTAAGATTTGTTCTAAAAAAGATGAGTCCTCTAAAGGTTCTTTTATTTTTGAAAAAATTAATATTAGTCCATCTGGCATACCAATATATTCTCCTCTCGAGGATTCCGAAATATTAGTCAAAGGTTTAATGTACCGATTAAGTGTTTGTGATCGTGGATATTATCGAATTCTTATTGGTGAAATAACATTATGAGATCCTTAAAATTTAATCCGAATCAATTGAATTTAAGTGTACGTAAATTCATTTACGATAAATTTTTAACCCCAATATTAAAAATAATTCCTATCTTTTACTTGATAGATCTATTACTGCCCTTATTATTATTAATTTATTTGGGATGCTTATTGAAACTGTTCCAGCTATTTATCAATCTCACCAGTCATCTTTTCATTTATTTGATCAAATTTCAATCCTAATTTTTTCTATCGAATATGTTTTAAGAATTTATGTTATCCCTGAAGATCTTGAGTTTTCAAATAAAAAAAATCCAAGAATTGCTTATTTTTTTAGTCCTTTTGCATTAATTGATTTGATTGCTATATTACCGTTTTATTTAGGAGCATTTGTAGATATTGATTTGAGAATATTAAGAGCACTGAGACTACTTAGACTCTTCAAACTTTTTCGAACAGTAGCTCCAGCATTTAAAGCATTTAATCAGCAAAATCATGGGGCTACATTTCGTAAAAAGTTATATTTAATTGTTTATGACTCAGAAAAGAATAATAAATTACATGAAATTTTTGATTTCTTTATCATTTTATGGGTCATTATTTCAGTTGTTTGTGTAGTTCTAGAGTCCATTTCCTCATTTGCCTATTACTTCAGCACAGTATTTTCAGTGATAGACACCATAGCAGTTGGAATCTTCTCAACTGAATATTTAATGCGACTTTATAGTTGTGTTGAAAATCCAAAATATCAACATTGGTTAAAAGGCCGTCTAGATACAGCAAAAGAAGGCGCAAATATCATTGATTTACTATCTATTCTTCCTTTCTTTTTAGAGGCCTTCTTAGGGCATTTATTTGACCTAAGATTTTTAAGAGTATTCCGCTTAATGCGTTTACTAAAATTGATGCGCTATTCAGATGCGGCTAAAGCCTTAATTAGTTCAGCTAAAAAAGAATGGCCTGTAATGAAAGCTTCACTTTTTATTATGTTACTTTTAGTCTTATTATCGGCTTGTTTGGGATATGTTTTCGAACATGATGCTCAACCAGATAAATTTGAAAATATTCCTCAATCAATTTATTGGGCAGTAATAACTCTAGCAAGTGTTGGGTACGGTGATATTGCTCCTATTACGCCCATGGGAAGATTCATCACCATCATTTTAGCTTTGGTGGGAATCGGTATTTTTGCTATTCCTGCAGCTGTCCTATCTTCTTCATTAGGTGAGCAAATTAGAGTTGGACGCGAGAAGGTTTTGAATGATCTTTACTCAATGTTATCAGATGGGGTTTTATCTCCTGAAGAACGGCAACTGATTGATATTGAGGCAAGGAAATTTAAAATTTCAAACGAAGAGGTTGATCAATTAGTTGAAAGAGCAAAAAATGAAAGACGACAAAGAGAATCAGATCAGAATAGGGAGAGATTATTATTGGAAATACTTAACTTGACAAGGAAGGGGCAGTTGGACTTTGAAAAATGTGCTCAAGATCCAAAATTTGCTGCAGAGCAATTCAAAACAACACTTAATCAATTACAGCAACTATTAAACATTGCTAACATAAAAGAAATGCAATCTTTTTTAGAAGATGAGAATAATTCGACGCCTATTCAACTGAAAATTGCAAAGTTATTAATGGATAAGCCTCAGTAGGCCATAAAGTTACATTATTGTTCTACTTATTTATAAGGAATACAAAACAACATAATGTAACCAAAATCTTAGGTCTACTTTCAAAGACAGAGAAAACTTGGAAAATGAGCTTTATGTCCAGGCAATTAAATATCTTTTTCCCCTTCATTAGTATTACTCATAAGAAAGTTAAATTTGACAATACAAAATATAATCAAAAATATTAAAAAAATATTTTGAAATACTTTCATGTCAATGCTACTAATAATGTATTGAATGCCATTAACAACCATATCATATGCCTCAAATATACTTTTGGAATTAAGAAAATATCAACTAAATGATTTCTTACTAATTTAAAGTAAATTTCTGTAATTTGATCAGAGTTTTAGGCATGATTAATTCATTTTTAATACCAATGTAAGTAATTGAATCAAATTGTTTTTTATATTAGAAATCATAGATTTATTTTTTTTAATTCTCTATCACCACAAAAAATTAGATCGCTGCGGTGATTGTGGCTATTATGAGCCAGATTGGCCACCTTCATACCGAGACTAACTAGACTTCACTCACCGTGGAGTTACCATGTTTGACTATGGATTTTTGGTTGATCTGACATTAAATGGCTATTTTTTAATATCCGATAGGGTTTCCCTCAGTATTTTTAATTTGAAAAATGAGAATAATGCTTAAAACCCTTTTTTTCCATGAATCTCACACAACTCATATACGTCAGCAAAGCAACCCAATTGATGGGAATGCTTTCTTTAACCCGAATTTTAGATAGTTCCGTAAGGTGGAATGAAACTCATGAGCTGACGGGAGTTTTATTTTATGACAATGGTCATTTTTGTCAATTATTAGAAGGTGACAAATATGAAATCTTGAACGTTTGGGAGAGAATTAGTAATGATAAAAGGCATCATATTCTACGGCGCCTAGAGTTGACATCTATTGAGCAAAGAAGTTATCCCGATTGGAAACTTAGATTTTATGGGGCAGAGCAAATCGCCAAGCATTTCAAAGAAATGGCTCAGGTATTGGATGGAATGCCAAAACACGATCACGATTTATTAAGGCTGATGAAAACAGTTTCAAGTGTTTAAATCCTTGTCGTGAATTAACTGGGTAGATTTATCAACATCAACCGCTGTCGGAGTGGTGGGGGCTGGGGAGACCGTTGGGATCTGGTGGGGTTATGTATTGATGGGTAGCGTCTGAACTGATGTTAATTTAGTACCACGATTAAAGAGAGTATTTATATCTTATCATTGGATCATGACGGGTTGATTGTGGATGATTTTCGGTACTTGAGTTTGTGGTGCTGGTGGTCGATAACCCAAGGCACTGTGAGGCCGAACATGGTT
>CANHPL010000039.1 GCA_947462685.1 Burkholderiaceae bacterium | reverse complement strand
CCTTGCACTACATTACCCATGACCGAAGCACCTTTCATAGAGAGGTCATCACTAAAAATCACACCCGTGAACTCCATTTGACGTCGTAATATATCTTGTAACCATTTTTTTGAAAAACCAGCAGGCAATTCGTCTACGCGTGGATAAATCACATGTGCGGGCATCACTGCATCTAAGGTAATACCTAAATCTAAATAAGGTCTTGCATCATGTTTAAGGATCGTTTCTAAAGAACGATCATCAACTGGAATGTCCACATGGGAGTCGGCTTCTGCAAAACCATGTCCCGGAAAGTGTTTTCCACAGTTTTTCATACCGGCGATGAGCAAACCATGATTTAAGCTTCGCGCTAGGATAGAAACGACACTAGGCTCTGGGTGGAAGGCCCGATCACCAATCACTTCGCTATTGCCATAGCCTAAATCTAAAACGGGTGTAAAGCTAAAATCAACGCCACAAGCAAGTAATTCTGAAGCGAGAATATAGCCCACTGCCGTTGCTGCTTTCATGGCTAACAAGGCTGTTTCTGCTGGTGTATGCGCGCCTCTAGGTAATTGTTTACCATTCCATAAATAACCTAAACGTTGCATGGCTGGTAAATGCGTGAAGCCATCTGTTTTACAACGCTGTACTCGACCACCTTCATGATCTATCGCAATTAATACATCCTCTCGAATCGCTTTAATCGATTTGGTGAGTTCGGTTAACTGTGCCCTTGATGAAAAATTTCGGCCAAATAAAATGACTCCACCCGTCAATGGATGACGTATTCTAGCTTTGTCTTGAGCATTCAGGACTAGTCCTTCAACGTCCAAAACCACTGGTCCTGGTGAGTAATTTTTCTTTTTCATATCCGTATTTTTCTATTCAATAGGCCTATTGCCAATATACTATCAAGCAATTCGTGACTTACTATCATTTTTATGCCCTTTTTGTGACAATTACGACTGCACTGACCATCTCTACCTCATCCGTTATCGTCACAAGTGCCTCCCACTGGCGTTCATGCATCAATTGCGCTAGGGCACCACTATAGCGGAGGAACGGTTTACCACTAGGATCATTGAGCGTTTGTACGGATTGCCAAGTCATTGGGAAGCGCATTCCTAACCCAATCCCTTTAGAAAAGGCTTCTTTGGCAGCAAATCGTGTACATAAATAAGCTATGCCTCGTTTATGGTTACGCTCTTTTCTAGCTAAAAAAACTTGATATTCTTCTGGGCCCAATATTCGCTGGGCAATCCGCCCTCCAGTTCGCTCATATGTCTTTACCATTCGCTCAATGTGCAGCAAATCGTTCCCAATACCTACAACCATGTTTGTCCCTGTGCGCGAGCGCTCAACATTAAAGATTTCATATCCGCAATGGCAGTCTTCCAACCTTTAAAAATAGCCTGAGCCACAATCGCATGACCAATATTCAGTTCAGCAATCGTCGGAATCAAAGCAATCGGGGTCACATTCGACTCATTTAAGCCATGGCCTGCATTAACTCTTAGACCTAATGCATGTCCATAATGGGCTGCCTGTTTGATTCTTTCTAACTCAATACCCATATTTGTTGACTTTGCATCTGCATAGCGTCCGGTATGAAGCTCGACCACACCTACGCCAATACTTTGCACAGCATCTAAAACTCGAGGATCAGGGTCAATAAATAATGACACACGAATCCCACTCGACTGAAGTTGCTTGACAGCTGCTTCAACGGTTAATAATTGTCCCAATACATCTAAACCACCCTCCGTTGTTACCTCTTGACGCTTCTCAGGGACTAAACAGACATCCTGTGGTGCAACCTCGCAGGCAATATCAATCATCTCACTGGTAATGGCACACTCTAAGTTCATCCGTGTTTGGATCAACGGCCGAAGTCTAAACAAGTCTTCATCTTTAATATGACGTCGATCTTCACGCAGATGCAAGGTGATTAAGTCAGCGCCTGCAACTTCTGCTTCAATCGCTGCTCGAATCGGATCGGGATAAGACGTCCCTCTGGCGTTGCGTAAGGTAGCTACATGGTCAATGTTGATGCCTAATTCAATGGTAGTTTTTTTCATCATAGCTTTTTTAAATCAATGAGTATTTGACGGGTCGTCAAAACCTGATCTTGTAAGTGTAAGCTTAACAAAAATCGCATCAGGGCTTTACTTAACATCATCGTCTCTTGATCTTCAAATTGTGCCTGCGCAAGCTGCAATAAATGTGTTCCTTGCAATACTGGCCAATGCCCTGGCTCTTGTCCAGTCGATGGTCGTAAACCTCGCTCCGGTTGATAGACATAAAATACATCTGGGTCTAGTAGGTCACCTGTTTCTTGACAATAATCTAATGGAGCACAAAAACCCGTTTCTTGTAATAAAAAAATTTCAAAGGGTCGCAGGATCTTTTCATACGAGCCACTGGCTTGAGAGAGTTTGGCAATGGTGGCATGGTACTCATCATACAAATTTTCATGGGCATCTTCACGTGCTAAAAATTTGACAATGAGTTCATTCATGTAAAAGCCACACAACAAAGCATCCCCCACCAAGGGAACCACCCCACCCATCCATTCGGATTTAGTCAATGTTTTGAGTTCGTTTTTACCCGTCCAATGCACCTGTAGTGGCTGAAATTGTTGCAAAACAGGTCGTAAACTGGAATGAGGACGTTTTGCCCCTTTAGCAACTAAAGCAACCCGGCCATAATCACGTGTAAATACATCCAGAATGAGGCTGGTTTCTTTATAGGGGATAGAATGCAATACAAAGGCAGGCTCGTTTAAAACCCTCATAAACTACTCTAAGCCTTGCTCTCGAAGTGCAGCTTGATCATCGGCCCACCCTCGCTTTACTTTTACCCAAGTTTCTAAAAACACTTTTCCATCGAAAAGCTTTTCCATGTCAACTCTTGCTTCGGTTGAGATACGCTTTAAACGCTCCCCTTTTTCCCCAATCACCATGGGTTTATGACTGTCTCTATCGACTAAAATCGTGGCGGCAATGCGGCGCATCTTACCATCCATTTGGAACTGATCAATCATCACTGAACTCGCATAGGGTAATTCTGCGCCGGTGTGACGAAATACTTTTTCTCGCAAAATCTCTGCCGCTAAAAATCGCTCACTACGATCCGTCAAGGTATCTGCATCATAAATAGCTTCACGCTCGGGTAAATAACCTTGCAGTGAATGCATCAGCCTTGCAACATCATCCGGATGCTTAGCAGTCATCGGTATGATTTCAGCAAACTCAAATCTGGACGCCATCTCCTTGATAAACTCCAATAAGTAATAGTCTCGATCCGATGGAGTAGCCGACTTACTGGCGAACACATCTAATTTATTCGCCACCAAAACAACAGGAACTTCACCTTTTAACATCTCAAGTACTTGCTCGTCGTCTTTAGAAAAATGTCCAGCTTCAATAACAAAACAAATTACATCAACATCACCCAATGTATTGGTAACGGTACGGTTCAGTGATTTATTTAAAGTACTCACAAAATGCGTCTGAAACCCTGGCGTATCTAAAAAAATAAATTGTGCTGAAGGCGTGGTATTGATTCCAGCAATACGATGACGTGTGGTTTGGGCTTTGCGCGAAGTAATACTGATTTTTTGACCAACTAAAGCATTCAGCAGCGTGGATTTACCCACGTTGGGTCGACCAACTAATGCAATGGATCCGCAGCGAAAGGTCATCTCTATGCTCGCAAAGTAAGGTTCAACTGCTCATCACCTGAGCTGGGATCTAATATACTTTTTTTCTTACGTGATGATTGTTTTTTAGCAACTTGACCACTTTGTGGCAAAGCTTTTTGTGACGCTATTAAAGCTAATTTAGCGGCTGACTGTTCAGCAGCTCTGCGACTCGCTCCAGCACCCGATACATGAATATTTAAAGTCTCTACAACACACTCCACTTCAAATTGTTGATTATGCGCAACCCCAGTTGTCGCAATGACTTGATAAACGGGGAGTGGTAATTGATGCCCCTGTAAATACTCTTGTAACAGTGTTTTGTCATCTTTTCCTAAGGTTTTAGGGTCGACGTTTTCCAAAATTTGTGAATATAAGCGTCGCAATACTTCTCTGACTTTTTCAAACCCAGCTTCTATAAAAATAGCCGCAATGATTGCTTCTAAAGTGTCTGCCAAAATTGATGGTCGTTTAAAACCGCCACTTTTTAATTCACCTTCACCGAGTCGCAAATAATCAGATAGCGATAAGCTTTGAGCGATTTCGTAAAGAGCTTGTTGCTTGACTAAATTAGCTCTCACGCGAGATAAATCTCCCTCATCTAGCGCAGAAAATTTTTCAAATAAAATTTCGGCAACAATACAATTCAGTACAGAATCACCTAAAAACTCTAGTCGTTCATTATTTTTTTTACCATGACTACGATGCGTTAAAGCCTGCATTAATAAATCATTTTTCTGGAACTGATAGCCCAGACGATCCTGAAGAAGCTTAGTATCAATGGTGATTCGAGCATTCATTTAATGGAAGGTTCCTATCCGCTTTAAATCACTGAAATTCATCCAAATAAAAAACGCTTTACCAACCAAATTGGCTTCAGGAACAAATCCCCAATATCTTGAATCTAAACTATTGTCACGGTTATCACCCATCATGAAATAGTTTCCAGGCGGCACTTTACAGACAAAGCCATCAAAACTATATTGACAGTTGGCCATATTCGGAAATAAGTGGTCCGGTACAAAATTGCTTGGAAAACCACTCGAACGCTGCGGATCATTTTCAATCATATGACTCCCACCACCGATTTCGGTTGGAAAGGATTCTTGTAAATGAATCGGGCGTAAATTTTGGGGTGTCATATTCTTAATGAAGTCACTGCGCTCGTCGTAACCGACTTGTGGGATAAACATAATATTTTCGTAAGTAAAAGGCTTGCCATTTACTGTTAAGTGTTTGTTTTTATACTCCACTAGGTCCCCAGGGACTCCCACGACACGTTTAATGTAATCAACAGATTCATCTGCAGGGTAACGAAAAACAACTACATCACCTCTTGCAGGTAAATTTACTTCTATGATTTTTTTGTTCCATACGGGAAAACGAACACCATAGGTAAATTTATTTACCAGAATAAAATCCCCAATTTGTAGGGTTGGAATCATGGAGCCTGAAGGAATCTTGAATGGCTCAAAGAAAAATGAACGTAATATAAAAATAAATGCAATGATCGGAAATAAGTCCGCAGTAAATTCTAACCAAATCGACTTTTTAGTAATTCCTACCGCTTGCCGTTGTTTAGCAAAATACAGTTTGTCTAATGCCCATAAAATACCGCAAACAATAAAAAGACCTAATAAAATCTTTGCAAATTGCTGTCCTATGATTGCCCAGTAACTCATTTATCCTCCACCTGTAATATTGCTAAAAAAGCCTCTTGAGGAATTTCGACATTACCTACCTGCTTCATTCTCTTCTTACCTGCTTTTTGTTTTTCTAATAACTTACGCTTACGAGAAATGTCACCACCATAACATTTAGCTAACACATTTTTACGTAATGCTTTGACGTTTTCACGAGCAATAATATTACTGCCAATGGTGGCTTGAATCGCTACATCAAACATTTGACGTGGAATAATCTCGCGCATTTTCGCTACGACTTCACGTCCTCGATATTGACTATTCGTTCGATGGACAATCACGGACAACGCATCCACCTTATCACCGTTAATCAATATATCGACCTTGACTACATCAGAAGGACGATTTTCCTTAAACTCATAATCCATCGAGGCGTAACCTCTCGATATAGACTTCAGACGATCAAAAAAGTCCATCACGATTTCTGCCATAGGTAATTCATAAGTCAATTGCACTTGTCGACCCAAATATTGCATGTTCGTCTGAATGCCGCGCTTACCAGTACAAAGGGTGATTACAGCACCAACATACTCTTGCGGCATATATAAATTAACGGTTACGATAGGCTCAAAAATGGTATCTATCTTACTAGGTTCAGGCATTTTAGATGGGTTATCCACCACAACGCGTGAGCGATCCGAGAGTTCAACTTCATACACCACGGTAGGTGCCGTCGTAATCAAATCCATATCGAACTCACGCTCTAAGCGCTCTTGCACAATTTCCATATGCAACAAACCTAAAAAGCCACATCTAAACCCAAAGCCTAATGCCTGTGAAACTTCTGGCTCATACATCAAAGATGCGTCATTGAGCTTGAGTTTCTCTAAGGATTCTCTCAAAGCTTCATATTGATTAGCTTCAACTGGATACAAACCAGCAAAGACTTGTGGCTTGACCTCTTTAAAACCTGGGAGTGGCACTCCAGCTGGTGTTTTACCTTGTTGGCCTGGGGCATGCGTAATCGTATCCCCTACTTTGGCAGCCTTCAACTCTTTAATGCCTGCAATAATGAATCCAACTTGTCCAGCAGTTAATTCTGTACGATCAACTGATTTAGGGGTAAAAACACCCACATGATCCACTAAATGGGTAGATCCATTCGCCATTAATAAAATGCGGTCTTTGGGTTTAAGTGTGCCATTTTTGATGCGAACTAACATGACAACACCAACATAATTATCAAACCAAGAATCAACTAATAACGCTTGTAAAGGTGCATTAGGATCCCCCTCTGGTGGCGGTACGCTGGCAATTAAACGCTCAATAACATCTTGAACACCTAAACCAGTTTTGGCTGAGCAAGTTACTGCGTCGGTGGCATCTATACCAATAATATCTTCAATCTCTTGCATTGCTTTATCAGGGTCTGCTGAGGGTAAGTCAATTTTATTCAGCACTGGAACAACCTCAACTCCGAGTTCAATGGCCGTGTAACAATTGGCTACAGTTTGTGCCTCGACACCCTGAGAGGCATCCACAACAAGTAAAGCACCTTCGCAGGCGGAAAGGGATCTGCTGACCTCATAGGAAAAATCAACGTGGCCAGGTGTGTCAATAAGGTTGAGGTTATAAATCTGACCATCTCGAGCAGGGTAGCTCAAAGCAGCCGTCTGGGCTTTGATCGTAATCCCTCTTTCCTTCTCAATGTCCATAGAATCAAGGACTTGCGCTTCCATTTCACGGTCTGAAAGCCCGCCACACAGTTGAATAATGCGATCTGCTAAGGTCGATTTTCCATGATCAATATGGGCAATGATGGAGAAGTTTCTAATATTTTTCATGAATTCCTAAAGGCGCCTTGCCGTAGCATGACACCATGTCATGCTGCAATAAGACGTCTACATTCTATTGTAACGGTTTAAGATTTGCGGGGCGAATCTATCTCAACAACAGGGACATTGAGCTCGCGCGTGACTCCCTTGTGCCAGACTAACAAACGAACTCTAGTTCCTGGCTTTATTTCGCTGACCGTTCTGGTTAAATCAGCGCCTTTTTCAATATCCTTGTCATTAATTTTTAAAACAACATCACCAACTTCAATGCCAGATTGAGCTGCAGGGGCGTTTGGATCTAAGCCACGAATCAAAACACCTCTGGGCCTCCCGCTAAAACCAATACTTTCTGCTAACTCTTTATTGAGCTCAGTAATCGTAATACCAATTCGTCCACGTACAACCCGACCATTTGTTCGCAAAATATCGGAAATACGAATCGCCTCGTCAATCGGAATAGCAAACGAAATCCCCATAAATCCACCGGACTTACTGTAAATTTGCGAATTAATACCAATGACTTCACCACGGGTGTTAATCAATGGACCACCTGAATTGCCTGGGTTGATCGCAACGTCAGTTTGAATAAAAGGCGTAATACTATCGTTAACCTCTCGACCTTTTGCGGAAATAATCCCAGCACTGACGGTATTGTCGAACCCAAAAGGTGATCCAATCGCAAGTACCCACTCGCCAACTCGTACCTTGGATGACTCGCCGATTGGTAATTTGGTTAAATTACTCGCTTCGATTTTAATCAACGCCACATCGGTTTTTGGGTCAGAACCAATCAATTTTGCTTTGAATTCACGTTTATCTGTCAATGTGACATAAATCGTTGTCGCACCTTCAACCACGTGTGCGTTGGTGAGAATAAAACCACTACCATCAATCACAAATCCTGAGCCAGTGCCACGTTCTTGCTCTTGTGACTTTGGCCCCGCCTGATTGGGGGTTCTTGGCTGTTGCTGTTGAGGTAGTCCAGGAATTGGGATGCCAAAAAATCGTCTCAAAAACTCAGCCTGATCTTGTGGGGTGATATTAGAAGGTACTTGATAAACCGTTACACGCTCCGTAGTGCGAATGTTGACCACCGCAGGACTTGCTTTTTCAACTAAATCAGAAAAGTCACCAATTACACGCCTTGTCTGTTGAGGACTCTGAGTATTGAGGGGGTCTGTTGAACTGCTAGAGCTTTGAGCATAAGCGAGGGTCAAACCCGCAAAAAACAAACTCAGAGAGAGTATTCTTCTTAAAAACATAAAACCGCTAAGGACAGCAATCATTGAAAAAAGAAATTAAATTATTAATAGTTATGTATTTTAAAGTCTTTTGAAAACTAATGTGCCATTAGTTCCACCAAAACCAAAGTTATTTTTGACTGCAATATCAATTTTCAAATCCCTTGCAGTATTTGCGCAGTAATCTAAATCACATTCTGGATCTTGATTAAAAATATTGATTGTCGGTGGAGACTTTTGATAATGTAAAGCCAAGACCGTAAATACTGCTTCTAACCCACCAGCACCGCCCAATAGGTGGCCAGTCATGGATTTCGTCGAGTTGACAACGACGCGCTTGGCATGGTCGCCCAAAGCGGCTTTAATTGCTTCTGTTTCATTTTTATCTCCAAGTGGAGTCGAAGTTCCATGGGCATTAATGTAATCAACTTCATCGGCATTAACGCCAGCATCTTTTAATGCATTGATCATGCAACGTCTAGGACCATCCATATTTGGTGCTGTCATATGATATGCATCCCCACTCATACCAAATCCTGCGAGTTCAGCATAAATCTTTGCTCCACGGGCTTTGGCATGTTCATACTCTTCAAGAACCATCACGCCACCCCCCTCACCAAGAACAAAACCATCACGATCTTTATCCCAAGGACGTGAAGCAGTTAAAGGGTCATCATTTCTTAATGAGAGAGCTCTTGCCGCGGCAAAACCACCAATCCCAAGTGGGGAAACTGTTGACTCTGCACCACCTGCAATCATGACATCCGCATCACCGTACTGAATTAATCTTGTTGCAAGACCCAAACTGTGTAAGCCTGTTGTACAAGCGGTAACAGCGCCAAGATTGGGCCCTTTGAGGCCTAGATTAATACTTAAATGGCCAGAAATCATATTAATAATTGAACCTGGCACAAAGAATGGTGAAATTCTTCTAGCACCACGGTCTACATACTCCTTGTGGGTTTCTTCAATCATCGGCAAACCGCCAATGCCTGAACCTACGAGAACGCCACAACGTTCTGCATTTGCTTCAGTAATCACTAAACCACTGTCTTTAAAAGCTTGTATTCCAGCCGCAATGCCATAGTGGATAAATGTATCCATATGTCTGGCTTCTTTGGCAGAAACATAATCCTCAATTTGAAAATCTTTGACTTCACCAGCAAAATGCACTGATAAACCTGAATGATCAAATTTAGATATCGTAGCTATACCTGACTTACCCGCCAGGATATTATCCCAAGCTGAAACAACCGTAATACCTACCGGACTAACTAAACCTAGACCGGTAACCACTACCCGGCGTTGGTCTCTTGCAAAAGACACTATGATTAGCCTTGTGCTTTTGAAGTAGCAAAATCAATTGCTAATTGAACAGTCGTGATTTTCTCTGCTTCTTCATCAGGAATCTCAATACTAAATTCATCTTCTAAAGCCATTACAAGTTCAACGGTATCAAGTGAATCAGCGCCTAAATCATTGACGAAAGATGATTCGTTTTTGACCTCAGCTTCAGCTACGCCTAATTGCTCGGCGACGATTTTCTTAACTCGTTGTTCAATATTGTCCATGCGTTCCCTCCAGGGATGTTGTTAAATTAAAAAGTATTTTATCAGTTTCGTAAAACATTATGCTAGATATAACCCGCCATTAACATGCAAAGTCGTTCCAGTGACATAACCTGCTTGATCAGATGCCAAAAAAACCACCGCATTTGCTACATCATCAGCAGTTCCCAGTCTACCAAGAGGGATATTTCCCTTTAAAGCATTCTGTTGATCTTCTGATAAAGCTCGAGTCATATCTGTGTCAATAAAGCCTGGCGCAACACAGTTGACGGTAATATTTCGACTGCCTATTTCACGGGCAAGCGATCTACTCATACCAGCTACTCCAGCCTTGGCAGCCGCATAGTTTGCTTGACCCGGATTACCCATGTGCCCAACAATCGATGTCACATGAATAATTCTGCCACCCTTGGCCCGCATCATCGGTCTTAAAACCGCTCTACTTATTCGAAATACGGCCGATAAATTGGTTTGAATGACCATATCCCAATCATCATCTTTCATTCTCATCGATAGCTGATCTTGCGTAATACCCGCATTATTCACTAATATATCAAGTCCACCATACTCTTTCACGATGGTATTAATGATGTCGTCACAGGCCTGAACATGGGTAACATTTAATACCATGCCTTTACCGGGGCTGGATATTTCTGCGCTAGCTGCTAAAGCTTGAGTAATTGATTGCGCTCCAGATTCTGAAGTTGACGTGCCAATCACAATCGCACCCGATTTTGCAAGCTGCAATGCAATCGCTTGACCAATACCACGAGAAGCTCCGGTGACGAGTGCTACCTTACCGTGTAATTGAACATTCATATTATTTAATTAACTCTTCAAGGACTTCAGAAATACTACTTGGATCATAAATATTCAGTACTTTTAAATCTGTATCAATCCGCTTGACCATCCCAGCTAAAACCTTACCAGGACCACACTCAACTACGTGAGTAATACCTAGACTGGACATGTACCTAATAGTCTCTACCCACCTCACTGGAGAGTAGGACTGACGAACTAGGGTATCCCGAATCCCAATCGGATCAACAATCGCTGTCACATCAACATTATTCACCACAGAAAATCCTGGTGGATAAATTTCGACTTTACTCAAATAACCACGTAATGGCTCAGCTACTGGCCTTAATAAACTTGAATGAAAAGGGGCAGATACAGCGAGCGGCGCAACTAACTTGGCGCCAGCAGGCTTAGCCTTAGCACAAGCGTCATCAACCGCCTCTTTGTCCCCAGCAATCACTACTTGATTCGGTGCATTAAAGTTGACTGCCTCAACAATTTTACCTGTCGCTAACTCACTACTCTTACATAATTGAATCACACTAGCATCATCCATACCGACAATTGCTGCCATACTTCCAGTGCCAACGGGAACAGCAGTTTGCATGGTCTGAGCCCGAAATCGAACGAGTGGAACCGCATCATGAAATCCAATTGCACCTGATGCAACGTAAGCAGTGTATTCACCTAAACTATGGCCTGCAGCAATCGTCGGGACAACTCCACCTGCAGCCAACCAAGCACGGTAGATAGCAATCGCACTTGTTAACATCACGGGTTGTGTATTTTCCGTCAATGCTAGAGTTTCTGCAGGTCCAGCTTGAATCATTTGTCCGAGATCAAAACCAATGGCATCACTAGCCTCTTTGAGTGTGGTCTGCACGGCAATATCGCCACTAAATGCATCTAACATTCCCACGGATTGAGAACCTTGACCGGGAAATACAAAAGCAATTTTTTTATTCATATCTTCTATTTTATGATCAATTTACTTTAATAACGAATGCACGCAGCACCCCAAGTAAAACCTCCACCAACACCTTCTAATAATAAATGTTGACCGCGTTGAATTTTGCCACTTCGAATCCCTTGATCTAAAGCCAATGGCACCGACGCCGCAGAAGTATTCCCCTGCTGGGCCAAAGTAACGATGACGTGATCTAAAGCAATCCCTAGTTTTTTTGCTGTTCCTTCCATAATGCGAATATTCGCTTGATGAGGAATTAACCAATCAATTTGAGCAGTAGTTAATTGCGCCTTATCTAACACTTCAATGGCAACTTGCTCAAGTACTTTTACGGCTAATTTAAATACTGCCTGACCATCCATCTTTAAAAATGCGGAACCAACGATTTCACCAGCATTGGCATTTCCAGGCACACATAAAATATCTCGATAAGAACCATTAGCATGTAAAGCGCTACTTAGAATACCTGGCTCACTACTAGCTTCAAGTATTACGGCGCCTGCTCCATCACCAAATAACACGCAAGTAGTACGATCTTGAAAATTTAAGATCCTTGAAAATACTTCGGCACCAATGACTAATACTCGTTGATTTGTCCCGGACCTGATTAATGCATCCGCCAAATGAAGACCATACATAAATCCAGAACAAACGGCCTGAACATCAAAGGCTGCGCATTGACTTTGAATTCCTAATTTATCTTGAACTACGCAAGCGGTACTTGGAAAGCCACCTAAATGATCAGCCGTAGAGGTGGCCAAGATAATCAAATCAATACTTTGAATATCAATCTGCGCCGCCTCAATCGCTGCCCTAGCAGCTTGAACGGCTAAATCGCTTGTCATTTGCTCCGGACTTGCAAAATGTCGACTCTTGATCCCACTTCGAGAAAAAATCCACTCATCACTCGTCTCAACCCCTTGCTCCGCAAGACGACTCGCTAATGCATCATTACTGATCTTTTGATCTGGTAAATAACTTCCAGTGCCGATAATTTTTGCAAACTTTGTCATAACTTATGATTTTATTTCAACCTGTTCCGTTATCGGCAAAAGATTGTTTGGAGTAGCTAGGGTTATATCTAAAATTTCAGTATGTTCAAATGCTTTTTCAATATTTTCAACCATTTTATTTTTTGCTGCTTCATATGCACGCACTAAAGCAACGTAAAAAGCGTA
Organism: Burkholderiaceae bacterium; assembly: GCA_947462685.1. GTDB lineage: Bacteria > Pseudomonadota > Gammaproteobacteria > Burkholderiales > Burkholderiaceae > Polynucleobacter. The sequence goes on along the minus strand of CANHPL010000039.1, from coordinate 3,973 downwards.
ACTATCTGCTGAACCATGACTTTTAATGACCAAACCTTTTAATCCCAATAACATCGCACCGTTGTAGGCTCGATGATCAACACGTTTACGAAATCTTAACAAAATCGGTAATACTAAAAAAGCTAAAAACTTTGTTAATAGTGACCGACTAAATTCTTCTTTGATCATTTGCGAAATCATGCTGGCCAAACCTTCACTGGTTTTTAGAGCCACATTACCGACAAAGCCATCACAAACCACTACATCAGTGGTTCCTTTAAAAATATCGTTACCCTCTACATTGCCGTAAAAATTGAGCTGACTTTGGCGCAATAAAGCACCTGCTTGCTTCACAACATCATTACCTTTAATAACTTCTTCACCAATATTTAATAAGCCAATCGTCGGACTAGGTATATTGTCGATGACTCGTACCATCACACTGGCCATTTGAGCAAATTGCAATAAATGAAAAGCCTCACAATCGGAATTTGCACCTAAATCGAGAACGGTTGTTCCATTACCTTTTTGATTCGGCATTCTTGTAGCAATCGCAGGTCGATCAATGCCATTAAGAGTTTTGAGCAAGTACCTAGATATTGCCATTAGGGCCCCCGTGTTACCGGCAGAGACGATTGCATCAGCATGCTGATCTTTGATCTGCTCAATCGCAACTCGCATCGATGAATCTTTTTTGCGACGAAGAGCAACTTCAATCGAGTCGTCACTACCAATGACTTCAGTCGCTGAAATAATTTTGATACGACGCTTAAGTTCTGCAGAAACTTTTCTGAGGGCTTTTTGTATTGCCACCTCATCACCAACTAGAAGTACTTCGGTATCGGCGAAGTCATGTAGGAGTTCTAAACAAGCAGGAACTGTGACTGAAACGCCATGATCACCACCCATTACATCAACAGAAATGGTAATTGTCATAGTGAAGAGACATGAAAATAAGACGACTCTTGTCGTCTTATTATGTACATGAATTCTTTATGGGAATCCATTAATTAGTTCAAACCCAAGTAGGTTTAACAACAAATTAATCGTTTTTAGTCTTAACTACTTTGCGACCACGATAGTAGCCAGTTGGGCTCACGTGATGACGCAAATGCGCTTCACCAGTCGTTGGCTCGATAGCCAATGCGGGTGCCACTAAAAAGTCATGGGCGCGGTGCATGCCACGCTTTGATGGGGATTTTTTATTCTGTTGGACGGCCATAGTTATTAACTCCTAAACAATCCGAAATTCTACCACTTATTTAGCAAAAAATCTAATCCTTTTAAATCTCAAGCATCAAATTTTAACTTTTTCAGGCTTGCAAAAGGATTTTTTGATAAATTTTCTGCTTCATTATGGATATTTTCCTCAATACCATCTACGACACCAGGTACATAAATCATTTTAGATTCACACACTTCTGGAGGGTGTTTTGGTATCAATGGAAGATTGAGCAAGATTTCATCTTCAATTAACTCCAGTAACTGAAATTGAGGACTGGCCAACAAGGCATCTTCATCATCATTGTCTAAGGGGAAATTTTCAACATCCTCTAAAGAGTCTTTCATGATAAATTGCGAAACTAGATGTAATTCATCTAAAAAAGGTTTCAAACAACGCTGACACTCTAGGGGATAGAGTAAATCAAGAGTCAATTGAATACGATATTCCTCCCCACCTCCCGGCAATTCATCGATCCATGAGTGCAATTCCCAAACAAGTCCCTGATCGGAAAAGTTATCCCCTAAACTACGCTTGTTGAGTTCATCAACTATCCGCGGTAAATCCATTAAATTCAAAAAACCTTTACCATGGAGTAATTGACCTGACTTAAAATCTACTTGAGCAAGCGAAGATAAACTTGCATTCAATTCTTTAACTGGCGTATGTTTTCGAGTCATTACTTTTTCTTAAGAATCCGATGAAAGACCAACCTCCTCTTATTTTAGCCTCTTCTTCTATCTATCGAAAAGAATTATTGGAGCGCTTACGTGTTCCATTTGTATGCATTTCACCCAATATTGATGAATCTGGGCTTCATGAAGAATCTACGGATGACCTGATTGAACGTCTTTCTCATCAAAAAGCACAAGCAATTGCAAAGCTTCACCCCAATGCTTGGGTAATTGCTTCAGATCAAGTTGCTGATTTTAATGGTCAAGCCATAGGCAAACCAGGTACTCACGAAAACGCTTTAGCACAACTCAAAATGATGCAAGGTAAAACAGTGGTATTTAAAACCGGCTTATGTGTGATGCATCAGCAATCGTATCGCACTGTCTATACCTGTATTCCAACACAAGTGAGTTTTCATGATTTAGATGATGTTGCTCTAGAAAATTATTTATACACTGAAAAACCCTATGACTGCGCCGGAAGCGCCAAATCAGAGGGCCTGGGAATCAGCTTATTATCGAAGATAACAAGCGACGATCCAACTGCATTAATCGGCTTACCACTCATCGCACTTTCAGGTATTTTAAGATCAGTCGGTTATTCAATGCCAGCAACTCAGATGGCTTTAAAATCCTCTTCATGAAAAAAGGTCAGCTGTTTTTAGTCCCCAATACGCTTGGCGAAGAAAATCGTGAATCGCAAATCGCACACGTTATCCCTCCATTTGTTGCGCAAATTGCAGCACAACTAGATTGCTGGATTGTTGAGAATGCCAAAACTGCCCGTTCTTTCTTGGGAGCAGTGCATCAAATCACCCCTCTTCGCAAACCCATGCAAGAAATTAAAATGACGCAATGGCGAGGCCCTCGCTCTGAAGTCTCGCCAAAAGATTTAATTACCCCATTAATGCAAGGTCAAGATATGGGCTTGATGTCGGAGGCAGGACTGCCTGCAATAGCTGACCCGGGCTCAGAAGTCGTGGCACTAGCGCATCAAATGGGCATTCAAGTCCGCCCTTTGACAGGGCCTAACTCATTAATGCTAGCTTTAATGGCATCAGGGATGAGTGGTCAACATTTTTCTTTTCATGGATATCTGCCCATCAAGGGGCCAGAACGTCTAAAGAAAATTAAGTCGATTGAACAAGATTCAAAACTGCATCAATCAGCTCATCTTTGGATTGAAACTCCTTATCGAAATAGTTCGATGCTCTTAAGCTTAACGGAATCCCTACATCCTCAGACACAACTCTGCTTAGCAATGGACTTAACACTCGAAAGTGAATTAATCATTCGCTTGAGTATTGAGGAATGGAAAAAATTACTGCTTGCCAAATCCCTTCAATTACCTCAGGACCTCGATCGCCGCCCGGCTGTGTTTATTTTACAAGCCTGATTACTTTACTGAGATCATTTGCATCGCCTGCGCAAAGGATGTTCCGAAAGAGGCGCCAAATCGTTTGGCGATACGCTCTGCAACATTTTCTGTTTGCGAATAATCAATAATGTCTTTTTGACCAATAACGTCTTTGGCTACAAAATCCATTGTGCCCATTTCATCTGCAATCCCTAACTCTATACTGCGCGCACCATTCCAAACCATACCTGTAAACAAGGTATCATTAGGTTTTAAACGATCACCACGGCCATTTTTGACGACCTCAATGAATTGTTGATGAATCTCATTAATCATCGTTTGTAATATTTCACGATTTTTCGGATCTTGTTTAACAAATGGATCAAGCATGTCTTTATTTTCACCAGCAGTGATTACGCGCCGCTCAACCCCTAATTTATCCATTAGACCTGTGTATCCAAAACCACTCATGATGACGCCAATTGAGCCAATTAAACTTGCCTTATCAACGTATATTTTTTCTGCAGCAACCGCAATGTAATAGCCACCCGATGCACATATATCTTCTACAACAACATATAAATGTTTTTTAGGGTACTCTTTTCTTAAACGCAACATTTCATCATGAATCATGCCCGCTTGAACTGGGGAACCACCTGGACTATTAATCTTAACAATCACTCCGACACTATCGGGACTTTCAAAAGCTGCTTGTAGTGCTGTATTAATATCCCCTGCATT
>CANHPL010000038.1 GCA_947462685.1 Burkholderiaceae bacterium | reverse complement strand
TGTAATCGGAATATCGACTACGATACCGTACTTATTCATACAATCCCAGAGTATTATCCTGAATGGATAGCACAAGAGCGGAAACCTAATCGACGCATTTTTGGGTATACCGTTTGGGAGCTAGAAACTTTACCGGCCCATTGGCCTCATATTCTCAATCAGTTGGATGGCGTTATAGTGCCTTGCAGTTGGAATCAAGCTATCTTCAGAAATTCTGGTGTTACGGTTCCAATATATGTCGTACCCCATCTTTCACAATTTGAGCATATCAGTTCACCAACAGATATTGAATATGCTAGCATTCGTGAGCGCTTAGGTTTACTTAAAAAAGGTCCGATGCCTTTTATCTTTTACACAATAGGATTTTGGTCGCATCGAAAGGCTCCTTACCTAGCTTTAGAGGCTTACCTTAAGGCTTTTAATGCCGATGATTCAGTTTTAATGGTAATTAAGACAACTCCTAAAGACTTTACGCATAGAACTCGCCACTGGAGGAACGGCTTTCGTCTGCGCCATCCCTCACCGTTAGCGTTTGTAGATGCATTTATTGCTCGCTATCCTGGGCGAGCAAAGGTAGTTGTCATAGCAGATGACAGCCTTTCGGACGGACAAATTTTAGCACTGCATAAAACTGGTGATTGTTTTGTTTCCTTAGCTCGCTCGGAAGGCTGGGGGCTGGGGGCGTTTGAGGCGACGCGAATTGGAAATCCAGTTATGATGACCGGTTATGGAGGGCAACTTGACTTTCTAGATCCTGAGTTTTCATATTTAATAGATCATAAAATGGTAGCTGTTTATGAGCCAACATGGGCTGAGAATTACAACTCTTCTGATGACTGGGCAGAGCCTTCCTTAGCGCATGCTGCTCAACTAATGCGCGAAGTGTTTGATAACCGCACTTTAGCCCAAAAGCGCGCCGATACTTATACGAAAATTATCGCTAAAAAATTTTCTAAAGGCGCTATTTTGTCTAGATTACTTTGTGCACTAAATAAAGATGAGGTACGTTCATCAAGATAAAACAGTAAAATATTTATCTTTACTATATTTGAATATCTGGGGGCACAATTGTAGCGATCATGCATGTTAAAGACCTCCCTGTTGCAATTTTATTGACTCCTGTTTTACCATTACCGGGCCAATCAGGACGTGCTTTACGTGCCTGGTCTTGGCTTAATGATTTAAATCGCTCACATAAAGTCTATGTGTTGGTAGCTAACGATACTGGAGTTCCGATAGTCCCCGCAGATTATCCTGCTGAAGGGGTATGTTCGATTCCAACTAAAACTTCTAATGCGCCTAAACTATTAAGGATTCTTGGGATACTTTTTCCACCGATTTGTTTATTTTTTCGAAAAGTTATTGTCGATTGGCATTATCCAATTAATATTTCTGTACTCGATTATCCTATTTCTGAACTACCCAAAAAGCATGTTAGCCGAATAGTCGTTTTTCGATTTTATATGCACGAACTAGGGCAAGTAATTGCGAAATATTATCCATCTGCCAAACTAGAGCTAGATATGGATGATCTTGAATCATTTACCCGAATTAGCGTAGCAGGAAGTCTAATCCGCATGAAACGTTATCGGGAATCAATCCTCTGGATAGCCTCGGCAATTCAGTATCTTTTGCTTGAACTCTTTATAGCTAGATGCTATAGCATCGTATGGCTTGCCTCAGCCAAAGACAGTTTTTACCTAAAGATGCGCATAATTCTGAATGTTCAAGAAAGGCCAAATCGCATCCCCCTTCCTGACTTAAAGGATATAAATCATTCGAATCAATCTGACATTTTAAGGATACTTTTTGTTGGTACATTGAATTACCCTCCGAATGAAGATGCTATTCTATATTTCCTCAACAAAATTCAACCAGAAATTGAGAAGCGCTTAAAACGTCCTTGGAAATTATGTGTGATAGGTCGACATGCATCTCCTTCATTGACCAAATTATTGGAAAATGCATCACGAGTTGATTTTTTTCCAGATGTGGAAAGACTTGAAACATTTTATTCTGCTGCTCAAATTATTATCGTACCGTTAAGGTCAGGTGGAGGAACTAAGCTAAAATCAATCGAAGCTTTTTCTTATCGCCGTCCGTTAGTATCTACTCGACATGGAATGCGTGGGATAAGTGCAACGGCAGGTACCCACTATCTCGTTGCAGAAACTCCCAGTCAGTTCGCTGATGCTATCACCTTGTTGGCTAATGATCCAGTTTTAGCAGAGCATATTTCTAAAAATGGAGAGGCGCTTTGTCGTGAGAGTTATGGATTAATATGATGGCAATTTATTTTATTTCTTCAGCTTTGCAGTTGGCGTTTAACTTATTAAGTTTATATATGCTGCTATCGTTTTTTATTTGGTTTTACTCTCACGTGCTAACAACACAGAAATTCAATTTGCATACTAGCCTGATTTGTTTACGTCACTTGATAAATTTTTGTTCTATTGTAAGTGATAAATTTTATAAATTTTACGCGGTAACTCTATCTTTATTATTGAATCTAGAACAAATAGATAGGGTGACTAATTGATTCCTAAGTTGAAAAATTGGGTATTACATGACTATTTACAAGTAAATGGTGGAGCTGAACGACTGGTGATTAATCTGACTCGAGGGCTTCAAGGTTTTGGGCTTGGGGTTTCTGGAATATACCAAGATTTTTCCAACAGTGGCGAATTACACGGACTGAATTATCAAATTACAGCTGGATTCTTGATGAGATGCTTTCCCCGTATACCACGTGCATTAATTGTTTTTAGTCTAAATCAATCATTAATACGACATGCAGATTGCGTAATATACAGCGGTATTTATGCACCGTTAGCTGTCAACCATCAATTAACGGGCAAACGTATTTATTACTGCCATACACCTCCAAGATTTGCATTTGACCTAGAAGATAAGTATTTAGAGCGTGTAATGCTTCCTTTTAGACCATTGGTGAGAATAATGATTGTCAACTATAGAAAAAGATATCTGAATGCTCTAAAACGTATGGATCTAATTATTACTAATTCAGTCCACGTACAAAAGCGCTTGTATAGTCAAACAGGTTTGATCGCAAAGGTTATCTATCCACCAATTTCGACAAAACATTTTATCCATCGCGGTGAAGGCGACTATTACCTCTCGGTTGGAAGGTTAGAAAAACCCAAGAGAGTCGATCAAATTATCCGTGCGTTTTTAAATATGCCTGATCGCAAGCTTGTGGTTGCATCCGGTGGTTCGGAATTTAATAGGCTCAAATTATTAGCAAAAGGAGCTGCTAATATTCATTTTACTAACTGGATTAATGATAATGAATTGGCAGATCTTTTAGGGCGTGCAATTGCGGTAATATACATACCCTTAGATGAGGATTTTGGTATGTCTGCGGTTGAAGCAATGGCTGCGGGAAGGCCAGTTATTGGAGTTGCTGAGGGAGGACTTTTAGAAACTATAATCAATGGGCAAACCGGTATTCTGCTCGCCCCTAATCCTTCACCAGAAGCTATTGCTTCAGCAGTGCAGCAACTAACTAAAGAGGTTGCTATTCAAATGCATGCCTCATGTAAACATCGTGCAGGACAATTCTCTACAGAGCAATTTCTATTGTCCTTTAAATCAATAGTCGAATAAGAAAAGTAAATTAATCTTGATTTAGGATAAGTGATAAAATACCCTTTTATCAAGAGTCACATCACTTTATACGTTACATAAATTGGTTTACCTCTTTTAACCAATTTCTACTATCTCCCTATATTCTTCATGTTCATAAAATTTACTATCTTTTTTATAGACTATCATTTTTTGAAATTTTTACGATGCTAAGAATATTAATACATGTGAAGAGGTTTTAAATCTACGTGAGCTTCGAATGCGCTACAACTAGATGAAGGTACTTCATTTTTATAAGACCTATTACCCTGAAAGCTTTGGTGGAATTGAGCAGGTTATTTTTCAACTAGCTAGCGGATCACGAAAATTCGAGGTGGATTCTACTGTTTTATCGCTATCTCCAAAAAAAGTTGAAAGAGTAATTGAACTTACTGGGCATCAAGTTTATCGGTGTCGTAGTAATTTAAAAATCGCCTCTACAGATTTTTCTCTAAGCGCATTTTGGCAATTTAATGCACTAGTTAAAAAGGCAGATATTGTTCATTATCACTTTCCTTGGCCCTTTATGGACTTAGTTCATTTTGTTGTCAACCACAAAAAACCCTCTTTAGTTACCTATCACTCGGATATCATAAGACAAAAAAATCTCGTAAAACTTTACAGACCGCTTCAAAATAAGTTTTTGGAAAGTATCGATACGATTGTGGCGACATCTCCAAATTACAGAGTTACTAGTGAAGTTTTGAAAAATTTTAAAAATAAAACTGAAGTCATACCAATTGGACTTGATAAAAATCTTTACCCCCCTATCAATCTTGAACGGTCTCAATATTGGAAAGAGATTTTAGGTGATAAATTTTTTCTATTTATAGGGGTGCTTCGCTACTACAAAGGTTTGCATATTCTACTAGAAGCATTAGCTCTGAAGGATCTACCCACAGTCATTATTGGTTCTGGCCCAGTCGAAAATGAATTAAAAGCTAAAGCTACATATCTTGGTCTGAAAAATATAACTTTTTTAGGCCAAGTATCTGAAGAGGATAAAGTTGCAATTTTGAACTTATCGTACTCATTAGTATTTCCATCTCATTTACGTTCAGAGGCATTTGGAATATCATTATTGGAGGGTGCTATGTTTGGTAAACCATTGATTTCCAGCGAGATTGGTACAGGAACTTCCTTCATTAATAGCGATCAAGTAACTGGCATTGTAGTACCGCCGTCATCCCCAGAATATTTAAGTATTGCAATGACTTATTTGTGGAATAATCCTATGGTCGCATCAAAAATGGGGCTCAGGGCTTCGGTTCGGTTTGAACAATCATTTACGGCAGATAAAATGAATAAAAGCTATGCAGCTCTGTATCAAAGATTAATAGATAAAAAATCTAAATAATTTAAGGTATTCGATTATTAATAATTAAGATTTGGCATTACCTCACCATGTTAATTTTTAATTAACGCTCTAATTAACGCTCACTACTACCTATTACACCATATCGACTCAAAATTTATTAACATCTAACTGTTGTAAAGTATCCTTTTAGTTTCGAATGCATAAACTCTAGTTTTTATTCAGGCTTTGCAATGCTCAGTAAAAAATATTTGAGGAATATAGTGTGCAATGGAGCCTCACTTTTTGGTGATTATTTCTAAGCGAAAATTCATACTAAAGATGAAACAAACTCCATTTGTAACCAAGTAACCATATTTGTTTCATATTTATAGACCATAAAAGATCTTGTAAAATCAAAGCAATATATAAATGCAATGAATAAAGATCTTAAACCTTAGTAACCTTAAAATTTCTTTAAGCAATTCCTTACAAAAAATTTTCATCAGGGCGGCGTATTGCGTTAATGTATGCAGAAAAAAATTAAAATTAACTTTACTGATTTTTGGCCAGGTTTTGATATAGAAAATAACTATTTTTGCAAACTATTAAGAATTAAATTTGATGTGGAATTATCAAAAAACCCTGATTATATTTTCTTTTCTGTATTTGGTAACCAACATAGAAAATTTAAATGTATAAAGATATTTTACACTGGTGAAAATTTTCCACCACCTCTTGATTACTGCGACTGGTCATTTTCATTTGATTATGTAGATGATGTGAGAAATTATAGATTCCCCATTTACTTATTAGACGACGCCTATTACGAACTAGAAAGAGAAAAAGTGATAGATGAATCTATGGCGAATCGAAAATTTTGTAATTTTGTTGCATCAAACGGTAACTGTCAAGAAAGAAATGATTTTGTAAATAAACTTTCCAAATATAAGAAGGTTGACTGCGGTGGGCAATGGATGAATAATATTGGATATATTGTTACTGATAAAAAAAGATTTCAATCTGAATATAAATTTTCAGTTGCCTTTGAAAATAGTTCTTACAGATACCAACATCCTGGTTACACTACCGAAAAAATAAAGGATCCGATGACTGTAAATAGCATGCCTTTATACTGGGGGAACCCAGTAGTAAATAGGGAGTTTAATTCTCAGTCATTTGTTAACTTTTATGACTTCCACTCCACGGAGGATATGATTGAATATATTATTGAATTAGATAAAAATAATCAAAAGTATTTGGAGTTGTTAAAAAAACCATGGTTTCTAAATTCCCATATTCCAGAAGAAAACAACAAAGAGAACATAAAATTATTTTTATTTAAAATATTCGATTGATATTTTTAGTTTCTTTTATTGAGCTTATAAAATAACTAAATCATTAAAAGAATTTTAAGATTTCATTTAAATTTTTTATATCCACAAAAAAGTGATCTGCCCATTTAAAAAAAATATTATTCAACCATGCAAATTAACGATTTATTAGGGCTTAAAAACTTAAGGAATTTACTAAAAAATGTTGTTTATTTTTTGTTGCCGCCTGTTAATCGATTAAGAAAAAAATGCGATAATCTTGAAAAAGAAATTGATAAGATTGAATATCGTCGGCATGAAATTCTTGGCCTAACCAACAACATTATGGGAGAATCAAAACCCATTAGTCCTTCAGATTTAATCCAATGGTATAAATCTGTGTCTGAATCAATTAATACTCAACTAAATCAGGAAGTATTTTCTAAAGTAGAACTCCCTTCAAGTAATAGTTCAATAAGACGCAAAGAAAAGTATAGTTTGGCTATCATTACTTCTTTATATAAAGGGGGTAAATATATTCTCCCATTCTTAAAAAACATCACTGAGCAAACTGTTTTTAGTGAATGCATCTTAGTTATAGTGGATGCCAACTCACCTGATAATGAATTTAAAATTATAGATAGATATATTCAAACCTTTCCTAACATTCGCTACATTAAACTAGAAGAAAGAGTAGGTATATATGAGGCTTGGAATATTGCAATCAAAGACTCTGATTCAGATTTTATTACAAATGCAAACGTAGATGACCTCCACAGGAAAGATGCGCTAGAGATAAAGATTAAAGCTCTCAAATCTAATCCAAAAATAGATGTGGCGTATACCGATGTTTTTTATTCCTTAATGGAAAATTTATCATTTGATGTAATAGCTAACGCTAATTTAAAAACTAATTTCACATCAGAAGCCACTAAATTTAATCTTTTAAAATGCAATTTTCTTCATAATGCACCCATTTGGAGACGGTCTTTACATCAAAAGATAGGTTATTTTGACACTCAATATAAATCAGCAGGAGACTGGGAGTTTTGGCTAAGAGCAGCTTTTGAGAATCACTCTTTTATGAAAATCGATGATATTGTCACCGTTTACTATAACAATCCAGGGGGAATTTCTACTAACATCAAATCCGAAGGTGCTTTCGAATCCCTAAAAATATATAAACTCTATCAAGAAAAACTCAATTGCTAATATTTCTGAGTTATGTCCAAATTGTAAAATCAATCACGATCTTGATGACAAATCACTTTGTAAATTATGCTGGAATTTCTTCATAAAATTACTTTACATTTTAAATTTCAATTTAAGTAAACTTACATGAACTATTGCGTAAGTAAAGCGTTTAACTACAAATAAGCTTATTTTTAAAGGAAAATATTTCATTGTATTATTAAAAAAATAATACATTTTTAAGAAACTCCATTCTGTGAAATTTCTTGTGGTATGAAATGGATATAAATATGGTTCAAATTTCTTTAAATAATCCCCTGTTGAAAAATATGTCTCGTTAGGCAATATCATGCCTTGTTTAGTTGTTTTTAATAAAACACTTAGTATGGATTGATCATTTCTATGATTAGCCTCAGGTGTTACATCATTTCGATTGAATGCTAATATTCCATCTTTATAAAGACACGCCGCAGCCCATTTGTTGACAATATTTCTTGATAGTTCAACATTAGATATTATGAGAATAGAAGCAGAAATTTGTATATCGTTTTCAACGTTCATCGGCTCATAACTAAAAAAACTATACACACTTTTATATGTATAGTTTTTCTCTAATTGACTATTCTCAAATACAACTATACCTTTTTCTTTAGACAAGTTAACATATTTTGTAAGTTTTTCAATTGCATCTGGGGTGAGATTTACCTCGCATCCAACATCTAAATAGATCAAAATATCATTTTCTTTAAGCTTTCTTAGTTCAGATTGAATAATTAACGGCTTCCAAATCCAAGCACCAAATCCTACAATATGATTTTTCAAAAAAAGTGATTCATATCTAGGATATGTTTCGAACAGTTTAGTCTCATCATATATTGTGAGTTCGTTTTTCTGTCCGATCTCTAATACATTTTTCTTTAACCTGTTCGCAGCCTTCATATATTTCTTATGACCCAATGCAGCTGTAAGAAAATTCACGTTACTAATTTCAGTCAAAGTCCATTCCTAATCTATTTATAAATCTTTTAAATACATACTTATTAATCTTAATTAGTGGAAATAAGAAGCTTAACTTAAACCTAATGAAAGTATGTTTTCAATCAACTTCGGATCCTATTCAAATGATCTCATTAAAAAATACTTTAAATGATATTTTTGTGCGTAATTTATGTATGAATCTTCTCTCGATACATAGTGAATCCTTCTTGTTCATATTATTAATTTTTGCGCATCCATTTCTTTGTTAACTTATTATTCAGATGCAGCTAAATCATTTTGGCCGATTCTTTCATTGTTTTGACATTGTGCCGATTTGTTAGAGATAACTCAGGACTAAGCTATCAGAAGCTCACCCTATGTAAGAACATATTCGCCAACATAACTTTTGAGTTCCTTTTTTATTCTTCTCCAACCAGTTATATATGTCAAGATTAACGCCCTCTCTTTTCTGACGCGTAGAACCATCCTCAAAATACGAATTAAAATTTACATTAACATAACCAGCTTTATATCCTTTTTTGAAACCTCTCCAGTTAAAGTCATGATCATCATTGCCCAAGAAAAATTCTTTTTCATTTAAAAACCCAATTTCACTGATAACTTGCTTACTTGTCATCCATGGTCCCCGATTATTTGTATCTACACTGTACGAAGAACAATCTAAAATGACTTTGTTATCAAAAACTTTCATACCCAAGCGCCCAACACTAAAACCACTGGATGAAATATCTTTAAATTTTAAATTTCCCAATAAAAATGCAATTAATTTCTGCCAAAAACTAAACATATATGACCAAGAATGTCCGCCTCGTCCGCTTACTGAACAAAATTCATTTACTTCCAATGAATCAATGAGCTTAAGATCAAACCCTATATCATTTAAAAAAATATCACTTTGTAACTCACAAATATAGTGCCCAGAAGAAATCTCTAAACCAACACAATCACAAGCTGTTTCATATATAGGAAATTCTGTTCTTAATATTGTGAATGGACAATCAAACGTTGATAATAAATTCAATGCAAGTTTAGAACTATTATCTATAGAACCATCGTCGATAAGTATTATTTCAGCTCTTTTGGTGAGGCAGGAAAGTAAACATCTTAATTGTTCCTCAATTATTTTAGCTTTATTAAAGACGGGAATAATAATCGAAAGTTCTACATCTATATCATCCTGCTCACTCCAGTTTTTTCCAATCAATTCAAAACCAGAAAACCATGGATTATATCCAGAACGTAGGCTCATCAAGTTAAATAATTTCTTACTTTTATCATTCATTCTCCCCTCCTTCAATCAATCATCCAAGTTCACAAGCTTTTAGCCAATTAATTAGTAGAGTTGACGCCATATGTGTTCAATTTTTGCACTATCACTTCCTAACAACTATTTTTATAGCGATTGTATTTTTCCTAGTTAATTCAATGATTTCTTGAATTCACAACCTGTTCATAATTCCCAATTTCTTTAATGGCGCCCTCATGTAATTCTATAATCTGTGAGCAGTTTTTTATAGTGGTTAAGCGATGTGCAACTATAAGAATAGTTAGATCTTTGCTCAGACCTTCAATAGCTTGCATAATGTATTGTTCAGTTTCGTTATCTAATGCGCTGGTTGCTTCATCAAATATGATTACATTAGCTTGTTTATAAAGGGCCCGGGCGATTCCTATGCGCTGCCGCTGTCCGCCAGATAATCGTATACCTCGTTCACCCACTTTAGTTTGATATTTATCTGGCCAATTCTGAATACTTTCTGCAATTTGTGCTTGTTGTGCAGCTTCCCTAACTCGTTTGTGATCGATTTGATCTTTTGGAACTCCAAATGCTATATTATTTTCAATAGTGCTATCAGCCAAAAAAATTGTTTGAGGCACATGTGCTATGTTGGCTTGCCAAGAGCGGTAATTTTCTGATGTAACAATTGCATCATCTATTAATAATACCCCCTTAGTCGGCTGCAACAAGGCCATGACGATATCAAGCAAGGTGCTTTTACCACTTCCCGTAGTTCCTATGATTCCAACTCGACTTCCTTTATCAATAGTGAGGTTAATCCGTTTCAAAACAATAGATGTTTGTTGGTTATAACAAAAATCTACTTGTTTCAGACTTATGCTGCGATTGAAGGGTAACTGTTTAGTCGCTAATTGAGACACATAATTGGGTAAAGGTTGATCCAGTAAATCTAGTGTATCTTTTAAGGGTGCTTGATTAATTCGTATGCTAGTCCATGAAATATAAGCTTGTTGTAATACTGGCAATAGACGCTGAGCACAAAGCGCTAATGCGCCTAAAAGTGGAATAACATTATTTACTCCTTCATTTTGCAGCGCAAGCGTGTATGCCACAGCAATAATAAGCATCATACCCAAGGCTTCTATTACATAACGTGGGCTTTGGCTGATAAACATACTGTTACCTTGGGCTCGACGTAACGATGCATCAGCATCCTGGTAAATCTGGCAATAAGTATCTTGGCTACCGTCGATTAAGACGTCACGAATACCTCCCAAACCTTCTTGCAAGGATTTGATAATTTGGTTAGATTCGTTGCCAATACGCTCACCATAGATTACTAGTTGTTTTCGAGTTAAATAGATGATGCCGCCATATATAACGCCTAATCCACCAAAAACTGACATTGCAATAATCGGATTTAATGCCAATAAGGCCATAATAACGATTGCAAGCATAAGACTAGAACTCATTATCGTTAAAACTGGCATGATGATGCTATAAATTACAGCATTAGCCTTGGATAAAATGTCATTAATAATCTCACCGCTATTTCTTGCGCAGTGAACTTCATATGACTGGTAAAGTGTTCGACGATAGATATTCGTACTAAGATCTTTTCCAGTTGCAAATGTTAAACGAGTGCTAAACCAAAGTAAGGTTAATCGCATAGCTCCGGCCAACAATATTGCGCCTACAAAGATAAAAGCAAGCGGTAATAATAGCTGTGCAGGATCTTTTAAACTTAGGAAATTTACCAATAGCTGAGCAAAGGGCAATTTAAAAAATTGTTCTGGTAGCGTTAAAATACTAAGAAACGGCAATATTGCTCCAATACTTACTATTTCTGCAATTGAGGTCATCAACATTAACGCAAACAACAATCCAAACTGCATTCTGCGGCGAGGCGAAATGTGATGCCATAATCGACCCAAAAGTTGCCATATTGATTGTTTAATTTGCATAAAATTAACTGTCCACTAGTTGCTATTTTTTTATAATTTATTTAACGTTGATATTCAGTTAATTTTTTGTGGAATCTAAGGATAGTTATTCTAACCTGAATTCCTTTATATTTCCTCTGATTAATGAGAAATTACGATTAGGATTCTAATGAAAAAGTTGGAGATCACCGCGTGCGTAGACTCACCCTTAACCCTCGTTTTTCAAATGATGAAACATGAAAATATTTTATATAAACCATTTACCATATAAACTCTTTTTTGGCATAGCAATAAATTGATGGCAGTTCAAAATAAATTATGAATATTTTAATTACTGGTGGAGCAGGATATATAGGAAGTCACACTTCTATTACTCTCGCCAAAGCTGGACACAAAATCACTATAGTTGATAATTTATGTAATAGTAATATTGAAGTTATTGGCCAGATAACAAAGATTATAGGTAGTAAGGTTAATTTTATTAATGGGGATGTTCGCAATACCTCCTTAATGACAAAAATTCTTAAAGAGCATCGCATTGAAGGCGTGATCCATTTTGCAGGCTTAAAGTCTATTACTGAATCTGTAGCCAACCCTTTGCTTTATTACTCAAATAATGTTTTAGGTAGCATTTCTTTAATAGAAGCAATGCAACTCAACCAAATAAAGACTTTTGTTTTTAGTTCAAGCGCCGCTGTCTATGGAGGCCCTGCTTACTTACCTTATGATGAAAAACACCCCACAAACCCAATCAACCCCTATGGCAATTCCAAGCTTCAAGTCGAAACAATCTTAAAAGATTGGGCTATATCCGACCACACAGTTAAAGTCTCGATTCTTAGATATTTTAATCCAGTTGGAGCCCATGAATCTGGATTAATTGGAGAATATCCAACCCAATTCCCTAACAACTTAATGCCCTATATCACCAAAGTTATTAGTGGATCTTTAACACATTTAAATATTTACGGGAACGATTATGAGACTAGAGATGGAACGGGGGAGCGAGACTATATTCATGTAATGGATTTAGCTGAGGGGCACTTAGCGGCGCTCAGTCATCTAAAAAATAACTTTGGGGTGCATATATATAATCTTGGGACAGGACAAAGCACTACCGTATTAGAGCTAATTAAAGAATTTGAAAAAGTTAATCGAATTGAGATTCCTTATAAGTTTTCCAGTAGGAGGGAAGGTGATTTACCGTCCTATTACTCTGACACAAGTAAGGCGTTTAAAGACCTTGGGTGGAAAACGAAATATGATCTTGAGCAGTCATGCCAAGACACCTACAGACATGTCAAATACATAGTCCAATTAAGTGACTAATCAAAGTATATAGTTCTGAATTTTAATCAATCGAGTGTTGACTTATAATCCTCAAAGTCAATATGTGGGATAAAAAAGTATCATCCTAAGAAAGAAAATAGCTTTAGCGACACGTGTCTTTATTTTAAAACTTAGTTATAAATAGAGTACTACCGATCTACTGTAATTAGCAATTATTAAGGTTGAATATTAATATTCAGAGCCTAAATTTATGAAAAAAATATTTGTTACGTTTGGCGATGGCTCAGATGACTTAAAGAACGCGGCTATAAGGCTGCGTAATGAAGCTCTCAGCTCAGGATTCTTTGATGATGTAATTATGGGAAATTTGGCATACTTAAAAGAAAACTGTTCTTTAGATTATTTAGCTAATATTGATTTTATTAAAAATAATAATAGAGGTTTGGGGTATTGGATTTGGAAACCTATTATTTTGAGGCATGTTTTAGAAAAGGTTAATTATGGAGATTTAATCTTTTACAGCGATGCTGGCTGTGAATTAAGTATTAAAGCACGGTCACATTTTAAATTTTTATGTAAGCTCGCCAAGAAAAATGAAGGGCTTTTTTTTCGACTTCCCTACTTAGAAAATACCTACACTAAAGCAGATATCTTTAATGATGATATTTTTAAAGGTCAATTAAATGGTGAAGATAACCAAGTACAAGCAACATTTTTTCTTTTACATAAAACCATTAAAAATATACATTTAATCAATGATTGGTATTCTTTGGCAGTAAAAAATAATTACCACTATATAGATGATTCTCCATCAGAATTAAGTAACCATGTATCATTTATCGAAAATAGACATGACCAATCAATATTAAGTTGTTTAATAAAGTTTAATGGTTGCTATATATTCCCGCATGACTATTGGTTTCCAAAAGAATTTTATTTTAAAAACTCTCCTCTTTTTAAGTATTTTATACATCCCTTAAGAAATAAAACAGGGGAATCAATCCTCACAGATTTGCAAATAAAAGCAGATAAAAAGTGGCTAAAAAAATATGTCTTTTACTTTTTAAGTAACTTTAATGTGGGTAAAAAAATACTAAAAGGATACCGTTTTATTAAACATTCATTTAATTATATTTTTACTTTTAAATCCTGAACTGATGTTAATTTAGTACTACGATTAAAGAGAGTATTCATAACTTATTATTGGATCGTGATGGGTTGATCGTAGATAATTTTTGGTACTGAGGTTTGTGGCCCTATTGATCGATAACTAAGTTAGTGATGAGGCCTGACAACGTTGTAATGTTTGACCTATTCATCAACTTCACCGATGTTTTTTAAGTTCTATAAAAGGAATAGTAGTCATTTCTTTTACGAGTTTTTTTATTTGTAAAGAACTGACTTAAGCATCGATAAAGTGGATGCTAAACGTTATTTAAAGTAATACTTAGACTCTTTCCAATCAAAAACTAATCGTACAACGCTAAATTAGCCCTAAAAAAATTGGTTTATATGAGATTTTGAAGCGGAGTGATTTCTTTTAATCCGTTGGTCGCTGGATCGAATCTCGCACGTACTAACAAATTAACAAAAGGCTTTGAAGGCAATTCTTCACTAATTATCTGCATTAACTAAAGATAAGATTAAAATGACTAAATATCAATTTAATAACCGACCAGGAAAAAGATTAGGATTTAAAATATACAACAAAGTATTTATGCGGTCTTTAAACAGTGTTGTACTTCGTTCTTGAACCCACCTATTAATAATTGATCCCATTTTAGAGTTTAATGACGCCAAAGGAAAGATATGAGTAATAATCAATCACAAATCATCTATACCCTAACTGATGAAGCCCCAATGTTAGCAACAGTTAGTTTTTTACCCCTTGTCCAAAGCTTTGCAACACAAGCGGGTATCGATGTTGTTCCATGTGATATTTCTTTAGCTGCTCGTATCTTGGGTGAGTTTCCAGAGCACTTAACCGCTGCACAAAAACTACCGAATAACTTAGCAGATTTAGGCCAGCTCACCATGAAGCCTTATGCCAATATTATTAAATTACCGAATATCAGTGCCTCAGTTGCTCAATTGGTCAGCGCCATTAAAGAATTACAGTCTAAAGGTTATCAAATACCAGATTATCCAGAATCACCCAAAACCGATGAAGAAAAAGGTGTCAAGGCTAAATATTCCAAATGTACTGGCAGCGCGGTTAATCCAGTTTTACGCGAAGGAAATTCTGATCGTCGCGCTCCCCGCGCTGTAAAAGAATTTGCCAGGAAGAATCCCCATTCCATGGCCGTCTGGAGCCAAGCATCACCTTCTCATGTTTCCCATATGCCTCGTGGTGATTTCTATGCCGGTGAAAAATCAATCACTTTAGACAAAGCACGAGATGTAAAAATGGAATTAATTGGCAAAAGCGGCAAGGTGGTGATTCTTAAATCTAAAGTTTCACTACTTGATAAAGAAATCATTGACAGCATGTTTATGAGTAAAAAAGCTTTACTCGAATTTTATGAAAATGAGATGGAAGATGCTCGAAAAACAGGCCTTCTATTTTCTTTACATGTAAAAGCTACCATGATGAAGGTTTCTCACCCAATTGTCTTTGGCCATTGTGTGCGCGTTTTTTACAAAGATGCTTTTGCTAAGCATGGTCAATTATTTGATGAATTAGGCGTCAACGTTAATAACGGGATGAACAATTTATACGATAAAATCGCCAGCTTGCCACAGGGCAAGCAAGATGAAATTAAACAAGATTTAAAAGCTTGCCATGCCAATCGTCCTGAATTAGCGATGGTAGATTCCGCCAAAGGTATTGATAACTTTTATTCGCCGAACGATATTATCGTTGATGCATCCTTACCAGTCATGATTCGTAATGGCGGCAAAATGTGGGGTAAAGATGGTCAATTGAAAAATGTTAAGGCCACTATCCCCGAGTCTACCTTTGCAAGAATTTACCAAGAAGTAATTGGATTTTGTAAGTGGCATGGTAATTTTGACCCCAAAACCATGGGGACCGTTCCTAATGTTGGCTTGATGGCACAACAAGCTGAGGAATACGGCTCACATGATAAAACATTTGAGATTCCAGAAGACGGCGTAGCCAATATTACTGATATTGCTACCGGTGAGGTTCTTATGAGCCAAAATGTAGAAACGGGAGATATTTGGCGGATGTGCCAAGTAAAAGATGCGCCAATTCGTGATTGGGTGAAGCTTGCCGTTAATCGCGCGCGCAACTCAGGCATGTCCGCAGTATTTTGGCTAGACCCTTATCGCCCCCATGAAAACGAATTAATTAAAAAGGTCAATTCTTACCTAAAAGAATATGACTTGAATGGTTTAGATATTCAAATTATGTCGCAAGTACGAGCCATGCGCTTCACCTTGGAGCGAGTTGTTCGCGGTCTAGATACTATTTCTGTTACTGGAAATATCTTACGTGATTATTTGACTGATTTATTTCCAATTATGGAATTAGGTACTTCTTCCAAAATGTTGTCTATCGTGCCCTTAATGGCCGGTGGTGGAATGTATGAAACTGGTGCCGGCGGTTCAGCTCCAAAACACGTTCAACAACTTGTGGAGGAAAATCATTTGCGCTGGGATTCCCTTGGAGAGTTTTTAGCCTTGGCAGTTTCATTCGAAGATCTAGGTATAAAGAATAACAATCAAAAAGCTAAAATCCTTGCAAAAACCTTAGATGCTGCGACAGGAACTTTACTAGATCAGCGAAAAAATCCTTCCCCTAAAACAGGTGAACTTGATAATCGTGGCAGTCAATTTTATTTAGCCATGTATTGGGCTCAAGAATTAGCCGCTCAAAACGAAGACCCAGATTTAAAGCAAAAGTTTACTGCGTTATCAAAAGCACTTTCTGATAATGAGCAAAATATCGTGGGTGAGTTAGCTCAGATTCAAGGCAAGCCAGTTGATATTGGCGGTTATTATTTACCTGATATGCAAAAATTGTCAGAAGTAATGTGTCCAAGCCCAAGCTTTAACTCCATCTTGAAAAACTTTAAAGCTTAATTTATTTTTTATATTGACCAAAATTCCTCGCTTAAGAGTGGTGATCTGACCTGATTTTCAGTACCACTCTCAAAGAGAGGAATCTTTAATCATCTATCTTAAATAGTTAGTACTTTCAAGAATTCTTTTGGTTCCCCAGTATTTGGAATGTGGCTGATCGCTCTTTTCCAAAACTCTTTCATAAGTAAGCTTCCTTAAATACTGGAACAAAAGTTTTGATTGACCCGGAAGGGTGCGCATTACTTACCTGTGTCATCAGCTGACCGCTCACATTAACCCGCCCAAGACTATAAACGTTCTAAAGAAATATATACTTTCAAATTGATCTGACCTAATTTTTAGTGCCACTCCCAAAGAGAGAAATTTTTGATAATCTATCTCTAAAAGGAGTAAAAAATGCCTAAAGGTCAACGTATTAAACCGGAACAAATTGTGATGTTGCTGCGTCAAGTTGAAGTTTTGACTACCA
>CANHPL010000037.1 GCA_947462685.1 Burkholderiaceae bacterium | reverse complement strand
TTAATGCCTTTAATGGGTAACACAGCAAATGGTGTTCGTAGTGCTGTTGGTTACTCAGTAAAAGACTATAACCGTAACGCTATTGGCTATATGACGCCAATGATGAGCGGCTTGGGTTTAGAACTCCAGTACGCAGCTAACAACACAATAGATGGTGGCATGTCTGATGGCACAGCAATGAATGCTCGCGCGTTCTACTCTGCTGGCAACTTAGATGTAACTGCTGCTTATCAAAAGAGAACTTCAATGTCAGCTACAGGTAATGCTGCACAGTGTGGTGTAACTAAGCCTTACGATAATACTTCTGCAACAGTTGTTAATAGAGAAATTACTGGCGCCGTTGCTACTGTGGGCACTGGTTCAACATCTGTTGTCTGTCCAGCAGCTAACTACGGTGGTGATGTAACTGGTTACTTGGGTGGTATCAAATACAAAGTAACTCCAGCAATTCAGTTAGGCTTAGGTTGGGCGCACGGTGAAGGTGATAGTACTAACTTTGTGACTGGTCAAAATACTTTAAACAAAGCTAGTACTGCAGCAGCAGCTGTAAAGTACAACTCTAACGTAGTAATGCTTGGTGCATCTTATCAAGCAACTCCTAATGTTGTAATCGGTGGTAGCTATATGGTTACAACAGCTGATTCAAGCCAGTACAACTTCCAAACTCGTTACATGTTAAGCAAGCGTACTACTGCTTATTTCCAAGCGAATATGGCTAAGAACGGTGCTGGTACAGTTAATGGAGCAACTACACCTTACGGCAACTTCTTAGTATTAGGTGGACAAACTGGTACATCACCATCTGTTCAAGTTCAAGGTATGGCTGCATTACCTAACACAACTCAAACAGCATACGGTGTTGGTATCATCCACAACTTCTAATCCCTCGTAGGACTTGTTCCTACTTGATTTAGATAACTTGTTGTAATCAAAACCACTGTGGTAACACAGTGGTTTTTTCATTTTTTAATTGATCGATTAAAGATTGCAACAGGTATTGATAGATGATGATTATAAAATTAGTACATTTATTCTAAAAGGAGATAATGTTTGGCTAGATGACTACCCTTGGATGCAACAAACTATCTTCTGCTTTGTAGCATTTCAATAATTTACAAACAACAATCAACAAGAATGATGGAGGTAAACTTATTGGATCTACAAAAGCTTTAAGTAAATATATGTATTTGATAGTTAAAATTTACAAAGTTTAATTAAACGTAAGATTTAATCTAACATAATTTAAAAACCAAGTTGTAACAAAACCAAATAATTAAGAGGAGTATTTTTTATTACTTTAAAAGAAGATATTTTGAAGTTGATATCAGTTTATCAATGGAATAGATGTCTTTTTGGGCAATCTCTTTACTAAAAGGGATATGACCCAAAAAATGTGCATTGAACTTCTTTAGTAATTTAGCTTGTAAAGTTTCAATATTACTAAGGGTATATTCGTTTTCAGGATGGGTAGAGTTTGCTACCCAGGCAAATAAACTTAAGCCTCTATTCTCAATTGCTTCAGCAGTTAATAAAGCATGGTTAATGCATCCAAGTTTGATATTGACGACCAATATGACGGGTAAATGAATTCCTTGAGCAAAATCACCTAAGTTTTGATTTTCATCAATTGGAACTAAAAAACCACCAGCACCTTCAACAACGACAGAATTAAACTTGTTTTGAAGCGCCTGATATTGATGTAGCATGCTCTGCATATCGAGGCGAGCACCTTCAATTTCAGCAACTAAATGAGGCGCTGCAGGCTCTTTTAAGATATAGGGACATATATCTTTGGCTTGAAGTTCTGGGTCAACTCGCTGACTCACCTTGAGTAGGTTTTCTACGTCATCATTGATCCAATGCCCATTGGATTCATGCATACCTGCCGCAACTGGTTTATAACCAACGGTTTTAAAACCTAATTCTTGAAGTTTCAAAATCAAGGAACTAGCAATAAGGGTTTTGCCGACTTCGGTATCTGTACCGGTTATAAAAAAACTGCTAAATTTCATCCCAAATTACTTTCAATTTTGGAGAGTGCTTCAATTAATAAATCGATATGTGCAAAAGAATGATCTGCATTAAAGGTAATTCTCAGTCTTGCCGTATGTTCTGGAACGGTGGGTGGGCGGATCGCTGGTACCCATATGTTCAAGTTATTCAGCGATTTTGATATTTCCATTACTGCATTATTGGTACCAATAATAAGCGCTTGTATTGCTGATGAAGAAGGTAAAACATGCCAATGCGTAAAATTTGACCTTTGATTCCAATAAGCAATTAAATCAAATAAGTGAGCTCTTTTTTTAAAACCTTCTTCAGACTGAATTAATGCGATACTTTTTAATACGGTATGAGCAATTGCAGGAGATGGGGAGGTAGAGTAAATGACGGGCCGAGATTTTTGAATCAACCACTCAATCCAACAATTTTGAGCTGCTATAAATGCACCTGATACACCCACAGCCTTGCCCAAGGTTCCCATATAAATGATATTTGGAGAGTAAGTATTAAAGTGCTCAAGACATCCATATCCATTTTTACCAAATATCCCAAAGCCATGTGCATCATCGAGGTATAGAAGGGCTTGATGTTGCTCCGCCAGCTTGACTAACTGCTGGATTGGTGCAAAATCTCCATCCATACTAAATACACTATCCGTAATGATGAGTTTATAAGGACAAGAATCCAGAATGAGTAAAGCTTGCAGTGCTTCTACATCATTGTGAGGATAAACAAATACTTGCGCTTGAGCTTGCGCTTTTGCCATCCGAATGCCATCAATAATAGACGCATGATTGAGAGCATCCGAGTAGATAGAAATATTCCCAAGACTGGCAAGAGCCGTAATCATCGCCATATTAGCCATAAATCCAGTATTGATAAAACATGTGGCGACATTTGGAATGTGCTGTGATTGCGTTTGCGCTAATTTGTCTTCCAGGAGTTGATGGGCGGTAGAGTGACCGCTGATAAGGGCGCTGGCACCACTACCAGTACCATACATATCGGCACCTTCCGCCATTGCTTGCTTTAATGCAGAATGATTACTCAAGCCCAAATAATCATTGCTAGAAAAGGATAATAATCGTGAACCGTTCATATCAACAAACGGACCATTCGGCGATAATCGTAACTTTAATTGCCGGATTAAACCTTGATTCTGCAAATGATGATTGGCTTGATCAAGAGCCTCTAGCCACGGATTACTCATAATGGGCAGATGCTATCCAGAGTATGTCGAACGGCAGAGGCTAAAAATTGAATTTGTTCCTTAGTCAGAATATATGGAGGCATCACATATACAGTATGACCAATCGGACGGATAAGCAGCCCATGCTCTAATGCTTTGGCATAAAAAATTTTAGAAAATTGAGGCGGCGCAATTTGTGACTTGATGTCAAATGCGAGGATAGTACCTAATTGGCGAATATCTTGAATACGAAGATCGTCCGTGACCCAGGTAAAAGCATCATAGAGTTGCTGTGATAAAACTTGATTCTTCACCAAATAGTTTTCATCTTCAAATATCTTTAACGAAGCCAAAGCGGCGGCACAAGCTAAAGGATTGCCAGTATAAGAGTGGGAGTGTAAAAATCCCTGTGAAGTATTATTGCTATAAAAAGCAGCATAAATTGTATCAGTAGATAAAACAACGGAGAGTGGTAAGTATCCACCCGAGATACCTTTGGAAAGCGTTATTAAATCTGGCCAAATGCTGGCGTGTTCACAGGCAAAAAACTTTCCTGTTCGACCACAACCCACAGCAATCTCATCTGCTATCAAATGAACATGATATTGATCACACAATAACCTGAGTCCTTTTAAATAATCAGCAGAATACATTGCCATACCCGCCGCACATTGAACCATTGGTTCAATGATGATGGCTGCAATTTGAGAATGACTCGATTGTAAAAGTTCTTCTAATTCCGTTAAACAGGACTTAGCATAAGACTCGGCAGATATTCCCGCTGGAGCTAAACGCGCATCTGGTGAAGCAACAATAATCGGTTGACGAGTTAGTACACTATAGGCATCTGTAAAGATCGGAATATCAGTAACAGAAAGTGCGCCTAAGGTTTCTCCGTGATAACTATTCTTTAAACAAATAAATCGATTTTTATCACCGTTACCAAGATTACGCCAATAATGAAAGCTCATCTTTAAAGCTATTTCAACAGCAGATGCGCCGTCAGAGGCATAAAAAGCATGTCCTAACTGGTTGTTAGTTAATGCGGATAGTTTTTCTGATAACAGAACTACAGGCTCATGAGTGATGCCAGCTAACATAGCATGTTCAAGCTGATCGAGTTGGTTTTTGATGGCTTGGTTAATAATTGGATTTGTATGACCAAACAAATTCGTCCACCAAGAACTAATAGAATCTAAATAGCTCTTACCTTGATGGTCATAAAGATAGGCTCCTGATGCGCGTTGAATAGCCAAAAGAGGGAAGTCCTCATGGCTTTTCATTTGCGTACAAGGGTGCCAAACTGCTTTTAAACTTCTTTGTGCCCAATCATCACTCATCATGTAATGATTATAAGTTCCAGTTCTTGATTATGGTAATTACTACTTACGCGCTTCTTTTTGAGTGGGCCGCTTGCCAATAGCAACGGACAGAATAACACTTTGACCTTTACGATCAACCACAACTTTCGTGTTACTACCAGGCGTTAAAGCCGCAACAGTATTTAATAAACTCCTTACATCTTTAATCGGTTCATCATTAACTTCCTTAAGGATATCGCCAGGCTTGACTCCACCAAGCTCTGCAGGACCGTTCTTGAGGATTCCAGAAATTAAAACTCCTTTTACGTCTTTTGGTAATTTAAATGCTTCAATAATTTCTGGCGAAAGATCACGTGGCTCAACCCCCATCCAACCCCTAGTCACAGAACCATTGGTAACAATCGACTCCATAACTTGCTTAGCAAGATTGACTGGAATGGCAAATCCGATCCCCATAGAACCACCACTTTTAGAAAATATAGCAGTGTTGATGCCAATTAATTGACCTGTGGTATCAACGAGACCCCCACCTGAATTACCGGGATTAATGGCTGCATCTGTTTGAATAAAATTCTCGAATGTGTTGATTCCAAGATGGTCACGGCCAAGCGCTGAAACAATCCCGGCAGTGACAGTTTGCCCAACCCCGAAAGGGTTTCCTATCGCAAGTACCACATCACCAACGCGCACATTAGCAAGATTTCCTAAAACAATGGGTTCTGGTAGATTCGGTAAATCGATTTTGAGTACTGCGATATCAGTTTCCGGATCACTACCGATAAGTTTAGCAATCGTTTTTCGACCATCACCTAAAGCAACTTCAATTTTATCGGCGCCATCAATCACGTGATGATTGGTTAGTATGAGACCTTCTTTACTAACAAGAACACCTGACCCCGTATTAAACTCAGGCTCATCCTGAGAAGGTCCACCTTGAGGATCGCCAAAGAAAAAATTAAACCACTCTTCCTGATTCTCAGGGGTCGGTTTACCTTTGGGTTTTGGTCGCTGATGAGGGCTTGTATTTGGCTTGCTTAAAGTGGCCTTATCATTTTTACTACTAAAAACATTAACAATTGAAGGCATCGATTTTTTAACCGCTTCATGGTATGAACCAGGTGCAAGCTCATTGGTTTGCGTTGACTCTTTAACTGTGATCGATTGAAAAGGTTTGCTTAGATCGCCTAACCACGCAGGTTTTAAAGTGGAAATAACAAAATAACTAGCCAAAAAAATAGTAACTGCTTGTGCAAAAATAAGCCATAAACGCTTTGCCATCATATTATTTCTCTTTAGTCTGTATTAAACTTCATCAATGAAAACCAAAATCGCAACCAGTGAATCTATCGAATCATTTCTTAATGATTTATTAAGAATTTCTCATTTTAAAGACTATTGTCCAAATGGGTTGCAGGTACAGGGTAAATCACATATTAAAACGGTTGTTTCTGGAGTTACGGCGTCCTTAGCGCTGATTGAGCAAGCAATTGAGCTCAATGCAGATGCTGTTTTAGTTCATCACGGCTGGTTTTGGAAAAACGACGACCCTAGAATTATTCGACAACTACACGCAAGACTTCAATTATTGATGGAGCACA
Source organism: Burkholderiaceae bacterium (assembly GCA_947462685.1). Taxonomy (GTDB): domain Bacteria; phylum Pseudomonadota; class Gammaproteobacteria; order Burkholderiales; family Burkholderiaceae; genus Polynucleobacter. Next base: position 14,114 of record CANHPL010000037.1, on the reverse strand, counting down.
ATATCAATTTGTACGCCTATCATTTACCACTTGATCAACACCCTGAATTTGGCAATAACGCTCAACTTGCGCAGATATTGGGATTTGAGATCCAGGGGCAAAGTAAAGAAAATGACTTGGTTTGGTATGGCAAACCAAGTCAAGGATCACGGAAAAAAAACCTACTTGACATTAGGGAACGCATTGAAAAAAAATTACAGCGAACGCCCCTAGTGATTGGTGATGACCATCAACCGATCAAAAAGGTGGCTTGGTGTACAGGTGGTGCACAGGGTTATATCGATATAGCCGCCAATTTAGGGGCAGATGTTTATATTAGCGGTGAAATTTCTGAGCAGACGAGCCACGCAGCGAGAGAATTAGGGATTGCTTATATTAGTGCCGGCCATCATGCGACTGAGAGATATGGTGTTCAAGCCTTGGGCATACATGTTGCAAAAACCTTTGGGATTAGGCATATCCATGTGGATATACCTAACCCAGCTTAAGTTTATTTTTTAAGGTTGTCACGAATTTCGCGAAGAAGAATAATATCTTCAGGAGTTGCTGGAGCTTCCGTAGCCGGTTCAACACCCTTCATACGATTCATGATTTTGACAAGTTGAAAAATTACAAATGCCAAAATAATAAAGTTCAAAGCAACGGTAATGAAGCTCCCATATGCAAACAAAGGAACACCAGCTTTTTTGAGCGCATCTAAGGTTCGGGGTATGCCATCAGGGATGTTGCCGAGAACGACAAATAAATTATGAAAATCTAAACCACCACCAGTGATTGCAGCAACCAATGGCATGATGATGTCGCCCACCAAAGAATCAACAATCTTACCGAAAGCGCCACCTATGATGACACCTACCGCTAGGTCCACCACATTGCCTTTCATGGCAAATTCTTTAAATTCACTTAAAATAGTCATTAATTACTCCTTTTTAGTTAATTATTCAAAACTTTAACAAACCTTGATGAAACGTCAGCAATGTTTAAACAAGGATCTTATAATATTCAAAATGGCTATAATATGTCAGGGAAAACACTAATTTAAACGAGAACCTAATGAGCGCTGAAGAAAATTCAAGTTTACAGCCTGTTCCTGCAGAGCTGAATAAAGAAAGACGTACATGGATGATTGCTACGTCTGTGATGGGTGGTATAGGTGGAGCTTCTATCGCACTACCACTGGTGAATACATTTGCCCCTTCAGAGAAAGCAAAAGCTGCCGGAGCACCAGTTGAGATGGATGTTACTGGAATGCAGCCTGGTGAGATGAGAACGATTGAATGGCGCGGCAAACCAGTCTGGGTTGTCCGCCGCACACCAGAGCAAGTTACTGGCTTAACGAAGAATGATGAAAGTTTAGCTGATCCGAAGTCTGAGAGAACTCCAGATACACTAACACCTGCTTATGCTCGTAACGAAGCGAGATCTATAAAGCCTGAGTATTTAGTTGTTGTTGGTATTTGTTCTCATTTAGGCTGCTCACCAATTGCGAAGTTTGATATGGGCGCGCAACCTTCTTTACCTGCAGATTGGTTAGGCGGCTTTTTATGTCCTTGCCATGGCTCTACTTTTGACCTTGCGGGTCGCGTGTTTAAAAATAAACCTGCACCAGACAATCTCGAGGTTCCACCCCATATGTATTTAAGCGACACCAAGATTATCATTGGTGAAGACAAGAAAGCTTAAGGAGAGATAGATCATGGCATTCCACGAAAAAGAAGTTCCTCCAAACGCAACTTCCGGCCAAAAATTAATGGCATGGGTTGATTCACGTTTTCCATTAAGCGCAACTATTAAGGGGCACTTAACCGAATATTACGCACCAAAAAACTTAAACTTTTGGTATTTCTTTGGCGCTTTGTCGATTGTGGTTTTAGCTTTACAGATCATTACTGGCATTTTCTTGGTGATGCATTACAAGCCAGATGCTGAGAAAGCATTTGAGTCTGTAGAGTACATCATGCGTGAGGTTCCTTGGGGATGGTTGGTGCGTTATTTGCACTCCACAGGCGCTTCTATGTTCTTTATTGTGGTGTATATGCATATGTTCCGTGGGATGATTTACGGCTCATACAGAAAGCCTCGTGAATTAGTTTGGATTTTTGGTTGCGCTATCTTTTTATGTTTGATGGCAGAGGCATTCTTTGGTTACCTTCTCCCATGGGGACAGATGTCTTACTGGGGTGCCCAAGTGATTGTGAATCTTTTTGCAGCAATCCCTGTGATTGGACCAGATCTATCCTTATGGATTCGTGGTGATTATGTTGTGGGAGATGCTACTCTCAATCGCTTTTTCTCTTTCCACGTGATTGCGATTCCCCTTGTGTTAGTTGGACTTGTCGCCGCGCATATTGTGGCACTTCATGAAGTGGGTTCCAACAATCCTGACGGTGTAGAAATTAAAGAAACATTAGACGCCAAGGGTATTCCTTTGGACGGCATTCCTTTCCACCCTTTCTATACAGTTCATGACATTATGGGTCTTGGCGTATTTGCAATGATTTTTGCCTTTATCGTGTTCTTTGCTCCTGAAATGAATGGTTATTTCTTGGAAGCGAATAACTTTATCCCGGCAAATCCTTTACAAACGCCTTCACACATTGCTCCAGTATGGTATTTCACGCCGTTTTACTCCATGCTTCGTGCGACCACCTCTGAGTTTTTACTGCCCATGTGGATTTTTGCAGCAGTATTGTTTTGGCTAGCCTCACGAGGCGCCGCTGTCAAAACAAAAGCAATATTTGGCACAATCCTTTTAGTGTTGGCAGTAGGCTTTTACTTTTTAGACGCTAAGTTTTGGGGTGTGCTCGTGATGGGTGGTTCAGTAGTGATTTTCTTCTTCCTCCCATGGTTAGATAAATCACCAGTGAAATCAATTCGTTACCGTCCAGGATTTCACAAATATATTTACGGAACTTTTGTGATCTGTTTTGTGATTTTAGGTTACTTAGGAATTCAACCACCATCACCGATTGCTGAAAAAGTATCTCAACTTTGTACCATTTTATATTTTGGTTTCTTCTTGGCAATGCCCTATTGGAGCAAATTGGGTGAGTTTAAACAAGTTCCAGACCGTGTTACGTTTGCAGCGCACTAAGGTTCGATCAATGAATAAAAATACATTACCTCAATTTCTCCGTTGGATAGCCAATACGGCTATTGTCCTTGGAGTTGCCACATGTTCATTCAGCAGCATAGCAAATGAAGATACTTTTCCATTAGATAAAGCCCCAAATCGTTTAAACAATATGGCCGCTTTACAAAATGGGGCAAAGATTTTTATTAACTACTGCTTAAACTGCCATGGCGCTCAAAGCGTTCGCTTTAATCGCTTGAGAGATATTGGTTTAACCGATGAGCAAATCAAAGAAAACCTTCTATTTACTGGTGGAAAAGTTGGTGATTTAATGAAGGTGAATATGGCGCCTGCAGAGTCTAAGGAGTGGTTTGGTAAAGCTCCTCCTGATTTGTCTGTTGAAGTCCGTGCTAGGGGGGCTGATTGGGTGTATACCTATTTACGTACTTTTTACCGTGATGACAATCGACCAACTGGATGGAATAACCTCGCATATAAAAACGTCGGTATGCCCCATGTTTTATGGGAGTTACAAGGTGATCGTGCTGCTAAATTTGAAGAAGTTAAAGGTCATGATGGGGCAGTTGAACATAAGTTTGCAGGCTTTGAGCAATTAACTCCAGGCTCGATGAAGCCTCAAGAATTTGATGACAATATGGCTGATTTAGTTGCGTATATGTCTTGGATGTCTGAGCCTGCTCAGCTAGAAAGAAAGCGTATTGGCGTTATTGTGTTACTATTTTTGGCTGTCTTCACGATAGTTGCTTGGCGCTTGAATAAATCATATTGGAAGAGTATTCATTAATATTATTTAGTAGTGCTACAGGCAGATGGCGAAGGTCGTCTGCCTTTTACTTTATAGAGAACAAGGAAATTTACCTATGATGGTTTTGTACTCGGGAACAAATTGCCCATTTTCACAACGTTGCCGTCTTGTTTTATTTGAAAAAGGAATGGATTTTGAGATTCGTGATGTTGATTTATTCAACAAGCCTGAAGATATCTCAGTCATGAATCCATATGGACAAGTGCCTATTTTGGTAGAGCGTGATCTCATTTTGTATGAATCAAATATTATTAATGAGTATATTGATGAACGTTTTCCACACCCGCAATTAATGCCACCTGATCCGGTAGCCAGAGCTCGTGCACGTTTATTCTTGTTTAATTTTGAAAAAGAACTTTTTGTTCATGTTTCTACTCTTGAAAATGAAAAAGGCAAAAATGCAACAGCGGTGCTTGATAAAGCGCGTTTAGCGATTCGTGATCGATTAACTCAACTTGCCCCCGTATTTGTTAAAAACAAATATATGCTTGGCGAAGAGTTCTCGATGCTAGATGTTGCAATCGCCCCGCTATTGTGGCGTTTAGAGCATTACGGTATCGACCTTTCTAGAAATGCTGCTCCACTGCTTAAATACGCGGAGCGTATTTTTAGCCGCCCTGCATACATAGAAGCATTAACTCCTTCCGAGAAGGTAATGCGTCGATAATGAGCAATCCATTTGGTGAAGACGCAAGCTCCATCAAGGTTCCAAGTACAAAGCCCTATTTAATTAGGGCTTTGTACCAATGGTGTGTCGACAATGGGTTTACACCCTATGTCTCGGTATTTGTTGATCCCTCTGTGGATGTGCCCCGTGAGTTTGTAAATAAAGACGAGATTGTTCTCAATATCGGACCAACCGCTTGCCAATCGATTGAAATTGATAATGAGTCCATTCAATTTAAGGCAAGATTTAATGGCATTCCGAAAGAAATTTATATTCCGATTACACATGTAATGACTATTTATTCTCGTGAAAATAGTCAGGGAATGAGCTTTCCAGTCCATATTTCTCCTCCAGAAGAGCCAAAGGAATCCAAAGATAATCGAGAGAATTCAAAAGAGGCAACAAAATCTCATATAAAGCTTGTGAAATAGTTTAAAATACACTCTTCAATTTAAAAATGCCCCATTAGCTCATCTGGTAGAGCAACTGATTTGTAATCAGTAGGTGGTCTGTTCGAGTCGGACATGGGGCACCATCTAAATCTTACACTTGAAAAAAGTGACGAAATTGACACTGCAAGATATAAAAGAACAGTTTAGAATCGGCAATCATCAACAGGCGATTGAACTCTGTCAGCAATTCATAAAAAACTCCCCGAAAGACTTTGAAGCTTTAAAACTTTTAGGAAAAATGCATGGCCTTACTGGGGACAATAAAAGTGCTATCTCAATTAATAAAAAAATATATCGCGAGATCCCAAATGACTCCGAAGTTATTTTTAATTTAGCATATTTGGAAAGAGAATGTTTGCATTTTGTAGAAGCACAAAAATGGTTAAAAATATTTTTGAAACTACACCCAGAAGCATTTGAAGGATGGGCTTTGTTAGTCGACCTAGAGTTAAAGTTGGGAAATCCTGAAATTGCACTTGCAAACTCTGAGATTGCACTGAATTTATCAAAAGACGATTTAAGTGTTCGATTTAGTCGTGCGAGATGTTATAGATACTTAAAAAAACCAGAAAAAGCTATTGAAGAATTAGATATTGCAAGTCAATTTAATGAAACCAGTATTGAAGTAAATTATGAATATGGCGAAAACTACTTATTATTAAATAATAAACAAAAAGCAGAGCGCCATTATTTGCATGTGTTACATGCCGAAGCAAAAAGTTTAGAAGATGTATTTTTAAAAACTAGAGTTAATCTATATTTTAATGATTACGCAAGTACATTCTCAGGTTACAAACTTCTGATTGAAAATCAATTTAAGTTAGTTGAGATTTTAAATTTAAAGGCAAGACTTTTAATTAAATTAAAACGCTATGGTGAAGCAGAGAATGTTCTGCTTCAAGCATCTGTATTAGATGGTGCAGACGTATGGTTTAATTTAGGCATTCTGTATAGTGAAATTAAACTTTATCAAAAATCTAATACTAATTTTGAAAAATTTATGCATCTTGATGGGAGTCACGCAGATGCATTAACTCATATGGCCATAAATTTTTGGCGACTAGGACAGCCTTTACAATCCATATCTTGTTGCAAGAAAGCTTTACAACTTGATCCTCAATGGCCAAAAATATTAAGCTTAATGGTCCAACAATTAAATATAAATTGTGACTGGAGTGAGTATAAGAAATTAAAAGAATTATTACTAAATGAGATTCAAAATAATAATCTTGTGACTATACCATTTGTTGCCTTATCATTATTTGATGATGCTAACGTTCAATTAAGTGTAGCAAAAACATTTGTTGAGTATGAAAATGCTAAATCCAAACTTTTAAATCCAGTATTTCAACCTAAAAAAACCAATACTAAAACTAAAATTAAAATTGGATATTTTTCTCCTGATTTAGGTGACCATGCAGTCTCAAAGTTGGCTGTAGAATTTTTTGAATTACATGATCGCAGTCAATTTGAAATTTTCGGTTTTTCATTTTTAAATCTAAAATCAACTGAATTTAAAACCCGTGTGACCAATAGTTTTGACCACTTTATTGATGTGTCATTAAAATCAAATGAAGAGGTTATCCAAATTGTTCAACAACTTGAAATCGAAGTCGCAATCGATTTGTGTGGACTAACAGCAGAAAATCGCCACAATCTATTTCAATCTCGTGTAGCGCCAATCCAAATTAATTACCTTGGATACCCTGGTACCACTAGCATAAAAAATATGGATTACATATTGGCAGATAAAGTAATTATTCCCCCTGAAAATCAAAAATTTTATTCAGAAAAAATTATCTATTTACCAGACTGTTATCAATGCAATGATCGCAAAAGGAAAGTATCCGATAAGGAATTTACGCGTAAAGAATTAGGCCTACCTGAGAATGACTTTATATATTGTTGCTTTAATAATCAATATAAAATTACACCAGATACTTTTGATGTATGGATGGAGATTTTAAAGTCGGCGGCTAACAGTTCACTATGGCTTTTTATGGACAATCCAGAAGCTCAAGAGAACCTTCGTCAAGAGGCAGCCAATAGGGGAGTAAATCCTAACCGTATTATTTTTGCATTTCCAATGGAGCATTCGGAGCACTTAAAAAGACTTTCATCTGCGGATTTATTTTTAGATACACTTCCATATAATGCGCATACAACCGCGAGTGATGCCCTATGGGTTGGGGTACCTGTACTCACACTGCAGGGTAATGCTTTTCCCGCAAGAGTTGCATCTAGTTTGTTGCATGCTATTGACCTAAGTGAGTTAATTACGAATAGCTACCAAGAGTATCAACAGTTAGCAATTGATTATGCTTTGAATCCCGAAAAGCTCATTTCGATTAAAGAAAAATTAGCAACTAACATCTCTATAAAACCTCTTTTTGACACTCCGGAATTTACTAAAAATGTTGAAAAAGCATATCAAACTATTTATCAACGATATGTAGATAATCAACCGGTGGAACATATTTATTTGTGATTTGATTGTTAAAAATCAGGCCTGATCATTTGGCTTGCCTCAAAACTTTAGATAAAAACAGAAGATCCTCCAGTTTATATCCAAAAAATCATATATTCAAAAATATGATTTTCTATAAATATATAAAAAATATAGGAGATAGGAAAATGATTAAAAAATTAATATCGATGGGCTTGATCTTCTGTTCTTTCGTTCATATTTGTATTGCACAATCAAGTAATGCCTACCCTAATCGAACTCTATGTGTGCTGAACCTATCATCACCCGGAGGTGTTGGAGATGTTATCGCAAGAATTGTTCAACAGAAATTAAATAAATCGCTTGGACAAACATTTATTGTTGACAATCGCCCTGGGTAGCAAATATCATTTTGACTGAAATCGCCGTAAAATCCCCACCTGATGGATATACACTTCTCTTGGGAACTACGGGAACCTTCGTAACTAATCCCCTGATTTATAAAAAACTCTCCTATGCGGTTAATGATTTTGTACCGATTACCATGGTTGCAGATGCGCTATTTTTATTGAGTATTCACCCTAACGTGCCCGCAAATAATTTATCAGAATTGATCACCTACGCCAAAGCTAATCCTGGAAAACTATCTTTTGCGTCCTTTGGTAATAGTAGCTTCTCACACATGGCAGGAGAGTATTTTCAGATACTCACAGGAACAAAATTAATACATGTACCTTACAAAGGAAGTGCCCCGGGCATGGCTGATTTATTAGCTGGCAACATTACCATGACCTTTGATAGTGAATTGTCATCGATACCCAATATCCAGGCCAAGAAAATACGGCCCATTGCTGTTATAGTCTCAAAAAACTCGCCAACTAACCAGATGTACCCACTTTTTCAGAACTAGGAATACAGAACTTTTATGCTGGCTCATGGTATGGGTTTTTGCCACAACGGTTACTTCTAAAGACATTATTGGCATATTAAACAAACAAATTCATCAAGTTAGTGGCTCTACCAGAAATAGCCGCACGCATTCCATCTCTTGGGGCAACTATCGCAGTAAACTCTTATGAAGAGTATGCGGCTTAAATTTCAAGAGAGACAGAGCAGTGGGCGCAGGTGATTCAAAAAGCAAAGACTCAAAGGATTAATTGCTAGCAAGAAGATTGACAATCTAACCAAATGGTGTTAATTTAAACATCTGTTTAAAAATTATCTAGAGGAGATGTTTTGACTAAAAAAATCGATCGTGCTGATTTAGATGCGGCCGCAGAAAAATATAAAAATTGGGGTAAATGGGGTGCAGCAGATGAGGTTGGTACTTTAAATTTCACTCAACCTGAGGACATTGTCCAAGCCGCAGGACTTGTTAAAAAAGGAAAAGTTATTTCTTTAGCCCTTAACTTTGATAGTAGTGGGCCACAAGGTGCCAAAACAAAATATCCATCTATGGGGCGTATCAATCCAGTGCACACGATGCTCCGCACAGGCACTGATGCCTATTCAGGTGTTTTAGATAAGCGTGGTATTCGTGCCGCTGATGACATGGTGGTCATGCCATTACAGTGTGGAACTCAATGGGATGGCTTAGGTCACGTATTCTTTGACAATTACATGTACAACGGTTTTGATTGTAGAGAAGTCTCTTCTGCAGGAGCCGCTAAATGCGGTATCGAAAAAACTAAAAGTAAAATGGTCGGTCGAGGAATTTTATTGGATGTGGCCCGTTATAAAGGCCTTGATACATTACCCGATGGTTACGGTATTACCTGTGCTGACCTTGATGAAACTGCAAAAAAACAAGGTATTGAAATTAAGCGTGGAGATTTTATTATTGTCCGTACAGGACAAATGGAAGCCAAATTAAAAGCCGGTAGCTGGGATGGATATCCGGGTGGAGATGCACCAGGCTTTGCATTCGAGACACTAGAATGGATTCAAAGAACTGAGTTAGCTGCTTTAGCTTCAGATACCTGGGGCTGTGAAGTGCGCCCTAATGAATCAGTAGAGGGAATCAATCAACCATGGCATTGGATTACGATACCTATTATGGGCATGACTATGGGTGAAATTTTCTATCTCAAAGATATTGCTGATGATTGTGCAAGTGATGGTGTTTATGAGTTTATGTTTGTTGCGCCTGCGATTCCAATTACTGGGGCAGTGGGGTCACCAACAAATCCTTTAGCAATTAAATAATTAATGGTGTTGCAATAACTTCATAAGAAAAAAGCATTGCAATACCATTGGAGGAGACAAAATGAAAATGAAAAGCTACTTCTTAAAAAGAAGTTGTGTAGCAATAAGTTTGTTGTGTTGCTTCTTAGGTTGGACTGGCCAAGCTGTGGGAGCTTATCCAGATAAACCAATTAAATTGGTTGTATCATTTCCGCCGGGTGGACCAGTAGATATTGCTGCGCGTATTGTAGGGGCTCGCCTCACAGACGTTTTAAAGCAGTCAGTGTTTGTGGATAACAAAACTGGTGCTGCAGGTAATGTTGGAACGCAGCAAGTTGCAAAATCTCCGAATGATGGTTATACATTTCTGGTAACCTCATCATCTTATGCGGTGAACCCCTCCTTATATGGAGATAAAGCAGGTTATACGCCAAAAGAATTTGCACCTGTCATTGTCATTGCAACCCAGCCTAACGTTGTTTCGGTTAATGAAAAAGTGCCTGTTAGAACATTAGCTGAATTACGCTCTTTAGCAACAAAAGAAAAAATGGCGTTTTCATCTCCAGGAAGTGGCACAACACCACATTTAACTTGTGAAAACCTATTCCATATCATTTGGAAAAATGATGCCACGCATATCCCGTATCGTGGTGCTGGTCCAGCATCTGTTGCTGTGGTCGGTGGTGAAACACCCATAGGATGTACAGCAGTAGCTGGGGTATTCCAATTTCATAAACAAGGAAAAGTCAGAATACTGGCTGTATCGAGTACAGAACGCCTTGCAGACTTACCAGATATTCCGACGATGGCTGAACTTGGATTTCCACAAATCAAAGATTACACATGGGTTGCCGTCTTGGCTCCAGCAGGAACTCCGCCTGAAATCATCAATCAAATGAACCTTGCGATACAGAAAGTTATTGAAGAGCCAGAAACGAAAGAGAAGCTTCAACAAGCTGGTTTGATACCAGTTGGAGGCTCTGCACAAAAAACAAATATGTATATTAATGATGAGCTCAAGCATTGGAGCAAAGTCGTCATTGAGACAAAAGCAAAAGCAGAATAAGGCTCTTAATAGACGGGAGCTAAGAAGCCACTTTCACAAAAAGCTAAAATCTCTGGAAGCGCCTGATCAAGGCGCTCACCGGCACAGCGATTACGTGAAATGACTTCCAAGCGACCCGTATTGGAAGCCACATAAATATACAAACCCATGATAAAAATAAGACGCCAAGAGATGGCTTCAATAGGAAGATGAGGTAAGGTTTTATGAAACTCATCGACAAATGCCAGACTCACCACATCGTAGTACTCGCTTCGAAGTTCTTGGGCGAGTTCTTTAGGTTCATTATGCAGCCTTGCTTGCAATTTAACAAAAGCGCGACCGCCAGGACTGTCACTAGCAATTCGCAAGGGAGGATAAACGAAGGCATAAATCAAATCCTTCAAAGGAATGGCTTGACCATTAGCTATCGCTCGAGCTTTTTCGAGCAGAGTCAAACGTTCTTCTACCAAGGCTTTAGCTCGCCTCTCAAAAATTGCTCTAAACAAGCCTTGCTTACTTTTAAAGTGATAATTGATCAATGCTTTATTGATATTCGCTTTTTCAGAAATATCTCTTACGGTTGTCCCAGCAAAACCATACTCCGCGAAGAGTGTCTCAGCCACATCGAGCAAACTGTTTACAGTTTCTTTCGACGTATTCGACAAATTATCTAAGTTTTTATTAGCAATACTTTTTAACATGTTTACACAATAACTCAAAATCATAGATTTCAATAGAAAGGAAACACCATGAGTAAAACTATTATCACATGCGCTATCACTGGAAATTTAACAAAACCAGATATGACGCCCTATTTACCAATCACTCCAGAGCAAATTGCTAACTCTGCACTGGAGGCTGCTGAAGCTGGAGCAGCTGTCGCACATATTCACGTTCGTCATCCTGATGGTAAACCTTCTATGGAACTCGAGCATTACGCTGAGACCATCAACTTGATTAAAAAACATAATAAAGAATTAATTATTAATTTAACTACTGGTCCTGGTGGAAGATTTGTACCTAATGAAGAGGATCCAAAGATCTTCGCTCCAGGGACAACTCTAACGCACCCTTTAAATCGCGTGTCTCATATTGCAGCTTTAAAACCAGACATCTGCTCTTTAGATTTAAATACCATGAACTCTGGTCCGGATGTGGTGATGAATACGCCAATGAACTGTCGCAAAATGGCGAAGGTCATACGCGATGCAGGCGTGATGCCTGAACTAGAAATCTTTGATACAGGTGATTTGAACTTAGCCAAAGATATGATTGCAGATGGTAGCCTTGATGGTCCAGGTTTATATACCTTTGTGATGGGTGTTAAATATGGACTCAATACCGACCCAGCAACATTATTGTTTATGCGGGATCAATTACCTGCTGGAGCGAAATGGGCAGCCTTTGGTATTTCACGAGCTGAGTTCCCAATTGTTGGTGCCGCATATTTATTGGGTGGTCATGTCCGAGTAGGTATGGAAGATAACATCTACATGGAAAAAGGCGTATTAGCTAAAAGCAATGCTGAGCTCGTTGCTAGAGCAAGATTAATTGTTAAAGAACTTGGTGGGCAAATTGCATCATCCAAAGAAGGCCGCGAAATACTTGGTTTGAAGTAACCTTATGGAAGGGTGTGTTAGACCACACACCCTCACTTAAGCACCACTACATATATTAATGTAAGTTACTGAATTTATTGAAAATTAATATTATTTTGCAAAGATCTAAAAAATATTTTGATGCATTGCAACAAAATGCTTGCATATTTATATAAAAAGAGTTAAATTTATTGCAGTGCAACAAATTTATTTTTTCTTTAAGGAGCTTTTTATATGAACCACGAACAAATGGCATCAAAATTAAACGAATTCAACACAAAAAACATTCAGAGCATGATTGCTTTAACTGAGAAATCAATTGAGCGTTCACACAAGTTATCTGAAATCAGTTTTGAAGCAACAAAATCTATCCTCAATGAAGTGAATGATTCTGTAGCTAACGTCATGTCTGCAAAAGATCCACAAGCTGTTTTTGCAATGACACAAGACGGTTCATTAGATCAGTATGCAGGTAAATTGTTTGCGTTTCAACAAGCTTTTTCTGATGTAGTACGTGAAGCTAGTGAAGAACTTGCTCAAATGACAGAAGTTGGTATGGAGCAGATGAAAGTAAGCTTAAAAGACTCGATGGACGCTTTAGCAGCAAATGCACCTGCTGGTTCAGATTCAATCGTTAGCGCAATGAAGACATCTTTAGAGTCAACATTACAAGGCGTTAGTCAAATTCAAGCTGCAGCTAAAGAAGTTGCAAGCAATGTAGAGCAAACGACTGAACAAGCAGTTAAGGCTTTTAAAGGTCAAGTAGCGACTGCTAAAAAGACAGTAGCTGCTAAGACAACACGCTCTGCTGGACGTAAGTAATTGCTTTAAACAAAAAACCCTCTAGAGATAGAGGGTTTTTATTCGTCCTCTAATTTTTCAATTAAGACATTCGGTAATGATTTATTGGGTTTCACACCAAGTTCTCTGACACGTTGCGCTGAGCGAACTAAATTACCATTACCAGTCGTAAGTTTTTTATACGCTTCATCATAATTTTTCTGTGTTTGAGAAATACTCTTACCGACGCCGTCCAGGTCTTCTACAAAGCCAACGAACTTGTCGTACATTGCACCGCACAGACGAGCAATTTCCAGTGCATTACGGTTTTGATGCTCCTGCCGCCAGACATGGGCAATGGTTCTTACTGTGGCATGTAAGGTACTCGGACAAACTAAAACAATATTTTTTGCCAAAGCATCTTGAAACAGATTGGACTGATGACCAATTGCTGCTAAAAAAGCAGGCTCTATAGGGATAAACATAAGGACAAAATCAATGGAGCCCAAGCCATATAAACTTTGGTAATTTTTTGCAGAAAGTCCATTCATATGGGTACGAATAGAGCTGACATGTGTAGTGAGTTCCAATTTTTGTAAATCAGGATCATCTGTTTGCACGTAGCGTGTGTAGGCAGCGATCGAAACTTTACTATCAATGACAACATGTTTATTTTCTGGTAGATGAATCACAACATCAGGATAAACAATATTACCTTCTTCAGTTCGCTGTGTATCTTGAACATCAAATTCATGCCCTTTACGCAAGCCACAGTTTTCTAAAATAGTTTCCAAAACCAGCTCACCCCAATTACCTTGTGCTTTTGAATCCCCTCGCAGAGCTTTTGTTAAAGCATTAGCATCTTGACTCATCTGTAAATTTAAAGCGGTCAAATTATGAATCTCAGCTTGTAGAGAGGCACGTTCTTTAACTTCCTCTGAGTAGACATCATCGACGCGCTTACGAAAATCAGAAATCTTTTCTTGAAGTGGCTTTAATATTAAGTCGAGATTTTGTTGATTTTGGGTAGCAAACCGTTGCGA
>CANHPL010000036.1 GCA_947462685.1 Burkholderiaceae bacterium | reverse complement strand
TCAGCTTGACCTACTGCCGCTTGTCGATTGCCCAGGCCAGACTTCACAATTTCACCAAGATCATCAACGGTATACAGATAGACATCATTGAGCCGTGCAACTTCCGATTCGATATCACGGGGGACTGCTAAATCAATCATCACGATTGGCTTACGCCGTCTTTTCTTCACAGCATTCTCAACCATTCCAAGACCAATAATCGGTAGTGAGCTTGCTGTGCAAGAGATCACAATATCAAATTCAGCTAGGTGGGTCGGTAAGTCTGAAAGACGAATTGATTCTGTATCTAAACCTTGAATCGATAATGTATCTGCAAGGTCTTGACCACGCTCTAAAGTGCGATTGGCAACTCCAACATGTTTGGGGTGTTTCGCAGCAAAGTGGACACTACAGAGTTGAATCATTTCTCCAGCGCCAATAAAGAGAATTTTTTGGGAACTGATGTCACCAAAAACACGCTCTGCAAGACGCACAGCAGCTGCCGCCATTGAAATCGAGCTGGCACCAATTGCGGTAGTACCCCTAACTTCTTTGGCAACAGCAAATGATTTTTGAAAGAGTTGATTTAAATAAGTGCCTAAAGCACCTACTTCGTCAGCATGACGAACAGCATCCTTCATTTGACCAAGGATTTGTGTTTCACCCAAAACCATGGAATCTAAGCCACTCGCTACCCGAAAAGCATGTCTGACTGCTTGTGATTGAGGCAACGAGTAAATATGGGGCTGTAAATCCTCTTGCGATACCCCTTGAGTACCAGAAAGCCATTGAATCGAGGCATTTTGTAGAACGTCGATCTGTGGATTTTCGTTACAAGCACAATAAATTTCCGTACGATTACACGTCGACAAAATCGTCGCCTCTGTATAGTGCATAGGGGCTTTGCTGCCTATAAATGATCGAAAATCATGAAGTGCCGAACTAATGACTTCTGGACCAAAGGCAACGCGTTCCCTTACCTCAATCGGAGCGGTATGGTGATTAATACCCAGGGTAAGTAATTGCATATTCTAGATTATAAAGACTCATTCAAAAAACACTCGAAGACCAAACGATTGGCGAGCAGGCGTGTTGAATTAGCCATTGGTTTGCTTGTTTAAAATGACCACATGAACCTAAATCACCTTTTAAAAGAAATGGCTTATGGGTTTGATAGGCACCAAGTCCAGAGGGGTGAGAAGCTTTTAAAATGAGATGTTCTTGATTTGGGGAAATCAGCTCAGCTTTTCTCTGTGCTACTTTCCCCCAAAGCATCCAAATCATGGCTCGTTGCTTACTGAGTTCACTAATTAGCGCATCGGTCAAAAGATCCCAACCCCAGGTTTGATGGCTATGCGGGTTACCTTGACGAACGGTGAGGCAAGTATTTAAGAGTAAAACTCCTTGTTCAGCCCAAGAGGATAAATTGCCATGAGGTAAAGTTTCAAAGCCATCCAAAAAAAGGGCTTTATTGATATTCCGTAATGAACTGGGATAAGTCCTGGAGTTTGTCGGAATATGCTGCGGTATTGAAAAAGCCAATCCTTGAGCAAGGCCGGGGCTATGATAGGGGTCCTGACCAAGAAGCACCACTTTTACCTGCTGTACGGGAGTTTGAACAAGTGCGTTGAATACAGATTCTTTTTTTGGGAAAATTTCATCAGGATATTGAAGTCTAGCCTCATTTTCATGGTGCGCCAATTGCTCTATGAGAGGCAGATGTTGACCTGATGATAAAAAATCATGCAGTAAAGCACGGTAATCCTGCGGAATTCGATCACTAAATTTTTCGACAGATGAACTGAACATCAGTTAAATATTTTTTTGAATCGACTGAATAGTCCATTTTGAAAAATGACCATCATTCTTTTCAATAACGTAGTCATGCAAAATATTCTGACGGAAGACCATCACTTGAATGGATTGACTAGCAAAACGCTCTAATAAAGAATTCAGATTCAACGGGGTGATACGTTCACGATTCATACTAACAAGTATGTCACCTGCTGCAATACCGGCAAGGTGCGCACTACCGTGATCTAAAACATGGATAACTTTTACCCAGGAATCTTGGGCTTGAGTTCGTATGCCAAATCGTTGAAGCGCTAGTTCACTCCCAAAAAATGGGGCTTCAACCAAGGCCCATTGATTAGCCTCAAATAATTCTTTTAATGGCAAGTCATCCGTTCCAGTAATATATTTTTTTTCAAATTGATTCCATGAAGATGTAAAGTCGTCCCCAATCACTTCAAGAACGACCTCTTTAAAACCATGTTCTGTAATTCCTGTGCCGATACCTTTGAGATTGCCATGTTTTTTCCATAAACCCTGCATGACATCATCCAGAGACATTTGTTGTTTGGTAAATTGGCGAATCAGTAGGTCCAAAGCAAGAGCAATTAAAGATCCTTTTGCGTAATAACTCACCACACTATTGGGCGTGTTTTCGTCAACGACGTAATATTTGGTCCAAGCATCAAAGGAGCTTTGTGCCACAGATTGTTTTAGTCTTCCGGTGGTAGAGAGAACTTGATTGATAGTTTTACTTAAACGTTCCAGATATATCTCTAAAGAAATCAATCCGGAACGAATCAGTTGTAAATCATCGTAGTAACTAGTGAATCCCTCAAATAACCAGAGAAGTTGAGTATGGTTACGGGTTTGTAAATCATAGGGCTGAAAAGCCACTGGTTGAATATTTTTGACATTCCATGCATGAAAATATTCATGACTACAAAGACCTAAAAAATCCTCATAGGCTTTTTGTTGAGTGACGAGGTTTTTATATGGCAAATCTGAACGCTTACATAACAGCGCTGTAGAGTTTCTGTGTTCTAAACCACCGTAGCCGTTCGCGCTAGTATTGACATGAAAGATATATTGTTTAAAAGGCGCTTGCAGCGTATCTGGCTCAAAAAAAGCAATATGAGCTTGGGTTATCGCTTTCAAATCTTTTTCTAACTTTGCACGATCGATAGGCTCGGTCGCACCTTGAATCACCATGTGATGACGGATACCAAAAGATTTCCAATGGATGATTTGAAAATGTCCAAGACTCACAGGATGATCGATGAGTTCATCATAATTGCTGACGAAGTAAGTGCCAAAGCCATTCTTCGAAAGGCGTTTTGGATTCATGGAGGTGATTAACGACCATGTATTCATCCACTCCTGTTTTTCGATGTGCACCAAAGATGACGAATCCGCAAAGCCCGTCGCTCGTAAACAAAGGCTTGTATGGTTAAAAAAACCACGAAATTGATCTAAATAAGCAGCTCGAACGGATGTGTCAAAAGCATAAATTTTGCTTCGTATCAAGATTGGTTTTTGAGTTGTATAAATTTTCCATGAATTGCTATCCACAGCGTCGACTTCGAGTGGCGAAATCAAATGCTGCTTGTCATTAATTTGATAGGCATAAATACTCACCATTTGCCTACTAAAATCCCGAATCATATAACTGCCAGGGATCCATGCGGGCATCTGCACCTCTTGTATTGCTTGAGGTCGCCAAATAATTAGATCTACTTCAAAATAATGTCCTAGAGGATCAATCGGGCGAATGACATATTCAATGGGAGTCATGAGGATTATTTAAGAATCGATTTGTTAATGGACGCTAATTTTTTTTCTAGATCATCTTTTGATGCCGCTCCAGGTATACGGCTACCATCCACAAAGAAAATAGCTGGTGTGCCTGTAATACCTAATTTTTTAGCAAGAGCTAAGTTTTTATCTAGCGGGTTAGTACAATCTGTTTTGTTCGGAGGGGGTATTTGCGCAGTCATCCAGTTGACCCAGGCTTTAGACGGGTCAGTTGCACACCAAACCGCTTTCGATTTAGTGGTTGAGTCTGCAGAGAGAATCGGAGTTAAGAAAGTGTATACAGTAATGTTTTCCATCGTTTGAAACGACTTCTCGAGTGTTTTGCAATAGCCACAATTAGGATCTGCAAATACAGCCATTTTTCTTGAACCATCGCCACGCACTAATTTCACAGCATCTTGTAAAGGAAGCTCGCTAAATTGAATACGATTCATTTCATCTTCACGAGCGTCTGTAAGATTTACGCCTGTTTTAAGATCGGTGATACTCCCTTGGATTAAAAACTTTGCTTGGGCATCGACGTAAATAATGCTCGAATTCGCCACAACTTCGAAGATGCCGGGGATTGGAGTTGGATTAATACTTTTAATCTGTATTTTTGTGCCAAATTGTTTCTGTAGCTCCGTTTTAATTTTATCGGTTGATTGGGCAAATGAAAGGCTGCAAAGACCTAGGGTCAGCAAAATAACGTATCGATTCATGAATTTCATTCCAAGTCCTTTTTTAAAACACATCTTACTATTTAACCTAACGCTCTAGCAATGAGTTGTTGTTTCAGAAAATCCTGCTGATTCAGTATCCGTAGACCAGTATTTCTGAGCCAACGCATGGGCGGTGATTGATTCAAAAACAATCGGTGTAAATGATGGGTAAGCTTTAATAAGGCTTCAATATCACCTGCACGCCTTCTTTCATAACGTCTTAATAAGATCGCATCATTAATTTTTCTGAAACTTTCTTTATCAGCAAATACGGATCTTAAATCGATAATATCCCTAAGACCCAAATTGAGTCCTTGACCCGCTAAAGGATGGATGACATGAGCAGCATCTCCCACCAGAATGATTTTTGGATCAAGTTCGGGACCAATTACATGCTTGGCATGTAATTTTTTCAAAGGATAGGACTTGGCCTCATTCAGAAGAGTGAGTTCACCTAATTGTTGTTGAACATGCCCGTGTGCTGCTTGAGAAATCCGTAAACAAAAATCTTTTGGTGTATTTTTTGCACTTTCAAGTAGCGTTTGGGCGTGATCATGATGAGTCGACCAAACAAGCGAGACCCTTTTACCGGGTAGAGGGAGTAATGCAAGCACATCACCGCCTGGCAAAAACCATTGATACGCCGTTTGTAAATGCGGTAGAGAGCACGAGAAATTAGCGACCACCGCACTATGAAGATAGTCTTCTTCCTCAATTTCAAAATTAAAAAGATTTCTAGTTGGGGAGTTGGCGCCATCTGCAGCAATTATTAATTTTGATGTGAAATTACCTTCAGTCGTTTTAACCAGCACATGTTCATGATCTATCTGAATGTCTATCACCTCAGCTTGTAAACGCTGTAGGGATTGCGCAAAACGAGAGGCCAAATCAATGGCGTTTTCTATCTGCGACGATTCAACAATCCAAGCTAATTGTGGAACAGCACCTTCAAAAGCAGAAAAATTCAAACAATCCTTATCAAAACCACTATCCCCAGCAATCTGCATTTCGCGGACCGCTTGTATACGATCTTGGGGTATTGCATCCCAAACTTGCAATTGTTGAAACAGTGCTTGAGAGCTTGAAGAAATCGCAAAAACACGACTTGGCCATTCATTTTCTGCAGGAGGTATGTTTTTTGAGGTATTTTTTGACTCTAAAAAAGGAGCAATGTGAAGCACCTTTAAGCCTTGCTGTACAAGGGCTAGCGCAGCAGTTTTACCCACTATGCCGCCACCCAAAATAATCAAATCTTGTTCATTCATCATGCGAAGTTATTACAATACTCACTATGTCATTAAAATGCGGCATCGTCGGCCTGCCTAACGTCGGCAAATCTACTCTCTTTAACGCGCTTACCAAAGCAGGTATAGCGGCTGAGAACTATCCATTTTGCACGATTGAGCCTAATGTTGGGGTGGTAGAAGTACCCGACCCACGATTGGCTCAACTTGCTCAAATTGTTCGTCCTGAACGTATTGTCTCAGCAATTGTCGAGTTTGTGGATATTGCCGGATTAGTTGCGGGAGCTTCTAAAGGTGAAGGCCTTGGAAATCAATTTTTAGCTAACATCCGTGAAACCGATGCAATTACCCATGTGGTGCGCTGTTTTGATGATGATAATGTGATTCACGTCGCCGGAAGAGTAAACCCGATTGACGATATTAGTGTGATTGATACCGAATTAGCTTTATCCGATCTAGCAACCGTTGATAAAGCAGTAGCGAAGTATACAAAGGCGGCCAAATCAGGTAATGACAAAGAGGCTTCAGAATTATTATCCATCTTATTGAAAGTGTCTGCTCACTTAAATGAGGCTCAGCCAGTGCGTTCAATGGGTCTTTCTAAAGAAGATCTACTTCTGTTAAAGCCATTTTGTTTGATTACAGCAAAACCCGTTATGTACGTCGCCAATGTCATTGAAGGCGGCTTTGAAAATAATCCCCATTTAGAAGCAGTGCAGCAACATGCTGTAAAAGAAGGTGCACCAGTTGTTGCGGTATGTGCCGCAATTGAAGCAGAAATTGCTGACTTAGACGATGCAGATAAAGAAGAATTTTTAAAAGATATGGGTATGACAGAGCCTGGCCTTGACAGAGTGATCCGTGCCGGTTTTAATTTATTAGGATTACAGACCTACTTTACGGCAGGTGTAAAAGAAGTACGTGCTTGGACGATTCATATTGGCGATACCGGACCTCAAGCCGCAGGAGTGATTCATACTGATTTTGAAAAAGGCTTTATCCGAGCTCAAACAATTGCCTTTGATGACTTTATTCAATTTAAAGGCGAGCAAGGCGCTAAAGAGGCCGGTAAGATGCGCGCTGAAGGTAAAGAGTACATGGTTAAAGATGGCGATGTGCTTAATTTCTTATTTAACGTCTAATTTGTAATTCTATGGATCACATAGATGTTGTGGTCGTAGGTGCTGGAGTCGTTGGATTAGCCATTGCAAGAGAGATTGCAATGCATGGCAAAGCCGTTTTACTCGTTGAAAAAGAATACAGTTTTGGTATGTCAACTAGTTCGCGTAATAGCGAAGTCATTCATGCAGGCATTTATTACCCCAAGGATTCTTTAAAGGCTAACTTATGCGTGCAGGGTAATCGCCTGTTGTATAGCTATGCCAAAGAACGTGGAGTGCCATTTAATAACTACGGCAAACTCATCGTCGCTTGTACCGAAGATGAACAGGTGACTTTAGAACAGATTTGGCACCATGCTCAAGACAATGGAGTGCGTGGACTTGAGCGTATGACACAGGCGGCTATTCATACTGCAGAACCTGAATTGAAGGCTATTGAGGGAATTTATTCTGCCACAACAGGGATTATTGATAGCCATTCTTATATGCTGTCACTACTCGGGGATTTTGAAAATGCAGGGGGTGTCATTAGTTATCGCACCATCTTTGAAGATGCTCAAATATTGAATCAATCTGAACGATGGGTGATCACCCTCAAGAGTGGCGAAGATGCAGAAGTTTTTGAGATGAGTTGTGATTGTCTCATCAATAGTGCCGGGCTTGGTGCCGTCGAAGTTGCAAAAAAGATCAATGGCTTATTCCCCGCGTACATTCCGGAGGCTTATTTTGTCAAAGGCAATTATTTCTCCTTAACTGGCAAAACACCATTTCGTCATTTAATTTACCCAGTACCTGAGCAGGCTGGACTAGGTGTTCATCTCACATTGGATTTAAATGGAAGGGCAAAGTTTGGGCCTGATGTTGAGCATATTGAGGCTAGAGAAGAGCGCGCAGTTGATTATGCAGTCGACCCTTCAAGAGTCGGACATTTCGAAAACCAAATACGTCAATATTGGCCAGGACTGCCATCTGGCTCCCTTACGCCAGATTACTCTGGTGTTCGTCCCAAAATAAAAATGCATGGCATGGTAGAGGTTGATTTCAGAATCGATACCACTAAGCAACATGGTCTGCCGGGTTTAATTAACTTATTTGGGATTGAATCACCTGGACTAACGGCTTCTTTAGCAATTGCTCAAGAAGTGCAAAGATACTTAAAAGAATAGTTGTTCTAGAGCTTTTCCGGGAGACGGTGCGCGCATAAATGCCTCACCTACCAAGAAAGCGTGAACCTGATGTTGGCGTAAAAAATCCACATCAGATTGCTGCAGAATACCACTCTCTGTGACAACACGTTTATGCTTTGGAATATCAGTAAGTAATTGCACCGTATTTTGGATAGATACTTCGAATGTTTTTAAATTTCGGTTATTAATGCCTAAAAGAGGTGAGCTCAGTTGGAGTGCGCGTTCGAGTTCATCTGCGTCATGAACCTCAACTAAAACATCCATACCAAGCTGCATCGCAATACCTTCAAATTCTCTTAACTGAGAGTCTGACAGAGCTGCAACGATTAATAAAATAGCATCTGCTCCCATGGCCCGCGCTTCAAAAATTTGATAGGGATCAATCATAAAGTCTTTACGAATGACAGGTAGCTCGCAAGCAGCCCTAGCTTCAATTAAAAATTCGGTACAGCCTTTAAAATACTCTATATCAGTAAGGACCGATAGACAAGCCGCGCCGTGCTTGGCATAACTCATCGCAATCTCAGATGGATGAAAGGGGGAGCGTAAGATTCCTCTACTAGGACTTGCTTGTTTGATCTCTGCAATGACACCAGCATATCCTTGAGTAATTTTATTTTCTATCGCTTGATAAAACCCCCTAGGTTTTAACAGTTCATCAAGAATACTATTGAGAGCATTGTTTTCAATATCCGCAAAAGGCTTTTGTGATTTTGCAAAAGAAACTTCTTGTTTTTTTGTTTCTAGAATTCGGTGCAAGATATCAGACATAAATTATTGGCAGAGTATTTGAGTCGTTTGAACAAAAGCATCTAATTTTTTCTTGGCACTGCCATCGGCAATGACTTTTCGAGCAAGCTCGATACCTGCTTCAATAGACGCGGAAACATCAGCAGCGTAGAGCGCAGCTCCAGCATTGAGACAGACGATATCGAGCGCAGGTCCTTCCGCATGATTTAAAACATTCAACAACATGGTTTTCGATTCTTCAGGACTAGCAACTTTAAATGCGCGGGTACCTACCATCGATAAACCAAAGTCTTCTGGGTGAATTTCGTATTCAATAATTTCATTATTCTTTAATTCACCGACCAGAGTTGAGGCCCCTAAGGAGATTTCGTCAAGGCCATCTTTGCCGTAAACCACCAATGCATGTTTTAAGCCCAAACGCTGTAAAACGCGTACTTGAATACCAACCAAATCAGGATGAAACACCCCCATCAACATATGAGGTGCGTTTGCCGGATTAGTCAGAGGCCCTAAAATATTAAAGATTGTCCTAATCCCTAATTCTTTTCGAACAGCCGCGACATTTTTCATGGCAGGATGGTGATTTGGCGCAAACATAAAGCCGATACCTGTTTTTTCTAGGCACTGTGCGACCTGATGGGCTTGAAGTTGAATCTTAGCACCTAAAGACTCCAAGACATCAGCGCTTCCTGATTTGCTACTGACTCCCCGATTGCCATGCTTGGCAACCTTAGCCCCAGCAGCGGCAACAACGAACATCGCAGTTGTAGAAATATTAAAGCTGTGAGAACCATCCCCTCCAGTACCAACAATATCGACAAAATGAGTTTGATCAGTAATCTCAACTTGATTGGCAAATTCGCGCATGACCATCGCCGCTGCAGTAATTTCGCCAATGGTTTCTTTTTTTGTTCGCAGACCAACAAGTAGCGCTGACGTCAAATTA
This sequence comes from Burkholderiaceae bacterium, assembly GCA_947462685.1. Lineage (GTDB taxonomy): Bacteria > Pseudomonadota > Gammaproteobacteria > Burkholderiales > Burkholderiaceae > Polynucleobacter. The sequence continues at coordinate 13,589 of CANHPL010000036.1, read as the reverse complement.
CTGGAAAGTTCACCCCGCATGATAGAACGCATAAGTTCAAGCATTTCATCATGGAAGATTTCACGATGTTCGATGCAGCGTAATAAAGCTTCTTGGGGGGTAATCGCCATAGGGTACCTAGTTTAATTCTTTATTTTAAGGAAATTATGTAATAACTCGTGTCCGTATTCCGATAATATCGACTCGGGATGAAATTGTACCCCTTCAACAGACATGGTTTTATGCCTAACACCCATGATTTCATCATCATCTGTCACGGCAGTCACCTCAAGACAAGCAGGTAAAGTTTCTTTAGAAATGGCAAGTGAATGGTATCTTGTTACTTGAAATGAGGCTGGCAAACCTTGGAAGACGCCCCGACGTTTCGAGTGCACTGTATCTACCTTGCCATGCATCACTTTTTTTGCGCGAATCACATCGCCACCAAAAGCTTCACCAATCGCTTGGTGTCCAAGACAGACCCCAAGTATTGGAACTTTACCGGCAAAGTGTTGAATCGCTGCAACTGAAATTCCAGCTTGAGCTGGACTACACGGGCCTGGTGAGATACAAATATGAGATGGATTGAGAGCCTCTATTTGATTGAGAGTGATTTCATCATTACGAAAAACTCGTATATCCGCACCCAACTCACCGAAATATTGAACCAGGTTATAGGTAAAAGAATCGTAATTATCAATCATGAGGAGCATGCAGTCCTCCTTGAACAAGTTCAACGGCCCGTAAAACCGCTCTTGCTTTTGCTTCAGTTTCTAAATATTCAGATTCAGGATTGGAATCAGCGACGATGCCCGCGCCAGCTTGCGAATGGACCCAGCCATTTTGAATCACTCCAGTTCTAATAATAATCGCCACATCCATATCACCAGAAAAGGATAAATAACCTGCAGCGCCACCGTAAGGGCCGCGTTTGGTAATTTCCATTTCATCAATGATTTCCATTGCGCGTATTTTTGGTGCTCCCGATAAAGTACCTGCGGGGAAAGTAGCCCTTAATATATCCATATTACTCACATCATCGCGCAGCTCACCTTCGACGGAGCTGACAATATGCTGTACATGAGAATATTTTTCAATAGCCATTTTTTCTGTCACTTTGACGCTACCAATTTTTGCAATTCGACCAATATCGTTTCTTGCTAAATCGATCAGCATCACGTGCTCAGCAATTTCTTTGGGATCAGCTAATAGCTCTCTTGCTAGTTCAGCATCTAAATCAGGCGTTTTACCCCTAGGCCTAGTTCCAGCTAAAGGTCTTACAGTTACTTTTCTACTTGTAGAAGAGTTGTTGTTGGAGGAAACTTTTTCTTGTCGAACTAAAATTTCTGGAGATGAACCAACTAACTGATGATCACCAAAATCATAAAAATAAAGATAGGGTGATGGATTTAAAGAGCGCAGTGCGCGGTACAACGTTAGCGGAGATTCTTCATACGCTTGACTGATCCGCTGACCAAAAACAACTTGCATGCAATCACCAGCTAAAATATATTCTTTAGTTAAATTAACTTTTTTGATGAATTCATCTTTACCAAAATGACGCATAGGTTCAGTCTTTAGTGTGGCAAAAGATTTTTGCGCTTTTATAGGCTGATCAAGACAATCTAAAAGCAGTTGCAAACGTTGTTGGGCTCTTTGATAAGCATCAAGATGTTCCGTATTGGCATAGACAATTAAGTACAATTTCCCCGCAAGATTGTCAATCACGGCAAGTTCTTCAGTCAGCAATAATTGAATGTCAGGTAAATGTAAGTCGTCTTTTGGTGTGGAGTGGGCTAATTTATGTTCAATATAACGAATCGTATCGTAGCCAAAATAGCCTGCAAGACCACCGCAAAAACGAGGCAATCCTGGCAATAGCGCTGCTTTAAACCGTGCTTGAAATTTTTCAATGAAATCTAGAGGATTTTCATGATTGGTTTCTACGAGGGCATCATTTGTGATGACTTGATTGATCGGCGCGTTGGGAGTTCCTACAGAACGTATCAATGTCTTAGCAGGTAAACCAATGATCGAATACCTACCAAAGCGCTCACCACCAACAACGGACTCCAACAAGAATGTATTTTTTGCACCTACTGCTTGAGTTAATTTAATGTAGAGCGAAAGCGGTGTTTCAAGATCTGCCAAGGTTTCTGAAACAAGGGGAATACGGTTAAATCCTTGCTTTGCAAGGTGATTAAATTCATCTAAAGTCATTGGGCAGTTGCCAGTTCCCGTCTCATTTCTGAGATAACGTGCGCGTAATCAGGTTTTCCAAAAATAGCAGAGCCAGCAACAAAAGTATCGGCACCTGCTGCAGAAATCTGCGCAATATTTTGTGCATTAACGCCACCATCCACTTCTAAACGAATCTGCCGGCCACTTTTTTGCGCGTATATATTTAGTAATTGTCGAGTTTGTCGGATTTTATCGATTGTGGAAGGGATAAATTGTTGACCACCAAACCCAGGATTGACTGACATCAATAGAACTAAATCGATTTTATCTAGGACAAAATCTAAATATTGCAGAGGAGTTGCAGGATTTAAAACTAAACCACTTTGACATCCTACTTCTTTAATCAGACCTAAAGTGCGGTCAATATGAGAACTCGCCTCCGGGTGGAAACTAATCAGGTTTGCACCTGCTTTTGCAAAGTCTGGAATGATACGATCAACAGGCTCAACCATTAAATGCACATCGATACAGACGGGCTGACTATTTTTTTCAGCGAAAGGACGAATCGCCTCACATACGATAGGGCCGATGGTGAGGTTGGGGACGTAATGGTTATCCATTACATCAAAATGAATCCAATCAGCACCAGCTTGTAAAACATGTTTGACCTCTTCCCCTAATCGGGCAAAATCAGCAGCAAGGATAGAAGGGGCGATGATAGCTTGTAATTTTTCGGTCATATCTGTATTTTAACTTGATGATTGACATTGATTCATTGCATTTCATGAGTAGTTCTACGAAAATAGCCCTATGACACAATTTTCCGCGCAAATATCAGTACAAGTTCAATTTTTAGAAGAGCAATCAAGTGCTGAGCAGGGGCAGTATCACTTTGCTTATACTTTGAGCATTAAAAATGATGGGGAGCTTTCATTTCAGTTGATTGCTAGAGAATGGGTAATTACCGATTCTGATGGAAATACTCAAAAAATCAAGGGTTTAGGAGTTGTTGGGCAACAACCTTTACTGAAAAGTGGACAGGCTTTTGAATATACTAGTTGGGCTACAATTCCTACCCCGATAGGGTCAATGAAAGGAACTTATTTTTGTATTTCAGTGGATGCCGAGATGTTTGAAGTACCTATCCCAGAGTTTTCTCTCACTATGCCAAGAATATTGCATTAAAACCACAGGATTATTTCTTTCTTCCCATCATTGTCCAGACAATAATAAAAATTAAAATGCAAAGAGCCACCCCTGCTTCTGCGACTAGTAATAGCATGGGGTATTCATCTAAAAGTTCTGACATGGATTACATCCTTTTTGTATGAAGAAAAACAAGCAATTTTTTTCAGTAATAAGTTCTATAGGCATCGCTATTTTACTGTCTGCCTGCGGTTCTGTTTCAACACAAAAAAATGTATCGGAGTTAGAGCCGGTAGTAGCAACACCAAGTAGCCAATTTAAACAATATACAGCAGCCCATTATTTTTTGAGTAGTTGGAAAAATTTACCTGGTTGGGAGAATGATTCCTTTGATGACGCTTGGCGTGCTTGGCAAAAAAGTTGCCAATACTGGATTAAATCCAATCAAGCTGAATGGCAAGAACTCTGTAAAGAGTCACAAAAAATCAGTGCAGGCGATAAAAAAATTACAAAAGAGTTTTTTGAAACATATTTTCAGGTCTGGGAAATTCGTCAAGCAAAAGACCAAAACACATATTCCAAAGGTAGTAATCAAGGTTTAATTACAGGATATTACGAGCCGATTATGAAGGGTTCATTATCCCGTCAAGGCGTTTATCAAACCCCCGTCTATAAACTTCCGCTCGGATGGAGTGCTTCACCAAGCAAGGTCAGACCCCCGCGGGCCGAACTAATGGAGTCTAAAGCACTAAAGGGTATGGAAATCGCTTGGGTAGAAGATCCTGTCGCGGCCGCCTTTATGCAAATACAAGGATCTGGAAAAATATTATTAGAAAACAAGAAAACTTTAAGACTGGGTTATGCCGGCACCAACAATCAAACATTTGAATCGTTTGCCCAGTGGTTGATTAATCAAAAACAATTAACTTATGCCCAAGCAAGTATGCAAGGAATTTCTGATTGGGCCAAAAAGAATCCACAGCGGGTCAATGAGATGCTGAATGCCAATCCTCGTTTTGTGTTTTTTAAGGTCTTAGAAAGTTCGATATCTCCACTGGATGGGCCTATTGGAAGCATTGGAGTTACTTTGACAGCAGGACGAAGTATTGCTGTGGATTGGCAATCAATACCACGCGGAGCCCCAGTTTATATATCTACGACTGATCCACAAACGAAACAAGCATTACAACGTTTGGTATTTGCACAAGATACCGGCTCAGCCATTATTGGTGGCGTGAGGGCAGACTATTATTGGGGCTCTGGCGATGCTGCTGGAGATAAAGCAGGAAAAATGAAACAAGTTGGCCGTATATGGGCAATCCTTCCAAAGAGCATGTATCCATGAAATTAATACACATGTCCGCACTTGCAGCCACTTTATTTATCAGTGCATGCACTACCACTTCCATAACTTCTAGTGATTTAAAACATCAAGAAGATGTGAATAAATTTTCATTATTAGATACACGAGGTAAAGAGATTTTGGTGAGTGAAAATGAGCCCTTACCTGGATGGTTTCCTTGGACATTAACACCAAACAAAAATAAAACGAGTTATACATTAAAAAAATATCAAGGTAGAACCGTCATCCACGCAGACGCTGATCAAAGTGCTTCTGGTCTCATGGTGCCATTAAAGCCAAAAACAGTTCAAGGTAAAGAACTCATTTGGGAGTGGAAGGCACTTGGGCATATTGCTCAAGCAGATAATTCTCAAGGATATACGGATGATGCACCGCTTCGCCTTATGCTGGCCTTTGACGGTGATAAAAGTAAACTTTCTTTAAAAGATCAGATGGCTTTTGAGCTTGCGCATTTAATCAGTGGTCAAGAGATGCCATATGCAACATTAATGTACATTTGGTCGAGTCAATCTCATGAGAGCCCAATCATCTCCAATAAATACACGTCACGAATCAAAATGATTGTTGTTGACTCAGGTGTAGAGCATATCGGCCAATGGAGAAAATACCAACGAAATATTGAAAATGACTATCGAGAAGCCTTTCAAGAACTACCCGGTAAATTAATTGGTGTAGGAATTATGACGGATACGGATAATACAAAAAGCTTAGTAAAAGCAATTTACGGCGATATTGAAATTAAACGAAATTACTCTAAATAAGATTGGGCTAAATGTACCCAATAACTTGCACCAATCGGTAAAAGATGATCATTAAAGTCATAGCAAGGATTATGTAAATGGCAAGGGCCCATACCATGCCCCACTGCGCGATGATCACCATCACCATTGCCAATAAAAACATAACATCCAGGAACTTTTTCTAGCATAAAAGCAAAGTCTTCTGAGCCCATCGTTGGTTCTATGGACTCAATAAACTGATCGTCACCAAAGGCCTTTTTTATAACGGCTTGGGCAAAAGAGGTTTGTAAAGGATGGTTAATGAGAGGGGGATAGTTACGATTAAACTCGATTTCGGCAGAGCAGTTAAATGCTAAGGCTGTCCCATGAGCTATATCTCGCAGTCTTTGCTCCAAAAGATCTAATACGGGATTGGTGAAGGTTCTAATTGTTCCACCAAGCCAGGCATCATTCGGAATCACGTTACTTGCAAATCCTGCATGAATTTGGGTAATTGATAAAACGGCAGTATCTACCGGTTTTTTATTTCGGGTAATGATGCTTTGCAAAGAAGAGGCTAATTGTGCAATTGCAAAAACAGGATCTACTCCATTATGAGGAAGCGCTGCATGCGCACCTTTACCTTTGAACGTGATAGTAAATTCATTACTAGATGCCATCATCGGACCTGGAATTACACCAAAACTACCTTCAGGCATTCCTGGCCAATTATGCATCCCAAAAACGGCATCACACGGAAAGAGCGTAAATAAACCATCTGTCATCATTTCACGAGCGCCTCCACCACCTTCTTCAGCTGGTTGGAAGATGCAATGGATCGTGCCCTTAAAATCTTTATGCGATGCAAAAAATTGTGCCGCACTTAAGAGCATGGCAGTATGCCCATCATGCCCACAGGCATGCATCTTACCTTCATGTTGGGATGCGTGGGCAAAAGCATTATGTTCTTGCAATGGTAAGGCGTCAATGTCTGCACGAAGGCCAATGGATTTGCCTGGACCTAAATTACCTTGTATTGTTCCTACGACACCAGTTTTACCGAGTCCCACATGCGTTTGAATACCCCAGCTTTTTAATTGCTTAGCAATTAATTCAGAGGTTCTAAATTCAGTAAATTTTAATTCTGGATGTGCATGAATATCCCTGCGAATTGCTTTAATCAATTCGAGTTGATCAATAAATTCTGGAAAAATTTTCATAATCAATTATTAAGTTTCAATAACTCATCTTATCTTAAATTGTGTAAAAGATGAAATGAATTTATAAGTCACTTACTTAAATAGTAATAGATGATTCTGAAATGAAAGCGTATTCATTCTTCAACCCATGAAAGAAAATTAAAAACGGTGAACGATACCGATGGTTCCTGAGGTCAGATCATTCATTACTTTCCCTGAGTCAGAACCATTTGCATGGTTTACAAAAGCGTAAACATGAGTCCGCTTGGATAAATGATAGTTACCACCAACCACTAATTTATTACCATACTTAGACGTACTTGTTTGAAAGCTGGTTTTTTGGCGGTAGGCAGCTGCAAAAAAATCAACTTGTGGGCTGGCTTGGTACTTAAACCCCACCCCTAAATTTTTTACAGAATGAATCAGCAGATGTTGATGTCGACGAGTGGTACTTGATCGTCCATTAGATAATTCTGATTGGGAGAAACCCAATTTCAAATGTACGTTCCCCATTGTTTGAGAAATACCAGCATTAAAAATTTGAGAAGATTCATTATGATGGGTAAGGCGACTATTCTGCGTCATCGAATAGGATCCTGCAATTAGCGTATTACCTATTTTATAACTTGTTCCTGCAGCAAAATTAGGTTGATGATTGCTGTCAGGGCTCCCCAATTGATAACTCGTGATGAAGTTAAAACCCGGAGTTCTGAAAGAATATTTCAAAGCATTGTCGACCCATTTATTACCGTATCTGCCATTGAATATTCCGCTTAAATCATCGATTACAAACTTTTGACGAATTAGACCACTTGGGTCAATTAATCTTGCAATATCAAAGCTGACTGAGGATTGAAGTCCTAATGTGAATTGTCCAACTTGGCGGTTTTCATAACCAATATAGTTTCGTCTTTTAAAAAGAATGGCGGGTGATGAGGGATTTGTCTCTCCTTCTAAATTAAAAAAGACAACGTGAGAGGGAGCAATTTCTCCACGCCCTTGCATACCAAATCGAGAAGCCATTTTATTGCCCTGTTGGACTTTAAAAGCCTTAAGTGTTGCATGTTGGCTATTCAAATTGATTTGAATGCCTTGATCAATTAAACCATATAGCCTGACTGAATCTGCATGACATTCATTTGCAAAACCTATACTTAATAAAAAACATAAACTTGTATTACGCATCAAATTTCCTTTGATAAAAGATAAGTAATGTCAGTAAATTGTGTTTACCAACATGAACGAATAATTGATTCGAGGAGATACAGTAACAAATTGAAAATAGGCCTAAAACTTAAAAGTCTTTTGGGGATTGTGGTTATCAAACATAACGGAATATTTGTTCTGTGAAAGATGATGTTTATACTGAAAACAATAAAACGATTAACCTTTGCGAATTCTTCTAATATGAAAAAAACTAATACTTCAACACAAACAATCGGAATTATTGGGTTGGGCATTATGGGCGGCATCATGGCTGAAACACTGCTCATGAATCATTTCACCGTTTGTGGATATGACATTGCGACAGATGCTATGAAACGCCTAAAAAAAGCAAAGGGACAACCGTTACAATCCGTTCGTGAAGTTATTCTTGCGTCAGATATCGTCATTACTTCATTGGCAACGAGTCAAGCATTGCTAGAAGTTTTTGCGGAAATCAAAAAAACTTTAATTGAACACCCTAAAAAAATAATCCTCATAGAAACAAGTACTTTATCCATACGCGATAAAGAATCTATTGCAACAGATTTAAAGATCGATGGTGTGGCGTTGCTAGATTGTCCAATTAGCGGTACAGCTGCAAGAATGAAAGATCGTGCGTGGACAATCTTTGTTAGTGGTAATGAGAAAATATGTAAAAAAATGAAGCCCATTTTTCAATGTCTTTCAGATAACTTCCCCTATGTTGGGGAATATGGAAATGGTTTAAAAATGAAAATGATTGCAAATCATCTAGTTGCTATTTATAACGTGGCTTGCGCAGAATCTACAATCTTCGCTAAAAAAATCGGATTAGACCCACAGGATGTTTTGGATATATTTGGCCCAAGTCCTGTTATCGGAACTGGGGTCATGAGATTAAGGATGCCATTTATGATTGATCGTCAATATACGCCGCCGACGATGAAAGTTGAGGTATGGCAAAAAGATATGCAAGTGATTGGTGATTTAGCAAAATCTGTAGGCTGTCCATTGCCTATTTTTAATGCCACAGCCCCCATTTATACGGCTGCAATGGCGTTGGGCCTAGCTAAATCTGATACAGCATCTACCTCAGAAGTTATTGGGCAAATGGCGGGCTTGTATAAAGATATTAAGCACACATAATTTAAATGAAGAGAATGAATTAAAATTGAATGATGATTGACTCAAGGGTGGGACTAATTTGCATTTCGATAAATTAATTATTGAGTTTGATAAGGCGGTTCGAACCATACATGGTGTGGTGGCGCAGCCTAGGACTACGCCACAGGCTAAAGACGTATCACAACAAGTATTGACCGACGCAGAGCGCAAACATGCTGCGGGCTTAATGCGTGTAAACCATGTAGGTGAAGTGTGTGCTCAGGCCTTATATCAAGCGCAGAGGCTTACAAGCTCATCCTCTGAAATGAAAAAACAATTAACCCTTGCCGCTATTGAAGAAGAGGATCATTTACATTGGTGCTCACAACGTCTGCAAGAATTAAATTCACGACCAAGCCTTTTAAACCCTGTTTGGTATTCAGGGGCATTTGCTTTAGGGGTTATCGCAGGCTTAGCTGGCGATGCTTGGAGCTTGGGCTTTGTTGCCGAGACAGAAAAACAGGTTGAGCTTCATCTAGAAGCTCATTTAGAGAGTCTCCCAAAGCAAGATTTGGCTTCCAGAGCAATTGTTGATCAAATGCGCATTGAAGAAATTGAGCATGGCAAGATGGCGCACGATGCTGGTGCGAAAGAGTTGCCTGAAGTCATAAAAAAAACCATGGCAGTGGCATCAAAAGTCATGACCAAGACGGCATACTACATTTAAATTTTTACGAATTCTTAGTATAAATAAGGGTTCTTACCAGTCTATTTAATTTACTTTATTAGGTGTTGCTTATAAGGTTATGTTTTATAATCAGTTTTTATAATTTAGCACTTCAATGCATGTTTCTAAGTTCTTGTTAATACAAGAAAAATGAGATTAATTTCACCGTAAAACCCTTGACCATCCACCATATGTGCTTTAAAGTGGGAGGAAGTGTGAAAAAGTGGGAAAAATTGCATGTTTCAAGGTGCTTCAGCGATTAATTTGGATGCCAAAGGGCGGATGTCAATTCCTGCTCGGCATCGTGACGCCCTTCAAATAGCAGGGGTTGGGAGTGTTACCCTCACCAAGCATCCGGAAGGTTGCTTGCTTTTATTCCCGCAATTAGAGTGGGAAAGTTTTCGTGGACGAGTCGCTCAGTTGCCTTTGGAGGCCAATTGGTGGCGTCGTATTTTTCTCGGAAATGCATCTGAATTAGAAATGGATGGGTCAGGCCGTATTTTGATTAGTCCAGAGTTAAGGGCCGCATCTGGTATTGAGAGAGAGGTTATTTTGTTAGGTATGGGAAGTCATCTTGAAGTTTGGGATGCGAAGACCTATACACACAAAGAACAAATTGCAATTTCTCAAGGAATGCCAGAAGCTTTACGACAATTTACCTTCTGATGTTAGGGACCTATGACCTTCAGTCATCGCCCGGTTTTGCTGGACGAGGCAGTCTCCGCCTTACTTGGAGATGTGCCGAAACATCACGCGATCTATCTCGATGGAACGTTTGGTCGGGGTGGGCATTCCAGTTTGATTTTAGAGAAAATGACTTTCGACAGTCAGTTAATTGCGTGCGACAAAGATCCTCAAGCAATTGCAGAGGCGCAACAGATGCTGGATCAGCGATTTCAAATAGCGCATACATCTTTTGCCAACATGTCTTCACTCACATCAGTAAACACTTTGGATGGAATATTGCTCGATTTAGGGATCAGCTCTCCACAAGTCGATCAAGCAGAGCGGGGATTTTCGTTTCGAATGGATGGTCCACTCGATATGCGCATGAATTTTCAAGAGGGATTAAGTGCGCAGGAGTGGTTAGCAACAGCAGATGAAAAAAATATTGCAAAGGTAATTAAAGACTATGGGGAAGAACGGTTTGCTGTACAGATTGCAAAGGCGATTGTTACTAGCCGGGAGCAAGGCATCCACATTGGGACCACAAGACAACTCGCGGCGCTCGTGGCTAGTGTCGTCCGCACGCGTGAGTACGATCAAGACCCGGCCACACGTACCTTTCAAGCTATACGGATTTACATCAACCAAGAGCTCCGCGATTTGGAAGAAGGCTTAAAGATGTCGATTCAATTGTTAAAACCGGGAGGTCGATTGGTGGTGATAAGTTTTCACTCACTTGAAGACCGTATGGTTAAACAATTTATGCAACAAAACAGCAAAGTTGATGTGCCTAGAGGCATGCCGCTTCGTGAATCAGAAATACCGAAATCACCATTAAAAATCTTGGGTAGAGTCAAGCCATCTGCTGGTGAGATTCAACAAAACCCAAGGGCAAGATCAGCAGTAATGCGGATAGCAGAAAAGGTAGGTCTTTGATGAACCGTTCTGTGGTGGTTTTGATATTGGCACTAATGGCTTGTTCATTAATGTTGGTTTACTCACAGCAAAGATCAAGGATGTTGTATGCGGAGAAAAACCGTTTAGAGGTTAAAGAGAATAAGCTCAATCAAGAATGGAGTCGGCTTGAATATGAGCAAAGAGAGTTATCAAAATCTTCAAGAATTGTTGATATTGCAACCAAGCAATTGCATATGAAAGAAGCAAAGCAAGATAAAACCATTTATGTAAAAGAATTAGCTAAATGAGAGTTTATCCTACAGGCCCCTCTAATACCGTAGTTTTGAGACTGCCAATGTGGCGGTCACGCCTTGTCTTGTTCATCATGTTTATAGGATTTTTTGCACTACTAGGCCGTGCATTTTGGGTTCAGGGACCTGGGAATGATTTTTATGCACAAAAAGGTAAGCGTGTAGAACGAGTTATTGCATTGCCATCTGTACGGGGAAAAATCTTGGATAGAAATGGTGAAATATTAGCAACAAGCTTAGAGGCAAAAACGATTATTGCATACCCCGATACGATTCCAGATGATTTGCCTGCGGCAAAGGTATCAGCTTTTGCGAAATTATTAAAGATGAATGAAGCTGAATTAAGAAAGAAGCTAACTAATTCAAAAAATCAACTCTATCTTCGTCGTCAGGTGGAACCGGAGGTGGCAGCAAAAATTAAAGAATTAGCTATCCCTGGAATCGTAATAACAAGTGAGTATCGTCGTTATTATCCTGAGGGAGAAGCGATGGCTCATATTGTCGGCTTTACCAATATTCTGGACAAAGGCCAAGACGGTATGGAGTTGTCGAATGACGAATTTTTATCAGGTAAGGATGGGCAAAAACATGTTGTCATTGATCGACTTGGAAGAGTGGTTGATAACCTAGGTGACTATCAACCTCCAAGAAATGGCAAGGATTTGCAATTGTCCGTAGATAGCAAAATCCAATCGATTTCTTATGAGGCCATTAAAAAAGCGGTGAAAGATCATCGTGCTAAATCTGGTTCTGCCATTGTTTTAGATTCATACACGGGTGAAGTATTAGCGATGGTGAACTACCCATCATATGATCCTAATAATCGAAGTAGCATGACAGGTGATCAGTTGCGAAATCGAGTGCTTACAGATACTTTTGAGCCAGGCTCAACCGTCAAGCCTATAACAATTTCCCTATCCCTAGAAAAGGGATTAATTAAACCGACAACCCAGTTCCCCATTGGGCATTTGCAAATTGGTAAAAAGGTAATTACTGATACGCACTCTTATTCGACCTTGTCTGTATCTCAAATTATTCAAAAATCAAGCAATATTGGCACTACTCGTATCGCATTACAAATGGAGCCTGAAGATATGTGGACGATGTTTCAATCCGTAGGATTTGGACAGGCACCAAAAATTGGCTTCGAAGGGGCAGTTGCGGGTACGGTAAAACCGTATGCAAAATGGGGTAAGTTAGATCAGGCCACCATGTCATTTGGATATGGGATTTCTACATCATTATTTCAATTAGCTAGGGCATACACCATTTTCGCTAGAGATGGTGAGCTGGTTCCAATTTCGATGCTTAAAGTAGATAAGCCTCCGGTTGGAACTAGAGTGCTCAATCCCAGGACGGCAATCGACATGCGAAACATGTTGGAGTCAGTTACTCAAGAGGGTGGGACTGCTGTTAAAGCTCAGGTTACCGGCTATCGTGTGGGGGGAAAAACTGGAACTGCTCATAAATCAATGGGTAAGGCTGGATATGCTAGCAATAAATACGATGGCTTCTTTGTGGGTGTTGCCCCGATTAGCAACCCAAGAATTGTAGTTGCCGTCGTGATTGATGAGCCTACCGGTGGATCCCATTATGGCGGTGATGTGGCTGCTCCCGCATTTTCATCCATTACAGGAGCGGCGCTCCGTAGTTTGGGTGTGCCACCAGATACTGCTATGAAGGAATTGGTGCAAACAATTGACCCTTCACTCAGCCAAAAAGTGGCATTAAAGAGATGATCAAGACGGAGTCCAAAACCTCTCTTCAAATGAATGATATCCAACATCTGATGTTGAGTGAAGTGGAGCGGGCCGCACATTTATCTTCAGATACCAGATTATTAAAATCTGGAGATGTGTTTTTGGCCTATCCAGTAGGAAGTGGAAAAGGATGTAGTGATAACCGAATACATATACCCAAAGCACTTGCATTGGGAGTTAGTTTGGTGCTTTATGAAAATAATAGTTGGCTAGAGGATGAACTCATACAGGCTAGAGAAAAATTAGGCGACGCAAGATGTTTTGCTGTGCCAGGTTTGGCAATGATGGCAAGTGAAATTGCTGACTGGTGGTATGGACAGCCCTCAAAAAAAATGTTAGTGATTGGGGTAAC
>CANHPL010000035.1 GCA_947462685.1 Burkholderiaceae bacterium | reverse complement strand
GCGCTGGATGTTCGACCAGTAGATGCAATGATGCACTTCAGAGTCGAGCGTAAAACAGTAAGACGGCATGGGCTAGTTCCGGGTCCAATTGATATTGAGCTCAATTTGCCAGGCGTACACAATGTCAGAAATGCCTTGGCGGCAATAGCTGTTGCAACTGAACTAGGAGTTAGTGATAAAGATATTATTCATGCCTTAAAAGAATTTAAAGGTGTTGGGCGAAGATTTACTCGTCATGGAGAAATTAATATTCCATCAGGTGGAAGCTTTACTTTAATTGATGATTATGGGCATCACCCAGTTGAAATGGCTGCCACCCTAGCGGCAGCTAGAGGAGCATTTAAACGTCGTAGATTGGTGTTGGCTTTCCAACCGCATCGCTTTACGAGAACTAGAGATTGTTTTGGCGATTTTGTCCACATACTGCAAAATTTTGATTCAGTTATTTTGACTGATGTGTATGCAGCGGGTGAGCCAATGATTAAAGGAGCAGATAGTCCGAGCTTAATTGGCGCGATTCATCACAATCTGCAATCAAATCCTCAACAAGCGTTAAAAGCTGAAAATTTAGTTTACGTATCAGACGTGAAGCAAGTTCCAAAAAGTATTATGAGTCATGTTCAAGATGGCGATGTCGTGATTACAATGGGCGCGGGATCGATCTCAGCTATACCTACCCGATTAGTGGAGCAACGTGATGAGTAAGCAAAACTCTCTCCAACAGTGGGTGGCTAATGTGGAACAAGTTTACACAAGTATAAAGCCAGCTGATTATGGACGTGTTGGTGTTTTGTTGGGTGGCCGCTCTAGCGAAAGGGATGTTTCAATACAGTCTGGAAGTGGTGTATTAGAAGCTTTAAAACATCTTGGTATCGATGCACATGCATTTGATCCTGGGGTTAGACCAGTTGAGTCGATGACTCAAGAACAATTTGATCGAGTATTTATTTCTTTGCATGGTCGTTATGGCGAGGACGGAACGATGCAGGGATTTTTAGAACAATTATCAATTCCTTACACAGGAAGTGGCGTACTTGCTTCGGCGATGGCCATTGATAAACAAGTTACTAAAAATATCTGGTTAAGCCAAGGTTTAGCAACACCGAAATTTGTGATGTTAGATGAAAACTCTAATTGGGATGATGTGATTCATTATCTTGGATTGCCATTAATCGTTAAACCCGCCAAAGAAGGTTCTTCACTGGGTTTAACCAAAGTCAAGCATGCATCAGAATTACTTCCGGCATATCAGTTAGCTGCTAAGTTAGACCGGGAAGTTATGGCAGAGCAATGCATTGTGGGAGAGGAATTGACTTGTCCCATGATTGGACAAGGTAAACAAGTACAAGTATTGCCGATGATCAAAATTAAAGCTCCTGATGCTAATTACGATTATCACCATAAGTATGTTTCCAATGACACACAATATATATGTCCGCCAGGCCTCGATTCAAAATTGGAACAGGCTATTGAAGATTTAGCAATTCTCTCGTATCAAGCGTTAGGTTGTTCGGGATGGGGCAGGGCTGATGTGATGATTGACCAAAACACCAACCAACCTTATTTACTCGAAATGAATACCTCTCCTGGAATGACCTCGCATTCATTGGTACCCATGGCAGCAAAGCAAGCCGGTATTTCATATGAAAAATTAGTATTGTGGATACTTCATCAAACGATCAATCAATCTGAGGAGGAAAAGATATGAGAACTTCCTCTTTAAATGCGGTTAAAAATAAGACTCAAAGTCCTTCTTTTGGAGAAGTTTTATTACCATGGCTGATCAATACATTTAAAAGTGTGTTTTCTGGACTTTTGACAATGGTAGTTTTTATGTTTGCTCCAATATGGAACTCAAAAGAGAGAATGAAGTACCTGACACATTTCTTGATGTTCTCCCTAATAGGTCTTATTTTTTTATGGGCATTTTTCTGGATTGGCCAACGGCCTGTATTTACCATTCAGCAGATACAGATTCAAGGAGAAGAGGGTCAGAATCTGAAACATATTAATCCAGCGCTTGTAAGAACTCAGGTAATCAATCAATTAAGCGGAAATTTCTTTAGCGTGAGGTTAGACCATGCCCGAAAAGCCTTTGAGGATTTGCCATGGGTTAGGTCGGCTAGCGTAAGAAGAGTTTGGCCAAATGGATTAATTGTTACTTTAGAAGAGCAACAACCAATCGGTATTTGGAACACCAAAGATGGCACTAAATTACTCAATTCCTACGGAGAGTTATTTACCGTTAATTTGGCGGAAGCTGAATTAGACAAAGGACTAGTCGAGTTTTCTGGCCCGACAAACGGCAATAAAGAAGCTGTGGAGCTCTACCACCAATTAGGTAATTGGTTTAAACCATTTGATACCAGCGTAGTCAGTTTATCGTTAAGTTCGAGATATTCATGGACCACACGTTTAGATAATGGCATGATTTTTGAGCTAGGCAGAGATCTGGATCAAAAAGATAGAAGTCAAATTAAAAATCGATTAGAAAGATTTTTTAAAGTTTGGCCAGAAGTAAAAGAAAAACTTCCAAACAAAGTTGATTATATTGATTTGCGATATGCCAATGGATTTGCAATTAGAGCATCTAATCAATCTGAACTGAGCAAAAAGGATTCAAAAACAACGACAGAGCTTTATACAAGTTCAAGCCTATTTTCAAATATACCCAATAGTGAAATAAATGGGGCAGTCACAGACATCTCAAATAAAAAGAATCCACAGGATTTGAAAAAATCAAAGTTTGTTGGTGGGCGGGAAAGTGAATGAGTAAAGATAATCGTAACTTATTAGTCGGGCTTGATATTGGAACTTCCAAGGTTGTTGCTTTGGTGGCGGAAGTTCATGAAAACGGTGATTTTGACGTGATTGGAATTGGTCATACCTCTTCAAAAGGTATTAAAAAAGGTGTTGTGGTCAATATAGAAGATACCGTCAAATCGATTCAAAAAGCGTTAGAAGAAGCTGAGGTGATGGCGCAATGTCGTGTTGAAAATGTATTTGCAATTATTTCTGGTAATCATGTTCAGAGTTTTAACAGTACTGGATTTCATCCAATACGGGATAAAGAAGTCTCTGCGCAAGATGTTGAACGTGTTATCGAACATGCAAAGCCAGCGAATGTGCCTACTGATCAAAAAGTATTGCATATGTTAATCCAGGAATATTTAATTGATAGCCAGGAAGATGTGCGCGATCCGATTGGCATGAGCGGTCAAAAACTAGAAGTAAGAACACATATTGTTACGGGCGCTGAAAGTGCAGTGCAAAACATTATTAAATGTATACGTCGTTGTGGATTAGAGGTAAATGAGTTAGTTGTTCAACCTCTTTCATCGAGTTTAGCAGTTCTTACTGAAGATGAAAAAGAACTTGGCGTTGTGATGGTCGACATTGGTGGTGGTACAACGGATATAGCTGTATTTTCACAAGGCTCTATTCGGTATATCGAAGTTATTCCACTCGGAGGCGATCAAATCACCAACGATATTGCAATGGCTTTAAGAACACCAACAGTTGATGCTGAGGATCTGAAAATACAACATGGCTATGCCAAACAATCACTTGCTGATCCACAAGGGATGTTGGATGTGCCAGGAATTGGAGAAAGAGAATCTAAGCCAATTTCAAGACAGTCCTTAGCTGCAGTCATTGAGCCAAGAGTTGAAGAGCTATTTAAATTTGTAGTAGATGCATTAGAGCATTCGGGATATACCCACATGATTCCCTCTGGAGTTGTATTAACAGGAGGTGCTGCGAGTATGCCTGGAATCGTTGAATTAGCCGAAGAAATATTTAATAAGCCCGCACGCATAGGGATGCCTGATTACAACGGGCATTTAAAAGATGTTTTACGAACCCCAAAATATTCAGCCAGCATTGGTTTGTTAAGAGAAGGTCGTGCGCAAATTATTCAGGGACAAGAGGCAAGTAGGTCAAAACCACTCGGTAGCGTCATGAGGCGCTTTAGGGATTGGTTTGCTGGAAATTTTTAAGAAGTTGTTTTATATGTAGTCGTCAATAGAAGTAATTAACCTTGGAGGTAGTATGGAATTTGAGATAGTAGACGAAACTGTTGCTGGCAAGACTAACATTCGTGTGGTCGGCGTCGGTGGCGCGGGCGGCAATGCAGTACAACACATGATTCGTCGTGGTGTACAAGGCGTTGAGTTTATATGTATGAATACAGATGCCGGAGCATTACATCGTTCAAAAGCCGAATTGAATTTACAGCTAGGTGATAAAGGACTTGGTGCAGGTGCTCGACCTGAAGTTGGTGAATTGGCAGCTCAAGAAGCAAAAGCAAGAATTGCAGATGCATTACAAGGTGCTCATATGGTATTTATTACCGCGGGTATGGGTGGCGGAACTGGTACAGGAGCAGCTCCGGTCGTGGCGCAAATTGCGAAAGAAATGGGTATTCTGACTGTTGGAGTTGTGAGTAAACCATTTGACTTCGAGGGTGCGAAACGATCTAAAGTTGCTGAAATTGGCGCTACTGAATTAGAGAAATACGTGGACTCTTTAATTGTGGTGTTAAATGAAAAACTTTTTGAAGTGATGGGTGAAGATGCAGAGATGCACGCAGCATTTGGCGCAGCTGATGATGTTCTGCATAATGCTGTTGCTGGTATTGCAGAAATCATCAATGAACATGGTTTAATTAACGTGGACTTTGAAGATGTAAAAACAGTGATGGGTGAGCAAGGTAAAGCGATGATGGGAACAGCAACTGTTTCTGGAGTAGATCGAGCTCGCTTAGCAGCTGAAGCAGCAGTTGCATCGCCATTATTAGAAGGAGTTGATTTGTCTGGCGCAAGAGGTGTGTTAGTGAATATCACAGCAAGCCGCTCACTAAAACTTTCAGAAACAAGAGAAGTCATGGCGGCGATTCGTGGCTATGCTGCTGAAGATGCAACCATTATTTTTGGAACTGTTTATGATGAATCATTAGCAGATGCAATCCGCGTGACTGTTGTAGCTACTGGCTTAAATGGTGGTAAAAAGAGTCAGCAGCGTCCTGAAGAAGTGTTTTGGCGTGAACAGGCTACAGGTACTTATAATGCAACACCAGCGATGACTGACTTGAGGGCATTTCAACCAACCAGTCCGATTGCAACTCAAGCATTAAATAGTGTGACTTCTGGATATGCATCGAGTATGCCGACTTTAGGTCAAGCAACGCCTGAAAAAGGCTCAATAGAAACCGCATCTGGAATTCCAGCAGTATTGAAGCCATCTCCAAATCGAGGGCCGACACCAAGTTTGGGGGCATCTAGTTCACCGCAAGCAAGATCTTTGCTTGAAAAGGGGACGGATTTTTATGATATACCTGCCTTTTTAAGGAAGCAGGCTGATTAAATAATCCTTTTAAATCAATTTCTTACGAATTTTTGGTGGTGGTGTTCCTCCAAATGACGACGACTGCGCTACTATCATGGTTCGTAAGAGGTTTATTTTTTTAAAAAGGAGAGAATGATGATTGCTGTAAATCAAGCTGTACCAAACGCAACACTATATGAATTCATATCCCAGGAAACTCCTGGATGCACAATAGGTCCCAATGCATTTCAGGTATCTGAAATTACAAAAGGAAAAAAAATAATTGTTTTTGGTTTGCCAGGAGCTTTTACACCGACATGTTCAGCACAACATGTTCCTGGATACGTCGAACATTTTGCGGCTTTAAAAGCAAAGGGTGTAGACGAAGTTTGGTGCGTTTCCGTGAATGATGCCTTTGTAATGGGTGCATGGGGTGATAATCTGAAGGTAGGTAATACGGTGCGAATGATGGCTGATGGCAGCGCAGAATGGACAAAAGCCTTGGGTTTAGAATTTGATTTAGTCGCCAAAGGTTTAGGTGTGCGTTCACAGCGTTATGTCATGGTTTTAGATAATGGAGTTGTAAAACATCTCGCAGTGGAAGCGCCTGGTAAATTTGAAGTAAGTAGTGCACAAGCTGTTATGGCACATGTGTAATTAAATATGGTGTGGGCTAAGAATACATGTTGAAACAACAAACGATTGCAGAACCAATCAAAACAGTCGGTATTGGTTTGCATTCTGGTAATCGATCTAATTTATATTTAAAGCCTGCACCCATTGATTCGGGTATTACTTTTGTTCGCCTTGATTTGGCAGAGCAAATCCCTATCCCTGGGAAAGCGGAATTTATTACGGATACTCGTTTGGCGAGTGTTTTACAAATTGGCGAAAGTCGTATTTCTACAGTTGAGCATCTTCTTTCAGCATGTGCAGGGCTTGGGATTGACAATTTACTTGTTGAAATTGATGGTGAAGAGATTCCGATTATGGACGGCAGCGCCGCTTCATTTTTATTCCTGATTCAATCGGCAGGCATTGCTGTTCAAAATGCCCCCAAGCAATTGATCAAAATCAAAAAAACAGTTGAAGTAGTCGACGGTGACAAGTTGGCAAGGTTAGAGCCTTTTTTTGGCTTTAAATTAGATTTCACTATTGATTTCAAACACCCCGCTCTAGATAAGACCGGTCAGAGATGCATTATTGACTTTAATGAAACAAGCTATGCCAAGGAAATTGGCAGGGCTAGGACATTTGGTTTTGCTCATGAAGTTGAGGCTTTACGAGAAATTGGTTTAGCGCGCGGTGGAAGTTTAGATAATGCAATCGTGTTGGATGAACATCGCATTTTGAATAATGAAGAATTGCGTTACGAAGATGAGTTCGTGCGTCACAAAATATTAGATGCCATAGGGGATTTATATTTAGCGGGTTATCCGATTATTGGCGCTTATGTTGCGGAAAAATCGGGCCACGCTTTGAATAATTTGTTACTTCGCCAACTGTTTAAAGAGCCAGATGCCTACGAAATCGTAAGCTATAACCAGATGACAGATGCACCGATGGCCTATCAGGTAGAGCAAAAAGAGATTAATTAATTCTTTTCAATAGTTTTTTTACTGCCTGATATACCGGTGAATCCTCATCGGTTTCCTTTAATAAGTTTTGCCAAGCATCTTTACTCGAAGTGCTAACTTCTAGAGGTGCATGATG
This sequence comes from Burkholderiaceae bacterium, assembly GCA_947462685.1. Classification (GTDB taxonomy): domain Bacteria; phylum Pseudomonadota; class Gammaproteobacteria; order Burkholderiales; family Burkholderiaceae; genus Polynucleobacter. Next base: position 16,475 of record CANHPL010000035.1, on the reverse strand, counting down.
AAGATAAGAATCATCTTTTGCAGTAGAAATGGGTATAAGTTTTGGTGACACTTTTAAATGAATAGCTTTGAGTGGAAAACCAGATTCGCGGAAATAGTTTAATAAGCTGGGTAATTTATTTTTAAGCTTACTAACCAAAACCGCTTTTTGAGTCATTAGCTTAATTTCACCCTCGACAGTGATTTCACCTAAAAAGATTTCTGGGGCATATTGGACCAAGTCCATTTTGCCAAGCGCTTGCTCTAAAATCAATTGAAGTTCATGACGCTTTTGAATTTCATCAAAAATATGGGTGATAGGTCCGTCACTCGTACTTGGATCAAAAAACTTAGCTATTTCGAGTGCTTCCGAGTTTTTTTTGAAATTTGGCATAAGTCATTTGCAAGCAATACAATGGAAGAATAAGGCTTTTTAGTAACATTCATCTGAAGCAATTCTATGAATGATAAACTCATAAGTTAAATTTAATCTAAGAAAATTATGGTATCAGGACTTTTAAAGAAAATCATTGGCAGCCGTAACGATCGTCTACTCAAGCAATATCGTAAAACGGTCAACGAAATTAATGCCTTAGAAGATCAGTTTCAGAGTTTGACGGATGAGCAGTTGCAGGCTAAAACATCGGAACTCAAAGCGATGCTTGGGGAAGGTAAGACATTAGATGACATTTTAGTTCCGGCATTTGCTTTAGTTCGTGAAGCTAGCAAAAGAACCTTAAAAATGCGCCATTTCGATGTCCAATTAATCGGTGGCATGGCACTTCATCAAGGCAAAATAGCAGAAATGCGCACTGGTGAGGGCAAAACACTAACCGGCACTCTTCCCGTATTTTTAAATGCTTTAAGTGGTAAAGGCGTTCATGTAATTACAGTGAACGACTATTTGGCAAAACGCGATGCTGAGTGGATGGCAACCATTTATCGATTTTTAGGTTTGAGTGTTGGCATTAACTTATCGCAAATGTCGCATGAAGAAAAGCAGCAAGCCTACACCTCAGATATTACCTACGGCACCAATAATGAGTTTGGCTTTGATTATTTGCGCGACAACATGGTGCACGATATTGGGCAGCGGGTGCAACGTGGCCTTAATTTTGCCATTGTAGATGAAGTGGATTCGATTCTAATTGATGAAGCCAGAACGCCCCTCATCATATCTGGACAAGCAGATGATCATACTGATGTATATATCAAGATGAATGTCATTCCAGGATATTTAGATCGACAGATTGGTGAAGAAAAAGCAGATGGAACTGGAGTTGAAAAACCCGGTGATTATGTAATCGATGAAAAATCACAACAAGTCTTTTTGACGGAAACTGGCCACGAAAAAGCTGAAAATATATTAGTACAAATTAGCTTACTGAAAGAGGGGGATTCTTTGTATGCCCCGCAAAATATTGCATTAATGCACCACTTGCTAGCGACTTTGAGGGCTCACACATTATTTAATCGCGATCAGCATTATGTTGTTCAAGATGGTGAAGTGGTGATAGTTGATGAGTTTACAGGCCGCTTAATGACCGGCAGAAGATGGTCAGAAGGATTACATCAAGCAGTTGAAGCAAAAGAAGGTGTGGCGATTCAAAATGAGAATCAAACCATGGCAACAATTACCTTCCAAAATTATTTTAGAATGTATGCCAAGTTATCCGGTATGACAGGCACTGCCGATACAGAAGCGTATGAGTTCCAAGAGATTTATGGTCTTGAAACGGTTGTTATACCGCCTAACCGACTCAGTAAAAGAGCTGACAAGCACGATCAAATATACAAATCCTCTCAGGAAAGATATAACGCTGTTATCGCAGATATAAAAGACTGCTTTGAGCGTGGTCAGCCTGTTCTAGTTGGCACAACCTCGATTGAGAATTCAGAATTAATTTCAGCCATGCTCAATAAAGAGAAATTAAATCATCAAGTATTGAATGCGAAACAGCATGCTCGGGAGGCTGAAATTATTGCCCAAGCAGGACGTCCAAAGATGATTACGATTGCAACCAATATGGCGGGTCGTGGGACGGATATTGTACTTGGTGGAAATGTTGAAAAACAAGCTGGCTTTATTCAGTTAGATACGAATTTGACTGAGCCACAAAAGCAGACCAAAGTTAAACAACTTGAAGATGAATGGCATAGTTTGCACGAGCAGGTAGTTGCCGCTGGTGGACTTCATATAATTGGCACAGAAAGACATGAGAGTCGTCGTATTGATAATCAATTACGTGGACGATCAGGTCGTCAAGGGGACCCTGGTTCATCACGGTTTTATCTTTCTTTAGACGATGATTTATTACGCATTTTTGCAGGTGATCGATTAAGAGGGATTATGGATCGATTAAAAATGCCCGAGGGAGAGCCTATTGAAGCCAATATGGTTTCTCGAGCTATTGAATCTGCACAGCGTAAAGTTGAAGGACGAAACTTTGATATTCGTAAACAGTTACTTGAATACGATGACGTGGCTAATGATCAACGCCGTGAAACCTATCATCTAAGAAACCAAGTATTGGAAGCGCAAGACGTCAGCGTATTGAGCGAAAACTTACGTGTCGATGTCTTTAATGATGTGGTTCGTCAATATATTGATGAAGAATCATTGCCCGAGCAGTGGGATATCGCTGGCTTGGAACGTGAGCTTGAAAGTGAATGGAGTCTTTCTATTGCGCTAGCGCAAAAAGTGGATGATCAAGATCAGGTTGAAAGTGAAGATGTGCAATCTTGGGTTCAAGAAGCGGTTCAACAAGCGTATTTGAAAAAAATTGATCAGGCTGATAGAACCTCTTTTACAGCATTTGAACGTTCCGTATTTTTGTATAGCCTTGACACCCATTGGCGTGAGCACTTAGCTGCACTTGATTATTTGCGACAAGGGATTCATTTAAGGGGATATGCACAAAAAGATCCTAAACAAGAGTATCGACGGGAAGCTTTTGAGTTGTATGCTGGGTTATTAGAAGCCATCAAAAAAGACATCACAAGAACGACGATGAATGTGCGTATTGCCTCAGCGGATGAGTTAAATCAAGCCACGGATGCGATTCAGGATGATTTAGAGAAGTTGGGCGACGTTCAGTATCAGCATGCTGATGCATCTTCATCTAGCCTCGAAGCTGAGGATGGTGAAGTGAGTGAACAAAAAATGAAGCCCATCGTCAATGCCATTCCTAAGGTTGGCAGAAATGAACCCTGCCCTTGTGGAAGTGGTAAAAAGTTTAAGCAATGTCATGGTGCCCTCAGCTAACTAGCTCTTCATCAGAGTTTCACTAAAGCATGCCTATAATTTAGGGAAACTCTAACTCTATTTTAAGGTGAGCACATGGCAGTTAATCTTCCTCAATTACAAGCATCTTCTCTGCACGAAGTACCTGGCATTCAGTTAGGATATGCCATGGCAGGCATTAAAAAGCCTGGCCGTAAAGATGTTTTATTAATTACCTTGTCTGCAAATACCTCTGTGGCAGGCGTATTTACACTCAATCGCTTTTGTGCGGCTCCAGTACAAGTTTGTAAAGAACATTTAAGTACTACCAATGGCATACGTGCTTTCATAATTAATACAGGTAATGCCAATGCGGGAACTGGGGAGATAGGACTCAACGATGCTCGAGAAACGTGTCAAGCGGTTGCGCAGATGCTGGGCCTACAGGCCCAGCAGATCCTTCCTTTTTCAACAGGTGTGATTTTAGAGCCTTTGCCATTGCAAAAAATCTTAACGGTGTTACCTCAAGCGCAAATTGATTTAAAAGGACATGGTTGGTTTGATGCTGCAAATGCAATTATGACGACCGATACCTTACCCAAAGCGTACTCATTGCAAAAAGTGATTCAGAATAAAACAGTAACGATGACCGGCATGAGTAAGGGCGCTGGGATGATTCATCCGAATATGGCGACGATGCTTGGCTTTATTGGAACAGATGCTCAAATTCCTCAAGAGTTGTTACAAGAACTTACCCAAGAAATCGCAAATTTATCATTTAATGCCATTTCCATAGATGGCGATACATCGACGAATGATTCTTTTATGATTATGGCCACAGGCAAAAGTGGGCTCTTGATTGAAAGTAAAGAAAGCCCTGGCTTTGATGAGTTCAGAGCCATGCTTTTAGAAACTGCACAGCAATTAGCTCAGCAAATCGTGCGAGATGGTGAAGGGGCGACGAAGTTCATGACGGTGCATGTCAAGGGTGGTAAAAATTTAGAAGAGTGTAAGTTGGTAGGTGAGGCAATTGCTCATTCACCATTAGTAAAAACAGCATTCTTTGCAAGTGACCCTAACTTAGGCCGAATTTTGGCTGCAATTGGTTATGCAGGTATCTTAGACCTAGATGTAAGTGGTGTCCAACTTTGGTTAGGAGATGTTTGGGTTGCTAAAAATGGTGGGCGTAACCCTGACTATTTAGAGGCTGACGGTCAGCGAGTTATGCAAGAATCTGAGATTTTGATTACCGTAGATTTAGGTCGGGGAGCAATTGAACGTACAATGTGGACATGTGACTTTTCACATGAGTATGTTTCGATTAACGCGGACTATCGTTCTTAAGGATAGATAGGCCACCAACCTAGTATATTTATGTCTGACAATTTGGAAAGATTATTAGGGCATTTGGAAGCTTTTTTTCCGAAGCCACTAACGCAAGAAGATTGGCGAACTGCAAAAGCTTTTAAATGGCAACATCGTCAAAGTATTTTAGGTAGCGTTGGTTTTTTAAAGCCAATTAAACATTTGTCCGCAATCTCTTTTGACGATTTGCAAGGCATTGAACGTCAAAAAGAATCCATCATGAACAATACAGCCCATTTTGTGGCTGGCAAACCAGCAAATAATGTTTTGTTAACTGGCGCTCGTGGGACGGGAAAGTCTTCCCTGATTAAAGCTTGTTTAAATTATTTTGAAAAAGACGGCTTAAGGCTTGTCGAGGTGGATAAAGAACACTTATCCGATCTCCAAGATTTAACTGAGCTATTGGCAACCCGGCCAGAGCGTTTTATTGTCTATTGCGATGATTTATCTTTTGAGGAAGGTGAGGCAGGATACAAAGCACTTAAATCAGCGCTCGACGGCTCCTTATCTGCTCAAGTCGATAATGTCTTGATTTATGCAACATCCAATCGACGCCATTTATTACCGGAATATATGACGGATAACGAATCCTATCGACATATGTCTGATGGAGAGATTCATCCTGGTGAAGTGGTTGAAGAAAAAATTTCATTATCTGAACGTTTTGGTTTATGGGTCTCATTTTATCCACCGAAGCAAGATGAATATTTAGAAATCGTAGCTCATTGGCTAGCTGATTTTGGTGTTTCACAAGAGGCGATTGAAGCTGCAAAGCCTGAAGCTTTGGTATGGGCTTTGGAACGAGGTTCAAGATCAGGCCGAGTTGCCTGGCAATTTGCAAGGCATTACGCTGGAGCAAATTAATTGAATTACAGCTCTAACGAAAGAAAAGTCACCGAAGTAGCGGTGGGTATTATTCTTCAACCAGAGGGGCAGTTTTTATTAGCCAAGCGGCCTAAAGGAAAACCATATGAAAACTATTGGGAATTTCCTGGAGGAAAGTTAGAAGAAGGCGAATCGGTTCACCAAGCGTTAGCTCGGGAATTATATGAAGAGCTTGGGATTCAGATTAAAGATAGTCAAGCTTGGGATGTCATCGAGCATGATTATCCTCATGCTTATGTGCGACTCTATTTGAGGGTTGTTAGAGAGTGGGAAGGCCAAGCTCAAGGACTTGAAGGACAAGAATTACATTGGCAAGTATTGACTGGCAATCAGAATGCGGGTGTCAGCCCATTACTCCCGGCAACTATTACCATCATGGAAAAGATGGCCAATCAGCCACTTTGATTAAAGATTACAGAGATTTAAGGCAAAAGTAATGTTTTGCGTCACGGCTTGAGGTTTGCCAGTCGTTGAATTTTGTAGAAAACGAATCCAAAGCATGTGCTTATTGGCACTAATTTCAGGAATTAGATCATTTTCTTGAATCTGTACACGAATCAATTGATAGACTTTACCTGCTAACATTTGTTGAAAAGACCCATTTTCTGAACTCACTTCATGAAACTCAGAGGATTGGCGAAGCAATTTTAGATAGAGATCGCAAGTAAGCTTCCAATCTGCAAATGCAGGAGTATAGGTCATAAGTTGAGCGCGCCGATCCTGCGCTGATCGCTGTTGCCAACTGTAAAAGCTTGGTAAGTCGATGGGACTTGTCCCGCCAGGAACACTTAACCGTGTTCGGATCATACTCAACCATTCACTTTCATTCAAAATAGTACTGGGCTTACCAACCAGATTATTGAGAGTGAGGAGACAAGTTTCAATTTCCGTAATAGTCGACTCAAGGGCTTGCGTATTCACTGAAGCTTCAGATCGGAAAGAGCTTAATAAGACGCGTTGGCGTTCCAGTTCTTTTAATAAGCTAGACTTTAAGTCTGCACGAGAAGTAACTTCACCAATATCAAATATCAAACTGATTGCAGTTAAATGATGTTCAGAGTGATCAGAATTTAGAAAAATACTTAATCTTTCGAATAGATATTCCAATCGCAATAAGCTGCGAACAGTTTCATTAAAAGGATATTCGTAAGTAAGCACTGTAATTAGTAATATTGATAGTTGCAGTTATTCTAAGATTAATTTCTGAACAAATGATACTTTTTAAATCATATATGAAAAATATCTAAAAACCTATGATAACTCCATATTTTTTAATATCTGGAGATGCGTTTTTGAAACTTGTTCTTGAAGCTCTTCTAAAGTGCCATTATTTTCAATGATGTAATCCGCGTATTGCAACCTCATTGCCCGGGGTGTTTGTGTGGCAATAATTTTTTCGATCATTTCGTGTTGCAATTGATTTCGCAGGGCGACACGCTTGATTTGTAAATCAAGCGAACAATCAACCACAACGATTTTGTTAAACCGACCCTGCCATCCAGTTGACTCGAATAGTAAAGGAATCATAAAAAGAATATAAGGAGGAGTTTTTTCAAGAGCTTGAAGAGCTGCGCACTCACTCAGCTCACGAATGAGTGGGTGGGTAATTGCCTCTAATTTTTTGAGAGCTTGAGAATCATTAAATACTAAGGAGCGCATTTTGGCACGATCTAAAGCACCTTCTGGGGTTAAGTATTCAGTACCAAAGATAGACTTGATTTGAGAGATAGCTGCGCCATGAGGGGCGGTAATTTGATGGGCAATAGCATCACTATCAATTACGGGTATTCCAAATTTCTCAAAAGCAAAGCCTACCGCGCTTTTACCACTTCCAATACCGCCAGTTAAAGCCAGTTTAAATATTGTTTCAAGGCTGGGATTCATGTACTATCTCATGCAATCTTGGGAACGGCAGATTTTGGAGGTCGGTGGATACGAACGGTTTTAATCGATTGTTGATCGAATTGAATGATTTCCATCACACAACCTGTCACTTTAAGACTAATAGCGTTATCCGGAATTTCTTCTAGGATATCAATTAATAGACCATTGAGAGTGCGCGGACCATCCGTTGGTAAATGCAGACCTAGCAGCCGGTTAAGGTCTCGCAAATTGGAGCTACCCGAAGCAATATACGTATTATCTTTAAGCCACTGTGTTTTATTTGCCAGGCTTGGTAAAGAGGTTGTGAACTCCCCAATCAACTCTTCCACAATATCTTCGATGGTTACTAAACCAAGCACAACTCCGTATTCATCTACAACAAGACCAATTTTTTGTTGCAGCTCTTGGAAAAAGCGTATTTGTTGTAACACCTGCGTTCCGCTAGGAATAAAGTAGGGTTCGTTCAAAAGCGCTTTAAATTGATCATGACTAATATCTTTATCACCAATTAAAGAAACTGCTTTACGCACGGATAAAATGCCTATCACACGGTCTGGGTCTTGGTCCGTAGTTGGTAAGCTATGGTGGTAGCAAGTTTCCATTTGATGAAGCACTTCATCGATGGGGCGAGATAAATCAAGTGTTTCCATGCGTGCACGAGGCGTCATGACATCATCCACGGTGATGTTTTCAAGATTAAATAAATTGACTAAAATATTACGATGTTGAGAAGGAATAAAGTGACTAGTTTCTAAGACTAAGCTTCTTAGTTCTTCAGGACTTAGACGATTTTCTAAAGAATCTTTCGTGTTGAGGCGCATTATTTTGAGTAATGCTGAAACGAAAATATTGACAAACATGACCAGCGGAGTCATTAACCAAACTAAGGGGCGGATGACCCAACTCACGGCTGATGCTATTTGGTCAGGAAATGCTGCGCCAATTACCTTTGGCGTGATTTCACAAAAAATAATAATTAAAAAAGCGACAAATGCTGTCGTGAGGGACAACACAGATCCACTATTACCAAATGCATGCAGTGCAATTCCGGCAATTAGTACTGGCACAAAAGTATTAATCACATTATTACCAATCAAGATGACTGATAAAAGTTCTTCAGTTCTGCCTAAGAGACCATTAGCAAGCTTGGCTCCCTGATGACCTTGATTTGCCTTATGCTTGAGACGATGGCGATTAGCCGCCATCATACTCGTTTCAGTAATTGAGAAAAAAGCGGATGTTGCTAACAAGAGAAGAACTGCTGCCAGTTTTGCCCACCATGGCCAGTCTTCCAGCAAAGTATCCATAAATTAATCGTATTTCAGAGTAAATGAATACAAACTATATCAAACCTAAGTATGAATGGAAACTTTACTGTCAAAGATCAAGCCACTTCATCATCAGGGTTTAGGCAGTTAAATGCTTCTGGAAGAATTCTAAAGTACGGGTTCTTGCGACCTGCGCCGATTGCCCAAAATACGACGCGCGATGGTCACAATTAAAGCCATGATGACCAGGATAGATATGTACCTCTATTTCAGGCCTAGCCTTTTTCAAAGCCTCGACTGAATCTAACGGAATATATGAATCTTCCTCAGCAAAATGAGCCATTACAGGGCATTTTGGGATCAAGCCCGCTTCATTTTGCACCCCCCCACCATAGTAAGGAACTGCCGCGGACAGACCAGATAGTTGGCAAGCGCTACGCCAAGTAAGAAGACCACCGTAGCAAAAGCCGAAAATACCTACTTTGCCAAAAGGTTTTAGGTGATTAATTGCTGCTTGTAAATCCAACATGACAGGATGATTTGGAAGGGCTTCGACGGCAGCTTTTAATGTAGATCCTGCTTGCATATCTTCAGCCGTGTAGCCTAAATTGACATTTTTTTGGACACGATCCATCGTTGGGACAGCGACTACTCGATACCCAAGTGAAGCGTATAAATCTGCTATAGATTGAATGTGAGCATTAACTCCAAATATTTCTTGAACCAAAACTAGAGTGCCAATCGCATGACTAGTTGGTATTGTTTCATAAGCATCAAAAGAGTGTCCATCGGCAGATGTTAGGTGCAGAGCTTGTCCCATTGCAATATCCTATATTCAGTTAGAAAAATTTAGTGTAACTTAAAGTGATGAAAAAATTAAACCTATTAAGAAAAACAAAAGACAAAGAAGAAGATTGGGCAGCAATAATTCCAGCCCCATTCGGCAAATTAGGTATTAAGACAGCTATGTTTGAAAAAAGCCTTATGTTGAGTGAAGTGTTTTATGTGGCAAAAGATACCCCTCTATTGTCTGCCCAAAATAAGCTAGTAGAACATGCAATCCAACAAATCAATCGATATTTAGTTGATCCAGAATATGAATTTGATCTGCCATTAGTCCCAAGAGGAAGCCTGTATCAAAATAAAGTATGGCAACAAATCACAAAAATCCCTATAGGAAAAGTTGCCACCTATGGTGATTTAGCCAAAAAATTAGGGTCTGCGCCACGCGCAATTGGAGGGGCTTGTGGCGCGAATCCTTACCCGCTCATTGTGCCGTGTCATCGTGTTGTATCAGCTACTGGCATCGGGGGATTTGCACACCATGATGAAGAAGGTTATCACCGCAATATCAAAACATGGCTTTTGCAACACGAGGGTTTTATCATTTAACAAATAAATGATTGCAATTCAAAGAATCCTTTGAGATAACTAGCTAGAAGCAATCTGGAAACGAGACTTATCTAAAATATATGGCGAGACCCATAACCAAATGTAAGAAGCACTTTGAAGTATCAACAAAATGAGCAAAGACAATTGAAGTGCGTCAGGCTTAAGAAATCCATGCCCTATGAAGTAATCTAGCAGAAGACCGATACCCCATTGAGTGATAAAAGCTCCAGCAAATATGAGCATATTAAATGAAGTGCTAGCTTTACCACTAATTGAATTTGGAAAAAATTGATTAAATTGAGACTGCGCCAAAATAAAAGACGTCGAGCATAGGCCAAACAGAAACAAGCAAATAATGGAATAATCAGGCGGAAGATATAGGGCTAAGATTTGGGTAATGATGGCAAAACCACTAACTACACTCGCATAACGAAAGGTAGAAATACCCTTTTTATTGAGGAAATGGGGAATAAATAAGTTTGCTGCATAACTAGCAAAAATAACTAGATTAAATATAAAAAGATGATTAGCTACTTCACGATTGGGGATCATGACGATGTCATTAAACCAAGCGCCTAACCATAAGGTTTGAATTGCATGAAATCCACCTTGATTAAAAATAACCATAGGCATTACTTGTAAAAAATACCCACTTTTCAGAATAGGGACATATCCTTTGAGCCATCCCAAAGTACCCTTCTCGTTGAGATTTTGTGGAACAGGATCAGGATCTGTGGACTTGGGTAGACCATAACGAATAGCTAAAATGGCAACAACTAGTAAGCCTACTAGGACCCAAAAAACACCACGCCAACCAATCACGGGTAAAGACATTTCTACTGGAATAGTCATTAATACAGCTCCCGCTGTTCCAAACATGAGCATTCCAGATGCAAGGGTGGCTTGTTGTTCAGGCTTAAACCAGCGCTTATAAAAGGTAAGAGCACCCATTAAACAAGCGGATAAACCTACTCCGATCAGCCCCCTTCCAATTGTCAAGTAAGCCACACTGTCAGCAATGGCAAAGCAAGACGCACCCAATACAGCAAACAGCATCATAAAACTTTCAGACTTTCTTGCACCGTACTGGTCAAGCCAATGACCAAGAGGTATTTGCATGAAAAAAAAGCTAATAAAGTAGGCGGCAGATAGGGCGCCAAGCGTTGAGTTACTAATACCTAAATCTGACATTAAACTAGGCGCTATCACTGCATTAATAGCACGAAGTCCATAAGACAAGAGATAAGCAAAGGCAAAACAAAAAAATACACGTAGTGCAATCCTGCCCTGAAGAGGGTACAGTGACGAGTTAGAAGAGGGTGGATTCATAAATATAGGAAATGATGAGAATAGGGCGTGCTCAGTTTTTTTATATATTGCACCCTATAAAGTTATAAATATTATACCGAGGATAAATCAAGCATAATGTTTTAATCAATTTTGAAATACTTTCATTTTTAAACAGTTATGTCTCAAACACTTTTAAATACTAAATTTCCTCAAATAGGCACGACTATTTTTACGGTGATGTCCGCACTGGCAACGGAACATCAGTCCATTAATTTAGGACAGGGTTTTCCAGACTTTTCTTGTGACTCACAACTCATTGATGCAGTTTATCAAGCCATGAAAAATGATCAAAATCAATATCCCCCAATGGCGGGTATTGTTCCACTTCGACAAAAAGTGTCGGAAAAGGTTGAAAATTTGTATGGAAAAAAATATGACCCAATACAAGAAATAACGATTACCGCTGGTGCTACACAAGCTATTTTGACTGTCATCCTAGCAGTAGTTCGCCCGAATGAAGAAGTGATTGTGATCGAACCGGTATATGACTCCTATATACCTTCAATTGACATGGCGGGCGGTAAAACGATTGCACTCCAGATGACACCTATCAGAAATGATCGAGGAATTATTGAGTCTTACGCATTGCCTTGGGATGAACTAGCCCAATCCATCAATTCGAAGACGCGCCTAATCATGATTAACTCTCCTCATAATCCTACGGGAATGGTTTGGCAATCAAATGATTTGGACCGACTAGCAGATTTGGTAAGACCTACGAATGCTTTGATTTGTAGTGATGAGGTATATGAACATATGGTATTTGATGGAGCGATGCATCAAAGTATCGCCAGACATCCTGAGCTTGCAAAACGTAGTTTTTTAATTTCTAGTTTTGGCAAAACATTTCATGTCACAGGGTGGAAAGTAGGTTATGTGTGCGCCCCGCATGATTTAATGACTGAATTTAGAAAAGTTCATCAATTTAATGTGTTTACAGTCAACACGCCGATGCAATATGGCATAGCAGCTTATATGGAAGACCCTAATCCCTATTTGGGCTTATCTCAATTTTATCAAAAGAAGAGAGATTACTTTCAGGCAGGTCTAAAAAATACTCATTTTTCGTTATTGCCCTCACAAGGAACCTATTTTCAATGTGTGGATTATTCACAGTTAAAGGTGCCTGAAGCGAAACTCAATGAAACTGATTTTTGCAAATGGCTAACGACCGAAATGAAAGTCGCTGCAATTCCGGTATCCGCTTTTTATAGCCAATCAAATGATGAACATATGATTCGTTTTTGCTTTGCCAAAAATGAAGTCACCCTTCAGGCAGCAATAAAACAACTTCAAAAACTTTAGAAAATAACTTGAGAATACTAATGAATAAAACAATGCGCGTAGTTACTCATGGATCTGGTGGACCAGCACAAGTCATGCAGATACAGGAAATAAATGCCCCAACTCCGATTGATAACCAAGTTTTAATCAAATCCCATGTAGTAGGAATCAACCGTCCGGATGTGTTTCAACGTTCAGGATCATACCCACCTCCGCCAGGTGCTTCCCCATATTTAGGGTTAGAAGTTGCTGGAGAAGTTGTCGCTGTAGGTAAAGACGTTACGCAATTCAAAGTAGGTGCTCAAGTATGTGCTTTGACGCCTGGCGGATCATATGCAGAATACTGTGTGACGGATGCGGGAAGTTGTTTACCTATTCCTAAAGGGGTGTCCATGTTGCAAGCAGCGGCTATCCCAGAAAATTATTTTACTGTTTGGTCCAACTTATTTGATATGGGACACCTTCAGGCCGGTGAAAGTATCCTGATTCATGGAGGTTCAAGCGGAATTGGGATTACAGCTATCCAATTGGCAAAACAATTTGGTGCGACAGTCTATGCAACCGTAGGCAATGCTGAAAAAGTGAAAGCCTGTAAACAATTAGGCGCTGATGAGGCCTTTAATTATAAAGAAGAGGATTTTGTTGAACGAGTTCTTGATGCAACGAATAAAAAGGGCGTGAATGTCATCTTAGATATGGTGGGTGGGTCGTATATCCAACGCAATCTGCACTCTCTTGCGATAGACGGGAGATTGTTACAAGTGGCCTTCCTTGAAGGAAGTAAAGCCTCTCTTGATGTTCAAGCCATTATGCGCAAAAGACTCACTTATACTGGCGCAACATTACGACCAAGAAGTGATTTACAAAAAGCTCACATTGCCCAGGCTTTGCTAAAAAATGTATGGCCCTTACTCGAAAGTGGCACATGCTTACCAGTGATTGACTCCGTGTATCCGTTTGCAGAAGTAGTCAAAGCCCACGAACGCATGGAAAGCAGCGCGCATATTGGCAAAATCATGTTGCAGGTGATCTAAATTTTAGACAGCAATTTCGGCAGTTTGATTGACTTTGGTTTTCAAGCCAAGCTCTTGTAAAAGAGTACGATCCGCTTCAGCTTCTGGGTTATTGGTTGTCAGAAGTTTGTCGCCATAGAAAATAGAGTTAGCGCCGGCCATAAAACACATGGCTTGAACAGCTTTGCCTAATTCTTGACGACCTGCAGAAAGACGAACTCTTGCTGTTGGCATAGTGATCCGCGCAACGGCGATTGTTCTAACAAATTCTAATGGGTCAAGTGGCGGTTGATTTTCAAGGGGGGTTCCTGGCACAGGAACTAAGTGATTAATAGGCACTGATTCAGGATAGGGTGCAAGATTTGCAAGGCGAGAAATTAGAGAAGCGCGTTGACGACGAGATTCACCCATGCCAATAATACCTCCACAACAAACTGACATGCCACTTTCCCTTACATGACCAAGAGTATTGATACGGTCTTGATATTCTCGTGTTTGTATCACGCTGCCATAAAAGTCTTCACTAGTATCAAGATTATGGTTATAAAAATCTAAGCCAGCTTCTTTTAAAGCATGAGCTTGGGTTGCCTCTAACATCCCAAGCGTTGCACAAGTTTCTAATCCGAGAGCTTTAACCTCACGAATCATAAGGGCAACTTTTTCGATATCTCGGTCCTTTGGCTCACGCCATGCAGCGCCCATACAGAAGCGATTTGAGCCAGCGGCTTTGGCGGCTCTTGCAGCCTCTAATACCTCATTGATATCCATTAATTTAGTTGCTTCCACACCAGTGTGATAACGAGCTGCTTGCGGACAATAGGAGCAATCTTCAGGACAACCACCCGTTTTGATTGAAAGGAGGGTTGCAAGTTCAATATCACCATCGGGAAAGTATGCTCGATGGATATCTGCAGCTTTGGCCATGAGGGCCTGAAAAGGTAAATCATATAAAGCTTCGACTTGTGCAATCGACCAAGGTATTGAAGTAGGAGTCATAGTTATAGTGTAAACAATTTTGATTTATTTTACGAAAATTTATAAATGAGAATCAGAATTATTTTTTTAGGAGTTGATCAACAATTGGGGTTAAGGCAAGCCCAACTTTTTTTGCTGCGTAATCAGAAACATGATTACTGTAGCTATATAAAAAGTTAGACCCATCTGTAATCGTACATAGATTATTTTTGATGTCACATAAATAAGGGCTTGTGTCAAAAATGATTAAGTTAGGGTGAAGCTGATGTAGAGATTTTAACCACTCACGATAAAGCTGAGTACCTTTTAAAAATTGATCATAAGCAATGGAACAATAAGGATTTGCTCTTCGAGTAAACACTTGATTGAAAAATCTGGAAGATGTTAAGCCACCTTCAATACAACTAGTTGGATCAGGAAAGGTAGGGTTATCAACGATGACAATGACTTTCTTACCCGCATTTTCTAGGGCAGAAATTTGGTTACTCCAAATATCTAGCTGTTGAAACGGATCAGGAGATTCAGAGCTAATAAGACCAGTATGTTTATCCAGAGGGAAAAGACCTGAGATGGTGTTTGCAATAGCAACAACTTCAATGTGAGAAGTTTTACTAACCGATTCAAATACTTGTTGAACTCGGGGATCAGCACCCGCGCCCAGAGGTGTTGGGTGAACCCCATCCACTAATAACCAATGTCCTTGCTCAGAAGAAACGCTGGTGAGGCCATAATATAAAGCCTCGGCCTTACTGTCTCCTAACATGGCAAATTTAATTGGTTCACGCTTATCAGCGAAACAATCTAGTTCAGGGGATATTGGTAGAGATAGCTCACATGGGCGAAGCATGTCGTGTCTAAATTCCCCCACTATCATCGTATTTGGATTAGCGCTTAAAACATGTTCGTGGCGATGTTTAAAACCATCCTTTTTACGCAGAGCAATACCAAAACTCAGTGCCAGCAACATACAAAGTAATAAAACAATCACGGTTTTAGCAGCGCGAGAAGCGCGAATCGGTTTTTCAATAATTTGAAAAGTAAGCCAAGCAAGCAGTACGGACAAGCCTAATAAAACCAGCTTATATATATCTGATATCGGTTGACCTTCCAAAATTCTGGCAAAAGAAAGCAACGGCCAATGCCATAAATACAGTGGGTAACTGATTAGGCCAACAAAAACCATCACAGGGTGACTCAATACGATGCTCAATGGACTGGATTTCGTGTTTGCAATAAGAATAAGCCCTGCTCCAAGGCAAGGTATGAGGGCCCATAAGCCAGGGAATGGCGTCGTTGAATTGAAGCCAAAGAGTGCAAATACGATAAAGCCAAGACCCATGAGCGCCAACAATCGAGATTCAAGCTTGACATACTCAGGACGTGAAATCCAAATAGCGATAGAACCGCCTAAAGCTAATTCCCAAAAGCGAGAAAGAGGGGAGTAAAAGTTAGCAATGGGATGATGCTCAATTTGGTAACCACTCCACGCTAAGGAAATGATGACTAAAGCCACTACAATTTTAAAAATAGACAGACGATTGGGCTGACAAAACTTCCAAAAAATACCTAGTATGAGTGGCCAAACGAAATAAAATTGTTCCTCAACGCCCAGGGACCATAAATGAAGCAGTGGTTTGGTAATAGCTTCTTTATCGAAGTATCCCGCCTCTCTCCAAAAAATAATATTAGGTACAAAACCTGCCCCAGCGAGCATATGGGTGCCATATAATTCATATTCAAATGGTGTGAGGATGACCCATCCAAGAATCGTGGAGGTTAAAAAAACGAGTAAAAGAGCAGGAAAAATTCGACGGATACGCCGTTGATAAAAGCCCCAAAGAGAAAAAGTTCCTAACTG
>CANHPL010000034.1 GCA_947462685.1 Burkholderiaceae bacterium | reverse complement strand
TCTTGGTGGCCCGGGGCGGAATCGAACCACCGACACAAGGATTTTCAATCCTCTGCTCTACCGACTGAGCTACCAGGCCAAAGACAATTATTATACTCCAATAGGCTTATTTAAACTAGTTTTCGTTTCGTTATTCGACTTAGTATAGCCAAGGGACTACTCATTGGTTCATATAAAGCATCGATGGGAAGATTATACGTTTGCTCCATCATAAATTGCCCACTCATAGCAGCATGTGATGTTTGATCTGAAAAACATGCCCAGACATCCCCTGGTAAAAATTTGAACTCAGTTTCAGGGGAATTCTGTTGATAACTTAAATCGGACTTCATCGCATCATGTATTTGCAACATCATATGGTCATATTTACTTCGAATGGCTTTAGTCAGTCCCAGTTTGTTTAAGATTTTTGCTTGAAAAGGTGAATACGGTTTTATAGAAGGTATTAATTGTTGAGCTATGTTTTCAAAACTATCGCCAACTTTCCAAACTCTTGGCCGACCTTCAGGACTTACATTCATAAACACTCTTTAGATACGGTCACCATAATTAGGTCTTGTAGCAAAAGCATCAACATGTAAGCGCCTATCATCGGCTCGCCATGACTACTTTCGTTCTTCAATATTAAAAGGCCTAAACTAGTTGGTGAAACTTTTAAAGATGGTGAATATTTAGGGGCTAAAGGGTTAATTAAGCTATTCGCAGAATTTCTGTATCGTAAGATAAGCTCTCTTAATAGTTTAAGGGAGTTTTCATTTCCCTGAGCACCTTTTAATACATTGTCAGCTCCAACACTTATATTTCTAGCCTTAGGGTTTTGTATTTCCGGAAAAAATAAAGATTTTTCTTCATCAGAAACTGCAAATTCTTAATTTGAAAAATGCAAAACCTTCCCACTACATAAAGCATGAATCCAATTAGGATTAGGTTTATTAATAATCCAAGTTGCAGTTTCAATAGTAATAATTGAGGAAGTCATGATAAAAAGTTGATTAATCTAAGTGCTACTGCTACCTATTTTTCGAACATCAATTCCTAGGGCTTTTAATTTTCTATATAAATGTGTTCTCTCTAAGCCCGTCTGCTCAGAAACCCTAGTCATACTTCCGCCAGTTAACTTTAGGTGGTATTCAAAATATGCTTTTTCAAAAATATCTCTAGCCTCTCGTAATGGCAAGTCGAAATGACCTTGAACTAACTCTTTAACATCGGATGAAGCAACCAAGCCCGATTGGCGACTAGGGTCATTACTCATATTACTTTGACCATCAAACGATTTACTTAATCCAGAGGAAGCGGCGCTTGAGGCTGCTCCAAAGTCTTTCATTCCTTGTCCAAAGTTATCAAGTGACTCTTTCGGTGAAACTCTTTCTAATGCTTGACTAACCGTTTTTAATAGTTTTTGTAAGGCAATAGGCTTTTCTAAAAAATTACATGCGCCAATACGGGTTGCCTCTACGGCAGTATCAATTGTTGCATGTCCAGACATCATAATCACCGGCATAGTTAACTTGTCGTCCTTTGCCCACTCTTTTAATAGAGTGACTCCATCAGTATCTGGCATCCAAATGTCAAGAAGGACCAAATCTGGTAATAATTGATCACGTACTGTTCGAGCTTGTTGAGCATTCTCCGCTGAATAAACAACGTGACCTTCGTCACTCAATATTTCATTGAGCAACTCTCTAATTCCCATTTCATCATCAACTACTAATATATTTGCCATGCTTAATTGTCCTATAAACTAATTTTAATATCTATCACTAGATTTTTATGCCAAACGTTCAAAAAGTATCGAAATCCTTGCCCCTCGAATAACGGTTTCCCTCATGCGATTTTTAAGTTCAATTCTTGCGCCATGTTCATCTATGATTTTTTTAACAACTGCTAATCCAAGGCCAGTTCCCTTTGATTTTGATGTGACATATGGTTCAAATGCTCTTGATAAGATTCTTGGAGAAAATCCTGGACCATTATCAGCAACAGAAAGTCTAACTAATTTTTCTGTTTGATTCACTAGGCCTACATAATTCACAGTTTCGGTACGAATTTGAATATCAGGCTCCGAATGAATTTCTGTAGCTGCGTCTATTGAATTTTGCAAAATATTATGAATCACCTGTCGAAGCTGCGTTGGATCCCCTAAAATTTCTGGCACCTCAGGGTCTAGTTTTAACTCAATTTGAGTTCCTTCGTATAAACCCAAAATATCTTGAATCAATGTATTTAAATTGACTGGCAACATATTGGGGGAGGGCTTCTTACCAAAATCTCTAAAGTTATTAACCATTGTTTTCATGGCTTGAACTTGAGTAATAATTGTTGTAGTTCCCTTGGTAACGATTTCCTCTTGCTCCTCTGTCATTTTTCCACTGAGTTTTTGATAAATACGCTCTGCCGATAATTGAATTGGAGTTAATGGATTTTTAATTTCATGAGCTAATCGCTGGGCAACCTCTCCCCACGCAATTGAACGTTGGGCAGCAATAACTTCAGTGATGTCATCAAAAACAATAATATATTGTTTACCAGCCAACTCTGTTCCTCTGGCTAATAAAATAGGAGAAATATTGTCTTGGTCATTTGAGTTGTCATATAAATAAATCTGGCGTTGCCAAGATTTTTCACTGTTTGATATGTTGTTTGACTCCAAAAGAACTTGCTCATCTGAGCCAACTGAAACTTGATTTGTTTTAAAAGAGTCTTTAATGGTGGTTTCAAAATGCAATAATTGCGGATAATAACTTAAAGGTTTTCCAATCAGTTGATTTAAATCTTTTTCTAAAATTCTTTTTGCGCCTTCATTTGCAACAACAAGTCGAAAACTAGCATCAAGAACGCAAACTCCAGCTGTTAAATTAGCCAACACTGATTCTGAAAAATCTTTAGACTGTTGTAACGACATTCGCGCATCGGACAATTGTTTGGTCATATTATTAAATTGCCGAGTTAACATCCCTAATTCATCTGGGGTATTCATTTGAGGTTTTGGAGATAAATCTCCCTGAGCAACGGCTTGAGTTCCACGAAGTAACATTAGTAACGGTCGAGCTAGTTGTCGTCCTAAAATTAAGGCAAGTAAAATTGCAATGAACAGGGCCAAAAACATAGTTAAAGTTAAAGAACCTATATACATTTTCTTTAAGCCCAATCTGCTTAAAGATTTTTCTTGGTAATCACGGTATGCCTTTTGAACAATTTTCGCACTTTCAACAAGTGTGGGATCTAATTTTTTAGTTATTTTTAAAATACGTTGATTAGCTAAAAGAAAAAAAGCATTTATTTGATATGCCTCTGCCTCTATAGCACTTCCCACTTCTTCAATAGAAGAAGTTTTGCTATTTTTTTTGAGTTCGAATATTAAATCTTGAGACAAGACCGTCTCTTGTATCTCTTGGTGTCCACAGTTCACACTTAAAAACTCTCGGCTAGTTTCATCGATGATTGAAAGTTGATCCATTGGAATTGTTTGACAAAAATCCTTCAACTCTTCATTAGATTTTATCTTTGTCAATTGTTGATTGCTTGCAAGTTGAGTTCCAACGATCAACAATTCATGCTGTGATATTTCAAAGGAATTGCGGCCAAGTTGTAGGCCTGACTCTAGTGCGGACTCGATATTTACATCAAACCAACTTTCAATACTTCGCCCCACAAACTGCAATGACACAGAATATAAAATTGCACCCGGTAAGACGCCTACTAAGCCAAAAATCATGGCGAGTTTTGCAATTAATTTAGTACCGAAAAAACCTTGGCGCCAGCGAATGGTTAAGGTAACAATCAGTCCAATAATGACGAGTAGAAGACCAAGCCCAACAATAATATTGATTGAATATAGCCAAACAAAGTATTGACTTAAGAACTTTGCATCCGCACTAATTCCGGTAAGTAACCCCAATAACAAGATAGCTAATATAAATACCAAAATCATAAAAGCTGTAAGTTCTTTTTTTATTCCATACTGTCCAGCGATCATACTATCCGGATAGGTAACCAATGGTTCGTTCATTATTTACCTGTTGATCTGTATTTGGAAGTAAATGAAAACTGGTGCCAATCACTCGCTAAATTCCATTCACGAGCATTTAAAGCATTAATTTGAAATGGCTTTGGGAGCTGACTCAGATCTAATCGCATACGAATCATCGCATCATATTGGCGACCATTATCCAAAGCTGATAATTCCGCAACCTGCCAACCAGCAATTGCCCCTACCTGTATTAAAGCCTCTTCTAAAGAATTTGCGGAAAGAGTTAATGCACCCACATTAACGCGATATTGCTGTGTTAAGGGTTGATATGAAAGCTTGATTTTTTTAATCGCAGTAATCGGTTTTTCTTCAAACCAATACCAGCGTCCTCTGGTCACATTAAATTCAGTAAGAAAATGAAAAATAATGCCCTTTTTAACAGCATCACTTAAGTCTGGAGGTAGTTCAATTTGATAAGAAGCACTAATCACCCAAGCTTGTTCAACTGGCTCCACTTGAAGGTGCCTCAGCCTGATGCCCTCGGCATAAGCTATTCCTGAGCAAATTGATCCCAGAATTAACATACAAATGACGAAGGAGTTTTTACAATGCTTCATCTTTTCTTTTGTAACATTCCATAATAAAAACCATCATGCCATTCGTTTGGCAAAATTTGTCCAAGACACTCTAATCGTAATGCATCTTTGAGATTTTCAACAAACCACTCAAGCTGTAATTCACCCTCTTGAGGGAATATAGAGCACGTCACGAATAACAATCTACCACCAGGCTTTAATAATCCCCACAATTCCATAATAATTTTACGTTGTAAGTCTTGAAGTTGTGCAATATCTTCACTGCGTCGCAAATACAAAATATCTGGGTGTCGTCGAATAATGCCTGTTGCTGAGCAGGGCACATCAGCTAATATGGCATCATAATATTTCCCACTCCACCATGAAGTAGCATGGGCAGCATCGCCAATTAGTATATTTGCTTGAAGATGAAGTCGTGAAAAATTTTCTTGAACTCTTTGCATTCTTTCTTCATCAATTTCAAGAACATCAAGATTGATTTTTGCAAGCTCTAGTAAATGTGAAGCTTTCCCTCCAGGGGCGCTGCATGCATCTAATATATATTCCTCGTTTATGGGAGATATTAAATACGCCGCGATTTGCGCTCCTAAATCTTGCACACTCAATAGTCCATCTTTAAATCCTGGCAATAATTGCACGGGCATAGAATTTTGCAAAGCAATGGCATGTGGCGCAATTTTTTGCCACTCTTGTGGAATTTCTAATGTAAGGATATCTGCATCATTTAGTAATGATAAATATTCTTTTTTAGATATTTTTTTGGAATTCACCCGTATGAACATTTTTGCTGGTTTTAAATTCGCCTCTAATATTGGCGCTAGATCTAAAGGGTATGCTCGTTTTAGATGTTTTACCCACCAAGAAGGATATTGAGCCTCTAAAACATCAATTTCTAATGATTGTGGATTTTCAATTACACGCCTCAAAACCGCATTAATTAATCCTTTTGCATGTCTGGTTTTTAATGATTTTTGTGCTGCATTTACTGTTTCATTAACTAATGTGTAGGCGGTATATTGGTTTTGAGACTCTTTTAATAAAGTGCTAATAGCGATTACAAATAGATCTTCTACTTCAGGATCTATCTCTTTATGCAGAAATTTCTTTAGGGCTTGTAGAATTTTAGGTTTATTGCGAAACGCTTCAAATGTTAAGCTTTGAGCTGCTGATCTATTTTCACTCGGAGCTGATGCTAGTGCTTGAGTTAAGGATATTCCATCTCGAACTTGATCAAGTAAATGGGCCGAAAGAAATATGGTTTCACAAAGGTTACTTCCTGCAGCCTTATTACTTAATTTGCTATTGGTCTCTTTTAATTTGCTTTGCACTATGTTGGGTATGTTCCTGTCTTCGACATTTCTACTAAGTTGTTTACTCTTACTTCAGTTGCGGGATGTGTAGAAAACAAACCACGCAATCCGCCACCAGACAGTGGATTCATAATCATCATTTGCGCTACCCCCGGATGTGTTTCTACTCGATCAAATGGTACTCCCTGCACGGTACTTTCAATTTTCTTAAGCGCTGATGCTAATGCTAATGGGTCCTCCGAAATTTCTGACCCTAATCGATCCGCCTCATATTCTCTTGCTCTTGAAATGGTCATCTGTATTAGGCTTGCTGCAAGTGGCGCTAAAAATACGAGTAAAAAACTCAAGGGATGGCTGCCACCTTCTCTATTTCTGCTCCCAGAGAACATCGCAAAATTGGCTACGCTCGAAATAGCACCAGCCATCGTTGCTGCGATGGTTGATAACAAAATGTCTCTATTTTTAATATGTGCCAGTTCATGCGCCATGACACCCCGAAGTTCTCTTTCATTCAATATGTTCATAATTCCTGAAGTGGCTGCAACCGCGGCATTTTCTGGGTTTCTTCCTGTAGCAAAAGCATTTGGTGCATCTTCATCAATTAAATATACTTTGGGCATGGGTAATTCTGCCTTCTGTGATAATTCTTTAATTAAATTGTAATAAACAGGAAAACTTTGTTCATCTACTTGTCTTGCGCCAAACATGTTTAAAACCATTTTGTCTGAATTCCAATAACTAAAAAAATTCATACCAACCGCCATAATCAACGCTAAAAGCATACCCTGCGGCCCACCTAGTGCGCCGCCAACGTATACAAATAATGCAGTAATCGCCGCCATCAATATTGCTGTTTTGGTTAAATTAAACATAAATGCTCTCCATATCAATACTCCAGTTTTTTATCCTTTAGATTAAACGTAAAAGTGTGATTTATTGAAATACATGACCGGGTTTTAGTTGCATATTTTTTACAAATTGACTTGCACTCATTCTTTTGGATCCTGCTTTTTGGACTTCTAACAATCTTATAACGCCCTTATTTCCAGCAACGCAAATTCCAAATTCATCCACCTCTAAAATTTCTCCCGGTTGGGAGGTTTGGTGTTTTTGCCATCGATCTGAAATATTTTCTGACATCCATATTTTGATTATTTCTTGGTTTAGGGTTGTAAATGCTCCAGGTGATGGGTTAAAAGCTCTTATCTTTCGATCAATTTGATTAACCTCTTGTTGCCATTCAATCCTTGCTTCTTCTTTTTTGATTTTTTCTGCGTAGGTAATTCCTGCTTGATTTTGCTCTACGAGTACAAATTTTTCTTGTTTAGCTAGTTTATCTAATACTTCAATCAAAACTTGCGCCCCTTGAAATGCCAGGCGATCATGTAATGTCCCTGTAGTGTCTAGACTTTTTATCTGCATTGTCTCTTGCGCAATGATTGAGCCAGTATCTAATCCCTGCGCCATTTTCATAATACATATGCCAGTTTGATCATCTCCCGCCAAAATAGCACGATGGATTGGCGCTGCACCACGCCAACGTGGCAATAAAGACGCATGTACATTAATACAACCTAATTCATTTTTAGCCTCCACCAGACTCAATAACCATTGAGGCAGTATGAGTCCATAGGCGGCAACAATCATCACATCAAAATCTAAATTTTCAATTTGCTTTTTAGCATTCATTGCTTCTGTTATAAATGCACCATCTAGCTTAAGGGATGTTGGTTGTAATATTGGTATATCCATTCGTAACGCCTTTTGCTTGACTAGGCTCGGTAAAACCTTTAATCCGCGTCCTGATGCCCTATCAGGTTGTGTCATCACAGCAATCACTTGATGTTTTGATTTTTCTAAAACCTCAAGAATAGTAGCCGCAAACTCTGGCGTGCCTGCAAAAATAATTTTTAATTGATTCATGATGGGTTATATGGCAATATCGCCCATTGTATTTGTAAGGGAGGTGCGCCCTCTTTTTTCGTCCATGGAATAGACTCTACCCCTTTTACTGTTGCATGATCATACATTTGTTGCACTGCTTTACTTGGGGGAGTTCCTACGTGTCTTTGCTTATCAGTTACTTTAGAAGCTTGATCAATTAAGATTAATGCGACCTGTTGCTTATCTTTTTCAGTCATCCAAGGTGATAGTAAATCATTTGCATTAATCCATGGTTTCATCTCTTTTCCTTGGTAAATTGGATCATGAATAATCAAATGTCCAATAGTCCAAGTATCTCCAACGATTAGTCTTATCGGTTTTCCGTTCGTTAGTTCAGGATGCTCCAACCAACGCTGTTGAATCACATTTGCCATTTCTTGACTTGGAAAATTAGCTCTTCCTTGTTTACCAATATAGCTTGCGCCCGGTCCGGTCAAAAGACCATAAATTAATGCAAAAGTAATATGACCTGCGATAACTACGCGTGTCAAGCGCTGAACATCTAAGACGTCATTTGCATATATCCAGGCAATAAAACCAATTATAGTAAAAAAAGTAACTGCCCACTTTGCTTCAATATTTTGATTAAATATTATGCCAATACTGATCGCTATTAGGCAGGGCCCAACCCCCAAAAAAAATAAAAATAACTGATCCACTCGCGGAATGTGTGACCACCAAGAAAGGCTTGATAGGCGCGCAATTGGTTGAACCTTGGATTGTCTGCACAGGACGTAGATGTAGCCTATGACGATGACACAAGGTAGTAGCCGATAAACCTGGGTAAGAAAAAAACCTAATCCGAGTGCAAGGACCCTATCTCCAAGAGGGACTGATACGCTCATCAAGTGAGATGCGTAATAAATAGGGCCCTGTTCCAATAGACTTTGTTGATACAACCAGTTTAAGTGTGGGGCTGAAATAAAAACAAAACTACCGAAAGCAATTAAAACCCCAATCCAAGCTTTTTGCCACCGCCACCGATTTTCTATTAAAAAATGCCCTAATAAAACCGTAGCTTGAATGACTACACTGTATTTAGAAATCAGTGCAAGACCCAGCATTATGCCTAAAAAAGCCCACCAGACATAATACGTATTTTGAATACTATTATTTCGTTCTTGTTCCCAAGCTCTGTAATAAAAATAATACATCGCGGTAATTGACCATAATTGCATTGCATTGTGGTTATAGTCGCCACCCCGAATGGTGTAATAAATAAGGGGGGAGGTAGCCAAAACGGCCACAATGCCAAAATCATGCGGTCTTGAAACATTGGCTTGCAATGCTATACGCACATATAACTGATAAGAAATCCACTGTGCAGTTGCAACACAAATCAAACCCAGGGCATAGGGCAACCATACAGCCTTACCAAAAATGATCGTAAGTGGATACAGCAACCAAGTAGGTAAAGGTGGGTGTTTTTGATAGCCCATTTCGAAGCTATTCGCCCAAACCAACTCTTCCATATTGTCCCATTCAGGAGCCTGGCGAAAGATCATATAGGAACAAAACCAAATCATGCCAATCATTAAACAAATTGGAACAATGAGTATTTGCTTATGATGAGGATGTGCTGTCAAAAAGATTGTTCTTTAATTAAGATTGATTTGTTCTCTGATTATAAAATTACAGTTAAACTTTAGGTATGTCTACCCTTGTTAATCGGCCTAACAATTTCAGTTTATCTATTGTTGTTCCTGCGTACAACGAATCCTCTAATTTGAATCAGTTTGTTGAGGCTTTAAAGTTAGCACTAGTTGCCATTACACCACGATATGAAATATTGATCATTAATGATGGTAGTAAGGACAATACCCATGAAATAGCTGACGAATTAGCAAACCAACCAGGTGTTCGATATCTTGAGTTTTCAAGAAACTTTGGTAAAGAAGCCGCTCTTTCATGTGGGATAGATTACGCTAGGGGTGACGCTGTATTATTAATTGATGCGGACTTTCAGCATCCTCTTTCCAAGCTAGAAGAAATGTTCCAATTATGGCTTTCTGGCTATGATATGGTCTATGGCGTCATTATCGATCGCCACAACGAGTCTTATTTAAAACGTCTTGGCACGCGCTTCTTTTACTCACTGATGAGTGCTGGAGCAGATGTTCCCATTCCAGAAAATGCAGGAGACTTTCGTTGGTTAGACAAAAAGGTTGTTGAAGCCATAAGGGCACTACCCGAACGTAATCGCTTTATGAAAGGTCTTTATGCCTGGGTCGGGTTTAAATCGATTGCAATACCCTTTGTACCCGCCGATCGTCTGAGTGGTATTTCTAGCTTTCGTTTCACAAATTTAATTAAACTTGCGTTATCTGGCCTAACTTCTTTTAGTACTTTGCCACTTCGGGTTTGGACCTTTGTCGGTGTATTAGTATCAATTACGGCGATTACTTATGGTCTTTACGTGATCTGCGATACATTAATTAATGGCAATCCTACTAGTGGTTGGCCAACCATTACAGTTGCTTTAATGTTGTTTTCTGGAGTACAACTACTCTCCATCGGTATTTTAGGTGAGTATATTGGGCGAATTTTTACCGAGGTCAAGCAAAGACCTTTGTACCTCATTTCTAAAGACCATGACAATAGTCAGCTTGATCGATAAATTACCCCAAAGTTTTAAATTTGTTATGGTTGGCGGAACTGCTGCCTGCGTCCATTTTTTAATTGTTATTCTTTTAGTAGAAGTACTCCATTTCAATCCATTAATTGCTAATGCATTTGCATTTTTAATTGCCTTTTGCGTTAGCTTTAGTGGGCAAAGACTATTTACTTTTGGAAGCAGTAATAAATCGATAAAAGAATCTTTGTTTCCCTATTTTTTAATTTCTCTCACTAGTTTTATTTGCAATGAATTATTGCTGAGTTTTGCGATTTATATTTTGGATTTACCCTATCAAATTGCGCTTTTTAGTACTTTAATTTTGGTTGCGATTGGTACTTATTTCAGTAGTAAACGTTGGGCATTTGCAAAATCTTAATATGAAAATATCTATCTGCGCAGATGATATTGGTCAAGATCCCGCTATCACTCAGGGGTGTTTGCGTTTATTTGAATTGAAGCGTATAAGTCAAATCAGTGTTTTATCAACAAGCCCCTATGTTGCACAAGACGCTCAATCTATTTCTTTAGCAAGAAGGCGGGGGCTTCAAGTCGGCTTGCACTTTAATCTAACTCTGCCGTTTGGCCATCCACCCTTGAACATGTCATTATTACAGTTGATGATGATGAGTCAACTTGGACTGTTGCCCGTTGAAAAAATTCAGCAATCTTTTGATTTCCAATTAAAAACTTTTGAGGATATTTTTCAATTCAAACCTGATTTTATCGATGGTCATCAGCATGTTCATCAATTTCCTCAAATCAGAGATGTATTAATTCATCAAGTACTTCATCACTACTCAGATGCGTTGCCCTGGATTAGGTCTACCGTATTGCCAAGAAATACAACACAGTTACCGCAGGCATTTAAATGTAACTTACTAAATGTTTTGGGAGGTGCTACTTTTTTACAACTTTTAAAACAAAATAAGATATCTTGTAATAACGGCTTTTTAGGTGTCTACGACTTTAACGCACCAGATATTAGCTCCTACAGGATCCTCATGTTGCAATGGTTGTCTTTAGCCCAAGAGGGCACTCTATTGATGTGCCATCCAGCAAATCAGCAAGTTGATAACGATGCGATTGGTAAGCAACGTCCAATTGAATTTAACTATCTTGAATCTACTCAGTTTTTGGATGATTTAAGTCAACATGGATGCCAGCTTTTTTGAAGTAGAAAAATTTAATTTATGGATAAAAACGCTTTTTCATTTTTCCTTTAATTCTTGCGCGCTTTAATGGTGACAAGTATTCCACAAAAACCTTGCCCACTAAATGGTCCATTTCATGTTGGATGCATACTGACAAGATACCTTCCGCGTCAACCTCAAAGAATTCCCCTTTAACATTTTGAGCCCTTACCTTCACTTGATCAGGTCGAGTCACTTCATCAAAATACTCCGGAACAGATAAACATCCCTCACGCCAACTTTTTTTCTCTTCACTAACCCAAATGACTTCGGGATTAATAAAAACTTGAAGTTCGTCTCGACTATCAGAAATATCAATAACAATAATATTTTCAAGAATATTGACTTGGGTTGCCGCTAAACCAATTCCAGGGGCCTCATACATCGTTTCGGCCATATCAGCAACTTTTGACTCTAATTGTGCGTCAAAATGAATTACTTTTTTGGCGATTTTATGTAATCGGGGGTCAGGATAACAAAGGATTTCTAATTGTGCCATGTGGATAATTGCTCTAATTTTTACGTACTATAAATATTCTAATGGATGTATGGTTGAATAAGTTAAGGACTTTTAAGGCTTCATTATACTTTTTTATTTAAATAAAATCATTACAAAACAGTGGCTTATAAATTTATGCGTGCAATTAGTAGATTCTTATGTTTAAAATTCAACACGAAATCTTTTTCTTCAGGTAATAATAAAAAAAGAAAATCATAATTAAGGTAAAAAATAGTGGCAAAAAAACCCGCCTCAATCAATCAAGAATCGAGTAGTCATAAAACACTCGTTATTGCAGAAAAGCCTTCTGTGGCCTCCGACATTGCGAAAGCATTAGGTGGCTTTACAAAACATGACGATTTTTTCGAGCGTGATGATTTTATTATCTCTTCTGCTGTTGGGCATTTGTTAGAAATTGCTGCTCCCGAAGAATATGAAGTTAAACGTGGTAAATGGTCTTTTAATAATTTACCTGTGATTCCCCCTCGCTTTGAATTAAGACCCATTGTTAAAACTGAGAGTCGATTAAAAGTTTTACAAAAATTAATTAAACGAAAAGATGTCTCTAAATTAATTAATGCCTGTGATGCTGGACGTGAGGGTGAACTTATTTTTCGCTTAATCGCTCAACAAGCAAAAGCAACTCAACCCATTGAGCGCTTATGGTTGCAATCGATGACTCCAAACTCTATTAGAGATGGCTTTGCTAAACTTCGGTCCGATCAAGACATGATGCCCTTGTCTGATGCCGCAAGATGCCGCTCTGAAGCTGACTGGCTTGTTGGGATTAATGGCACCCGCGCTATGACTGCTTTTAATAGTAAGAGTGGAGGGTTTTTCTTAACGACAGTTGGTCGAGTCCAAACACCAACTTTATCGATTGTTGTTGAACGCGAAGAATTAATTCGCCGTTTTATTTCACGTGACTACTGGGAAGTGAAAGCTGAATTTATTAGCGCTAAGGGGGTTTATGAAGGACGATGGTTTGATCCTGAGTTTAAAAAATCCTCTAAAAATCTTAATAATGACCCTGAACTTCGTGAAAGCAGAATGTGGAGTGAGGCGCAGGCACAAAGTATTGTTGTGGCTTGTCAAAATAAATCAGGATTCGTTCAAGAGGAGTCAAAACCCTCTAGCCAACAAGCTCCTCAACTATTTGATTTAACCAGCCTGCAAAGAGAGGCTAATGCTCGTTTTGGTTTTTCTGCAAAAAATACGCTTGGTTTAGCGCAAGCGCTGTATGAGCGCCATAAGATTCTCACGTATCCAAGAACTGATTCACGAGCTTTACCTGAGGACTACATCAGTACTGTTCAAGAAACGATTGAGCAACTCGGTGAATCTGTTCCAAACTATACGGTCTTTGCTCAACAAATTAAAAAGAATCAATGGGTAAAACCGAATAAAAAAATATTTGATAACTCGAAAATTTCAGATCACTTTGCGATTATTCCCACACTTCAAGCCCCACCCAAAACTTTATCTGAGCCAGAACAAAAGCTCTATGATTTAGTTGTTAGACGATTTTTAGCGATATTTTATCCGCCAGCCGAATTTATGCTGACCACACGTATTACAACGGTTAGTGGCATGAACTTCAAAACAGAGGGCAAAGTGTTAGTAGAGCCTGGCTGGCTTGCTGTGTATGGTAAATCCAATCAAGATGATAAAGAATTAATCGCCGTTGCCAATGATGAAAAAGTTAATGTTGACTCTGTCAATGTTCAATCTTTAAAAACTAAACCACCGGCACGATATTCAGAAGCGACTCTTTTATCTGCCATGGAAGGTGCTGGTAAGCTTGTAGAAGAAGATGAGTTTCGTGAGGCAATGGCAGAAAAAGGTCTAGGCACACCTGCAACCCGTGCATCTATTATTGAAGGTCTTTTATTTGAAAAATATATGGTTCGTGAGGGCCGGGAATTAATACCTACTGCAAAAGCATTTCAATTAATGACTCTATTGCGGGGTCTCGGAATTGAGGAACTAACTCAACCTGCATTAACGGGCGGATGGGAGTTTCAATTATCCCAAATGGAAAAAGGACTAATCAAGCGTGAATCGTTTATGCAAGAAATTGCCCAAATGACGCAGCGTATTGTGAAGCGTGCCAAGGAGTTTGATAGTGACACGATTCCAGGTGATTACATTACACTTTCTACCCCATGCCCGCATTGTGGTGGTCCTGTTAAGGAGAATTATCGTCGCTTTGCGTGTGAAAAATGTGGGTTTTCTATCAGCAAAATTCCTGGTGGTAAAGCGCTTGAATATGTCGAAGCCGAGGAATTACTACGCAATAAAAGTGTTGGGCCCTTACAGGGGTTTAGAAGCAAAATGGGGCGTCCGTTTGCAGCAATTATTATATTAAAACCAATTCCTTTAGATGATAAGGATTATCCCAACGCTGGCTACAAACTCGAGTTTGATTTTGGTAACAGTGATGAGGATAGTTTAGAACCTGTAGATTTTTCAGCTCAAACTGCTCTAGGCGTATGTCCAAAATGTTCTGGCGCTGTTTATGAGCATGGTATGAAATATATCTGTGAACACACAGTTGGCCCTAATAAACATTGTGACTTTAATACCGGTAAAGTCATTCTTCAGCAGGAAATTAGTGAAGAACAAGTAATAAAACTTTTGGCTACTGGCAGAACCGACTTATTAACGAACTTTAAGTCTCAAAGAACTGGACGAGTTTTTAAAGCTTATTTAGTTCGTCAAGACTCTGGCAAAATTGGTTTTGAGTTTGAGGTACGTGCCCCTAAAGCTCCAGCGAAGAAACGAGCAGGATTGA
The DNA here is from genome assembly GCA_947462685.1 of Burkholderiaceae bacterium. Taxonomy (GTDB): domain Bacteria; phylum Pseudomonadota; class Gammaproteobacteria; order Burkholderiales; family Burkholderiaceae; genus Polynucleobacter. Next base: position 8,624 of record CANHPL010000034.1, on the reverse strand, counting down.
CGGAGGAAGCAACTTCTGCTGAAAGTAAGGTAGAGGCACCGGTTAAAAAACCGGCTCGTAAACGCACGGCTCCAGCCAAAAAACCCTCCACATAAGCGCGTATGAGTGGCGCAGCTAAGGCAGACCACAATACGCCTCGAGAGCCGTAGCAGCAAGCAACAAATAAGCCCGGCTGATTTTCTATCGGGCCAATCAGAGGTAGTCGATCTTTTGATGCGCTTCTGATTCCTACAAAGGAAGAGATTGGGGTCATTTCCTTTTGATATGAATGTTCACGCTGAATAAGGTTTAATCCTTTAATCGCATTATCGACATCGCTTTGTATCCAATGAGCTTGGTCGACGCTGTCTTCATCATAACTTGAACCGATTTCCCACATCCAATCATGGTTAGTGAGTGGTTGGGCTGGAAGGCAATAACCATCACCGCGTAACGCTATTTTGGGTAAATACGCCACTAATTCACTATCTCCTCGTATTAAGAATTTACTTAATTGGCCTCTAACGGGTCTTACTGGTAAATTTATCTGTAAGCCTTTTAATAATTTTTGTACCCCTAAACCATTTGCTAAAACGATCACTGGTGCAGAACAAATTAGTAAATCGTCTTCAGAGTATACCCACCAAGTATTTTCAAAAAAACAAATTTTGGCAATGTTACAACTCCAGTATTGTGAGTCTAGATTTAATGTGGCTATTTCTTTCTGGCAAATTTGAGGAAGACTATAAATAGCCGCTGATTCGTACCAAATCCCTGGGGCGCCAACATTAGCTTTTAACTTAGCTTCATTTTCAGTAATTACTTGTATAGTTTGCTCATCGTATTTCATTTCATGAATCAATTCTTTGAGTTTGGAGATACTAATTGCATCTAAACCTTGAATTGACTCAAAAGCTTGACTGCATAGTTGCGCAGATAGCCATTTGTCGTTTGCTATTTGATTAGCTAATTGTGTAAAACGTTGTAATTTCGATATCTTCTTTCCAACTTGAGGATGTGCTAACGCCGTTTCATGTGCAGATGTTTCTTTTGCAGGACCACTTTGTTGATCTACAATGCCAACGGATAAACCCGCCCTATTGAGCTCTCCCGCAATCGTACATCCAGCGATCCCAGCTCCGACGATAACGACTTGGTGATGTGTGTTAAATGTATTCTTATTTTTCATCGCAAAAAGATATAATTTATCACTGGTCTACAATGATAGGTAGCAATGCTCGACAACGTTACTCCTGATGATGATGCTAACCAATATTTAGCCATTCGAAAAAAACATTTTTTCATTTGGCTATTCATATTGGTTCTTTGCATTTGTATTGGCATGAGGGCTCTATTCTTACATGGTTTTTACATGGGTTTTGTTCCGCCCCCTGAGCAAGCCCCACCTCTCAGTCAAGAGTTAATATCTCGGTTTATTCAACTGGAGGATAAATTAAACAAAACTATTAATGATGTAAATGAGGTTTATAACTTTAAAGAAAAACTAGAAAAGCAGTTGCCTCCCAATAATAAAGTATATAAAGTAAATGATAATAAAGGTGGTAAGTACTTACCTTTAAACAAGTTTAATTTAGCTAGTGAGGATTATGAGCCACTCAACTCCTTCACAAAAATGACGTTGGCTATAGAGCAAATAAATGAGGAAGTGCCGTTGTTAAAGCAACAGATTGCCTCATCGATTCTTTTCCAAACTAATCTACCGGAGGGCGTCCCTGTTATTGGTAAATATATGTTTAGTAGTGGATTTGGTGAGCGAATTGATCCCTTTACATCACAGCCGTCTTTTCACACGGGCGTTGATATTTCTAGCGAATTAGGTACCCCGGTTGTCGCTGCGGCAATCGGTAAAGTTACAAAGGTCAATCAAAAAAATGATAAAACTGGCTATGGAAACTATATTGAAATTACTCACCCTAACAAGATTTCAACTTTGTACGGGCATCTTTCAGAGATCTTAGTAAAAGAAAACCAACTCCTTCAAAAAGGTGAGATTATTGGACTAGTTGGTGATAGTGGTCGCTCAACCGGCCCTCACCTTCACTTTGAAGTTCAAGTTGAGGGTAAGGCCGTAGATCCTATGGCCATTATTTCACCGATAGCGATGAAACCTAACCCAATTTCACTTAGCTCAATTAATGCGGAGATGAAGGTGAAGTGTGCACCTCTATTAGCAATAGTCAAAGATGAGTCTGCTATTGCATATAAGGAGTGTTTAGCCAATAAGGATAAACATATTAAAGATTCCTTACTGGCCCTACAAAAAGACATCCCCGTAGCAAAGAAACCAAACTCCGACAAGTTCCAAGATGGCTGTACTTACGTTGATAATGAAATGAAGTTACAGACAATCCAATCGGCCAAATGTCTAAATAACCTCAGTTCAGAATCAAGCCAATAAATTTTCTAATTTGGCTTTTGTATCTCTTAATACCGGCGGTAAACCATAGGCAAGTTGATCAAACAATTCATCATGTAACTTGAGTTCTTCACGCCAAGACTCTTTATTAACAGAGATAACTTGATTAAATTGCTCTTTAGAAAATTCAATGCCCTGCCAATTGATATCTTCATAGTTAGGTGAGTAACCAAAAATGTTTTCTTGCGCTTGAGAAGTTTGGTTAACACGACCTAATATCCATGCAAGAACACGCATATTTTCGCCATAACCCGGCCAGACAAACTTGCCGTCATCATTTTTTCTAAACCAATTGACACAAAATATTTTTGGTAAAACCGCATTGGCTTTCGTAAGTTTTTCCCCAAGATTTAACCAATGTTGGAAGTATTCACTCATGTTGTAACCAGCAAAGGGCAACATCGCAAATGGATCTCGACGCACAACGCCTGTTTTTCCAGTAGCTGCTGCTGTTGTTTCAGACCCCATTGTGGCGGCCATATAGACACCCTCAATCCAATCTCTAGATTCAGTAACAAGCGGTACAGTAGTTGACCTTCTTCCGCCAAAAATAAAGGCATCAATTGGAACACCCTCAGGATCATTCCATTGGGCATCGCATGCGGGATTATTGATGGCCGCTACTGTAAATCGTGCGTTTGGATGAGCCGCCTTTTTTCCCGCAGCTCCGTCAGCTGGAGTCCAATCTTTGCCTTGCCAGTCAATTAAATGAGCCGGTGCATCTTTCGTCATACCCTCCCACCAAACATCACCATCATCAGTTAACGCAACGTTTGTAAAGATCACGTCTTCGTTTAATGAAGACATACAGTTAGGATTGGTCAGGGTGTTTGTTCCAGGTGCAACACCAAATAATCCTGCCTCAGGGTTAATTGCAAACAAACGGATCTTACCTGTCGTTGGATCAACTCTTGGTTTAATCCAGGCAATATCATCACCAATCGTTGTTACTTTCCAGCCCTTAAATCCTGCAGGCGGAATTAGCATAGCAAAGTTGGTTTTTCCACAAGCCGATGGGAAAGCTGCTGCAACATGATATTTTTTGCCATCAGGAGAGGTAACTCCCAAAATTAACATATGTTCCGCGTTCCAACCCTCATCACGCCCCATGACTGAGGCAATGCGTAATGCAAAACATTTTTTACCTAATAATGCGTTTCCTCCATATCCAGAGCCAAATGACCAAATTTCTCTAGTTTCTGGATAATGCACAATATATTTAGTAGGGTTACATGGCCAAACAACGTCTTTTTCACCTTTAGTTAGGGGCTTACCAACGGAGTGAACACATGGTACAAACTCACCTTCATTGCCTAAAACATCAAATACCGCCCTGCCCATACGGGTCATGATTTTCATGTTCACCACTACAAATGGGCTATCCGTTAACTCTACGCCAATATGTGCAATGGGGGAGCCTAGTGGACCCATCGAAAATGGTACTACGTACATAGTTCTGCCACGCATACTTCCTGCCATCAAACCATTCATAGTTTGACGCATCTCAACGGGATCAATCCAATTATTAGTCGGTCCTGCCTGTTCTTTTTTTGGCCAACAAATAAATGTTCTATCCTCTACACGAGCAACATCTGTTGGATCTGAACATGCCCAGTATGAATTTTTTCTTTTTGCAGGGTTTAACTTTTTCATTGTTCCAGCATCCACCATCTTCTGGCATAAGCGATCGTACTCTTCGGTTGAACCATCGCACCAGTAAATTTGATCTGGTTGCGTTAATTGAGCGATTTGTTGAACCCAAGCAATTAATTTTTGGTGCTGAATATAGGAAGGAGTGTTTAAGTTAATTTCGACTGAATTTATATTTGATGTCATATAGAAGTTAGGCAGGTTTATTTAAAATATCTACCATTTTCGCATTTTTTTTATATTTTTCTTGTTGCAGTGCAACGAAATGCTCTGATAACTGGTAAAAACCTAATTATTTACCGATACAAAATGAACTAAAGATTTTTCCTAGCAACTCATCTGGCAATAATTTGCCCGTAATTTCACCTAATTCCTCTTGTGCTAAGCGCAACTCTTCCGCAAATAACTCTAAACTTGCATTGCCCAAAGATAAATATTTATGTGCCTGATGAATATGAACAAGTGCTATGTTTAGGGAGTCTAAATGCCTTTGCCTTGCTAAAATAATGTTATCCGAGTGTTTTTCCCAACCAAGAGCTTGTAACAACTGTTCTTTTAAGTTTTCAATACCATCACCGGTTTTTGCCGATATATATAGTAGATTTTTATCTAGAAGATTAACCTGATCCTTTTTATTCCAAACCTCAATTAAATGTGCCGATTGATGATTTTCTAACTCTAAAGAGTTTTTTATTTCTTGTAGAAGTAGATCACTATCTGCTTGATTAATAATCGAAGCATCTCGTAAAAATAAAATAATATCTGCATCTCCCATAGCAGACCATGATCTTTCGATACCTATTTTTTCAACCACATCGTCACTTTCTCTAAGGCCTGCAGTATCGATGATATGAAGGGGGATGCCATCTAGATATATTTCCTCTCGTATACGATCACGCGTTGTCCCAGCGATTGGAGTTACGATGGCAATTTCTTGTTGTGCTAATTGGTTTAACAAAGAGCTTTTACCTACATTAGGCGCCCCGGCCAATACAACAAGCGCGCCATTCTTTAAAAGGGCGCCCTGTTTTGAGGCATGTAAAACAGTTTGTAATGCATCATGAATATCTTGCCATTGTTGTTCGGCATTCGCACTTTCTAAAAACTCTATTTCCTCTTCAGGAAAATCTAAGGTAGCTTCTACCAACATTCTTAAATGTGTCAGTTGCTCGACTAAACGATTAATTTTTTTGGAAAACTCCCCACTTAGTGATCGGTTAGCACTCTTAATCGCTGCAATGGAATTTGCATCAATCAGATCGGCAATTGCCTCAGCCTGTGCCAAATCAATCTTGCCATTTAAAAAAGCTCGTTCGCTAAACTCTCCTGGTTTTGCTAAGCGCAATCCTAGGTCCTTTCCGAGTTCGATCAACCGTTGAATCACCAGATTCATAACAAGGACTCCGCCATGTCCATGAAACTCGATGACGTCCTCGCCGGTGAATGAGTTTGGTGCGGAAAAGTAAATCAATAAGCCCTGATCGATCGACTGAAAGTTTTCATCTCTTAAGTGAATAAGACTTGCTACTCTAGGTGTTATTGACTTTTTAAATAATTTGTTCAATAAAGGATTTAATCCTTCACCTGAAATGCGTACGACCCCAATTCCAGCTTTTCCTACTGCTGTTGCTTGAGCAATAATAGGGTCGCGTTTAAATTGCATTCCTTCTTAACTATTTTTTACACCAAACATCTTATTAATTTGCCATTGTTGTCCAATGGATAAAACGTTATTCACTATGTAATACAAAACCAATCCTGATGGGAAAAAGAAAAACATAAGTGAGAATGCGAGTGGCATGTACAACATGACTTTCGCTTGTATAGGATCGGGTGGAGTCGGGTTGAGCTTGGTTTGAATATACATGGATACCGCCATAATGATTGGTAGTATTCCTATTGGAATACTTAATCCTACTAAGTCACTTAATAGGGTATCTGGTTTTGACAGGTCATGTATCCAACCCAACCAAGGTGCTCCACGCATTTCAACGCTCAATAATAAAACCCAATATAGCGAAATAAAGACTGGTATTTGAATTAATACAGGTAAACATCCGCCCAAAGGATTAATTTTTTCTTGTTTATACATAGTCATCATTGCTTGATTGAGCTTTTGTGGCTCATTCTTATACTGCTCTTTCATTTGTACTAAACGCGGTTGAACCTCCTTCATTCGCGCCATAGATTTGTAGCTAGCGGCAGAGAGGGGGAAAAATATAATTTTTATAAAAATTGTTAGGATAATAATTGCCCATCCCCAGTTTTGAACCACTTGATGAATTTGCATCATCACCCAAAATAATGGTTTAGCAATAATTGTTAAATATCCGTAATCTTTAATTAAATCAAAACCAGGAGCTACTTGATGCAGTAACTCGTCTTCTTCTGGTCCAACAAAAAGTTTTGACTTCTGAGAAAAACTAGCTCCAGGGGCAATTGGTGCTATGGCTGATTTAACACCCACCCGATATAAGTTTTTATCCAACTTATCAAAATAAACCTCTCTACTACTTTCAGGGTTTGGTATCCATGCCGTTGCAAAGTAGTGTTGCACCATTGCAATCCAACCCGACTCCCCGGCCTCCTGTGGTTCAGGTAATTTATATTTTTTCTTTTCTATATCATTGAAATCAACTTCTTTATATTTTTGTTTATCGGTATAAATAGCCGGTCCTGTGAAGGTGCTATAGAACTGGCTTTCAACAACAATATTGCTATCTTTTACTAATTCAGCATATAGATATGGACTTATAGGATTGGCTGTTTGATTCGTAATTTTGTTTTCTACTTTAATTACGTAACTATTTGGTTCTAAGGTATATTTTTTTTCTAATGTTACGCCATTTTTTGTGGCTGAAAACACTACTTGTTGATCCTTTTGAATCACTTTATCAAGAAAAATATCATTGTGATTAGGAAGTTCTAATCCCACTGCGGTTAGGCCACTTCTTGCAAGATAGGTAGTTTGTTTTTCGGTATTAAATAGTACAACGGGTTGTTTATTTTCAGTATGCTTTTTTAATATGGAGTGCGTGATTGTTCCACCCTTATTACTAATCTCAATCTCTAATAAGTCATTTTTTAAAACTAACGTTTTGCTTGGAGTATCTTGGGTTGTTTCAACTGAATTAATTGGTGCATCTATTACTTTAGCTTTTTGATCGATTACTTGTGGCACTGATGAAATATTTGTGTTTGCAGATTCTTGCTTAGGAGAATTTGGGTTTGTGGCTTGTGGAGGAGCAAACAACGGCAAAGGATTTTGACCATTAGAAATTTGATAATTATTAAACAACATGATTCCTGAAACAGAAAACACGACCCACAACAAGGTTTTTCGAATATCCATTTTTTACCAGTTTTTTAAGTTATTTCAAATAATGATTGTAGTGCTTTCGCATCACAATTTATGATTATGGTTTTTTGGAACTGGGTCATATCCCCCAGCGCTCCATGGAGCACAACGTAAAATTCGCTTTAATCCTAAATACAATCCTTTAATGACCCCATGAGCTTGTATCGCTTCTTGCATATATTCTGAGCAAGAAGGTGAAAATCTACAATGATTGCCAAGTAATGGGCTAATTAAATATTGATATCCTCGTATCAAATAGTTCAATAGGTTTTTCATTGACTTATTTCATTTGAAAATGATCAAGTAATTCTTGGCGAATCTGTTTTCTTTCAGACTCCCTAAGTTTCTTTCTCGTTCTTTTACCGATTGGAGACAGTAGTTTGACAACAATATCTGTTGGCTGTTTGATAAAGGTATTTCTAAATACTTCTCTAATTAAGCGTTTTATGCGATTTCGATCAACGGCTCTTTTTGCATTTTTTTTGGGTATTGCTAGACCAATTCTTGACACACCTAAGTCATTTACCTTTTTATGAAAAGATAGATGTTGTGTATTAATGCCTTTGTTTTTTAATGTACGTGAAATATCTTCTGATTGTCGAAGAATATTTTTTTTTGATAATTTTTGCATGAACGAATCATTTCACTGATCAACGTCCAAACGACTTGAATGAGAGGCGTTTACACCCCTTCAGACTTAGACGGCTAAACGTTTACGGCCTTTAGAACGGCGAGCATTAAGAACTTGACGACCACCTCTGGTTTTCATGCGAACACGAAATCCATGGGTGCGTTTACGGCGTGTTACTGATGGTTGATAAGTACGTTTCATTTTCTACAATCACTCATTACTGGATAACCTTCTATTTTCCATGAAATTTTTATTCAAGTCAATACAATATTTTAATTTGTCATGATATAAGAAAGTAAAAAATTTATTTCTTAGATTTTATATTTATCTTATTGATTAATATATGTATAAACAAGTTATCCACATGTTATCCACACATTTTTCACAGCTTTTTCCTTTGTTGATAACTTATAAAATTCGATACAATCAACTTCCACGTAATATAAATTGTATTTACTTTAAAAATAAAAATATTCAATGACGCAACTAGAGCAAAACTTACCTCAGAATCAGGCTTCAATGCAATTGTTACAACAAGCCAACTTTTGGAATGAGTTTTTAAGTGATGC
>CANHPL010000033.1 GCA_947462685.1 Burkholderiaceae bacterium | reverse complement strand
CAGAAGCGCCACCCACATTCTCTACAACTACGGATTGTTTCAGCTGGTTTTGCAGGGCTGGCGCGAGAACTCTAGCAACAGCATCGACCGAACCACCAGGCGGAAAAACAGAGATGAGTCGAATAGGTTTACGAGTTGGCCAGTCCTCAGATGCGGTCGCTACACTCAAACCAAGAGTTAAAAAGCATATGAGTACTATTTTTTTCATCATTGTGTGATCCGTTACTAAAAAGTTGATTGAATTTCCATCTATTCTAGGGGAGTCTGTTGTTTTTGAAAAGTTTTCATCATGAGATACATGACGATGGCATATCCAATAGCAAGAAGAGCATAACCAAAAATATCTATAAAAATAAAAACGCCTAATTTTTGCCCAGAAAAATAAGCAAATGGACCAGAAATAGCCCCTAATAAAACCGCGAGCGGGAGACGTTTTTCCAGCCAAAAAAAAGACGCTTTAGCAGACGCGGCAAAAGATAACCATAACAAAGACAACCACCAAGGTTGTAACCACTCAATTGGTTTTGGATAGGCTGCTTCAAAAACAATGAACCCAAGTAGACCAAGGGTACTATCCAGTAAAAATCCATAGAGCAAGATACGTAATAAAAATAAGTAAGCTGGTTTTTTTGGGGATTGCTTTGCGATATAAGAGTTTAAGTAAACGAGACTAACAATAAGTGGCAATAAGGGATAGTGATGACTAATACCCCAAGCACAAGAGAACCATACTGCTTGAAACCCTAAAATCATCCACCAAAAATACATTATTCTTCTTTCGAAAATGAGAGAGTGACTTCGCCTAAATAAATGCCAAATTTTGACATTTCCGCGCGATTTAACATCACTTTGCCTGTCACTAAATACATCCAGTCATTAAACTGCACTTCGATATTTTTGCCTTCAACTGGCAATAGAAGCGTATAGCGCCAATTTAGAGCATTACCTGAAGCCTTGCCGATTGCTACACCCACGACATCGTCAGCGGTTCCCTCATAGTTATTTGGTGAAACTTCTTTGATGGTCCAAATCCTCTTTTGAGAAGTCCCATCGGAATATGCGAATGATTCATCTAAAGTGCCCGTATTGATTCCATTCACCATTTTCCAGGTGGAAATCATATCGACCGTAAATCGTTTGACTACTTTGCCACTTCGATCGGTAAATATGCCATAAGCTTGTGTTTTGCCATTAAAGTATTCAGACAGCTTTAAGACGGGTGTTTCTTTTGCATAATCTTCAACTTTTGTAGTAGAGCAAGAACTTAGAAAAAAAGCGGCTACCAGTACGCAAAAGCACTTGAGATAATTCGTGCGACAAAGTGACATAACATTCTCCCGTAATGAATAACTCCATTATGGCAAATGATTTAAGTTTGTGCGAAAAGATCTTTAGGTATGTATTCAAGAAACAATGATAAGAGTGTGGATTTGATTCCTTGAAGCAATCAGAGTGTCAATAAAATACCTATTATGAAAATATCAAAATCTCTATTCTCTTCAGAATTCCACCCTGGAGAATTTATTCGTGAAGAATTCCTTCAAGCCGGTGGACAAAGTATCTTTCAATTTGCCATGGCAATGGAAATCTCTGAAAAAATGGCCTGTGAAATTATTGTTGGACAACAGGCAATTACGCCCTTAATTGCTGAACGATTAGCGAGGGTGTATGGCATTAAAAGCCAGTACTGGCTGGATATGCAAACCACCTATGATACAAAAAAGAAGTTAGAGGGCTTGCACAGCAATTAAATCAAGGGCTGAAGTCTTGTTGGCTTGAATATATCTTGCTAGGTAGGCTGCGCTGGTGGCACATGGAATCTTGGCATACACGATGTGACCAGATCCTGGCGCAACTTGAATAGCCTTGCCATCTTCACTCCAAAGTTCTTCAATCACAATATCTGTGTTGCCATGAGGTTCAATGATTTCGATTTTATCCCCAACAGCGAAACGATTTTTTACATCAATTTTGACACCTCTAACTGGATCTATTTCAAGGACACTGCCAACGTACATACTTCTTCCAGAAATCGAGAAGCCCTTGAGATAATTTTGGTAATCAGCATCATGGTGACGTTGATAAAAGCCATCGGTGTAACCTCGATTGGCAAGACCTTCTAAATGACCTAAAAGTTTTGGTTGGAAGGGTTTACCAGCAAACGCATCATCAATTGCGGTTCGGTAGGATTGGCAAGTTCTAGCAACATAATAAGGAGACTTGGTCCGCCCTTCAATTTTGAACGAGTCGATCCCCATTTCTGTTAAGCGCTCAATATGTTCAATCGCCCGTAAATCTTTTGAATTTAGAATATACGTGCCATGCATGTCTTCCTCAATAGGCATGAGGGCATCTGTTTTGCCACCTTCTTCGAGAAGATAAATATCACCAGTCGCATCTTCTGATCCTTGATAGATTTTGTAATCCCAACGACAGGAGTTGGTGCAAGCACCTTGGTTCGGGTCACGATGACTGAAGTAGCCAGATAAAAGACAACGACCGGAATAAGCAATGCACAAAGCGCCGTGAACAAATACTTCAAGTTCCATTTCTGGACAGTCTTGACGAACCGCTGCAATTTCGTCAAGGGACAATTCGCGTGAAAGAATAATTCGACTGATGCCTACTTTTTGCCAAAAACGAGCTGCAGCTCCGTTCACGGTATTTGCTTGCACAGATAGGTGGATAGGCATATCCGGCCATTGCTCACGAACCATCATGATTAAACCAGGGTCAGACATAATTAATGCGTCTGGCTGCAATGCAATGACTGGCGTCATATCTTGCACAAAGGTCCTTGTTTTACTGCCGTGGGGCAATATATTGGAGACTAGATAAAACTTCTTGCCAAGCGCGTGAGCATGGTTAATACCACCTGCTAAGACATCTAAATCACCAAAATCATTATTTCTGACCCTTAAAGAATAACGAGGTTGGCCTGCATAGATGGCATCAGCGCCAAAATTAAAAGCGGTATCAAGCATTGCTCGACTACCAGCTGGGGCAAGAAGTTCAGGTTTTTTCATGGACTAATTTTATAAGGGATCGCCCAGAAAAGCGAGCATTGGTTTTTAAACGCTTAAATCGACAAAAACTCTTCCATCATCGACCTTGATGGGGTAGGTTTTTATGGCCTTATCTGCAGGTTCGCAAGTCACTCGACCATCTCGGACATCAAATCTTCCTTGATGGAAAGGGCACTCGATTTCATGCCCCTCTAGAAATCCATCGGATAAGAGGGCATTGCCATGGGTGCACACATTGTCAGTACAAAAGACTGTACCGTTCACGTTATAAATCGCTAAATTTTTATTACCAGTATCTAAGCGGGTGACTTCACCTTCGAAGGTGTCATCAATTGACATGACATCAGTCCAGATATTATTCATTTAAGAACCTTTGCGAAAAGAATTTATTTTACCCAAAAAAATCGTATTTTTTAGCATTCCAGTCTCGAACATGTTGATTTGAATTCTAACAACAGCCAAACATTTCAGTGCATAATGCATTCTTTTCGGGTATTTCATGGCAATCAAGTCAACCATCTATAAAGCAAATCTATCGATTGCAAATATCGATCAAGGTTATTATGCCGAACAATCTTTGACACTGGCAAGACATCCGAGTGAAACGGATGAACGCATGATGGTACGTTTAGTAGCATTAGCCATGCAAGCTCACCAATTACAGGTGTTATGCAATGGTGATGGCGTTTTAACTTTTGGGGCAGGATTGTCAGATGCCAATGAGCCTGACGTTTGGTTGAAAGATTTTACGGATCAAATCCAAATGTGGATCGAAGTCGGACAACCCGAAGAGCGGCCTATACTGAAAGCCTGTGGCAAAGCGACCAAAGTATTTATTTATGCTTATCATCATTCAACAGGAATTTGGTTTAAAGGCATTGAAAATAAAATCTCAAGATTAAATAATCTTGAGATTTATCAAATTCCCTCGGACCAATCTTTAGAGCTAGCCTTGATGGCACAGCGCTCAATGCAATTGCAAGCAACCATCCAAGAAAACACCTGTTTGATGAGTGATGGTCAGAGAAGCGTTGAAATTATATTTGAACGTCTTTTTTGAGAGATTGTATTTTTAAGTACAGAATTGAACCCGAAGTGCCTAAGGTAATAACATTGGCGATGAGTACAGGCCAACTTTGAATCAGCATAGCATACATAATCCAAAGAGTAACTCCAATGGTAAATAACGAATACATCGTTAGTGAAATCCCCGATAAATCTCGAGACCTCCAAGACTGGATTGTTTGAGGAATGAACGCTGCAGTCGTAAGTCCCGCAGCTATGAAGCCCAGTAAATTGCTATCCATGGTGATCTTTTTAGGTTTAATCGTTGCAACGTGTTTTAACGTAAATCTTTACGTAAGATTTTACCAACATTAGATTTTGGTAAAGCCTCAACAAATTGAATGACTTTAGGTCTTTTATAGTTAGTGAGATTGCTTGTGCAAAAATCACTTACTTCTTTTTCCGTTAATGCAGGTTCTCTTTTCACAATACATGCTTTGACACTGCTACCTGAATGTTCATCATGGATGCCGATAACTGCACATTCAAGGACTCCTGGAATTTGCGATAAAACTTCTTCGATTTCGTTGGGGTATACATTAAAGCCAGAAACTAAGATCATATCTTTTTTTCGATCAATAATTTTTACATATCCCTCATTATTGACAAAGCCGATATCACCACTTTTGAAGTAACCATCGACTGTCATGACTAATCGTGTTTCGTCATCTCGATGCCAATACTCCCGCATCACCTGAGGTCCTTTGATGCAAATTTCTCCGGGCTGATTGATATCAACCTCCTCACCCAGGTCATTGCGTATAGAGATTTCTGTGTTGGGTATTGGTAATCCTATATGGCCAGTGAACGCCGAAATTGTCGTAAGGTTACAAGTGGCAACAGGGGATGTTTCGGATAAGCCATAGCCCTCTGCGATAGGGCATCCAGTAAGTACTTGCCAACGATCAGAAACACTTTTCTGAATAGCCATACCGCCACCGATCGTAACCATTAGACTTGAGAAATCAATTTTTGAAAAATTGGGGTGAGTCATTAATGCATTAAATAATGTATTGACTGCTGGGAAGATATGAAACTCTTTCAAGCTTATTAAGGTTTTGATCAATCCTGAGATATCCTTTGGGTTGGCAATTAAGATACTTTTACCACCTGACCTAATACTAAAAAGCCCACAGGCCGTAAGAGCAAAAATGTGATACAAAGGCAGCGCACAGATGAAGATGAGTTGTTCCAGCGGTTTTTTTTGAACAGAGGGTCTTAACCAAGCTTCGATTTGTAATACATTGGCAACCAAATTACGATGTTCTAAAACCGCACCCTTTGAAACCCCGGTTGTGCCCCCAGTGTATTGCAGAAAAGCAATATCATCATGACGAATCACTGGTTTGGAGAAGCCCATTTTTTTTCCAACATCTAACGCCGCATGGAAGGTTGTGTAATGAGGGAGATGCCAGACCGGGACAAGTTTTTTGACATGCTTTATAACAAAATCAATTATTTTGCCTTTAATGCCAAGCATTTCACCCAAGCTAGTGAGCACAATATGTTTTATTTGGACTTGAGGAAGAACTGCGCTTAAGACATGTGCAAAATTTTCCAATATCACGATGGTTTGGGCGCCACTATCTTTTAATTGATGTTCGAGCTCACGAGGCGTGTACAGGGGGTTAACATTGACAACAATGGCGCCACAGCGAAGGATGCCTGCAATTGCAATTGGATATTGCAGCACATTGGGCATCATCAGAGCAACACGGTCACCTTTTTTTACACCTTGAAATTGTAAAAAGCCTGCGAATTTTTCTGACGCCTGGTCAAGCTCTTGAAAGCTGAGAGACTTTCCAAAAGATTCAAAGGCAATTCGAGAAGCATTTTTTTTAAATGACTCCTCGAAAACATCGATTAAAGTCAGATTCTTTGAAAGATCAATTTCCTGAGGGATGTCATTGGGATAGGTCCTTAACCAACTTTTATCTGCGCGCATGCAAATCTTTCTGAAAAATGATGTTTTGTCAAATTTTATTTATTATTTTTTATGATCATAATCAATTAAATCGCATAAAGATATTCATATAAATACTAAGGTTTTATACATATTTTCTAAAAAAGGTCTGCGATGAAATAGTTTTAAATGAATGTGTATATTTAATAAATATAATAATTATTAAAATTAACATTATCTGTGGTTCAAATATAATATTAATTAGTTATTTATGATTTAAAAAAGTTAATAATTTTTAAATAGGAGAAATACATGTCAAATTATGATGAGTTAATTGAACAGCGTAAATTGTTGGATCAGCAGATAATGGCGATCCAACAAAGAGAAAAACAGGAAGCAATCGAGTCAATTAAATTGATGATTGAAAAATATACTATATCGGTCGGTGATTTGTTTTCAAAGAAAATCAATCAAACTAATAAAAAAGTCCCCGCCAAATACCGGAACCCTGTTACTGGTGAAACATGGACGGGAAGAGGTAAAGCGCCCTTGTGGATTGTTGGTAAACAGCGAGAGACTTTTCTGATCTGAAGTTAAATCATTTTTTCAACGAGTGCTTTTTTGATAATATTTTCCAAAACTTCTAGTGAGTTTGAATATCCATACATTTTAGATTTTGCAAATGGACTCAATATTGCAGGGTTTTGGCTGAACTCAGGCGAAGCTTGGATAATATCTTGATGAATTAAAATTGGTATTTGACCGGTAATTGAGTTTTTATTAAATTGATGGAGTAAGTGATACTGGTCAATGTTATTTACATTCTGATCAATATAAATAATTTCAGGTTTTAATTCTACGCCTGCCATTAATGCTTCACTAATATCTAAAAATGAATGACAAAGAATTTTTGATTCAAATGTTTTACAGTGGTTTTCGAAAGATTCAATATCCTCAGTGTTAAAGAATACCCCTAAGATTGAGTATTTTTTACTGCAGAAGTGACGCAATAGCTCATGACGTTTGGCTAATTGCCGCTCGATCGATAAGTCTAAGATCCTTCGATGACCACCCCTTGTCTTCCAAGCAATCAGTTCTCCCGTTTCGACCATTTTTTGAATAGTACCGAGAGAAACTTGCAAAATTTTGGCCGTTTCACGCGTACTTTTGTAGCTTAATTCATTTGATTGAGTAGTTTCCAGCATTGATTTATCTCCTTTAACAATGTGAAAATCCATCTTAAAAGTGTTAAATCGTTTTAAATATCAGAATTATCTGAATTACTTGTAGGAAAAATCCTTAAATTGGATTTTTAATGAAATAACAACAAGATTTATGGCAAAAACACACAAAATAATCTTAAATGTCATAAAATTAGTTGATAAATCTTCTTATGATGTAAAAAAAGTTATTGAATCAATAAGTTGGTTTGTAAAATGAGTATTAAAGAATTTCGCAATCTACTAGTCGGTTGAGCCGTGTCGTAGATGGTTTACTAACCCCCTTACATATCGGGAAACCCGAAGAAAAGGTGAGCAATATGATGCAGTCTTATCAGGGTACTTCGTACCTATTTGGTGGCAATGCGCCATACGTCGAAGAGCTTTACGAAGCTTATCTCAATGACCCTTCATCCGTGCCAGATAATTGGCGCCAATATTTTGACGGTGTGCAAAATTTACCTGCAGTTGATGGTTCGACTGCAAAAGATATTGCGCATGCGCCAATCGTCGCGTCATTTGCTCAGCGCGCAAGAGTAGCACCGATTCGCCATGTGGAAGATTCAGCTGACTCCAGTATGGGGCGTAAGCGCGTGGCGGTTCAACAATTAATTGCGACCTATCGTAATGTGGGAACAAGATGGGCTGATTTAGATCCCCTGAAAAGAACAGAGCGCCCCAATATTCCTGAGCTAGATCCAGCATATTATGGTTTCACAGATGCGGATATGGATATTGTCTTTAACACCAGCAATACCTTCTTTGGTAAAGATAAAATGAAATTACGTGAGTTGTTGCAAAACTTACGTCAAACGTATTGCGGCACGATCGGTGTGGAGTATATGTACATCACTGATCAAAATATTAAAAAATGGTGGCAAGAAAAATTAGAGTCTATTCGTTCTACACCTAATTTTACGGCTGTTAAAAAGACCAACATCTTAAATCGTTTAACCGCAGCTGAAGGGCTTGAGCGCTTTTTGCACACTAAATATGTTGGTCAAAAGAGATTCTCGCTCGAAGGTGGCGAAAGTTTTATTGCTTCCATGGATGAAATTTTAGATGCAGGTGGTTTAGCTGGTGTCCAAGAAATGGTCATTGGTATGGCGCATCGTGGTCGTTTAAATGTTTTGGTGAATACTTTAGGTAAAGTACCGAAAGACTTATTTGCCGAGTTTGACCACACAGCTCCAGAAGATCTGCCATCTGGCGATGTTAAATATCACCAAGGTTTTTCAAGCGATATTTCTACATCAGGTGGCCCAGTTCACTTGTCACTAGCATTTAATCCTTCTCACTTAGAAATCGTCAATCCAGTAGTAGAGGGTTCTGTGCGCGCACGTATGGATCGTCGTGGCGACAAGAGTGGCTCACAGGTCATGCCAATTTTGGTTCACGGAGATGCTGCGATTGCAGGGCAAGGAGTGGTTCAGGAAACCTTGGCATTAGCTGATGTGCGTGGTTATCACACTGGTGGTACGGTACATATTGTTATTAATAATCAAATTGGTTTCACGACCTCTGATCCACGCGATATGCGTTCCACTTTGTATTGCACCGATATTATGAAAACGATTGAGGCGCCAATTTTGCACGTCAATGGGGATGATCCAGAAGCGGTTGTCTTGGCTACGCAATTGGCAGTTGAATATCGTATGAAGTTTAAGAAGGATGTCGGTATTGACATTATTTGTTTTCGTAAGCTTGGACACAATGAGCAAGATACGCCATCAATGACTCAGCCATTGATGTATAAAACAATTTCACAACACCCAGGAACACGAAAGTTATACGCTGATAAATTAGAGACCCAAGGTGTTCTTCCTACAGGTGGTGGTGATGAAATGGTCAAAGCCTATCGTGCAGAGCTTGATGCTGGCGATCAAAGAACTTCTGATCCGGTTATTACTAATTTCAAAGGTAAGTATGCAGTTGATTGGACGCCATTCCTGAACAGGAAATGGACAGATAATGCGGATACAGCCATTCCATTAGCAGAGTGGAAGCGTTTGGCAGAGAAAATTTCCAAAGCTCCTGAAGGCTTTAAAGTACATCCATTGGTAGAAAACGTTTTGAAAAATCGAGCTGCGATGGGTCGTGGAGAAGTAAACGTAGATTGGGGAATGGGGGAGCACATGGCTTTTGCTTCTTTAGTCGCTAGCGGTTACCCAATTCGCTTATCTGGCGAAGATAGTGGACGTGGAACATTTACCCACCGCCATTCCGTGTTGCATGATCAAGACCGTGAAAAGTGGGACACTGGAACCTATATACCCCTACAGCATGTTGCCGATGGTCAAGCTCCATTTGAAGTAATTGACTCTATTCTTTCAGAAGAGGCAGTACTCGGGTTTGAATATGGATATTCCTCGGCAGAGCCGAATACGTTAACCATTTGGGAAGCACAATTTGGTGATTTTGCCAATGGTGCACAGGTGGTGATTGATCAATTTATTGCTTCTGGTGAAGTAAAGTGGGGCCGTGTAAACGGTTTAGTCATGATGTTGCCTCATGGATATGAAGGACAAGGTCCAGAGCATTCTTCAGCAAGACTAGAGCGTTTTATGCAGTTGTGTGCTGACATCAACATGCAAGTTGTGCAACCGACGACAGCCTCACAAATTTTCCATTTATTACGTAGGCAAATGATTCGCTCTTTCCGTAAGCCATTAATTATCATGACACCGAAGTCTTTATTACGTAATAAAGACGCCACATCACCCATCACTGAATTTACAAAAGGTGAATTTCATACGGTACTTGGTGAGCAAGATGCGAATGTAGACCAACAAAAAGTGACCAGATTAATTATGTGTTCCGGTAAGGTTTACTATGATTTGATTAAGGCTAGAGAGGTTAAAAAATCAAAAGATACTGCCATCATTCGTATCGAACAACTGTATCCTTTCCCACATAAAGCATTTGCCGCTGAACTGAAAAAATACCCGAATGTCGTTGAGCTTGTATGGACTCAGGATGAGCCTCAGAACCAAGGGGCTTGGTTCTTTATTCAGCATAATATTCTTGAGAACATGTTTGAGGGGCAGAAGTTGGGTTACTCAGGTAGACCGGCTTCTGCATCGCCAGCTTGTGGGTATTCTCATTTGCATCAAGATCAGCAAAAATCTTTAGTTGATGGCGCCTTTGCGAAGATAAAAGGTTTTGCACTAACTAAATAAATATAAATATACAGCGACAATCAACTAATTAAAGGATTTACCATGTCTATTTTTGAAGTTAAAGTACCCCAGTTATCAGAGTCAGTTGCGGAAGCAACTCTTTTGCAATGGAAGAAAAAAGCAGGTGATCTTGTAGCCCAAGATGAGATTCTTATTGAGATTGAGACTGATAAAGTGGTACTCGAGGTTCCCGCGCCGTCTGCTGGGGTTTTGTCGGAAATTGTGATTGCTGATGGTGGAACGGTTGTTTCAGATCAGGTGATTGCGAAAATTGATATTGAAGGTAAAGGCGTAGCAGCACCTGCAGTTTCAACTCCAACGCCAAATCCCACAGTGGCTGCAGTGGTATCTTCTGCACCAAACTCAAACAGCGCCGCAGGCATTGCTATGCCAGCAGCGGCCAAGATACTTGCAGAAAAAAATATGTCAGTAGTAGATGTTGCTGGCTCTGGTAAGGATGGTCGTGTAACTAAAGCTGATGCATTATCAGCAACTCCAGCCAAAGCGAGCCCACCTGCACCACAAAAATTAGCTTCATTACCAATCAATATGCCCTTAGGTGATCGTCCAGAAGAGCGTGTGCCAATGAGTCGTTTGCGAGCCAGAATTGCAGAAAGACTTGTAGATTCGCAGGCAACGAATGCGATCCTGACGACATTTAATGAAGTCAACATGGCGCCAGTCATGAACATGCGTAATAAATATAAAGAAGTGTTTGAAAAAGAGCATGGTGTGAAATTAGGATTTATGTCTTTCTTTGTGAAAGCAGCCGTTCATGCTTTAAAGAAATATCCTGTGTTGAATGCATCTGTGGATGGCACAGATATTGTTTACCATGGTTATTTTGATATTGGTATTGCGGTCGGATCGCCACGCGGTTTGGTTGTGCCGATTTTGCGTGATGTTGACCAAATGAATCTCGCTGAAATTGAGAAAAAGATTGCCGAGTTTGGTGTAAAAGCGCGTGATGGTAAGCTCACATTAGATGATTTAACTGGTGGAACATTTTCCATCTCCAACGGTGGGGTATTTGGTTCAATGTTATCAACACCAATTATCAATCCTCCCCAATCAGCTATTTTAGGGATTCATGCAACGAAAGATCGCGCAGTGGTTGAAGATGGTCAGATTGTGATTCGTCCAATGAACTATTTGGCGATGTCCTATGACCATCGGATCATTGATGGTCGAGAGGCAGTACTTGGATTGGTAGCCATAAAAGAGACCCTTGAAGATCCTGCAAGACTATTACTCGATATTTAATCATCTTAATTGGCATTTAAAGGAATCACAATGAGTCAAGAATTTGATGTGGTGGTAATCGGTGCAGGTCCTGGTGGATATATTGCAGCGATCCGTGCGGCACAACTTGGATTTAAAGTAGCATGTGCAGAAGGAAATGCTTATGACGATCCTAAAGCAGAACCACGATTGGGTGGTACTTGTTTAAATGTTGGATGTATTCCATCGAAAGCATTACTTGCCTCCTCAGAAGAGTTCGAGAATGTACAAAAGCACATTTCAAGTCATGGAATTGAAATACAAGGTGCCACTATCAACGTGCCTAAAATGGTTACCCGAAAAGATGAAATCGTCACAAAAATGACGAGCGGAATTCAGTACTTATTCAAAAAGAACAAGGTAACGCATCTCAAAGGCTATGCTTCTTTTATTGGCCGTGAAAATAACCTTTACCAATTAGCTATTCAAGGCAAAGAAACTGAAACAGTTACGGCCAAGCAAGTAATCATTGCAACTGGCTCTAAAGCCAGACATTTACCTGGTATGGAAGTAGACAATGTCTTGATTTGTGATAACGAGGGTGGTTTAAAGTTTGATCAAACGCCTAAAAAACTTGGGGTGATTGGTGCAGGAGTGATTGGACTCGAATTAGGTTCTGTTTGGCGTCGTTTAGGTTCTGATGTAACGATTTTAGAAGCCCTACCCACTTTTTTAGGCGCATGTGATCAAGGGATTGCCGCTGAGGCAAAAAAACTATTTACTAAGCAAGGACTCCAATTTAACTTAGGTGTCAAAATTGGTGAAGTGAAAAAAGGTAAAAATAACGTTACCGTTAAATACACTGACGCTGCTGGAGCTGATCATTCATTAGTGGTTGATCGCCTAATTGTTTCTGTTGGACGTGTTCCAAATACGGATAATCTCAACTTAGAAGCGATTGGTTTAAAATCAGATGAGCGAGGATTTATACCAGTCGATGACCATACACTAGCAACTGCTGCTCCTGGGGTCTATGCCATCGGTGATGTGGTTCGCGGTCCGATGTTGGCCCATAAAGCGGAAGACGAAGGTGTCTTAGTCGCTGAAATAATGGCTGGTCAAAAACCGCATATTGATTACAACTGTATTCCTTGGGTTATTTATACATCTCCAGAAATTGCTTGGGTTGGTAAAACAGAGCAACATTTAAAAGCAGAAGGTCGTGCTTACAAACCAGGACAGTTTCCATTTGCAGCAAATGGACGTGCATTAGGGATTGGCTCTGCAGATGGTTTTGTAAAAATCTTGGCTGATGAAACTACCGATGAAATTTTAGGCGTACACATTATTGCATCAGCTGCTTCTGACTTAATTGCTGAAGCTGTAGTTGCGATGGAGTTTAAAGCATCAGCGGAAGATATTGCGCGTATTTGTCATCCACATCCTAGTTTATCTGAACCTATTCGTGAAGCGGCTCTTGCAACAGATCGTCGTGCATTGAATTTCTAAAATAGGAATGCATGCGCGTTACTGATTTATATCAAGCAGCACTGGGAAAAAAAGGGTATCAAAGTGATGCAGCCCAACGGGCTGCCATCGAACGGCTACAACTTTGTCAAGATGAGTGGGAGCAACGCCCAAGTAAATCTGGAGGATTTTTTACTAAACTTCTGAGTAGCTCCTCTAACACCGTTCCTAAAGGAGTCTATTTTTGGGGAGGTGTTGGTAGAGGTAAGTCTTTCATCATGGATTGTTTTTATGAAGCCATCAATATTGAAAAAAAGACACGACTCCATTTTCATGAGTTTATGCGTGAAGTCCATCGCGAGTTACAGGACTTACGCGGTCAAGCCGACCCTTTAGATCAGCTGGGCAAAAAAATTGGTCAGCGATATGAATTGATTTGTTTTGATGAGTTTCATGTTAGTGATGTTGCCGATGCAATGATTTTATATCGCCTATTAGATGCTTTATTCAAAAATAAAGTGCAATTTATTATGACATCCAATTATCGACCCGATCTTCTATATCCAGATGGCTTACATCGAGATCGAGTCTTACCTGCCATTCGTTTATTAGAAGAAAAACTCGATGTGGTCAATATCGATGCAGGGGTCGATTATCGGAAAGTCTTAATGGATCAAGTAAGAGCATATATTGCGCCAATGGGAACTGCAGTTGACCAAGAAGTTGAATCTGTATTTGTGCAATTAGCGGGTGCTCATCAAGAAGAGTCGACTGATTTAATGATTGAAAACCGATCGATCAGATGTATCCGTCGCGCGGGAGGCATTGCTTGGTTTAATTTTCAAGAGTTATGTGTTGGACCCCGTTCTCAAAATGATTATTTGGAAATTGCTTCGACCTTTCACACGGTGATTTTGACTGAAGTGCCCAAAATGACACCATCAATGTCCAGTGAGGCCAGAAGGTTTACCTGGTTAATTGATGTCTTTTATGACCACAAAATTAAGCTAATTATTACGGCAGAAGTTGCGCCAGATTTACTCTATACAGAAGGTCAAATGTCAGGTGAGTTTCACCGTACAGTTTCTCGCATTATCGAAATGCAATCCAAAGAGTATTTACAGGCGCCAAGAAGAGTGGTCGATACTTCACTAACATAAATGGACATTATTTCCAAAGATACTAGAAAATGGTATTTTTAGTCCAAAATCCTTTATGAAAACAGTAGAATAGGGTAATGAATTCAATTAACGCCGATTTGCACTGTCATTCAGTTTTGTCTGATGGTACCCTTACACCCGAGGATTTGGCAATACGCGCCCACCAAAATGGCGTACAACTTTGGTCCCTTACCGATCATGATGTCATTGGCGGTCAGCATCGTGCTAGAGAAGCAGCGAAAACACTAGGGATGAAATATACCTCTGGAGTTGAAATTTCCGTCAGTTGGATGAGGCAAACAATCCATATTGTTGGCATTGGTCTTAATCCAGATCATCCTGAATTAGTTGAAGGATTACGTAAAACCCGTGACGGACGAACTGCTAGAGGTAAAGAAATTGCTCGACAATTGGCAGCGGTTGGAATTGCAGGCGCTTATGAAGGTGCATTAACCTACGCTGGTAATCCGGAATTATTGTCGCGAACACACTTTGCACGATTTTTGGTGGAAAAAAATATATCTCGTTCAACCGATGATGTATTTAAAAATTATCTGATTGAGGGTAAGCCTGGTTATATCGGTCATGTCTGGGCAAGCCTCAAAGAATCCGTTGATTGGATCAAATCCGCCGGAGGGGTAGCGATCATTGCTCATCCGGGGAGGTATCGATTAACTGAACTACAAAAACATGAATTATTTATCGCCTTCAAAGACGCTGGTGGACTTGGAATTGAAGTCATTACTGGAAGTCATACACCACATCAATATGAGGAATATGCAAAAATTGCACTTCAATATGGATTTTATGCGTCTCGCGGGTCTGATTTTCATGATCCAGCAGAGAGTTATATTGATTTAGGTAAATTACCGCATTTACCACCTTCACTTCAACCGGTTTGGTCACTACTTTAAGCTCATCACATTATGTATTCTGAACGCGTATTATCTGGTATGCGCCCAACGGGGGCGTTGCATTTAGGTCACTATCATGGGGTATTAAAAAATTGGATTCGGTTGCAATCTGAATATCCCTGTTTTTTCTTCGTTGCCGATTGGCACGCCCTCACGACACATTACGAATCACCAGAGGTTATTCAAAACTCAGTGTGGGAAATGGTGATTGATTGGTTAGCCGCAGGTGTTGACCCGACACAATCGACATTATTTATTCAAAGCAAAGTACCCGAGCATGCAGAATTGTTTTTATTGTTATCTATGGGGACACCTTTGGGATGGTTGGAGCGTGTTCCGACCTATAAAGATCAAATTGAAAAGTTACGCGAAAAAGATCTTCAGACGTATGGATTTTTAGGCTATCCCCTGTTACAGGCGGCTGATATTCTCATCTATCGAGCGCAGCACGTACCGGTGGGTGAGGACCAAATACCCCACGTAGAAATGACCCGAGAAGTAGCTAGACGCTTTAATTATTTATATGGTCGTGAAGCTGGCTTTGAGGAAAAAGCTATTGAAGCAGCAAAAAAATTAGGTGGCAAAAGAACCAAATTATATCTAGAGGCACGCACAGCTTTTCAAGAGCGGGGTGATGAAGAAGCCCTTGAGCAAGCACAAGCGATTTTGCATGAAGCGCAAAGTTTATCGATGGGTGATCGGGAACGATTATTTGGTTATCTTGAAGGTGCAAGAAAAATCATTCTCCTTGAGCCACAGGCCTTATTAACTCAGGCATCCAAAATGCCAGGATTAGATGGGCAAAAAATGTCTAAATCCTATGGCAATACGATTTCATTGCGCGAAGATGCGCAGTCTATTTCTAAAAAAATAAAAACTATGCCAACAGACCCCGCACGCGTTCGGCGAACTGATGTTGGAGACCCTAAAAACTGTCCAGTTTGGGAATTGCACGTGGTGTATTCCGATCAGACGACTCAAGATTGGGTACGGCAAGGATGTACAACAGCGGGTATTGGTTGCCTTGAGTGTAAAGAACCATTGATACAAAGTATTCTGAAAGAGCAACAACCCATGTTGGAGCGGGCTCAAAAATATTTGGATGATCCTAGCTTATTAAGAGCATTAATTGCTGACGGTTGCGACAAAGCGCGCAAAACTGCTCAGGAAACTATGCGTGATGTTCGTGAGGCAATGGGGCTTGATTACTCATAATTTTTCTTCCGTTTCACCCTGGGTGGCCCACTTTGCTGGGCAGATTCCCTTAAATAGTGAATCTAAACGAGTTTTGGATTACGCATGTGGGAGTGGTCGACATACTATTTATTTGGCAGAGTTAGGACATCAAGTATTGGCAGTTGATCTTCGTTTGCCGAATTTACAAAACATGAAGCATTGTCAACCGAATTCCATTGAGTTATGTTGTATGGACTTGGAGATGGAGGAGTTTGCTTTTGATCCGCAGTTGGAAAAGTTTTCAGGATTAGTCGTTACTAACTATTTATACCGCCCTCATTTAGACAAAATTTTGGATTTGCTTGATGAGGGGGGAGTGCTGATTTATGAGACTTTTGCGATGGGTAATGAAGCATTTGGAAAACCTTCAAATCCTGATTTTTTATTACGAGAAAATGAGCTTTTAGAGGTGGTTTTGGCCAAACAATCATTTCATATTAACGCTTTTGAAAGTGGTTTTGTGGAAGACCCGAAGCCAGCCATGATTCAACGAATTTGTGCAGTAAGAACCTAAGATTGGGCTACAATTCTATGATGAACATGAAATCTTTATACCCTCAGTTACCTATTCTAGGAAGTATCGTAGCCATCGTGTCTCCGATGCAAGAAGATGGTGCATTAGACTTTGATGCATTGCGGAATTTGTTGGATTGGCATGTGAAGCAAGGAACTCATGGTGTTGTCATTGTTGGGACATCTGGGGAGTCTCCAACTGTTAATGTTGAAGAGCATTGTGAACTAATTCGTGTTGCAGTTAAACACATTAATGGCAGGATACCTGTCATTGCTGGAACAGGCGGAAATTCAACTCGAGAAGCAGTTGAACTAACAGAGTTTGCTAAGCAGGTTGGGGCAGATGCCAGCTTACAAGTAGTGCCTTATTACAATAAGCCAACCCAAGATGGTATTTATGCGCACTTTAAAACCATTGCTGAAAAAATTGATTTACCGGTCATTTTGTATAACGTGCCAGGCAGAACAGTTGCGGATATGAGTAATACGACTATTCTGCGCCTTGCCCAAGTTCCAGGAATTAATGGTTTAAAAGATGCAACTGGTAATTTAGAGCGAGCCAGTACATTGATTGCGGGCTTAAAAGAACAAAAAAGCCATCATTTTGCAGTGTATTCTGGAGATGATTTAACTGCCATTTTCTTAATGTTGATGGGTGGACACGGCAATATATCAGTGACAGCAAACGTAGCCCCACAGATGATGTCATCTTTGTGCGAGGCAGCGGTCACCGGCGATTTAGTCCGTGCTCGAGAATTGCAATTTAAATTGTTGAAATTACATCAAATGATGTTTGTTGAGCCTAATCCAATACCGGTGAAATGGGCTTTACATGAAATGGGCGTCATTGACAAAGGTATTCGTTTACCATTGACACCATTAACAGAAAATCTTCGTCAACCATTAAAAGAAGTGTTGCGTACGACTGGTGTAATTGCTTAAAACTTATAGGAAACTATGTTGAATGAATTAAAAGTTGCAAAAGTAAATATTGCATTTATTGCAGTTTTGGGACTATTTTTCTTGGCCTCATGCACATCGACATTGAATGGCGAGTCGATTGACTATAAATCGCAAGGTGAAAAAAAGATTCCTAATTTAGCGATTCCACCAGACCTATCCACATCTAACCCTGAGAAGCGATATGCTGTAGCAGATGGAACTGCGACGCTTTCGCAATACAACTCAGCCACATCAAAAGCCAAAAAAGAGGATTCGAAGAATACCGTCACTCCTGCTCAAGCTGGGATTCGCATTGAAAGGGATGGGCAACGTCGATGGATTGTTGTGAGTAAGCCAGCAAATGAGGTATATCCTAAAATTAAATCTTTTTGGGAAGATACCGGTTTTTTATTAATCACAGACTCCCCCGCAACAGGAATTATGGAGACTGATTGGGCGGAAAATCGAGCGAAGATTCCTCAGGATATGATTCGCCGCTTTTTGGGTAATGCATTAGATAGTATTTACTCAACTGGTGAGAGAGATAAGTTTCGTACTCGCTTGGAAAAAAACACAACTACGGAAACTGAAGTTTATGTAACACATCGTGGTGCTGAAGAAAAGTTAGTTGGTAGCAATCCTACTCAAGCAGATTCAACCATGTGGACAGCACGAGCCTCAGATCCCGAACTTGAAGCAGAAATGTTGGCAAGAATGATGGTATATCTGGGTACAAATTATGACAGTGCCAAATCAGAGTTAGCTAAAAATAGCACCTCAGGAGTTGCACGCACATCTCGCGTAACTGAAGTTGCTGATGCTGCTCAGTTAACTATTAATCAAGGTTTCGATAAAACTTGGCGTGAAGTTGGCTTAGCCTTAGATCGATCTAATTTTACTGTTGAAGATCGAGATCGTTCGCAAGGTATTTACTTTGTTCGGTTCGTTAATACGAAAGAAGTTGATCCCAAGTCATCCGGTTCATGGTTCTCTAATATGTTTAAATCTTCAAAAGAAGATGAACTTAGAAAAGCAAAACGTTATCGTGTTGTTGTGAAGGGCGATAGTGCCAAAACGATGGTGACAGCGCTTGAAGACAATGGAACTGTCGTCAAAGGCGACGTTGATCAGCAAATTTTAAAAATAATAGATACGCAAGTAAGTTATTAATAACAGCTTGTTTTGGAGGCAGTATCTTTTAGATCCAATAGGGGAATGCTCTCTTTTGGACCTGGAATAAACCTAACGACGGATATGTGAGCATATGAATGTCATGAAGATGATTGCTAATTTTTATTCAATCCTTTTTATGAGCTTGTTCATATCTGATGTAACACTTGCCCAATCTCTGGGGGCATCTTCTACTCAACCGATACGTTTATTAGTTGGGTCAGTTCCAGGAGCCTCAAGCGACACATATGCCAGAATTATTTCTGAGCCTCTTGGAAAAATATTAGGACAAACTGTTTTGATTGAAAACAAATCAGGAGCCAGCGGCATTATTGCAACTGGAAGTATGATGAGCTCCCCACCTGATGGTCATACATTACAGTTAATTTACACCCCACACACTTTAAGTCCCTATTTATTTAAAAAATTAAGTTACGACCCTATTAAAGATGTTGTGGGTATTACGATGATTGTGACATCACCACTGGTGCTTGTAGTGGGTGGTAACTCCCCTATTAAATCGTATAAAGAATTACTTGAACTTGGTAAAACAAGACCCTTGAACTATGGTTCGGCAGGCATCGGTAGTGGCGGTCATTTATCTGGAGAAATGTTACGCTTAGATACTGGACTTAAATTAACCCATGTGCCATATCGAGGTGCTGCGCCAGCCGCGACTGCTGTCGCAGCGGGTGATGTTGATTTTGCCTTTGTGGCACAAATCACAGCAAAAGAATTAACCAGTGTAAATAAATTACGTATATTAGGTGTTACTGGTAAAGTTCGTTCCCCAGCTTTATCTCAAGTTCCAACCATGCAAGAATTGGGTTTAAAGGATTTTGAATTTGTGAATTGGTTTGGTTTAATTGCTGCAGCCAAAACCCCTCCAGAGACAGTTAAAAAGATTCATCAGGCGATGCAAGAAGTTCTCAAGCAAGCAGATATTAAATCTCGTTTAACAGCGGATGGGTCCGATATTATTGGCAATCAACCTGAGCAATTTACACAATTTTTAGTATCAGATGCAAAGCGTTGGGGACCTTTGGTTAGCCAAATGGGACTGAAGGGAGAATAAAATGCAGAGCAATCCATCGAAAGATTCACAGCAAAAAGGCCCCTTAGAGGGCGTCGTTGTAGTTGATTTATCTTCCGTCGTAGTTGGCCCAGTATGTTCACTAACCCTAGCAGATCATGGTGCAGAAGTCCTTAAGATTGAATCTCCTGACGGCGATTTAATGCGGCAACTTGGAGGTGGCGGAAGAAATCCAGGCATGACCGGTAAGTTTATGAACTTTAATCGTAATAAAAAATCAATTTGTATTGATTTAAAAAACGTTAAAGGTCAGGAGATTCTGATTCAATTATTAAAAAAAGCAGATGTCTTTGTGACTAATATGCGTCCTGGAGCATTACAAAAACTGGGTTTGGATTGGCCGAATTTGCAAGCGCATAACCCCCAATTAATTTATTGCCAGATGTTAGCATTTGGTCGAGGGGGCGCTTACTTTAATCGACCAGCTTATGACACCGTGATTCAATCATCGGCAGGCTTTGCAGCAACCTTTGAAAAATCTGCAGGTGAACCTCGATTTGTTCCGATGGTTGTAACGGATCACATTACTGGCCTAGTAAGTGCGCAAGCGATTGGTTTTGCGTTATATCGACGGACTCAAACAGGACGTGGTGAGCTTCTTGAAATCCCTATGTTTGAAACCGCTGCAGCATTTGTTTTAAGAGAGCATATGGGGAATATGACATTTGAGCCACCGTTAGGGCCAATTGGAGATGCTAGGGTACTAGATAAAAATAATCGACCAGCCAAAACAGCCGATGGATATATATCGATTTCACCGAACACTGATGCACAGGCATTTGCTTTTTTCGATGCGATTGGACGACCAGAATTAAAAGATGACCCACGTTTTTGTAATGTCGCCATTCGAACTAAAAACAGTGAAGCTTATTATCAACTTCGCTCGAATTCACTTGTAGGAAAAACGTCTGCAGAGTGGATTGATATTTTTGAAAAGTCAGACATACCTTGCATGCGATATAACTCTTTAGAGGATTTATTGAAAGATCCCCATTTACAGGACGTGGGATTTTTACAGGAAATCGAACATCCTAGTGAAGGTAAGATTCAGCAAATAGGCTTGACCAATCAGTTCTCGGGCGGCATGCGTCAAGATTTTTTACCAGCGCCACAACTCGGTGAAAACACAACGGAAGTGATGCAACAATTTGGCTTTAGTATGACTGAAATTAAAGAAGCAATTGCAGCACAAGCCGTGAAACAAGACGTTCGGAAAGGTAATGCAACATGAGTGAACTGCAAGAAGAAATAGATGATTTAATCATTGAACATGAGGAATTTATTAGAATTCTTACAATTAATCGGCCACACCGTCGTAATGCATTATCTGAAGCTCTTAAGATGAAGATGATTAATGCCATATTAGACGCTGAGGAAGACCCTAAAGTTCGGGTATTGGTTATTACTGGAACTGGTGAAGATGCCTTTTGCGCAGGTGCAGACCTCAAAAATATTCATCATAATGATCAAGCGGGAATCAAATTTCGCACACCCATGAATCGTGTTGAGCGTAATATTTTTGAACTTGTCTATGAAACAAAAAAACCGGTAATTGCTGCTATCAACGGAAGTGCGGTTGCCGGTGGTTTTGAACTAGCATTAGCATGTAATTTAAGAGTGACCCATGATGCTGCCATGTTTGGGTTGCCGGAAACAAAGATAGGAATGGGTGCAAATTTTGGGTCGGTGCTCTTGCCCCGCATGATTGGAATTACCCACGCTTTAGAAATGTTATTAACTGGAGAATATATTACTGCAGCTAAAGCCAAGGATTTGGGGTTGATCAATCGATTGGTTCCCAAAGAACAGGTTGTATCCACAGCAATCGAGATTGCCCGAGTGATTGCAAGTAATGCTCCTATTTCAGTACGGCGCGTCAAAGCAGTCGCACTCCAAGGTTTTGATATGCCCGTTGCAACAGCACTGCGTCAGGATCCGGGTTTAAACCCCTACCTAAGTGAAGATCGCCAAGAAGGGATCTCTGCTAGGTTGGAAAAACGTCAACCTGTATGGAAAAATTGTTAATATAGAGTGAATATGCAGAACTATCCTAAGGTATTAATTACAGATGAAACGCTGCGCGATGGCTTACAAATCGAACGTGAGGGCGTGACTGTTGATGAAAAATTAGAGTTGTTGCAAATGATGGTGGATGCTGGATTAAACCGCATGGTGGTCGGTGCATTTGTAAATCCCAAATGGAGTCCACAAATGGCAGATTCCTTGGAGGTGGTTAAACGTTTAAAAGAAACTCCAGGAGTTTCCTTTTTTGTTCTGGCATTAAATGAGCGAGGACGGTTAGAGCGTTTGGAATATGCGCCGCCCCTCACCATTGATAAAATCCATGCG
This sequence comes from Burkholderiaceae bacterium, assembly GCA_947462685.1. Classification (GTDB taxonomy): domain Bacteria; phylum Pseudomonadota; class Gammaproteobacteria; order Burkholderiales; family Burkholderiaceae; genus Polynucleobacter. Next base: position 1,315 of record CANHPL010000033.1, on the reverse strand, counting down.
ACGCATTTGCATGCCTGTCCTATATTTATTCAAAGAAACACTAATCGAACACTCGAAGAACAAGAGCAACAATGGCAGGCGCCAATTGCAAGAAGTAAAGCGGAAGGCTTGCAAGAAGGGGCGATTGGGTTAAGTGCAGGATGGGGATCCAATTTCTCAGGAGAGTTTACGCATGAGATGCGTATGCTGTTGCTCCAGAAGCAATATGATGCATGGCAAAAGCAAGGTATTCAAGTGACGCGAGTTGATATGGCTGATCCAATGGCGTGGAATACCCCAACCGCGGTCGCAAAAGATATAACAGCAATTACCGAATTATTTCCGAGCATTACAGATTTTCGCCTGCATCTGCATAACGCCAGAGGTTTGGCAATGATCTCCATGTATGAGGCGATCAAATGTTTAGATCATCGCCATACCTTGATTGCGGATACCTCGATTGGCGGTATTGGGGGTTGCCCGTACTGCGGTAATGGGCAGGCTACAGGCATGATTCCTACGGAGGATTTTGTCCATTTATTAAATACTTTGGGGATACCTACAGGGATTTCTGTCGATGGCTTAATTGAAGTTTCTGTAAGACTATCCCAGATTTTAGGTCGTCCATTGCACTCTCAAGTCGCTCTGAATGGCGGATTACCAAAGGGCGATAAGATATATAGTGAAGAGGTACCTGCAGTGTTTACCTTTAAAGAGGCGCAGCATTTTCGTTTAGGCCCCTCTGTTTACGAGGGTAATGCACGACCGTGGTTAAAGAAATTACAAAAAACAGCGTCAGACTAAAGTCAGGAAATTGGATGAAAAAATATGTAGCTTATCTAGTGTGGATATTGATTGCAATGGCCCCGAGTTGGAGTTTTGCACAAACGGACTATCCGCAAAAGCCAATTCGACTCATTGTGCCATTCCCTCCGGGCGGGTCAACCGATATTTTTTCGAGAATGTTAGGTGAAAAATTAACACTGATTTGGAAACAACCAGTGATTATTGAAAACAAGGCTGGAGCGAGTGGACAAATCGCAGTCAATGAGGTGCTCAAAGCTCCTGCTGATGGTTACACCATTTTTATGGGACATATAGGAACTTTGGCGGTTAATCCATCCTTGTTTAAAAATCTGTCATATGACCCCATCAAAGACTTTATGCCCATCAGTCGTATTGCCATAGTGCCCAATATTTTCGTTGTTAATCCCAGTCAGCCATTTAAAACTATACAAGAGTTAATTACTTACGCTAAAGCCAATCCGGGCAAACTCACCTATAGCTCAGGTGGCAGTGGCGGTGCAGCGCATATTGCTATGGAATATTTTAAGTT
>CANHPL010000032.1 GCA_947462685.1 Burkholderiaceae bacterium | reverse complement strand
GGGGGGTGCCGGGTGGGTGGGGGTCGGCTTTCAGAAAATTGATGACGGGGTACCCCGCTAAAATTTTGTTAGAGTAATTGCATGGACTTCGACAGCTCAGATAACAGCACCGCTAAATATTCTGGCAAGATCAAGGGTCAAACCTTTAAACAATTCCAGTTAGAGCGCCTTATTAAGGATGGCACGGTAATCCCCGCCTCCAAGCTTGCGGAGGCTAGAGAACAAGAGCTGCAGCGTGTAAGAGACTTTGAAGCGGCCTCAATCGATGAGAAACGCCATAGAAGTACAGCCACCGTTGCACCAAGTGATAAGCTAAAAAGCCTACCCTTAACCAGAGAGCGGTTTGAGGGTTAGCAAGGGGTTTGGCTTTGGGTATTAATTTGGGTAGGTAGAAAAGAAAAAAGCCCGTTAGGGCTTTATCTATATAAACCATTGGCGGAAGGGGCGGGATTCGAACCCGCGGTAGGCAATTAACCTACGCACGCTTTCCAGGCGTGTGACTTAAACCGCTCATCCACCCTTCCGTACGGAAAGATAGATTATACGGTGTTATGGAATTTAATTAAATTTTGTTGATTTATTTTTTATTACCTGGTCGAAAAATATCGTAAAAAAGCCAGATGACTGAACCACAGATACCGCCAACTAACGAAGACATCAAGATCACTTTAAAAAAATTTAGTGCATCGTCGGTCGGTTGAAATAGACTCATTACTCCTAAAATTACGGCACAAACCACAACAAAATATTTTGCTGAAATAGGTTCTGAACTCATCATATTTTTTTGACAAACAACACAATCAGTAAAACCAATGACAATGGCACTTTGGCAGCGAGGACATTTCATGGAACACCCCTCCAAATAATTATTTAATAATCCTATCCCCAATGATTACTTAGTGCAATAAGTGTTTTTACTCATACAAACCAAAAAAAGAGGCGCATCTGCGCCTCTTTTTGAGCAAATAATACTCTCTTATAAAGCTTCTTTGAGTTGATCCAAAATAGCTGGATTTTCTAAAGTTGATGTGTCTTGGGTAATATCTTCACCCTTCGCAAGCACTCTTAAGAGACGGCGCATAATTTTTCCTGAACGCGTTTTAGGTAAGTTATCACCAAACCGTATTTCTTTTGGTCTTGCAATGGGTCCAATCCCTTTGTTTACCCAATCACGTAATTCTTTTGCTTTAGAAACTGCAGCTACGCCTTCTGGTCGCGCTCCTTTAAGAACGACATAAGCCACAATCGCTTCACCTGTAATGTCATCAGGACGTCCAACTACAGCTGCTTCAGCCACATCAGGGTGAGCTACTAACCAAGACTCAATTTCCATGGTTCCCATACGATGACCGGATACATTCAGAACATCGTCAATGCGGCCTGTGATCGTAAAATTAGCTGTCTTTGCATCACGTATTGCTCCATCGCCAGCTAGGTATAACTTACCACCCAAATCTTGGGGAAAATAACTTTTCACAAAACGCTCAGGGTCATTCCAAATCGTACGTATCATGGATGGCCATGGGCGCTTAACCACTAATATTCCACCATGCCCATTTTGTAATTCATGTCCTGTTTCATCGACGATCGCCGCCATAATTCCAGGTAAGGGTAATGTGCATGATCCTGGCACTAATGGTATTGCTCCAGGTAACGGAGTAATCATGTGACCACCCGTTTCGGTTTGCCAGAAGGTATCTACAATCGGACAGTTTTCACCGCCAATTTCTTTGTGATACCACATCCAAGCTTCTGGATTAATCGGTTCACCAACTGAACCTAAAATACGGAGGCTCTTTAAATTAAAGTTTCGTGGGTGAGCTTCTGGGGCAGTCCCTGATGCTTTAATTAGTGAACGAATCGCAGTTGGAGCGGTATAAAAAATAGACACTTTATGGCGTTCAATCATCTGCCAGAAACGCCCTGCATTCGGGAAAGTTGGTACGCCTTCAAACACAATTTGGGTCGCACCTACAGATAATGGCCCATATGCAATATAACTGTGGCCTGTAATCCATCCAATGTCGGCCGTACACCAGAAGATATCTTTCATGCGAATATCAAATGTCCATTGCATGGTCAGATGGGTCCATAATAAATAACCCCCCGTTGAATGTTGAACACCCTTGGGTTTACCGGTAGAACCTGATGTATAGAGAACAAAAAGTGGATGCTCAGACTCAACCCACTCTGGCTCACAACTAGTTGGCTGTCCTTTAACTAAATCATGCATCCAGTGATCACGCCCTATTTTGAAAGATATATCACTTCCAGTGCGTTTATAAACAATGACATGCTGAACAACTGCATCTGCACCAAGGGCTAATGCTTCATCTACTATTGACTTGAGTGGTAACTTTTTACCACCGCGCATTTGTTCGTCAGCTGTAATCACTACGGTAGCGCCAACGTCAACGATTCTTTCTTCAAGGGATTTTGCTGAAAAACCTCCAAATACGACAGAATGAGTTGCGCCCAATCTGGCACATGCTTGCATGGCTGTAATACCCTCAATTGACATGGCCATATATAAAACAACTCGGTCACCTTTTTTAACGCCAATACTCTTTAAACCATTCGCAAATTGGCAAACGCGAGCATGCAGCTCTGAGTAGGAAATATGGGTAACTTCACCAGCATCAGATTCGAAAATAATCGCTGTTTTATTACCCAAGCCCGCTTGAATATTGCGGTCTAGACAGTTATAAGACGCGTTGGTAGTGCCGTCATTAAACCATTCGTAAAAAGGCGCTTTGGATTCATCTAGGACTTTGGTAAAAGGCTTTTTCCATTCAAGGTTTTCTTTTGCAAGACGAGCCCACGTACCTTCAAAATCTTTTTCAAATGACTTGCACATCGCATGATATTGATCCATGCTACTGATTGCAGCCTTTTTGGCAAACGCCTTCGATGGTGGAAACACCCTATTTTCTACCAGTAACTGTTCAATTTCAGACATTTTTTCTCCTTTACGATGATTACAAGCTTGCCAAAATATCAATCCGTTTATATCCACTATATTTTATCTATTCTCATTTTTATAATATAAAAATGAGATTTATTCAATTTTTGCGTGAATTATGAGGTTTACCCTATAAAATAGACACAAATTAACCTGTTTCCACACGATTCGAGAGACGATCCCAATGACTACCATTCGCCAAGAAGACCTCATCCAAAGCGTAGCTGATGCTTTTCAGTATATCTCCTACTATCACCCCATCGATTTTATTCAAGCTTTAGGTAAAGCTTATGATCGTGAAGAAAGTCCAGCAGCAAAAGATGCCATTGCCCAAATCTTAACCAACAGCAGAATGTGCGCAGAAGGCAAGCGCCCTTTATGTCAAGATACGGGCATTGCTGTGGTCTTCGTAAAAGTTGGCATGAACGTGAAGTGGGAAGCTTCAATCAGCCTTGAAGATATGATCAATGAGGGCGTACGTCGCGCTTATGCCGATCTTCACAACCCACTGCGTGCATCCATTTTGCGTGATCCTGGTGGGAAGCGCATGAACACGAAAGACAATACGCCTGCCGTGATTCATTATGAAATCGTGCCAGGTGATAGCGTCGATATTATCTGCGCCGCCAAAGGTGGTGGTTCTGAAAACAAGAGTAAGTTAGTCATGCTAAATCCGTCAGACTCCATTGTGGACTGGGTCTTAAAAACAGTGCCAACCATGGGCGCTGGATGGTGTCCTCCAGGTATTTTGGGTATCGGTATCGGTGGTACTCCAGAAAAAGCTATGCTCATGGCAAAAGAATCTTTAATGGATCCAGTGGATATTTATGATTTGATGGAACAAGGTCCGCAAAACAAACTGGAAGAAATGCGCTTGGAACTCTTTGATAAAGTGAACTCTTTGGGTATCGGTGCACAAGGTTTAGGCGGTTTAACCACTGTAGTGGATGTCAAAATTAAAGACTACCCAACCCATGCAGCCTCTTTGCCTGTGGCAATGATTCCAAATTGTGCCGCAACGCGCCATATTCATTTCCATCTAGATGGTAGTGGTCCTGCGATCTTGCCAGTTCCTCAACTTGACGATTGGCCTGATGTTGCTTGGAAAGCTGATACAGAAAAATCACAGCGCGTGAATCTTGATACTCTAACGCCTACTGAGGTTGCATCCTGGAAAGTGGGACAAACTTTATTACTCAATGGCAAAATGTTTACTGGTCGTGATGCTGCCCATAAACGAATCCAAGAAATGCTCGCCAAAGGCGAAAAACTCCCTGTAGACTTTACGAATAAAGTCATTTACTACGTCGGTCCAGTTGACCCAATCGAAGGTGAAGTCGTTGGTCCTGCTGGTCCGACAACGTCTACGAGAATGGATAAGTTTACAGAAATGATGCTTGGTCAAACCGGCTTGATTTCGATGATCGGTAAGGCAGAAAGAGGACCAACGGCAATTGAAGCAATTAAAAAACATCGCTCCGCTTATTTAATGGCAGTCGGTGGTGCTGCTTACCTCGTTGCAAAGGCGATCAAAGAAGCCAAAGTGGTCGGCTTTGCAGATCTTGGTATGGAAGCGATTTATGAATTCGAAGTGAAGGATATGCCTGTGACAGTTGCAGTTGACTCTCATGGTATTTCTGCACATCAGACGGGTCCTCGCGAATGGCAAATGAAGATTGGTAAAATTCCAGTCACAGTTGCTTAATCTGCTACTAGCACCTGAGGATTTTTCCATTGTCAACTATCGGTGTTTTTGACTCAGGTATCGGCGGTCTCTCCATCTTAAATGAGGCCCTTAACCAATCACCTGGCCATCAATATTTATATCTTGCTGATTCAGCGAATACCCCCTATGGCGAAAAATCAACTCAGTGGGTATCCGAGCGCAGCCTACTAATGTGTTCTTGGCTAGTCCAAAAAGGATGTGATGCCGTGGTCGTTGCTTGCAATACCGCTACTGCGCAAGCGATCGCAATGATTCGGGAGCGATTTCCGCAAGTTCGAATTATTGGCGTGGAGCCCGGTATCAAACCTGCATCTGCAACAAGTCAACAAAAAATTGTTGGCGTGCTAGCGACGCAAAACACTTTAAATAGCGATAAGTTTAAATTACTGCTTGCAAGCCTTGATAACAACTGTGAATTTATTCAACAAGCTGGTCACGGTCTAGTGCCACTGATTGAATATGGTACTTTAAAGGGGCCAGAGATTGAAAGCCTTTTGCATCAATATCTTGACCCAATGCTTGATCAAGGAGCTGACACTCTGGTGCTCGGATGTACGCATTATCCTTTTTTACAAGATGCGATTGAAAAAATATATGGTGATCGACTGCAGATTGTCGATACAAGTCAAGCAGTAGTTCGTCAACTATGCCGCTTAATCAAAGATCCTGAGTCTATTCAAAATGGTCATGTGGATGTTTACTCTACACAGGATGGTAATGCTCTCTTGGGGCTTGCACAAAAACTTTTACCTCACCCCTATTTAAGAAATGCTACCGCACATACGGTGTCGATCTAAATGTTTATCTCAATAAAAGATCTTCTGATTCTTGGAGTTGTTCTGGGTATTCATGCATTGATCTTTATTTTGGGATTACTTCACGCTCCCAATCCTGATAAAAAAGAAATTGATGTGTTGCAAGCGGAGTTAATTAGCCCACCCATCCCTCCTGCCCCTCCCAAAGCGGCAGCACCACCGCCGCCTCCTAAAGCTTCACCACCAAAGCTTCTAAGCGTTGCGCCAACCCAAAAAAAGGCAAGCAGTAAACCACAAGAACAAATGAAGGAACGCCCTCAGGAAAAATCAGAAGTTCCTACGCCAAGCAAGACGGAAGCGACTGCCTCAAACGAAAGCGCAAAAACTCCAGATCCGGTTGCGCCTTCGAGCTCTGCAAAATCTTCGAGTCCGGTTGGTACAGATGCTGGCGCTGTCGAACTCAATCAACTCATCATGGTCTATAGACCTGATACGGAAGTTTTTTATCCACGTTTATCCAAAGATATTGGTGAACAAGGAATTGTGGGCGTGCAATTATTTATCAATGAAAATGGAGAAGTCAGGTCTGTTAGCGTGGTCAAGTCAAGTGGCTTTTCTCGACTGGACAATGCAGCTTCACAATTAGCCGCACGTATTCGTTTTCGACCTTACCTCGTCAATGGCGTACCTAGCAGAGTGAATGCAGGTATTTCTATAAAATTCCAACTGAACCGATAATTTGAGAAAATACACCTATGGATAAAACAACTAATGAAACCAACTTCGGCATGTTACACCTGTGGTATCAAGGTGACACGGTCATGCATATCGTCGCTATCATATTGATTCTAATGTCGGTTGGATCATGGTTCATTATCATTACGAGAGTCATCCGCTTGTATCAAGTCAAACCACTTGTACAAGAAATTACTCTATTTTGGAGAAAAACATCCTGGCAAGATGGCTTGAATAGCTTTACGCAACAAAACACCAATCCGTTTCATCAACTGGCGGCAAAAGCACACTTAATTATGCAGGAACGTCAATTAGGTGCCAATCAACAACAATCAGTCCCACTGGCCAATCAAATCGAAACAAACGATTGGTTGTCAAGTAATCTCAAATCTGAACTCGACTTAATCATTGCCTCATTACAAACAGGCCTCGCCTTTTTAGCCTCAACTGGTGCAACGGCACCTTTTATCGGTTTGTTTGGAACAGTCTGGGGGATCTACCATGCCCTGATGACGATAGGCTCTTCTGGATCAGCTTCAATTGATCAAGTTGCTGGTCCGATTGGTGAGGCTTTGGTCATGACTGGCCTGGGTCTTGCGGTCGCCATCCCTGCTGTTTTAGGATATAACGCTTTATCCAAATCTAATAAAGAGTTGCTCGTTAATCTACGTCGTTTTAGCGATGATTTACACACGTATTTAATTCAAAACGAAAGACCCTAAATATGGCATTTTCTTCCCCGCAGGGCGATGACGATTCTGGTCTCATGGCTGAAATCAATATGACACCCTTTGTAGATGTCATGTTAGTTTTATTGATTATTTTTATTGTTACTCTGCCGGTGATTCAGCACTCGGTAAAAATTGAATTACCAAAAGCTAGCAGTTCGGCAAGTAACAGTAAGCCTGAAACGATTCAAGTATCGATTGATGCCGCAGGACAAATCTTTTGGAATACAACGGCAGTCACACTAGACGAATATATCATTAAAGCAAAACAAGCTGCTACCCAAGAGCCGGCTCCAGAAGTCAATCTTCGTGCAGATAAACGTGTGATGTACGATGCGGTGGCACAAGTACTCAGTGCAAGTAAACGTAATGGCCTGACAAAACTAGGATTTGTGACTGAAACGCCTTAAGCGTTATTGGAGTTTCATATCCGTAGATTTAACAACACTGCGCCACTGCTGTAATTCATTACTGAGCAACTTTTGCATTTGTGCAGGAGTCGTTTGATAGAGTTGCGCTCCCTCTTTGAGAAGTCGTCCCTTTAATGGGTCTTTACTGGCAGCTTTTTGGATTTCTTGATTGAGAGTTTGTACGATCGAAGCTGGCGTACCTACTGGTGCGACGACACCCCACCAAGTAGATATCTCAAAACCAGGAATACCTGATTCAATAACCGTTGGTGTATTCGGAAATAAAGGTGACCTTTTATCACTCGTCATCGCCAATAAGGTGACACGATTAGTCTCCACATATTGCAACATCGTCGGCATGGTCGCAAAAAAGAGTTGCACTCTACCAGCCAATAAATCTAAGGTTGCTGGACCACTTCCTTTATAAGGAATATGCGTCATCGGTATATTCGTTTTTTGTTTAAACAACTCGCCAGATAAATGGTTAATGCTCCCGAGACCTGCTGAACAATAATTAATTCCATCAGGAGATTTTTTGGCATAAGCCATGGCATCTGCAATGGTTTTAAATCCAAGCTCTTTATTTGCAACCACCATTAATGGACCACGGCCGATCATGGCGATTGGTGCAAAATCTTTTTCAACATCATAAGAAGGGGTTGTTTCGGTTGCTGAGTGTGTAACAAAAGTGGAAGTGATGAACAACAAGGTATAACCATCTGAGTCTGCTTTGGCGACCATTTGTGCGCCAATTGCTCCGCCACCACCACCTCGATTATCAACAACTACTGGTTGTTTTAAACTTTCTGCTAAGGCTTTGGCAAGGTCTCTCGCAATACTATCGGTTCCACCACCAGGTGCAAAAGGGACAATTAAGGTAATTGGCTTTTGTGGAAAAGATGCTGCAAATGTTAATTGAAAGCTTACACACATCAATACCAATAAGCACTTGAGTAGAAAATTCATGGGCGACCTCTTAAAAATGATGTCTATTTCAACAGATGAAGGGCAGTATAAATCTCTTTTATTGGTTAAGCGAATGATTACTTGAACTAATGAAGCTATTCAAAAAGAAGGATTCAGAACTTTGTGGCTTTGATCTTGATATTAGAAATAAGTAAGATGTATGGTTGATAACGTGTGGTTCATAAAAAGACGACCGTGCAACGCACAATGAAATTTGTATCAATTATTATCATTCATTTTTAAATAACCTTATTTATCTCATTATCATTCATCAATATTTCAGTTACCATCAAATAGTATATACAATTTGATATATAGATATTTCATATAACCCAATCAAAAACACTCGCAATATTGAAGCTCGAAATCTTTTTTTGGTCAGGTTGTAGAGTTTTTTTGAAAATGCACTTTACTCCATTGACCAACGAAAAGAATACGGAGAGTCAGAGTAATGAGCTCTAGAAAAGCCAATTCAAGAGAGAGAAATATATGAACAAACAGCCTGAATTAGATGAAGACAATATGGCGTGGACTGTTGAAATGATGAAAAGCACAAAACGCTTTGATAAATTACCAATCTCTATACAAAAAAAAGATCAAATCAAGAACTTCTCGGGGCGCTCAAATTGCACCAACTAAAATACAAACGTCGATTCGTTTATCCGCGGATGTCATTTCTACATTTAAAGCTTCTGGGAAAGGCTGGCAATCAAAAATCGACGGGGTTTTACGTGAATATATCCGTCAGCACCCTATCCTTTAAAAGTATCTTCTTTAACAGTTGGGTACCAAGACCCCCTTAATGGGGGGTTTTAAAATGAAAACCCCCCATTAAGGGGGTTTCTTTCAACTTTGGTGCCCGAGGCCGGAATCGAACCGGCATGCCCGTTTTATGGGCGGCAGATTTTAAGTCTGCTGTGTCTACCGATTTCACCACTCGGGCACTGGAAGGCGTAATCTTACCATACATTAGGGGGCAAACCCTTAGTGCCATAATAAACTCTTGTGGTTAAAATGTAAATTCAGTAATTTGTAATTATCTTGTAATAAAGTTTGTTAATTAAACTTTAATTACGTTTTATCAATATTGTGGAGAATTTATGAAATTTAAAATCCAATTATCAGCAATCGCAATTGCTGCTTCTTTGTTAAGCGCACCTGCCTTTGCCCAAACTATCAAAATCGGTGTTACCGGACCATTTACAGGAGGCTCTTCCTCGATGGGTGTGAGTATGCGTGATGGTGTCCGTCTTGCTGCCAAAGAAATTAATTTAAATGGTGGCGTATTAGGTCGTCAGATTGAACTCATTGAACGTGATGATCAAGCAGATAACGCCCGCGGCATTACGATTGCTCAAGAACTTGTCAATAAAGAAAAAATTATTGCCGATGTTGGCTTTATCAATACTGGTGTTGCTCTAGCAGCTCAGCGTATCTATCAAGAAGCAAAGATTCCTGTCTTTAATAATGTAGCAACGGGAACTGTGGTAACTCGTCAATTTGACAAAGAACCTGCTAATTATATTTTCCGTAACGCAGCTCGTGATGAAATCCAAGCACCAATGATCGTTCAAGAAGCTATTGAAAAGCGTGGCTTCAAAAAAGTGGCGATTTTGCATGATTCTACTAACTACGGCGAACTCGGCAAAACTGACTTGATGAAGGCTTTGACTGCAAAAGGTGTTACTCCAGTTGCGATTGAAAAATTCAACGTTAAGGATACCGACATGACTTCTCAGCTTCTCAAAGCAAAAGAAGCGGGTGCTGAAGTCATCTTGACCTACGCTATCGGACCTGAACTTGCTCAAATCGCTAATGGTATGGCTAAACTTGGTTGGAAAAAACCATTGATTGGATCTTGGACATTGTCGATGGCTAACTTTATTGACACTGCAGGCAAAAATGGTGAAGGCGCTCGTATGCCACAAACCTTTATTCAAGAAGCAAATACGCAAAAACGCAAGGCTTTTATTGAGGCTTATCTCAAAGAGTTCAAGCCAAAGAATAATCGTATCGATTCACCAGTATCAGCTGCCCAAGGCTATGACTCTGTCTACTTATTAGCCTCGGCAATTAGACAAGCTGGTTCAACTGATGGTGAAAGGATTCGTGAAGCTTTAGAAAACCTCAATGAAAAAGTTGCCGGTATCGTTACTGTCTACGACAAACCATTTAGCAAAACTGACCACGAAGCGATTACTGATAATATCCCAGTTATGGGTGAAGTCAAAAATGGTAAGGTCGTTTACGCCTATCAAGAAGATGCCGATAAAGGTGCCGATATTCGCTTGAAAAAGAAGAAGTAATTTTTAACTTTTCAAAAAAGCGCTACTTTTGTAGCGCTTTTTGTTTTTTTTTCTACTTTTTTTATTATAATTGCACGTTGTTAATTATTTTGTCACTTTGTTAGTATCTTAAATTCACGGAAAAATCCATGGAAATTCTGATTCAATTAATCTTTAGCGGAATCGCGCTCGGCATGATCTATGCTGTGGTCGCTTTTGGCTATCAACTCACCTTTGCCACTTCCGGTACTTTAAACTTTGGACAAGGCGAAGCACTGATGCTTGGCGCTTTAGTGGGACTCACTTGCGTAGATACACTAGGGATCAATTACTGGCTCATGATTCCACTCGTCTGTATTTTTGGTGCTTTACAGGGAAGCTTAGTCGAAGTGGTTGGCGTTCGTCCAGCGATTAAGATTAAATCAGAATTCGGTTGGATTATGTCGACCATTGCTCTGGGTATTATTTTCAAAAACGTCGCAGAAAACGTCTGGGGACGTGACGATTTACGCTTCCCTTCCCCACTTCCTGAAGAGCCTTTTCAGTTTTTAGGCGCTAACATCCTTCCAATGGAAGTCCTCGTAGTTGTTGGGGCTTTATTGATGATGCTTTTAGTTGAATGGTTCAACCGTAAAACAATTTATGGCAAAGCTGTTGTTGCAACGTCAAACGATCGTGACGCAGCTAGCCTCATGGGTATTAACACCGGCGTAGTGATTATGTTTTCTTATGCTCTTTCATCTATAACAGCAGCGTTTGCGGGTGTATTAATCTCCCCACTAACGCTAACCGGCGCAACAATGGGTGCTTCGCTAGGGTTGAAAGCATTTGCTGTTGCTATTATCGGTGGTCTTTCAAGTGGCTTCGGTATTATTATCGGTGGTCTTATTTTAGGCATTGCAGAAACTACGACTGGCTTTTACATCTCGACTGGCTATAAAGACGTTCCGGGTCTTTTACTCCTCCTGCTCGTGCTTGCATTAAAACCATCAGGTCTATTCGGTAAAACTGCGATCAAGAAAGTTTAAGTATATGAATTCATCAAAAATTATTGCTATCGCTTTAGCTATCGTTGCACTTTTTGCTTTTCCAATTTTCTTAAATAATGATTACTACATTCATTTGGGCACAACGATTCTTATTTACATTATTTTGTTGTTTGGCCTTGATATTGTTGTTGGCTATACCGGTCAAGTGTCTTTAGGTCATGCCGGCTTGTTCGGCGTTGGTGCTTACACGACGGGCGTACTCTTTTTTCACTTAGATGTGCCTTTCTATGCAACAGTTCCAGCTAGTATTGTGGTAACTGCATTTTTTGGCGGCTTACTTGCTTTACCTGCACTCAAAGTGATTGGTCCATATCTTGCAATGGTGACCCTCGCCTTTGGTACTATTTTGCAAATTCTCATTAATGAGATGAGCTTTTTAACTGAAGGTCCAATGGGTATCAAACTTTTGAAGCCTTCATTTTTTGGCCCTGAAATGGGTGAACGCGAGTTTTACTGGTTAAGTGCTGGTGCTATGTTGTTATCTTTAGTAGTCGTTCACAGAATTTTAAAATCTCAATTAGGTAGGGCATTTGAAGCTTTACGTGACAGTCCAGTTGCTTGTGACTGTATGGGTGTTTCAGTCTACCGTTATAAGGTATACGCGTTCGTGATCAGTGCAGGTTTTGCTGGCTTTGCAGGTTCGATGTACGCCTATTCCGAAAAATATATTTCACCAAACACCTATAACAATGAACTCACCGTCCTTTTCTTGCTAGGTATCATCATGGGGGGGCGTAAATCACGCCTCGGGGCTATTCTAGGTGCTGTCATTATTGTGCTTTTACCTAAACTTTTGGATGATATTAACTTGTTCCGAATCGTAGCGATTGCGCTTGCGATTCTGGTTGCTCTTGGCTCTGCCATCGCGCTGTCAAAAGGTATCACTTCACGCAAAAAAGTGCTTGCGCCTGTCATTGGTACGATTGCTTTAGCTGTCTTCTCTTTATGGTTAGAAAATATCACTGATTGGCGTTTAAGTATTTTTGGTGCAATGATTTTATTGGTGGTCTACTACCTCCAAGAAGGTATTGTTGGCTTCTTCCGCAACTTTGTAGGTGCCCTTAAAACTAAAGTGATTCAGGCGCAAGATCTTTCTGCGAGCGCTGGTGAAGCTTATGCCAATGTGATTCATCAGGCAGCTGTCAAAGATACAACAGCCCCAATCCTTACAATTGAATCCATCTTGATGCAATTCGGTGGTCTAAAAGCCCTAAATAATGTCGATATCACCATCAAACGTGGCACGATTCATGGCTTAATTGGCCCGAACGGCTCTGGTAAAAGTACCATGATGAACGTTTTAACGGGGATTTATGTGCCAACCGCCGGTGATGTGAAGTTTGAAAATGAAACCGTTGTCGGTAAAACTTCTTCTGAAATCGCCCTTTCAGGAATCGCTAGAACTTTCCAAAATGTGCAGTTGTTTGGCGAAATGACAGCACTTGAAAATATCTTGGTCGGTCTTCACCATAGCTTTAACTCGAATCTCTTAGATGTCGCACTGCACTTACCTCGCTTTACGAAAGAGGAAAGCTCAGCTCGTGAACGTGCACTAGGCTTATTGCACTTTGTAGGTCTTGATAAGTTAGCTAATGAAGAAGCCCGTAACTTACCTTATGGTAAACAACGGATGTTAGAAATCGCCCGTGCACTTGCTCTCGATCCAAACCTTCTTTTATTAGATGAGCCAGCTGCAGGATTAACCGCCCCAGATATTAAAGAGCTCTTGACTGTCATTAGAAAGATTCGTGATCATGGTATTACGATTATTTTGATTGAGCATCATATGGATGTGGTGATGAGCGTGAGCGATAAGATCTCAGTTCTAGACTTTGGTCAAAAAATCGCAGAAGGTGTTGCTCAAGAAATCCAAACGAATGAAAAAGTAATTGAAGCCTATTTAGGCGGTCAGACGGCTTAAGCGCGAGAATAAAGGAATACTATGTTATCCATTAAAAATCTAAAAGCAGGCTACGGCAAAGTTGAAGTGCTTCATGGCATTAGTATCGAGGTGCCTAAAAGCCAAATTATTACTTTAATTGGTTCGAATGGTGCAGGCAAAACAACGACCATGCGCGCGATTACTGGGATGATTAAACCTACCGCAGGAGAAATCACATTAGGTGGTGAAAATATTACTGGCGTTGAATCTCACCGTGTGGCTCGTCTTGGCTTAGCGCACTCCCCTGAAGGTCGTCGTGTGTTTTCTACGATGTCGGTGACCGATAATCTGTTACTCGGGGCATTTCCTCGTCTAACGGGTAGTCGTCCAAAAGGTGATGTCAAACATGATCTCGAAAAAGCGATGGAACTTTTTCCGCGTTTAAAAGAAAGACGTTCACAATTGGCAGGGACTTTATCTGGTGGTGAACAGCAGATGCTAGCAATGGCTCGTGCTGTGATGCTAAATCCTGATGTATTTTTATTAGATGAACCCTCCATGGGTCTAGCTCCAATTTTAGTGGATGAAGTGTTTAAAACAATCCAACGCCTCAAATCCGAAGGTGTAACGATGTTACTCGTTGAACAGTTTGCGGCTGCAGCATTAAATGTTGCAGACTATGGCTATGTTATGGAAAATGGTCATATCAAAGTTCATGGTCCAGCGGACAAACTTAAGAATGATCCCGCGGTGATCGCTGCTTACTTAGGTGGTAGTCACTAAAGGCAAACCAAATCTGCCGAAGGGGGTGTTGGCCCCCTTTTTTGTCATTTAAGTGGCCAATTTGATTACTAATCTAATTATAAATCATTGATTTCATTTATATTATTTCATATTTAGCAAAATTGAAGTGCGTGAATTCAATTTTAAAATTAGTTATTTTTGGATTTTCTAGTAGATATTCATTACGAGATTAAAAAGGCTACAATCAATCAATTATCCAAGCAATCACCATGAATTTTTCGTCACTTCTCTTCTTCTGCATTCGTCTTAGTAAATATTTCTTTTGGCTTTTCCTAGCGATTGGAGTGCTGATAGGATCTTTGGTTGCACTCTATTCTTTTGATGTCGAAAGTACTCCAAATGGATCGTTTAAAAGTGTCTATTTACGGGATAAAACAAGTGTTGTGTTTGATCAAAGCGATGTTGCACACATTCAAGCGAAATATGCAAATGATGCCTATTTTGCGCTTGGCTACTTACATGCACGCGAGCGCACCTGGCAAATGGAGTTTAACCGTCGCTTAGCTTCGGGCACTCTATCTGAAATACTCGGTGAAAAAACAATTGGCATTGATCGTTTCATGAAAACGATTGGTATTCGACGCGCAGCAAGAATTCAATATGAAAATTTACCAAGTGGTACCAAATTAGTGCTTGAAGCCTATTGCAATGGGATTAATGCTGGATTTGCTGATTTAGGCTGGGCCCTTCCTGTTGAATTCTTTCTCACCGGATCAAAGCCCGCTCTTTGGACGCCAATCGATAGTGTCAGCTGGTCTCTTATGATGGCCCTTGATTTAGGCGATAACTGGGGACGAGAATTTTCAAGATTACAACTGGCCAAAAACCTGACAACTTCTCAAATCTGGGAAATCTTGCCCCCATATATTGGTGAGTCAGCTACGACTAAATTAGATTTCGCAAAGATGTATCAGGAGGCTAATATCTTTATTCAGCCGAAGGCTGGTCAAGCACAGCATGACATCAATGACAATCAATTATTGGCTTGGTTGCCACAAGGCTCTGAGGGTAAAGGCTCAAATAATTGGGTGATCCATGGTTCGCGCACTCTCAGTAAAAAACCGCTCTTAGCGAATGATCCTCACCTTGGACTATCGAGCCCCTCCACATGGTATTTTGCTCATCTTCAAGCGAATGACCTCAATGTCATTGGTGGTACGATTCCAGGTCTTCCAGGTGTTGTTCTTGGTTATACACCGAACATTGCCTGGGGTTTTACCAATACCGCACCAGATGTTCAAGATCTTTATATCGAAGCAGTTAATCCTAAAAACACGATTCAATATAAAACCGCTACAGGTTTTGAGTCCTTTAAAGTCAGAAGGGAAAGTATCCTTGTGAAAGATAAAGAACAAATCAATTTTGTGGTTCGAGAAACACGTCATGGTCCGGTTATTTCTGATGCCTATCCCCAAGCAGCCAAAGTGATTGATACCAATCGTTTTGTTTTGGCTTTACGGTGGACAGCTCTTGATCCCCAAAATCAATCTATTCGAGCTTTGATTGATATGAATAAAGCAACTACATTAGATGAGTTAAGAAGTAGTCTGGAAAATTTTTACGCTCCAATGCAAAACGTGGTGATGGCTGATACGGATGGGAAAATTGCTTTTGTGGCTGCTGGCGTTGCACCCAAGCGGATGAAGGAACAAGAAATGGTTGGTGTTGCTCCAGTATTTGGCTGGGTTGCAAATAACGAATGGAAAGAATATCTCAATACGCAAGAACTACCCCACAACTCCGCCTTGGACATTAAGCCATGGATCGTAACCGCTAATCAAAAGGTTGAAGACCCTGCTAGTCCATTTACTTTAACGGGGGATTGGACCATGCCCTATCGCACCAATCGAATTCAAGAATTACTTGGGAAAAATAAACTGCATGATCTACAAGGTATGCAAACAATACAAAATGATACCGTCTCACACGCCACTCAGCCACTCCTTAGACTTTTTCATGAAAGTACGTCCTCTCATCCCTTAGCTAAAAAAGCTGAAGCGGAGATTCAACAATTTCAGGGTGATATGCAAATGAACAGCGCTGGTGCCCTGATTTTTAATGCCTGGGTGGACCAATTAACCAGAGCAGTTTTTAGTGACAAGCTGGGTGATTCTTTTGATCATTTATACGCACAAAGAGGTCTTCGAGATGGTCTACTTCATGTATTGAAAAACAATCCTGAGGAGTGGTGTCGACCAAACGATCTACCCAAAATTAAAAATTGTGCTGAACTTAGTAATTTAGCAATGGATCGTGGCCTTAGCTATTTGAGTAAGCGCTATGGCAAGGATTTAAAAAAATGGCAGTGGGGAAAAGCACATCCCGCAGTAGGTATTCATAAACCCCTTGGCCAAATTCCTTTTCTGAGCCAATTTTTTAACATCTCTACTCCATCAGCCGGTGATGGACAAACGATCAATGTTGGAACAATGAACTTCAAAAATACAAAAGAGCCCTACAGTTCTGGTGTTGCAGCTGGCATGCGCGCAGTGTATGACCTGTCAAATTTAAATCAATCGACTTTTATTGGCTTTGGCGGTCAATCGGGCTGGGTGCAAAGCCCTCGCTACAAGGAATATACCAATTTATGGGGCAAGGGTAATTATCTGCCTCTGACAATCGATCCTAAAGAACTTAAACCTTATCAATTAGATCTTAGCCCCGACCAATTTCAAACAAAACGATAATCCTTTGGATTTTTTGTGATGTTGCTCATCGCTAGATCTTCGTCAGACGAATGAATGACTAGCAATTATTATTTGATGCGACATATTTTTTCTTAGGGGTTCTCTAATGCTTGAACTTGAGAAAGCCTCTCTAAAAGACCAATTGCTCTGAGTATGTTATTCGCAATCTGAGGATTAATATTATCAGACGCAATTGCATATAAGATTTGATCCGAACGCTCTATGGGGGGCGCTTGCATAATTAATCTTAATATTTGCTGTTCACTTTGACTTGCGTCAATGTTAAGGGGGGTAAATAAGAGATTGATACCATTTTGATGGAAACCAAACCTTGCCCTTGCAAGTTCTACCAATTGCTCCTGCTGTGCCTTTTGAATTTCATCGAGGGATGGTAAATTTAACTCTCTTGGCTCAACCTGATTCAGGTTTACTTTACGAGGTTTTTTATAAATTAATTCGCTCATCTGAAATTGTTTACTCAGTTGTTAAAGTTGATATGACTAATTTGGGATAAGAAAGATTGCCTTTCAAGCATCATCCTATAGGGAATTATTGCCCAACAATTAACCTATAATTACTTTCAAAATACCTGTTCATTTTTTCCAAGGACAATTAAAGCTTCGATCAATACCCGCTGCATAGTCATGATATCTCATACCTTTACAAACTTTTTCATTTATAAATATAAAGAGTGCAATTAAACTAAGGATTAAGATTAATTTTATTTTCATTTCTGTGATGTAATGTCCACTCTAGATTACATTGATGCCCATGCTCATTACTAGCTCTATTTAAGAATGGCATGGTCCAATTTGACATCATTGACAATCTCGAATGATTCAATTTACTTGGTAAAACCACATCTGCAGTTTTTGACATACTGCGCCAATAATATTACTCGATTAGTATATATGGTATTAATTACTCAAGCTTAGGGTTTATTTTTTTTCTTAGTCCCGCTTGAATTTGTAGTAGTTTTACTTTGAGATTTTTTTTGTGGTGCGGCTTGCTTCACAGGCTTTGAGTGATTAGATTTTGGATTAGTATTTGCCGCATTGGATTTCATGCCAGAGCCTTCTTTTAAAGTAGTTTGCTCTTTTAACCAACTGACAACAGAATGTGAATCACCATCTTTTAAATCTAAAGCAGATGATCTATGTTCAACGGTATTGATACTATTTTCAAAAGCTTGGGCCAATAAAAATCCCTTCAAAAAATACCCCTTATTGGTTAAATGAATATGATCGTTTCTTCCAATACCATAAGATACCCAAGCTTTCATAGCATCCGCTCCCCCAGAAATACGATACCAATCATAGAATAAGCAATTATTTTGCATAGCAAGTTTTTTCAGCAATTGATTAAGTTCTTTTGCCGACGAGATATTTCGCCCTTTAAAAAACATATCTTGTGGGGGCATGAGGATGATGATTGAATTAGGCTGCGCAGCGCGAACTTTGGCGATAGTTTGGATAATCTTGGTCTCTAGATTGGGCGGAACTTGATTTTTATATAAAATATCATTAGTGCCATAATCTAAAATGACAACCGACGGCTTTAAAGCTTCTAGTTGCATTTCAAAATAGGACTGAGCCAGTATCGCTCCATAGTTTGCACCACCAACCCCTGCGTTATGGTAAGTGATCCCGTTTTCAGAACTCTCTATATTCAATCCGTAAATTTCCAGAAAATTCTTATCACCTTGAGGAATATCAAAAACCAAATGTAAGGTGTCCTGAATGTCTTGAACATTAATTCTTAATACATTAGGTATGTTTTTATTACTTGATGGCACTAAAACATCTGAATACTGATACTTATCTATATGAATTGAGACCGGAACGCTATTTGATTGGAGACGATAAAACAATTCAATCCGGTTATTTTTTTTTGGCAATTCCGAATTAAAACTAATCGTAAATGATGGTTGAGGATCTGAGGTTTTAGCAACAAACCCACCTACCCCAAGTGGAATTTTAGGATATTCTTGAATACTACTTGCATATTCCCAATTCCCAGTAAATTTCGATACATAATCACTTTGTGAATATGTCTTGGCTATGGCGTATGGAAAAATTAATCCTCGTCCACCTCTTCCAAAATCGTGTTGCAAATAGTCCCGAGTAATCTGCTGTGCATAACCGAGTTGAACATGAGAATCCCCAAAGTGGACAATCGATACCGGAGAGTTTTTAGCTGACATCAACACATCTTTTAATTTTTGAAGTAATTCTGCACTTTGGGATTCGAAGCGATTGATGTCCTTTGGAAGTGCCTTTTGCAATGTGATCTTATCAAATTCTATAAATTGATTCGCATCACTGGGAGTAAAAGGTTTAGCTGCTTGTTTTTGAATTCGATAACTATTCGGATTTTCTTGTAATTCTTTTGTTTGAACGAATGGTGTTTTAGCCTCTAGAACTTCTTTCTGCGGATTTGAAGGCGTGGAACTGCATGCAAGAACAATACAACTTAAAAATATCCAAGAGATATTTTTCACTTTTTTTAACATGGTATTGGCATACAAGATAAGAAGGTCTCTAGTTTTGATTTAAAAATTGTCTTGCTTGTTTAGCTGTATATGGATTCTGAATCACAAACGTGTTGTGCGCAAAAATCATATTCTGGATACCATTATCTTGGATTAATTGCTTAATATTACCCTTGAAGTATCGATAATCAATGACGTAGGTTTCTTCATAACGTGATGCTAAGTATGGAGCAAATGCATTACCGTAGGAATCTTTAATGACGAGAATTTTTTGGCCATTTTTAATATCACTAGTAATTTTCATCAAAGGAAAGTCACCGCCTAAAAAAACTCCATAGCCTAATGACCCTCTTGCATACTCAGCATATAAGGATGCCTTATTACCACTATCCTTCACATGATTGTAGATAGTAGTTTTAGTGGAATTAGGGATTTTATAATACTCAACAACATCGGCAGATGCTCTGAGCGTTGGTGACTCTGTCCTTTGATATAAAGACCCCAAATAATTAGGAATTGTTTTTTTAGTAAGAGAGCTTAAAGGTAATCCCTCTAATTGCGCAACTTTAGTAAAAGCATCAAAGGCATAGTAAGCCCCAAGACCAGTCCAATGATGATCAGTTTTAAAATAAATATAATCATCTTGGTGAGGAACCAATGCATTGTACACGTCTACCTTGATAATATCTTCCGATAATTGAGCGTGCATTTGATCAATCAAATAACGCTCTTTTTGAGCACCGCGGGTAATTTTCTTTGGTAAATAGAAATCTGCTCCAATCGGAAAAGCCATAAAATAAATTTTTAATTGATTGCCAAATTGCTCTTTATATTCGTTGATAACTTTTGATAATGGACGGAGACTCTTTTCAGAAACACCAATCATCTGTATTGCACGTCCTTTAAAAATAATGATAGATTCAACATTTTCATAAGGTTCATTTTCAAATTTTTCAACGGTGGTTTGATTAGATACTAATTCCATCTTAAGTTGAGGGGTTTCTAAGGGGCTTTTTTCAACAGGAATATTCGGCTTTTTTTCTTGAACAATCACTTGAATATCATCTATTGGACTGCCCCTTAACATCTTCAAAAATGCTGCGATTTCACTTAGTTGTTTTCTATAGATAAAATTGTCGGCTACAAAACTATCTAAATTTTGAAAATAAGTACCTTTAAAGACCGCTTCTAGAGAAAATTGGGGTATTTGTGCTAACGCTCTTTTTTCATCAATCGACATTACTTCTTTTGGGGTCAGCATAAACAAAATACCACCACTCAATAAAGTGCACAAAAATGCGCCAATCGTAATGCGTTGCATGAATGCAAACTTGTTGTTCATGGATTTTTTAAAACCTAAAATATAAAAATGGATTGTAAGTTTTCCCAACCAACAAGATCACGCTAATACCGAATAGGAAAAAAATTTCGACGAAAATAATCGTTTGTGATAAGTAAGGTTTAAGGTTGAATAAAAGATATTCATTCAACCTCGAAGGATAAGGTGTTGATAACAAAAGTGCCAATATGAGCCAATACATATTAGAAGATATAGCAGCGACTACCTTATAATCGTATATCGGGTTATCTAAAAAATAAAATAGTAGTTGATAAGATTCTACTAAACGTTTTAAATCAGTATAGAAAAAAATATTCCACCCTAGTAGAATAAAAATAATTGCATAACTATGCTGAAACCATTTTGGCAGGGTCTCAAAAACTCTTAAGAGTAAGTTTTTTTCAAGTAATAAAATGACTGCAAAATACAGTCCCCAAATCACAAAATTCCAACTGGCACCATGCCAAATGCCAGTTAATGCCCATACAATCAAAATATTGCGTGTAGCATGGGTTCTATTACCCCCTAAGGGAATATAAACATAGTCGCGGAAAAATGTTCCCAAGGAAATATGCCACCTTCTCCAAAATTCAGTTAAAGACCTTGATGTATAAGGATAATTAAAATTCGGTTTGTAGTGAAAGCCAAACATCTTACCTAACCCAATTGCCATATCCGAATAACCTGAGAAATCAAAATAGATCTGAATGGTAAACATGATAAGCCCAAGCCACTCACCCGTAACAGTTGTATCAGATATTGGTTTATTTAAAAATTGTGCGCAAATTTCACCTGCCGTATTGGCAATGTAGACTTTTTTAAATAAACCTTTACAAAAAATGAACGTCCCTTGATAAAAGTCGTTTAGATTAAAGATGCGCCCCTCAATTTCTTTTACAACGTGCGCGTAGCGAATGATTGGTCCAGCAACTAACTGATGGAAACATACTACAAATAATAAGAAATTAAAGAAATTATGTTGTGCTTTAACCTCACGTCGGTAAACGCCGACAGTATAAGAAATGGTTTGAAAGGTATAAAAAGAAATCCCAATAGGTAAAATAAAACCAGGACTAGTAAATTGCAAGCCTGTTAGACTATTAGCTGTTTGGATGAAAAAATCAGCATATTTGAAAGTGGCCAACAATCCCAAATTGGCTGTAAGCGAAGCAATAATACCGATCTTAGCTAACAAAGGGCGGTTTAAGTGCTTTTCAATCCAAAGACCAATAAAATAATCCCAAATTGCTGAAAAAATTAATAGGATTACCCATATTGGCTCTCCCCATGCATAAAAGAACAGGGAAAAAATAATGAGTATGCAATTTCTAACTTGTCTATTGGGGAAAGAGTAATAGACAATTAAACAAGCCGGTAAAAAAAAGAATAAGAAAGTAAGACTTGCAAAAACCATCTAAATAGAAATCCCCAAATTTTTTTATTATAAATGCTAAATAGAGCATGATTACGCCCTAAATTTTAAGCCAAGGAGCCTATTTTGGAGGCGCGAGAGGGAATCGAACCCCCGTTCAAAGCTTTGCAGGCTTCTGCCTAACCACTCGGCCATCGCGCCATTTGTGCGGAATAAAAAGGGAAGCTTTTGGCTTCCCCACGTATTCTGGAGCGGGAAACGAGGCTCGAACTCGCGACCTCAACCTTGGCAAGGTTGCGCTCTACCAACTGAGCTATTCCCGCATATTATTTGAATTTTTATTTCTAGGAATTCAAATAAGTCTTAAATTCTACCAAACTTTATTATAAAAATCTAGTATTAACCTTTTTCAATGATGACTTGCTTTGCTTTTTGCAAATAATAAAACATAGACCATAAGGTTAGTATGGCCGCAATCATAATCAACCACTTGCCAACTTGGCCGCAATTAAAACCAAATAACGGGCCATCATAAAGTAAAAAGCTAATCGCAATGAGTTGCATAGTGGTTTTAATTTTGCCTAAAAAATGCACAGCAACACTCGCTGAGGCTCCCATTAAAGCCATCCACTCTCTCAGCGCTGAAATTGTAATCTCACGACCGATAATAATAATCGCCACCCATATCTGTACGCGATCAAAATTGAGTAACACCAGTAATGCTGCAGCGACAATCAATTTATCGGCAACAGGGTCTAAAAAAGCTCCAAAATTAGAGGATTGTCCCCACTTTCTGGCAAGGTAACCATCTAACCAATCAGTCGCCGCTGCTCCAACGAATAAAATCGTCGCTAATAGGTTTTTATCAGCCAAACTAACCACTGTATCTGGTATGTAATACATCCAGACTAATAGCGGGATGACTGCAATACGTAACCAAGTGAGGAATATAGGAAAATTAAATGGCATGCAAATAGTTAGGGGTTAAATAATAGGCAAGAATACCATTAGTGTAATTGTTTATAGATTTGCTGGGCTAAGCTTGTGGAAATACCCTCAACTTGTGAAAGTTCTTCAATCGTTGCTCCAGCAACACCTTTAATTCCTCCAAAGCGGGCCAATAACTTCTGTCGCCGCTTCGCACCAATCCCTTCGATTTCTTCTAACCGAGATACATTTCGAGTCTTTTGACGTTTGGCTCGCATACCTGTGATCGCAAAGCGATGCGCCTCATCACGGATTTGCGCAATTAACATTAGAGAGGCATTTTCAACACCTAACTCGAGAGGCTGTCTTTGGTCAGCAAAAATCAGGGTCTCTAAGCCAACCTTACGAGCTTCTCCTTTTGCCACTCCAACGATCAGACGTATATCGATCCCCAATTCAGTAAGCACTTGACGAGCAACTTCAACCTGCCCTTTCCCGCCATCCACCAAAATAATATGGGGTACTTTATCCGTGGGTAATTCTTGAAAGGCTACATAGCGCCTTCCCAAAACTTGCTTCATCGCTGCATAATCATCCCCAGGGATAATTCCTTCAATATTAAATCGCCGATACTCTTTATTTTGCATCGCGTGATTTTGATAGACCACACAAGATGCTTGTGTGGCCTCTCCTGATGTATGACTAATATCAAAACACTCGATACGTAGTTGTTCGGTATCTTCGATTTCTAGTTGTAAAGTTTCTATCAATTCACGAGTTCGTCGATGTTGACCACTATTTTCATTGATCCGCTTGAGTAGCGATAACTCTGCATTATCTTGTGCTAATTTGAGCCAATGCCTTCGCTGCTCTTGGGGTTGGGTAATGAACTGTACTTTTCTTTTTAAACGCAAAGTCATAGAATCTTGTACTAACTCACCCTCTTTACCTAGATCAAGGTTCATCACATAACTACTGGGCAACATATTGAGTGCGCCGTCTACCTCTAAAGTTCCTTCATCTAAATAGCGCTGTGCAATAAAAGAGATTAAGTAATCTTTTAATTCAGATTGCACATCACCTTGCACCCTCACGACACTGGGGAAATAGGCATGATCACCTAAATGCCGCCCACCTCGTACCATCGCCAAATTAACACACACTTGACCCATTTTTTCAACGACGGCTAAGATATCAATATTCGTTTGACCGTCTGCGGCAACATCCATGGATTGTTGCTGTAATACACCAGATAAATCTGCTATGCGATCACGCACTGTAGCGGCTTGTTCAAATTCTAAAGCCTCACTATGTGCCAACATTTGTGTTTCAAGATCTTGCATCACACTAGTATGATTACCCTCCAAAAAAGATACTGCTTTTGCAACATCCTGAGCGTACTCTGATGTCGTAATTAAACCAACGCAGGGGGCACTACAGCGTTGAATTTGATGCAATAAACAAGGTCTACTGCGATTTTTAAATACGGTGTCTTCACACGTTCTCAACAAGAATATTTTTTGTAAAATTTGCACACTGTTACGAACTGCCCATGAATTCGGAAATGGTCCGAAATAAGTGTTCTTTTTATCTGTTTTACCTCGGTAGGAGATAATTCTTGGAAATACGTGTCCAGTAATCATCAGATAGGGATACGACTTATCATCCCGAAACAAAATATTAAATGGGGGTGCTAATGCTTTAATCAAGTTATTTTCTAAAATTAAGGCTTCTGTCTCGGTACGGGTAATAGTTGTTTCAAAATCCTCAATTTTGCTCACCATTCGCTCAATTCGTGGGGATAGTTGCGTTCTCTGAAAATAACTAGAAACGCGCTTTTTGAGGTTTTTAGCTTTACCTACGTAGAGGATATTTTTTTGCTGATCAAAAAATCGATATACTCCAGGAAGCTCAGTCAGTTCCTTGACTTTTTCCTGCAATATTTCAAAGGTAGTTTGGGTCATGCGCTTTGATATTTTCTGTCATATTGTTGATCATTTCGGTGACGCTGGTGTTTGTCTTCGTTTAGTAAGGCGCCTAGCTTTAACCGACTTTACTCCTCATGATCATTTTACGTCTTCTGATCAAGATTCACTTCGACTCTTTTGTGACCAGCCAGAATTAATCAAAACATTGGCAGGCGAAGCCATGCTTTATGAATTAATGGTTCATGGAGTGGAAATTCTTCCATGGGAATCGGCTACTCAATCACTAAGTAGGGAAATATTCCCCGATGTCGTGATTGAAACCTTTTCCTGCGAACTCCCGGAAGAATACCTAACGCAACTTAAAAGTATCCATATTCCACTCATCATCAATGTGGAATATCTAAGTGCCGAGTCTTGGACGGTAGAAGCACATGGTCTTCCATCACCTCCAAGTCATGCAGATGATTGGCTGAGATATTTCTATTACCCGGGCTTTTTACCAAATTCAGGCGGTCTGTTACAAGGCAAACTACCGGTAATTGAAGATTACCAAGAAGATGTTCCAAGATCTCTCGAACAAGTGTGGTGTCAACTAAGGTCTGCCTCAGATGCTAAACGAGTCTGTATATTTACCTACGGTGGCGATCAGCTTATTCGCTTCCTAAATCAAGCAAAGGCGAATGATTTACCGCTGGATTTATTGCTTTGTGATACACCAGCTATTCAAACTACTGAACAATGGCTTGGCGAAACACTCACCAATCCAATCACTAGAAATCACTTGCAATGCATCGCCATGCCGTTTATTCCACAGGATGATTTTGATTGGCTTTTATTTCATTGTGATCTGAACTTAGTAAGGGGTGAAGACTCTTTTGTACGCGCCCAATTTGCTGGGAAACCTTTTATCTGGGATATTTATCCTCAAGATATTGATGCACATGTAAAAAAATTAGATGCATTTTTAGAGGTTTATCTGACAGATGCCAGTCCAAATGCTCGACAAGCTGTACTTAAAGCGATGCACTGGCAGGAACTTTCCCATTGGTGGCCTGAGCTACAGGCCATTTCGCAACATGCAATCATCTGGCGTCAAAAATTAATGAAATCACAAATTCATGGTGATTTAGCACACCGTTTACGCGACTTCATTCAAGAGAAATTAAAACAAGGTTAAAATAATATGTTTGATATTCAAAGGAAATAGACGATGAAAATCGCTCAAGATGTTCGTGTAGGAAACGTTGTAATGATCAACAACGAACCAATGGTAGTGCAACGTACAGAATATAACCGCTCAGGTCGTAATTCTGCCGTTGTGAAAATGAAATTTAAAAATTTGATGACCGAAGCACCGAATGAAGGCATCTATAAGGCGGATGACAAATTTGATATTGTGGTCCTTGAAAAGAAAGAATGTACCTATTCTTATTTTGCTGACCCAATGTACGTCTTCATGGATACAGAATTTAATCAGTATGAAGTTGAAGCGGAAAACATGGGTGACGCTTTGAATTATCTTCAAGACGGTATGACTGTTGAAGTCGTATTTTATGAAGGTAAAGCACTTTCTGTAGATTTACCAACGATGATTGTTCGTAAAATTATTTATACTGAACCAGCGGTCAAAGGTGATACTTCCTCAGGCAAAGTCTTGAAGATGGCAAAAATTGAAACGGGCTATGAATTACAAGTGCCGCTCTTTTGCGGTACCGATGATTTAATCGAAATTGATACGCGGACTGGAGAATACCGCAGTCGTGCTAACTAATTAAATTGTTAACTTTAATCAAAAGGAGCACTGTGCTCCTTTTTTTAAACCGCAATTAATCCGTAACTCTGCAGCAACATTTTCGCTTCGGAATACTGTATCTCAAGTTGGAGTGTTTTCCAGGTATGTCCAGGGTTGGATGGGAATAAATGCATTAAACGTTGTTTAGACATCGCAAATAATTTTTCATTAATTTGCAAATGGGCAAGTAATTGATCAGCTAGCTCAGGGCGATTGCAAATCAATACGGCATCACACCCAGCTTCAAGGGCAGACTGCGCTCCTTGCACTACATTACCCATGACCGAAGCACCTTTCATAGAGAGGTCATCACTAAAAATCACACCCGTGAACTCCATTTGACGTCGTAATATATCTTGTAACCATTTTTTTGAAAAACCAGCAGGCAATTCGTCTACGCGTGGATAAAT
>CANHPL010000031.1 GCA_947462685.1 Burkholderiaceae bacterium | reverse complement strand
TTTCTTGGCCATCGTTAAAGATGCTTTGGCACTTTTATAAGCACTGAGGGTTTGATCTAATGCTGCAGGAGAAATGAATTTTTTCTCAATCAGTTTGATGTTGTTATCGTGATTGCGTTTAGCCAAAATGTAATTGGCTTCAGCTTGCTCAAAACGAGCTTGCCATTCACGTGGATCAATCCGAGCAATGACTTGGTCTTTTTTCACCACATCATTGAAGTCCACATAAATTTCTTGGACCATGCCAGATACTTGTGTGCCCACTTGCACCGACTTCACAGGATTCAGTGTGCCACTGGCACTGATTGTTACAGCCAAAGGTCCCTCTTCAATTCGAGCAGTTTTGTATTCTGGATCACTCCAACCAAAGATTGAACTCAATATCTTCCAAAGTATCCAAAATACCAAAACGGCTAAAGTGGAATAAACCCCTCGGCGAAACCACGCATGGGCTTGCAAAAAGGTCTTGAATTGTTCTAGCCTTGCTTTCAATTGACTGCCAAGGCGGCTCAGTAGAGTCTTCATAATTGCAAGTATAGGGTTTTATAAGAAAATCCATATGACAAAGGTCAAATTTGGCATCGGGGTGGGGTTTTTCAACTGCAAACAGCTCATTTTTGATGCAAAATGACAGGATGAAATCAAATACTCTTTGCCTTCCTCAGCACTTTGCACAGAAAAAGCTGGCAATGATGCTTGCATTAGCTTTCGCAGGATCAGTGGCCAGTCTTTCAGTCTTCGCTCAAGGCTCAGTATCTACTGTGCCACCCAGCACGGTGACCACAAGTAATCAAGCCACCCAAGTCAAACAAAACAACCTCAACACCGAAGTATTGGATTTGCTCAGCTTGTATCGTGAAGCGGCTTTCAATGATCCAACCTTCAATGCTGCCAAGTACAGCTTTATGGCCGGCAAAGAAAAACGTTGGCAAGGTTTATCTGTTTTAGCTCCTCAGGTGGTTGCAACTGGTAGCGAAACAAAAAGTGATGTTTTCAATGCCAGACTTGGAACTCGAAGCAATGATTTGATGTCCAGAGCTTGGACTGTCAAACTCACCCAACCTCTTTTTAGCTGGGATAAATGGGCTCAGTTCAGACAAGGTGACTTAAACGCCAATATTTCAGAGGCTCAATTTGCCGCTGCAGAACAAGATTTGGTGATACGAGTCACCGAAGCTTATTTCAATGTTTTAAATGCCGAAGATTCTTTAAATCTTTCCAGAAATAAAAAAGCGTTGATTGCTGAACAACTAGAACAAGCAAAACGTAATTTTGAAGTGGGCACATCGACCATCACTGACACTCATGAAGCACAATCTCGTTATGACTTAGTGGTTGCCCAAGAATTGGCTGCAGAAGCTGATTTAACAATCAAACGTGGCGCACTAGAACAAATCACTGGTAAACAAATCTCCCAACTCAGATCGTTGAGCAACACTGCCAAAATTGATGCAGTGGCCAAGGACAGAAAAGTCAAACTTAAAAAAGGTGAAAAGCCTACCCCTGTGAATGTTCAACAAGTGGTGGCAGTTCAATCTGGACAAACGATTCAAGATTGGGTCAAACAAGCTGAAGATGTGAGCTACAGCATCATTGCCAGCAAATTAACTTATGAAGTGGCCACGAAAGAAACTCAACGCGCTTATGCAGGTCATGCACCCTACGTTGATTTTATTGGCCAGCGTGGCTATAGCGATAGTGAAAATACACTCTCTTCTGACGGCACGATGCTCAATACTCGGTCTTATTCAACTCAAGCCATCATTCAATTGACGGTACCTCTCTTCTCAGGTGGTTACAACCAATCTGTGGTTCGAGAAAAATCTGCCTTGGCAAATAAAGCTTTGGCCGACTTAGAAAACACCCGTCGATCTGTGGCGCAAACCACACGCCAAGCGTATTTAGGATTCAACAATGGTTTGGCTCAAGTAAAAGCTTATGAAGCTGCTGAGATTTCAGCTCTGAGCGCCTTGGAATCTAATAAGCTTGGCTACGAAGTGGGTGTGCGCATCAACATCGATGTATTAAATGCTCAAGACACTTTGTTTACGACTCGCAGAGACTTGGCCAAGGCACGTTATGACACCATTTTGAATGGCCTCAAGCTAAAAGCTCAAGCAGCAGTACTCAGTGATGAGGACCTACAAGCTGTGAATGCTTTATTAAAGTAAGGCCTTCAGCAAAGTCACTCCAACTTAAAACCAATCTCCTTCAAACCAACTTCATTGGCAGATGACCCATTTAGAGAACTGCAAGCCAAATAATATGCTGACATTTTCAAAAGAAATCCAAGGCCTAAGAGCGATTGCAGTTCTTTCTGTTGTACTTTTTCACTTTGGAATAAATGAAATGCAAGGCGGGTATTTGGGTGTCGATATCTTTTTTGTTATTTCAGGGTATTTAATTGGCTCAATCATTCTTGAGTCAATTAAAAAGAATCAATTCCCTCTGGTAGATTTTTATAAAAATAGAGCCATAAGACTCTTTCCAAATCTTCTATTGATGCTAACCGCTAGCGTCATTATTTCTTGGATCTTACTAAAGCCCTATGATTTTTTTCAATTTGGCAAAAGTCTTCAATTTTCAGGTCTCTACGTAACCAATATTGTTTTTTCTAAACAACAAGGGTACTTTGATATTTCAAGAGAACTAAAACCTTTGCTTCACACATGGTCACTTTCAATTGAAGAGCAATTTTATTTATTTTTACCCGTATTTTTAATCCTCATCCGAAGAACTAGCCTCAAAGTAAAACTCATCATCATTGGCAGCATCATCACCATCTCTTTTATTTATAAATGGTGGTTGATTCATGCTCTACCAATTAATAGCTTCTTCTCTTTCCCAGGACGAATATGGGAGCTAGGGCTTGGCGTTTTCTTTGCTGCGCTTCCATATCAAATAAAACAAAGGCTTCAAGGTCAAACTCTCATTGCAGGCATATCAGTTGCTGTGATTGCAACATACCTGCTGACGCTTCATGAGACCATAACCTATGCAGGAATCATTTCAATTGGATGCTGCATTGCGACGGGCTTACTCATTCTATCAAGCCCCAATACTTGGGTGGGAAAGATATTAAGTACAAAATTGCTAGTTTATTTTGGGGCTATCTCTTACTCACTATATTTATGGCACTGGATTGTATTAATCGCCATAAAAAATGCCGTACAAGGTTTAAATCCATTATTTGAATTTACGCTACTAATATTTACATCAATATTTATCGCTCATTTGGCATGGAAATATGTTGAATCTCCCCTGAGAGAGAGAAAAGATACATTCTCAGCCAAACAAGTTTTTATTGGAGTATTTTTGTTCACAGGTATAACAGCCGCTGCAGGTGGTTACATCTATGCGAAGAATGGTTTTCCAGAAAGATTTCAAAGTCATATAAAAATCTCAAAGAATATTGAGTCTTTTAACTGGGAAACTGTTACTGGTTTTACCCCCAATCGATTTCATGCATGCTCCTTAAATAAAAAAGAGAAGCTACAAATTAACAACTGCATTTCTGGCGACATTAATTCATCAAAGACTTTTTTGGTGATTGGCGATTCACATGCAGGCTCAATTCAAGTAGCTTTTGATATTGCGGGACAACAAAGTAAAGTTAGAGTGATTACTGCTGTTGGCCCAGGCTGTCCACCGCTAATTGGCATAAAAAGCTTCAACGGCGCCGACGACATCTGTGAAAAAATAAATTTTGACCATCACTTGAAAAATCTTCTGAAAAATGAAAATTTTGACAAGGTTTATTTGGTGGCTTTTTGGGATATGTACGCTCGCGGCAACAGGTCACATGGCAGACTTTTAAGACCCACTCATTTCATTTCTGATGAAGTAACAACCGCTCATAATTCAGATACAAGCCAAATGGTATTAAAGAAAGCTCTTACCAACACTATTGATTTGATCAATCAACATGGAATAAAAGTTATATTAGTTCAAGATATACCAACACTCCCCAATCCAATTCAATACCTTACAGATGGCTTTACTCAAAGCATTGAGGAGGTTAAATCTCAGCAAATCTTCATCAAAGAATTTTTATCCAATCAGAGAAACCCAAGACTTCAAACCATTGATTTAGCAAATGCACTTTGTCCGAATAATATTTGCCACACTTATTTAAACGGATATTATCTATACAGCGACAATAATCACATCACCCATGCAGGATCCGCTTTAGCACTTCCTATTATTCGTAAATCCATGAATGATTAGTTTTTTGCCTTCAACTTAGCAAATGCCTCAGCAAAAACAGTATTCCCAATTGGTGCAGATGAGCCCCGCTGCCTTTGACTCGAGGGTTTTGCTGAGCTCTTAGCCCCACTGTTGTTAATTCTCTCGCCAGTTTGTGAACGAGTCACAGTATTTGACAGCGCAGAATCATTTAACTTCATCGTTAAGCCAATGCGACGGCGCTTCACATCCACCTCAAGCACCTTTACCTTAACCACTTGCCCGGCTTTAACCACCTCATGAGGATCCTTGACAAACTTATCTGCTAACGCAGAAACGTGCACCAAACCATCTTGATGAACACCAATGTCAATGAATGCCCCAAAGGCTGCAACGTTGGTCACAACACCTTCCAAAATCATGCCGGGAATCAATTGATTGATATCTTCCACGCCATCTTCGAAGGTCGCTGTTTTGAATTCTGGTCGTGGATCACGACCAGGCTTTTCTAACTCAGTCAAAATATCTTTAATGGTCACAACGCCAAATTTATCATCCACCAGTTTTTGAATCACATCATTTGCAGCCACCTTTTTGAGTAACTCTTTATTACCAATCACTTCAGTAACCGGTTGACCTACTTGCTTCAACATCTTCTCAACCAGCGGATAAGACTCGGGATGCACAGAAGATTGATCCAGTGGATTATCACCACCGCTGATGCGCAAAAATCCTGCGGCTTGCTCAAAGGCTTTGTCGCCTAAGCGCGGCACCTCTTTCAAAGCCTCACGATTATTAAAGCGCCCTTTGCTATCTCTAAAAGCAACAATGTTTCTGGCTAAGCCAGCATTCAGGCCAGATACTTTGGATAGCAATGGCACGGATGCCGTATTCAGATCAACACCCACAGCATTCACACAATCCTCTACAACAGCATCCAAAGTTCTGGATAGCTGAAATTGGTTCACATCATGCTGATATTGGCCC
Organism: Burkholderiaceae bacterium; assembly: GCA_947462685.1. Classification (GTDB taxonomy): domain Bacteria; phylum Pseudomonadota; class Gammaproteobacteria; order Burkholderiales; family Burkholderiaceae; genus Polynucleobacter. The sequence continues at coordinate 22,185 of CANHPL010000031.1, read as the reverse complement.
ACACCAATCGCCTTGGGCTCGATCTTCACCAACTCCGCCAAAGGATCTTGCAAACGACGTGCAATCGACACAGCACCACGAAGTGATACATCTAGCTCAGGGAATTCAAGAGCAGCTAACTCTGAAGCAGAGTACACAGAAGCACCCGCCTCTGACACCACAATCTTTTGCAAAGTATCTTGATCACCTTTTTTGACTGCTAAAAGTTTCATCAAGTCTTTCACCAAGCGATCAGTCTCACGACTGGCAGTGCCATTACCAATGGCCACCAAAGACACCTGATGTTTGACACACAAAGCACCTAAAACTGCTAAAGAACCATCCCAGTCTTTGCGAGGTTCATGAGGGTAGATGGTAGAAGTTTCTAGTAACTTGCCCGTGGCATCAACAACAGCCACTTTACAGCCTGTTCTAATTCCTGGGTCAACCCCCATCACCACTTTCGGGCCAGCAGGAGCAGCCAATAAAAGTTCGTAGAGGTTGCGTGCAAAAACTTTGATCGCCTCTGTCTCAGCCGCTTCGCGCAATTGTGTGAACAATGCCATCTCTAAGGACAAAGACGTTTTTACACGCCATGTCCAACGGCACACCTCTGCTAACCATTTATCTCCTGAACGGCCCAATGATTCAATGCCCACATGCTTGGCAATCATCACTTCACAAGGATGAGGCACCAATACTTCTTGAGAGTCTTCTAAAGACAACTTGAGTTGCAATACCCCTAACTGACGCCCTCTAAAAAGAGCCAAGGCACGGTGTGAGGGCACTAAGCGAACTGGTTCAGAATAAGCGTAGTAATCTCGGAACTTTTCCTCTTCCGCCATCTCTTTGCCATCAGCAACTTTGGATGTCATCAAACCCTGTGACCACAAGAAGTCACGAAGCTTGGCTAGCAAAGGCGCCATCTCAGAAAACTCTTCAGCCAAAATATCTCTAGCACCATTCAAAGCCGTCTTTACATCGGGTGCCAACGGCTTGCCACCATGAACACCCTCATCACCCGCTTGAGACTTCTTTATATCTTCAGCGCTGAGAGCTGCATAGGCAGCAGGATCAATATTGATATATTTCGCAGCTTCAACTTGAGGATCGAGAGTAGGATCGGCCATCAAAGCTCGAGCCAAAGGCTCTAATCCTGCTTCACGGGCAATCATCGCCTTGGTGCGACTTTTTGGCTTATAAGGCAAATAAAGATCTTCTAAAGCCTGCTTGGTATCAGTAGCGCCAATAGATGTCATCAAAGCATCCGTTAACTTGCCCTGCACATGAATTGATTTCAGAATCGCCACGCGACGCTCTTCGAGTTCACGCAAATACAGCAAACGTTCTTCAATATTGCGCAATTGCGTGTCATCCAAACCACCTGTGACCTCTTTACGATAACGCGCAATAAAGGGCACCGTGGACCCCTCATCCATCAAACCAACAGCCACCCCAATTTGCTGAGGTCGCACTTTCATTTCTGTGGCGATTTGGTTATTAATGCGCAAAGCAATCTGCTCTGCCGAAGGCAAATTTAAATCCATGGACTTACTCAAATGATTGGGGTTAATGAAAGGTGATTTAAGAGAAGTGAGACTGAATGATATTGATCACTTCTTGGGTGGTCGGTGGCTGCCCCTTATCACCTAAGTTATAAATATTTGGCGACCAGTAGCCTTCAGTCTTCCAGCGAGGTGAATCACAATACAACTCAATCGTTGGCATACCTAAAATGGCAGACAAATGAGTCAAGCCTGTATCAACGCCGATGGTCATCTTGGCACCAGCCACTAAACCAAAGGCATCAGCAATTGAAAACGCACTCGGCACAATCGCTTTAGAACCTACCAAGCCAGCCAATGTGTATTGACCTGCCATCTTCTTGGCCAATTGCTGACTGACCTCTTTTTCTTTGTCATTGCCCCACGGCAAGACCACTTGTATACCGCGCCCGATCAACTCTTTACCAACAGCCACCCAAGCATCATCTGACCATCGCTTAGATTTACCAGCCGTCGCATGAAAACACATCACATAAGGCTTAGAAACATCAAACCCCAAATCTACTCGGGTTGAAGCAAAGCCCAACTTGGCAACATCCACCAAAGACTGAACATAGGCTGGAGGATAAAACTGAGGGGGTGAAGCGACACGATCCGGAACTGGCAAATCAAGTGCTGAGGCGGTCACCCAACGCGAGCGATCAACCGCATGACAATGAAACGGCACTTGTACTGGATCAGTGTAAAAACGACGAGCCCAAGGCTCATAACCAGAAAACTCGGTTTGATTGGCCAAACCAAAGACTGAAGCGGTCTTGTTTGGGTTGGCCAAATGGGTCACCCAAGCTGATTTAAGCAAGCCTTGGGTTTCAATGATCAGATCATATGAGGTTGTATCAATATCGGCCATGAACACGATGTATTCTTGAATGCTTCGAATAAATTCACCACGCTTCAATACCTTTTTCCAACGACGGAATGACAAAGGAATGATTCGATCAATACCTGCAAAGGCAGGAGTTACAGTTGTTTTAAGAGGCTCCAACAAACCTACATAGCCCTCTTCAACTACCCAATCAATTTGGGCATCTGGATACCTGGCACGCAGATCCCAAAGCATGGGCAAATTGTGCAAAACATCACCCAAAGAGGACAATTTAACGATCAAAATCTTCATGGGCTCTATTTTCGCTTAATTAGTTAAATAGTGATATTTTTTAACTAAACTCTTGCAAAGGGCTAAAATAAGACAATGCGAAATAATATGATTCCAGCATGCCCTATTTGCTACATTAACAATACTTATCATGATAGTGACAACTTTATTTGCCCAGACTGCTCACATGAGTGGTCAGCAAGCACTCAATCCACTGAGATAAAAGAAAAAAAAATCCACAAAGATGCCCATGGCAATATTTTGAATGATGGTGATACTGTCTACTTCATCAAGAATCTAGAAGTCAAAGCATCTTCTTTGCTCATCAAAGGTGGCACCAAGATCAAGAATATCGGCTTGGTGGATAGAAATCATGCCATTGATTGCAAAGTTGATGGTCAGAGCATGTTGTTGAAGTCTGAATTCATGAAAAAGGCTTAAAAATTGAAAAACTTTGCGTTATATTGCAAATCATACAAAAGAGATGTTCTGCGCGCTAAAGAACTTCTCCAAAGTGTTAATCAATTTAACGTTAGCAATATTCCCTTTTATATTTCGACCCCCAAAGAAGATGAATCGCTATTTAAAGATCATCTTGGCTCTCATGGATATATATGGATTAGCGATGAATCAATCATTAAATTAAATCCATATACAAATAAGAATATCATTGAAAAATTTCCCAGAGGGCTCGCTCAGCAAGTTATTAAATCAGAATTTTGGCGTCTAGGTTTGTGTAAAAATTATCTTTGCTTAGATTCAGATGCTAAATTTATTCGAGAATTTAGTGAGTCAGACTTTATTCATGCAGATGGAACTCCACTTACCATTGCCCATACTGCAGATGACTTCATAGCTGAAGTTAAAAGAGAAGGTAGAAATTATATTCTTCGCAATATGGAGGATGAGTGTCACAACCTAATGTCTTTCTTCGACCGCAAGGGGACTGAATATGACTTCGGCCCCGCTCCCTTTATATGGTCATCAGATGTATGGCAATGGTTGTCAGACTATTTATGGGAGAGTCGCCGAATGAGTCTATGGGATGCAATCGCATTACACAGTACAGAAATGCGCTGGTATGGAGAAGCTGTGCTGCATAGCAAAACAATTACGTTTCATCCAATTACACCACTATTCAAGGTTTACCACTATGAATGGCAATTTAAAAACGATCAATTAAAGAAAATCACAGAGTCGACACTTAAAGAAAAATATATTGGCGTCATTTATCAATCAAACTGGGACAAGAAATTAGAGCCCAAAGAATTTCAAAAACCACTCTTGTCAAGATGCTGGCGGTTTATCAAACAAAATTATCTTAAAAAATGAAAACTAATGACCGCTGGCTAATTTTATCTCATGCCTTCAACATGGATGGTCGGGCTGCTAGCCAAACCATCACAGATAAGATTCCATTTTTATTAGAAAGCGACATTAACCCAATTATCGTCAGCGCTTGCACAGGGAAAAAAGATTCACAACTAATTCACTATCAAGTATTGCCGCTGGGGGGCGCTGGACTTAAATTTGATTTAAGACATTACCTTAGAGGACAGTTAGGCAAAGGCATTCTCTATAAAATATCAATTACCTTACTATCTCTAGCACTCGCTCCACTGATTATTTTTGAAAAAATTATTTTTGGATTGCAAAGCCAAGCCTCATGGGCAGTTACAGCTTACATCACCTCTCTCTACCTCATTCATAAATACAAAATTAATTTAATTTACTCTACGGGGGGTGCTTATTCAGCTCACCTGGCTGGCTTGTGGTTAAAAAAAACAACCGGTTTAAATTGGATTACAGAAATACATGATCCCTTGGTAAAACCAGAGCAGCCGCTTAAATCACGAGATGATAAGTTTCAGCACAAGCTTGAAAAAGCCATCTGCACCAATAGTGATTTAATTTGGTGGTTTACCGATGGCGCATTAATCAGCGCCAAAAATAGAAACCCTCAATTGAAAAATAAAGGGCACTGCATCATACCTGGATCAACCCCGCCCATGGTTCATCAAGAGTACGTCAAGAGTGACAAAATCACCTATGCTCACTTTGGCTCCCTGTCAAAAACTAGAAGTTTAGACACCTTTCTTAAATCACTTGCCATTTACCTAAATCAATACCCTGACAAAAAAAATATAATTGAAGTACATGTTTACGGTAGTAACTTGGATAGCTCTAGCAATGAGATTGTTAAGCATGAGCAGCTTAAAGGAAATATTCATCTTCATGGGAGATTGGAATACGACCCCATAAGAAAATTATCTGGTCGCGAACAAGTTTTACTTAGGATGCAGGCGGCCGATTTTCTTTTATTAGCTCATGGGCAAATTCCTGACTGCGCTGAATACATTCCCTCAAAAGTCTATGAATATTTTTGGGCAAAAAGACCTATCTTTGGAATGACTCATAAAAATTCGCAATTAGACTCGCTAATACTAGAGCGTAATGGCTATATTGCTGAAACTACAGATATACAAAAAATAATCAATAATATTGAACGAAGTGTAAATGACTGGGAAACTAACAACATCACAACAACAACCTGTCTAAAACCAATAGGTGTCGATACAGCCACCCACATCATCATTGAAAAAGCTAAGGGTTTGACTAATGAAAATTAAACACAAACTAAAAATGATATTCTCAAGAAGTTACAGAGAAAAAGAGTGGGCAAAGACATCTCACCCTTACGACACAACTGTCAAAATTGATGGGGCCAATGTTACCGTTGGAAAATTTACTTTTGGTGCGGGTAATATTCAACTAGCTCACCACAAAGGATCGCCCCATCTTTTCATAGGCAGATACTGCTCTATTGCTGGAAATGTCAAGATTTTTACGGGCGCCTACCATCGGTCTGACTGGTTAACTACCTATCCGTTTGGCCATATCCATGAGGATGTATATGGCGCCTATGAGGCTCAAGGTTACCCACATAGCAAGGGGCCAGTTAATATTGGCAATGATGTATGGATTGGCAACTCCGTCACAATCATGTCTGGCATTACCATTGGAGATGGCGCAATTCTTGCGGCCAATTCACATATTATTAAAGATGTTCAACCTTATGAAATTGTTGGCGGAAATCCAGCTCAGCATATTAGATATCGATTCTCCAAAGAAGTTATTGAGTTCTTAACAAATATTGCCTGGTGGAATCTAGAGGACAATTTAATTAGAAAAATTTGCCCTTTATTAACAACTAAACCATCCACGGAAATCTTCGAACAAATCAAAAAAATCTTGAAAGAATCCGCATGAGAATCACTGCCGTAATTTTATCTTACAAAAACTTTGACACCACCACCAAGATTTGCCTAGACACCTTATTACCAGAGGCTGAAAAAAACAATATTAAAGTGTTAGTTGTCGACAATGCATCACCTGATGATAGCGCAGAAAAACTACTACGATATCATCAAGATCACCCCCTATTTGAACTACAACTAAACAAAGAAAATCTCGGCTTCACTGGTGGCTTCAATAGCACCGCAGGAAAAGTGGACTGTGATTGGTTTGTAATAGTAGACAGTGACGCAGCTTTCCCACCAAATTCATTAAAGCACTTGACCGAAGCAATTCATTTGGCTGGAAAAAATGATTGCATTATCAGCCCACTCACCAATAATGCGGGCACATGTCAACATCTTTTATTTCCAAACAATAACCAAAGCGAAATTTTTGAATTACAAAAAGAAATCACCGCTGCAGCGCCTCATCAGCTCATAAAAATTTACAGAGCAGATTTTTTCTGTGTAGCCATCAAAAAAACATTATGGGATGAACTGAACGGTTTATCACTAGATTATGGCCGCGGCTATTATGAAGATTTTGATTTCTGTATGCGGGCAAAAAAACTAGGGTATCAATCCGTGGTGTTCGAAAAATGGTTTGTTTACCATCAAGGTAGTGCAATTTTTAAGTCAGATCCAGCTCAAAAACAGTTACTCAAAACAAATAAAAAAATATTCTTAAGCAAGTATCCAGATGTTGAATTAAGACATCGGAGACTGGATATTTATCATCAAATACAGAACTATCTTTCTAGTGGACTGAGGCTGCCATCACCTTTACTTCTTAACCGCATTAACTACTTACAGCAAGATAATCCTAGAAGTATCATCAAACGCTGGCTTTGGAAAAGAAAAGTTAAAAATTTACTTCAAAAAATATGAGTGAGCCGCTAATTTTCGCCGAACATATTAATAACAAAATATGTGATTTTTTAGCAAATAAAATTGTTGCTCCACTAACTCATGAGCAAAAAATTGCACTAATTTCGCCTTGGTGCAGAAGTTTTACCCACACCACACTTGACTGGTACCTTAATAACAAACCCCAACACACTAGTCAATTTTGCCCAGATAACGCCCCAGGTGATACTTTGGCATTCATGCGGTGGCACAAAACCGATGACTACCTTCATTATTTATCTGGCAATCACTCTACCGACTGGTCATGCAAACAAATTCAAACTCAGTCTGAATTATTAGTTTTGCCCCGTTTTATTTGGGCTAAAACTATCGCCTTTCAATCTGGCATAAGAAAAAAATTTCTAACTCAACTCACCCTATTAAGCTTTTTGAAAATCAGAAAGCTTTCATACAAGAAAAAAATACATCAATTTTCAACAGATACCACACTTAGAAATAAAATTCTCTATGAGTTGATAGATCATTTAAAGGAGTATCCATTTGCAATATGGCTAAGCCAAAAAACTCTCGAAATGCTTCCTAGAATATTTCTGGAGGGTATCAATGAAACCTATGCAAATTACGATAAAAATCAAAGTTTTGACGCTATTTTTTCTAGTGACTGTTGGTCTAGCATTGACTCATTCAAGATCATGGCGTTTGCACAGAAAAATAGGAGAAAGGTAAGGCTTATTGGCACTCCTCATGCATTTAACTATTCCGCGCTAGATAAATTTTGGCTACGAACTTATGAATTATCATTTTTAGATAAGTATCTAAGTTGGGGGGCATTGTGTGATCAGGATCCAAAAGTTATACCTTTTTATATTAATAAATTTGCTGGCTATCAAAGATCACAGCCAATAAAAAGAGTTGACGAAAAAAATCCGATTTTATTGACAGGAGCCATGCGCCCTAATCACTTGGTTGAGTACCCGTTTGAACCAACTATTTTTAAACAATATTTACTAGATGAAATCAATATTGCGCACATCACTGCACAAACAACCAAGCGAGCAGTCAAGATCCGAACTAGAAATAAAGATCGAGGAGGCTCATTTGAGATTTTATTCAGAGAACATGCTCCTGCGAACGTGGTCTTAGACTTTCAAAGTGGTGCCTTTATCAATGAGGTGACTAACTACTCTTTGCATGTTAGCGATAATACGAGCACCACCATCGTCGAATCGCTAATTGTCAATCACCCTACTATCATTGTTATAGCTAACGGGTATTTTCCCATTGACAACATGGCAAGCGACAGCTTCAACACATTGAAAGAAGTTGGTATATTTCACACAACCATTCAAAGTTATAGGATACACCTCGCAAAAATCAATGGTCATATGAATGACTGGTGGCATGATCACAGAACTCAGTTAGCTGTCACTAATTTTCTAAATAAACACGCTAGAATTGGCGGGGAGATTACAATATGGAAAAACACTCTCCTTAATTAATTTAGAAAAATATGATTAATATATTTATTGGATTTGACCCTAGAGAAGCTGTTGCATACCATGTCTGTGCAAATAGCATCATTAGACATTCTAAGTTGCCAGTCTCAATCACTCCTTTAGCACTTAAAAACCTATCTGCTTACAAAGAAATGCATTCTGATGGCTCAAATCAGTTCATCTACAGCCGATTTCTTGTGCCTCACTTGATGAACTATCAAGGTTGGGCTCTATTCATAGACGGCGACATGATTCTTAGGGAAGACATCAGCAATCTTTGGAATCTTCGCGATGAAACAAAGGCAGTTATGTGCGTTCACCATGATTACAAAACAAAAACTGAGCAAAAATATTTGGGCTCCAAGAACCAAAACTACCCTCGGAAAAATTGGTCTAGTGTAGTTTTGTGGAATTGTGGGCACCCTGCCAATCAAAAAATTAGCCCAAGCTTTGTTGAAAATGCAACTGGAGCTGAGCTGCACAGATTTACTTGGCTAAGTGACGATTTAATCGGCAAGCTCCCAATTGAATGGAACTGGTTGCCTGATGAATTTGGTGAAAACCGTAATGCAAAATTACTTCACTTCACGCTTGGCACACCATGCTTTCACGAGTACGCAGATAGCCCCATGGCTTCTGAATGGCACAGAGAAAGAATGCTGACAAATTACAGCACACAAACTGATAGTGCTATTTAAATTTTGAAAGAATGCATTAATCACGAGGCTTGAATGCAAAAACCCAACAATCCAATCCAATTATTCAAAGTATTCATGTCCAATGATGCGATTACTCGCACCCAGAAAGTCTTGGGCTCGGGGTACATCGGTCAAGGTTCCGTGGTTGAAGAATTTGAAAAACAACTTTGCGAGTTCTTTAGCAACCCTAATGTTGTCACCACAAACTCTGCCACATCATCAGAGCATTTGGTGTTTCATATGCTAAAGCGCCCACAAAAACGACGTTTTCAAGATTCAAGTCCAACGTTTGATAATCACGATTGGCCTGGCATTGATGATAATGACCACATCCTGACTACAGCCTTAACTTGTACAGCCACAAATTGGCCAATACTTGCAAATAATATCAATCTAAAATGGGTGGATGCGGACCCTAACACCTGCAACATGGATTTGGATGATTTAGAAAGAAAAATCACGGAAAAAACTAAGGCCATTGTTGTTGTTCATTGGGGCGGTTATCCGCTAGATTTGGATAGGTTAGCAAAGATACAAGAGGATGCTTTTAATAAGTACGGCTTTAAGCCTATTATTATTGAAGATTCTGCCCATGCATTTGGCTCTATGTACAAAGGCAAGCCAATAGGCTCTTATGGGAACATTTGTACATTTAGTTTTCAAGCCATCAAACATCTAACAGCTGGTGATGGCGGCTGCATCACGTTCCCAAATGACCATTTAGTTAATAGAGCAAAGCTACTCCGCTGGTTTGGAATTGATAGAAATGACAACCGTAAAGACTTCAGGTGTGAGGCGGATGTTGCCGAATATGGCTTCAAAATGCATATGAATGATATCAATGCTGCTATTGGTCTTGGCAACTTACCAGAGGTCCAATCACTTGTACTAAAAAATCATAAGGCAAATGGGCAGTTTTATAACGAGGCACTCAAAGATGTTGGCGGTGTGACTCTTTTGGAGAGTAACTCAGATAGAGAGTCTGCTTATTGGCTCTACACCATGAAAGTTGAACGTCATGCTAATTTCGTTAAAAAAATGTACGACGCGAATATCATGGTAAGCAGGGTTCATGAAAGAAATGATATTCACACTTGCGTACAGCAATACAAGTCCACCCTCCCCAACCTGGATAAGCTAGTGCAAGAAATGATTTGCATTCCTGTAGGTTGGTGGGTTACACCCGAAGAACGTCAATATGTTGTTGACGTGATCAAGAGTGGCTGGTAACACACTCTAGAAGCATTTATGCACCCTTATTTTATATATTGAATATATAATTTTTAACATTATAAGATCACTTTTTTAAGCGCTAAATTTGACAAAACTTCTGAATATCTCTTTAATCCATATTGCTTAAGCAAACCAGTTCTTGTTCGAAAAAAATCATATAGATAGAACCATAAAGAGAAACCAGTCAATAACTTCTTGCGAATTATGTGAGTTGTAACTTCTAGATCGTCAAATAAGGAAGTTTTAAAAGACTCGTTATGAACAAAATGAGACTCGGCACCTTTTTCTCGCATTACTGTAATGCCAGGTGTTATTAACACCATTGATTTCCACTTACTTATTATATTTAATACATGCCCTTAAAAAATAATTATTTTCAAAAGAAATTTTATCTGTAAATTTTGAAAAGCCCTCTTGATACAAATCTCTTTTAAAGATGTACGACGAAATAAATCCTGACTTAATGGCAACCTTTCTTCGCCACTTTAAAGACAATTGACTAAAACTTTGTTTTTCAATTTTTTTGTAAGGCGTTTTCTGAGAAATAAAATTTAGCGCCGCATCTATCTCAAAAAACTTTTTTTCCATAAACAAATCATTTCATTTGATCCACATCAGAATTTCTCAGCTAAATCAAAAGACAATCCACTTGCATCTTTAGGACTTCGGCTAATACTCAATTTATCAAAATATGGCCAACGAATGTTTAGTTTTTCATCAAAACTATCAAGGCATCTTTCCGCAGTAGGATTCCAATAATCCGTTGTCTTATATAAAAAGTCAGCCTCATCAGTTAAAGTCAAGAATCCATGGGCAAATCCTTCAGGTATCCATAACTGCCTCTTATTTTCAGCAGAAAGCTCTACCCCAACCCAGTTGCCATAAGTTCTTGATGATTGGCGTAAATCAACTGCTACATCAAAAACTGACCCATGACACACCCTAACTAATTTAGCTTGCGTTTGCTCTATTTGATAGTGAAGACCACGCAAAACACCCTTCTTAGAATATGAATGATTATCTTGCACAAAGGCAACTTGTTTACCGATAACATTGGAAAAATCATTCTCATTAAATGATTCAAAAAACCACCCTCGGTCATCACCAAAAATTTTGGGTTCAATAATTAGAACATCTGGAATATCTGTACGACTAATTTCAATAGGCATTTATTACTTTCAAGTTACTGGAAGCTTTAGAATTTCTCAGTTAACAATTTTTCCAAATACTGGCCATATGCATTTTTCTTTAAATCAGCTGCTAATTTCATTAGATTTTCAGAATTAATCCAACCTTGACGATAGGCAATCTCTTCAGGGCAAGCCACCATCAATCCTTGACGCTTTTGTAAAGTTGCTATGAATCCTGCCGCATCTAATAAGGAATCATGAGTTCCTGTATCTAACCAAGCATATCCACGCCCCATAATTTCAACATGTAGCTGACCCAACTCAAGGTATTTGCGATTTATATCAGTAATTTCTAATTCGCCACGAGCACTAGGCTTAACCTCAGCTGCAATATCACAAACTTGTTGATCATAAAAATAAAGGCCAGTTACAGCATAATTACTTTTTGGATTAGCTGGCTTTTCTTCAATTGAAATTGCTTTAAAAGATTGATTAAACTCGACTACTCCATACCGATCCGGATCATTCACGTGGTAAGCAAATACTGTGGCCCCACTATCTTGGCGGCCAGCAGAATGCAACTGATCAACCAGCTCGTGACCGTAAAAAATATTGTCGCCAAGAATCAACGCTGAGCGATGGTTGCCGACAAAATTTCTTCCAATATGGAAAGCTTGGGCTAAACCATCTGGTGAATTCTGAACTGCGTACTGAATATTTAAACCCCACCGTGAACCATCCCCTAATAACTCTGAAAATCTAGGAGTGTCTTGTGGTGTTGAAATTAAAAGTATGTCTCGAATTCCGGACAACATCAGTGTAGACAAAGGATAGTAGACCATCGGCTTGTCATAAACAGGCATGAGCTGCTTAGAGACAGCCTGCGTCACAGGATAAAGACGAGTGCCAGAGCCCCCCGCTAACAATATTCCTCTTCTGGAATTGTTAAACATGTTTTGAGTAGTCATTACACATCCTAAACTATTAAAGTTGAATTTGTTTTCATGGTGCTTTCAGTGTATTTTTTAACGTAAGTCTTTACCTGATTGCTCCAATGGGGAATTAGGACATTAATACCTGCTTCAGACAAGGCTCTTCGCAATTTTTTGTTACTCATCCGAGAATTATGTGGTCGCTTAGCAACAGAACCATATTTCAATGTCGATATTGATTGCAAATTTTCAGATTTCAAAGTGAAATGACATCCATTTTGACGAGCCTCCTCAATAGAGAGTTTTGCAATATGGTACCAAGATGCCTCACCATCTGGAACAACATGATAAATACCCGAAGAAGCTCTTGAAAATCCCAAATTCAAACTAATTTCAACCAGCCAGGATGCAGATGTTGGCACACCAATTTGATCGTCAACGACACACAGACCATCTTGGATGAAAGCCAAGTTCAATATTTTACGAATAAAATTGTCCCCATCTCCGTACGCCCACGAAGTTCTTAAAATTAAATATCGTGGTTTATTTTTGGAGTCACTTGACGTTTCGTTTTGAATCACAGAAAAAATTTTTTCAATGGCAACCTCTCCAGCAAGCTTGCTTTTTCCATAAGCATTTAGTTGACTCATTGGACCTGGTATATCGGTTTCCACATAGGAAGTTTTTTTACTATCTCCAAAAACATAATCTGCAGAGTAATGAATCAAAAGACCATCTTTAACTTTTGCGATATATTGGGCCATCAACTCTGGGGCTTTGGCATTAATTGCAAATGCCAGCTCAGGTTCACTCTCTGCTTTATCAACCTCTGTATAAGCCGCTGCATTGATGATGACTTTAGGTTGGCAGTGATTTAATACCTCAACAATGGAAGACTCACTCGTTAAATCACAATCAGCACGACCTAAGAAAACAGCCGGCACATTGAGATCATTTAAACAAATTTGTAACGCACGCCCCACCTGTCCGTCACGACCAAACACCACAATAGGTCGGCTATGATCTAGGAGTTCAAAGGATGAGTAAGACATATAAGCATCGGCAATTAGTCATTAATAACTAGTAAGCAATCATCATTGATAAGCTGTATGGCCGTATTGTTTTTGGACCCAATCACGATAAGAGCCGCTCAATACACTCTCGGTCCACTCTTGATTATCTAGATACCACTGCACTGTTTTTTGGATGCCCGATTCAAATGTTTCAGCTGGCTTCCAGCCGAGCTCACGCTCTAATTTGGTGGCATCAATCGCATAACGACGATCATGGCCCGAACGATCTTTGATGTAGGTGATTTGCGCAGCATAAGAGCTCCCATCAGCCTTTGGACAAAAACCATCTAAGATAGAACAAATAGTATGAACAACATATAAGTTTGGTTTTTCATTCCAACCACCCACGTTATAGGTCTCACCCAACTTACCTTCTTCTAATACACGACGAATCGCTGAGCAGTGATCTTTGACGTACAACCAATCACGGATTTGTTGACCGTCGCCATAAATAGGCAGTGGCTTGCCAGCCAGGGCATTCAAGATCACCAGAGGAATCAACTTCTCTGGGAAGTGATAGGGGCCGTAGTTGTTTGAACAATTAGTAGTCAGCACCGGCAGACCATAGGTATGGTGCCATGCACGAACTAAATGATCTGAGGCTGCTTTGGAAGCTGAGTAGGGGCTATTGGGTTGGTAAGCGTTAGTTTCTGAAAAAGGTGGATCAGTTGGGGATAATGATCCGTAGACCTCATCTGTAGATACATGCAAGAAACGAAAGTTCCTTTTTAGAGATTCTGGCAATTCATTCCAATAAGCGCGAACAGCTTCAAGAAGATTGAACGTACCAACGACATTGGTTTGAATAAAGTCTCTTGGTCCATGAATCGAGCGATCTACATGAGATTCGGCAGCAAAGTTCAAAACCGCACGAATGCGATATTTTTGTAGTAGAGAAAGAACCAACTTATAATCACCAATATCACCTTGAACAAATACATGACGTGAATCAGAAGACAAAGACTGAAGAGTGGCTAAGTTACCAGCATAGGTTAGCTTATCTAGATTAACAATACCGTCAGAGTCTGGATTCGCTAACCAATCCAAGACAAAATTGCCTCCAATAAAACCTGCGCCACCTGTAACAAGAATCATTAAATCTGTCCTTGACTCAAGAAATATTTATAAGCGACTTTCAAACTATCTACATCAACCGTTTGCTCTGGGGAATCAAATGAAATGGCGACAAGACTTTTCACGCCGAAGTTATAAATTTCACTTGATTGTGTTTGTTGAATGATGAGGGCTAAATTTGATAAGTCTGATAAATCGCCGCAGTGCAATATAAAGTTACTATTATCAATGTGAGGCCCCTGATAATGCTGGTTAATTCGATCTATATTAAATAAATATTCGTGACGCTTTATGCCTGGGCCTATATAACCTTTCTCTAAAAAGAACTCGGCTAGACAAGAACCATTTTGACTAGTTACATCTGTAATCAAATCAAATTTTTGCTGATTATTATTTTTCATATTTGAATTTTTCTATTATCAAATTCTTAACTACGGCCATAGGTATCTTCAAATCGAATAATGTCATCTTCACCTATATAGTCACCCGATTGAACCTCAATAATTTCTAAGTCAGTTTTTCCTGGATTTTCTAAACGGTGTTTTGCGCCAATCGGAATATATGTCGACTGATTTTCCTCTAGCAAGAAAACCTCTTCGCACTTAGTAACCTTGGCCGTACCTCTCACAACAATCCAATGCTCAGAACGATGACGATGCATTTGTAGGCTCAAGCTAGCTCCCTGCTTAACAGTAATTCGTTTAACCTGAAAACGATTGCCCATATCAATAGAGTCGTACCAACCCCAAGGACGAGCAACACGACGGTGCATCACTGCTTGTGATGTACCGTCTTTTTTAAGCTGAGCCACAACCTCTTTCACCTGCTCTAATTTGTCAGCAGAAGCCACTAAGACAGCATCTAGCGTATCCACAATCAGCAAATCAGAGATGCCCAATGCAACCACAGGTCGATGCGGGGCATTGATATAGGTGTTGGTAGATTGCATTGCCAAACCTTGTCCATTGATGCGATTACCTAATTCATCTGCTGGCAATAAGTTGGCCACTGCGCTCCAACTACCTACATCACTCCAGGCACCTTTTAATGGAACAACCGCGACTTTATCAAAATGCTCCATGACTGCATAGTCAATAGATTCAGAACGACATGCCAAAAAAGCTTCTTTATTAGGACGAACAAAGTCGCCATCAACTCTCGCAGTTCGCATGGCATTCTGGCAAGATTCCAGAATATCAGGAGCATGTTTCAATAGCGCATCGATTAGCACTGATGCTTGACACAAGAAAATACCTGCATTCCAAAGATAACGGCCAGACAATAACATCTCTTGAGCTTTTTCAAGCTTAGGTTTTTCCACAAAACGCTCAACAGCATAAGTTGATGAAACACCAGTACTTAAGCCTTCCAGACATTTTCCCTGCTCAATATACCCATAAGCTGTACTCGGAAAGCTAGGCTGAACCCCAAATGTAACAATGTAACCTGCCTTTGCTGCAGTAACTCCAGACTGTATTATCTCTAAAAATGCATCAATATCTGGTACAAAATGATCGGATGGCAAAAAGAGTAATAAATCTGAACTGGCCACATCATGCATTAAAGCGGCGCTGGCCATGGCGGCGGCAGTATTTCGACCTGACGGCTCCAAAAGGATGTTAGCTGAAGAAAAAGTAGCATCACCATCGAGTGACGAGTTCAATAAATCCTGTACTAAAAAACGATGCTCTTCATTTGTAACACAAACAGGAAAACCTAATTTTTTCACTCGGTCTATGGTTAAACCCAAAAGACTTTGGCCGGCAATTAAAGGCACAAATTGCTTCGGAAAAGATTCGCGTGAAAGTGGCCACAAACGAGTTCCTAAACCCCCGCAAAGAATGACTGGTTTGATAATGCTAGACATCCCCAAATTTTATATGAAAAATTGAAGTGTTTAAGCCAAAAATCGATATTAATTAAGTATTCCACTCAATCAAATTTAGAGGCAGGACTCCAAGAAAGTCTTTAGGATTGAAAATTCGGTCTATACAAAACTATGGGCTTTTTTAAAGTTCCACATTTAAAGAAGGTATGATTTTTTATAAGAATTTTCCATAGAAAATTCAGCAAAAGCCAACATAAAAATATTTAAAGGTACTCATGCAGTCACCATGATTAGATATCAAGTGAAAATCCCATTTCAACCGTCAGACCTCTTATTTAGCATAATCAAAATTAATTCCTGCTAATTATTTAATTAATAAGAAAAATTAAAAATGATTTAATTAGATTTCCTTATTATGATTACTAGATTAGTAAATCTTAAATATTCATCACTTAGTAATGATTAATACCTGACTGATAAATTAATTTATAGTTGAGCGCGCAACATAGTGATTGACTCAATTCACTACCACAATCGACATCACTGCCATGCGCACCGCAATACCAAAAGTCACTTGCTTGAGGATTACTGCTTGGGAGCCATCAGCCACTTCACTGGCAATCTCTACCTCACGGTTCATAGGTCCTGGGTGCATCACGATGGCATCAGGTTTGGCTAATTGAAGTCTTTCTTTTGTGAGACCCCACTGCTTGAAGAATGCATCACCCTCTGGAACTTGTCCTGCTTCCATGCGCTCTTTTTGGATACGGAGGGTCATCACTACATCAACATCTTTTAAACCTTCTTCGATGTTATTGAAGATTTTGACGCCCATCATGTTCAGATCTTTAGGCAATAAGCTCTCAGGACCAATCGCTCTGATTTCTGGACAACCCAAAGTGGTGAGCGCATGAATGTTCGACTTTGCTACCCGACTATGAACAATGTCACCAATGATGGCTACTTTGATCTTTCTGAAGTCTTGCTTGTAATGGCGCATGGTGTACATATCAAGTAAACCTTGCGTTGGGTGTTGGTTGGTACCATCACCTGCATTGATCACATGCACATGTGGTGGTAAATGTTGAGCTACTTCAACAGCAGCACCTGTGGTCTTATGACGCACTACAAAGATATCCGCCTGCATCGCTACCAAGTTATCAATGGTGTCGAGCAGTGTCTCACCCTTGGCTGTTGAAGATGTTTGAATATCTAAGTTAACTACATCCGCGGATAAGCGCTTGGCAGCGATTTCAAATGTGGTTCTCGTACGGGTAGAGTTTTCAAAAAAGAGATTGAAAACATTCTTGCCGCGCAGCAATGGGACTTTTTTAACTTCTCGATCTGAGTCGCTCACAGCCACAAATTGCTGGGCCGTATCGAGGATATGAAGAATATGTTCTTTGGATAAACCTTCTAAGGTCAGCAAATGAGTGAGCTCGCCTTGATCATTGAGCTGAAGTTGGCTGGCAGTCTTGGAGGTCTTTGGCATCTTAGGTCAGTATTTTAATCTTTTCTGTTGGCTTTTATGTTGTCTTTTTACTGTCTTTTTTGTTTATTTACTGAATTTTTTATTGGTTCTGCTTAACTATTGTTTAACTCTTTATTGAGCCTCAGCGGTAAAGCTAAAGCGCCCATCATCCAATTGCTCTAAAACCAAAATCTGATCATCAGCCACTTTGACCTTAGCACCCTTGAAGGTGGCATCAACTGGTAGCTGTCTTCTGTGACGATCTGCAAGAACAGCTAAATCAACTTTGGCCGGACGCCCATAGTCAAATAACTCATTGAGAGCCGCTCGAACAGTCCTACCAGTATCTAAAACATCATCCACCAAGATCATGTGAGCGCCTTCTACCTCAAACGGTAATTTGGTTGACATACCTTCAGAGCTATTGAGAGCCTTAATGCCTTTTTCAGCATAGTCATCACGGTGGAATGACACATTGATCACGCCATGAGTAGATAAACTGAGATCTTTAGCCAAGCGCTCAGCCACCCAGGCACCACCGCTGGCCAAACCAGCCAATTGAAAATCTGGACTGATCTTCTTTTGCTCTCTTAATTGATTTAAAAGAGTTTGATAAAGGTCTTCTGCGTTAGGAATGGATGACATAAGCTTTCTTCAATGTTTTCTTTTACTTTTACTTGTGCTTTTACTATTTGCTATCTTCAGGCCTGGCCTGTTGATTACTGTTAATTACTTTTAGTTCAACAATCTCATTGTAAGTATCTTACACTGATGTTTCTTGTATTTTTATCTTAAAGCGTATCCAGATACTGCTGCAAGATCAATTGGGCTGCCAAGGCATCATTTCCATCTTGAACAGAAACAGAGGTATAGCGCTCATCGACCCAAACCACTTCCCTTTGGAAACGCCCATGCAACTGATTGCCAAAGCGTTTAGCTTTTTGCGTCATCTCATGTTCTGCACCATCGGGATGAGTGGGTAAGCCCACCACCAATAATTGTGGTTGCCATTCTTGGATGAGTGCCTCTATTGCTTTGAATTTTTCATCTTGATTTTTCTCTTGAATGATCTTCAAAGCTTCAGCAGTTTTGGTGATGTTGTTGCCCACAGCCACACCAATCCGCTTTTCTCCAAAATCAAAGGCCAAGATGGTTTTTGTCATTAGGCATGACCCGCATCACTTGAGAGGAAACCAAGATCAATGCCCAATAGACCTAAAACATTTTGATACTTATATTCATGCGGAGTATCAAAAATGATGTGGGCCATTTCTTCTGTAGGAGCTGGAACATTTAACCAACCATTGCGAGCAATTTCATCTTCAAGCTGACCAGCACTCCAACCCGCATAACCCAAAGTCATTAAAAATCGTGAAGGTCCATGACCAGCTGCCACATCTTCTAAAACATCCTTAGAAGTCGTCATGGCCAAACCCCCTGGAATTCTCAATGAGGAGTTGTAATGCGTGGTGTGCTCACCCTGCTTTTGTTCATGCAAGACAAAACCATGATCAGTTTGTACAGGGCCACCAAAATAAACTGGCTCTGTGGCTTTGGTTTGAATTTCTAACTTGAGGTCAACCTTTTCAAAAACAGTGGCCAAATCAACATCCGTGGGCTTATTAATGACCAAGCCCATGGCACCAGTAGAAGAGTGATCACAGAGGTAAATAACAGATCCGGCAAAGTTCTCATCAACCATGCCAGGCATAGCAATTAAGAACTGATTGGCGAGATGCTGAACATCCCCTGTTTTTTGGGTCATATCTAGATTTTATCTGATTAAGGCCTCACCGACCCTAACCATAAAACTGGATATCTCTATAAAATGATAGTCAAAGGCAAGAGAATCATGAATCATCAATAATGATGCCTTAGGAGATAAAAATATGACTGCTAGCAATAGCTCTGGTTCAAAAGGCTTGGTCTGGCTTCGCCGTGACCTAAGACTTCACGACCACCATGCCCTGCGCATGGCTTTGAAAGCTTGCAAGCAAGTTTGGGTGGTGTTTGTATTTGATACGGACATTTTGTCTCACCTCTTAGATCGAGGCCTTACAAAAGACCGTCGGATTGATTTCATTTGGCATTCATTACAAGAAATCAACACTGAACTAAAAACCAAAGGTGGCGGACTCATCGTGCGTCATGGCAAAGCAGTCGACATAATTCCAGAGCTTGCCACCGAATTAAATGTTCAAGCGGTTTTCACCAATAAAGACTATGAGCCTGCAGCCATAGAACGAGATCGCTTAATCTCGCTCACTCTTGAAGCAAAAGATATTGCTTTTCATGGCTACAAAGATCAAGTGATCTTTGAGCATCAAGAAGTACTCACAGGGCAAGGTGGTGTGTTTTCTGTATTCACCCCATTTAAAAATGCCTGGCTTAAAAAACTTCAAGCCACTGATCTTGATGCACATGCTGTTGATTTAGATAGTGGTCAATTTGCAGCAATCCCAAAAGCATTAAATCTACCTTTCCCATCACTAGAATCGATGGGCTTTGAACCCACCGGCATTGAATCGTATTTACCCACTGGTATGTCAGGTGCATCTGAACTATTTGAACAGTTCTTAGATCGTATGGATCAATACCATGCCACCCGTGATTTTCCAGCAGTCAAAGGACCCAGCTATTTATCAGTGCACTCTCGCTTTGGCACGATTTCTATTCGAGCGCTGGTGCGCGAAGCTCACCAGAGAATGTTAGCCGGAAGCATGGGTGCCACCATCTGGTTATCAGAACTGATTTGGCGTGATTTTTATTTCATGATTCTGAGCAATCACCCAAGGCTCGCTCCAGCTTTAACCAAGAAATCACTGGTTCACGGCACAGCCGGTCACCAATCATTCAAACCCGATTACGACAAAATTGCTTGGGAAAGCGGTGCTAAAGCTCAAAAGTTATTTAAAGCCTGGTGTGAAGGTAAAACGGGTTACCCATTGGTTGATGCAGCCATGCATCAACTCAATCAGAGTGGTTATATGCACAATCGTTTGCGCATGGTCGTGGCTTGCTTCTTAATCAAAGATTTGGGCATTGATTGGCGTTGGGGTGAACAATACTTTGCAGACCATCTCAATGACTTTGATTTTGCGGCTAACAATGGTGGATGGCAGTGGGCTTCTTCCAGTGGTTGTGATGCACAACCCTACTTCCGGATCTTTAACCCTATCACCCAATCTGAAAAATTTGATGCAGAAGGCAAATTCATTAAAAAGTATTTACCTCAGTTATCCAAACTATCCAAAAAAGCGATTCATGCCCCCTGGTTAGCCGGTGATATTGAATTAGATCTTGCAGGAGTTCGTTTGGGCCGAGATTATCCGCCACCAATAGTGCAACATGACGAGGCTAGAAAAAATACCTTGATTAGGTACGCGGTGGTTAAAAAAGAATCTCTTGAATAAAACATCAAGCCTTTGCTTGATGTTTTACCAGAAACATTTCAATACTAGAGACCTACCGGCCTTTTTAATCCAGGCACCTGAATAAACTGCGGCCTTTTACCCAAGGACATGGCAGTCAATTGACCACCCCAAACACAACCGGTGTCTAAGCCAACTACATTTTTTTTCTTGAGCAGTCCCAAAGTAGACCAATGACCAAAAACAATTTTGACATCTTGAGTTTTTCTGTTCGGAACCTCAAACCAAGGCATATAACCTTTGGGTGCATCACCAGCACCCTCTTTACTCTCAAACTCCATCACACCCCTAGCAGTACAAAAGCGCAAACGAGTGAATGAATTAATAATGACTCTTAAGCGCTCTGCGCCTTTGAGTTTGTCATTCCATTGATTCGGTGTATTGCCATACATTTCAATCAAGGACTTGGCATAATTTTTATGTCGCAAGACTTTTTCTAATTCATGTGCTAACTCAAGAGTTTTAGTGACACTCCATTGCGGCAAGATGCCTGCGTGCACAAAAAGAGTATTTAAGTTTTCTTTGCCGCTATACAAAGCCATTGGACGATGTCTTAACCAATCTATCAACTCTTTTCGATCAGGTGCTTTGAGGATATCATCCAAGGTATCCAATGATTTGGGACCGCGTATTCCTGCATCTCTGGCCAGCAAATGTAAGTCATGATTGCCCAAGATACATTCTGCTTGCCCCGCCTCTTGCAATTCCTTAAGAGTTCGCAAAGCATCCAAAGAGTCTGGGCCACGATTCACCAAATCACCCACACAAATGATTTTTGAGTCTTTGGGTAATTTTTTGATGAGCTGCTTCAGCTGCTGATTGCAGCCTTGGACATCTCCTATGGCAAATATATCGTTCATATACCTCTTAGTTTAATGGGTGATGAATTTGTTGATTTGTTTTTCTATTATAAAAAGCATAAGATTCTATTCCGATAACCAAGCAAATCTTCAATGAAATTCAATTCTTTACTCTTTGCAGACTCCCTTGAACAAAAAGGTTTTTCTGTAGAACAA
>CANHPL010000030.1 GCA_947462685.1 Burkholderiaceae bacterium | reverse complement strand
CAAGATAGAGCCAGCAAAATCGATTACAAAATCAGTTAGTCCAAGTAAAGCGCTTGGCGCCTTACTCGGTGGCGCTAAAAAAAACTAAGTTAAACCTGATCAAATCCTAATTGCTTGTTATCGCCTTTGTGTTTATGTCATTTGGGTGGTGGGCTTTTCAAAGAAAAGTCTTTGATGTTCAAAGGTAATCTGAAAAA
Source organism: Burkholderiaceae bacterium (assembly GCA_947462685.1). Lineage (GTDB taxonomy): Bacteria > Pseudomonadota > Gammaproteobacteria > Burkholderiales > Burkholderiaceae > Polynucleobacter. The sequence continues at coordinate 28,050 of CANHPL010000030.1, read as the reverse complement.
ACTCGATAACTTCTATTGATCTTTGTGGTTGATAGCTTTAGATGGATAATTCTGCAGGTTTCGTTAAAATAGAAGTTATGCCAAGTCCAAATTTCGTCCATTTACGTCTGCATTCTGAATACTCCATCGTTGATGGAATTGTTCGACTAGATGACGCCATTCAACAAGCTGTCGCTGATCAGATGGGCGCTCTTGCTTTAACAGACCTCATGAATTTTTTTGGGTTAATTAAATTTTACTCAAATGCGCGTAGCGCAGGAATAAAACCAATTGCAGGGGTGGATGTTTGGATTTCGCATCCTACACAAAGCAATAAAGCTCATCGCGCCCTCTTACTAGTTAAAAACATCCAGGGTTACCTCAATTTATGTGAATTGTTGTCAAAAGCCACCTTAGAAAACCAACATCTAGGTCGACATGAAATACATCCACATTGGTTTTCTTTACCAAGTACTTCCTCCATGGCAAGTCAACAACCATTTACATTATCTGAAGGGTTAATTGTTCTATCAGGTGGTATGCAAGGAGATATAGGGCAAGCATTACTCACCGATCAATTAGACGTGGCTGAACAGTGTGCCAAGCAATGGTGGGAACTATTTCCCGGAAATTTTTATATTGAAGTTAACCGAATCGGGCATGAACAGGAAGAAAAATATATCCATTTGGTTGCTTCAATAGCCAGTCGCCTTAAAATTCCGCTAGTTGCCACACACCCTATTCAATTTATGCAACACTCTGATTTCAGGGCTCACGAAATCAGAGTGTGTGTTGCCGATGGTGATCAATTAGGGAACCCTAAAAGAGTAGTCCGTTTTACACCAGAACAATACTTTAAGACCTCTGAGCAAATGATGGAATTATTTGCAGATTTACCAAGTGCACTAACGAATTCAGTAGAAATTGCGAAACGTTGTAATTTAATGTTGCAGTTAGGGAAACCGAAGTTACCTAATTTCCCAACACCAGATGGACTTTCACTTGAGGCTTATTTAGAAAAACAGTCTCATCTAGGATTACAGGATCGTTTAAAGCATTTGTACCCGGATACTGAAAAACGTGATCAAGAGTCTGAGCGATATATGAGTCGATTAGATTTTGAAATTAAAACGATTATTCAAATGGGCTTTCCTGGATATTTTTTAATTGTCGCCGATTTTATTTCATGGGCTAAAAATAACGGCGTTCCCGTTGGGCCTGGAAGGGGCTCTGGGGCTGGTTCCTTAGTCGCATATTCCTTGGGGATTACTGATCTAGATCCGTTGAGATATAACTTACTTTTTGAACGATTTTTAAATCCAGAACGAGTCTCAATGCCAGACTTTGATATTGACTTTTGTCAGTTAGGTCGTGACCGTGTCATTCAATATGTAAAAGATAAATATGGTCATGAAGCAGTTAGTCAAATCGCCACTTTTGGCACGATGGCTGCAAGAGGAGCAATCAAAGATGTGGGCCGAGCACTGCAACAGCCATATGGTTTTGTAGATGGAATTTCGAAGCTTATCGAAGCCAAACCTGGAACGCAAATCACGATTCAGGAAGCAATGAGGAACACTCCGGCGTTAGATGATTTATATCAGAATAATGAAGAAGCCAAAAACCTCATTGATCATGCAATTCAGTTAGAAGGAATTACCAGAAACGTTGGGATGCACGCTGGCGGAGTTTTAATTTCACCAGGCAAGTTAACGGATTTTTGCCCCCTCTATTCACAGTCCGGTAAAGATGATCAGAATTCGGGCATTGTCAGTCAATTTGATAAAGATGACGTTGAGGCTGTTGGACTTGTCAAGTTTGACTTCTTAGGTTTGACCACTTTAACCATACTTGATCTTACCCAAAAATATATTCATCGCCTTTATCCAGAAAAGAATAATTGGCAATTAGAGGATATTCCGCTGGATGATCCTAAAGCCTTTGATATTCTAAAAGCTGCAAATACAGTTGCCATTTTCCAATTGGAAAGTCGTGGCATGCAAAATATGCTCAAAGATGCAAAGCCAGACCGTTTTGAAGACATTATTGCCCTCGTTGCTCTTTATCGTCCTGGGCCGATGGATTTGATACCAGATTACATCGCGCGTAAGCACCTCAAGCAAGTGGTTGTTTATCCAGATGAGCGGGTCATTCCTGTTCTTGAGGAAACCTATGGAATTATGGTTTACCAAGAGCAGGTGATGCAAATGGCGCAAATCGTGGGTGGATATTCACTTGGTGCTGCAGATCTATTACGCCGCGCGATGGGTAAGAAAAAACCAGAAGAGATGGCGATTCAAAGCAAAATTTTTGCAGAAGGAGCCATGAAGAGTGGCCTCACTCAAGAAAAAGCAGATGATATCTTTAAAAATATGGAGGCCTTTGCCGGTTATGGGTTTAATAAATCACATGCTGCCGCTTATGCCGTTTTAGCCTATCAGACGGCTTGGTTAAAAGCGCATTATGTTGCAGAATTTATGGCGGCCAACTTATCCTTAGCAATGGATGATACGGATAAAGTCAAAATTTTATTTGAAGATGCAAAAGAAAATCAGCTAGAAATTTTGATGCCAGATATTAATTCAGGTGAATACCGGTTCTTGCCCATCTTAAAAGAAGAAGATAAAACTCAAGGAGGTTCTCGAACCATCAAATATGGTTTGGGAGCAGTTAGAGGTACTGGTGAGAACGCCATTACGGAAATTGTGAGAGTTCGAGCTGAAAAACCTTTCGTACATTTATTTGACTTTTGTCAACGAGTAGACCGTCGCATTGTGAATCGTCGTGCGATAGAAGCTTTAATAAGATCCGGAGCTTTTGATGGCATTGCCCCAGGTGGTATGGATGGCCGAGCTACCTTATTAGCTTCCTTACCCAATGCCATGCAAGCAGCAGAGCAGGCTATCGCTTCAGCGAATCAGACGAGTTTATTTGCGATGCCTGGAGAGGAAGACGGCTCTGAACCAGAATATATATCGATCGCGCCGTGGATGAAAAAAACGCGGTTACAAGAAGAAAAATCTGCCTTAGGATTTTGTATATCTGGACATTTATTTGATGTATATGCCCAAGAAGTTCGACAATTTGTAAGAGTTTCATTAGAAAAAATATCACATAAAAGTGGTGAAAAATTAGTTGCTGGCATTATTGTTTCACAGCGGACCAAAAAAACTAGCAATGGTGGTGTGATGAATAACATTGTTCTAGATGATGGAGCTGGACAAATGGAGTTAGTGGTCTATGAAGATACTTATGAAAATTATCGATCTTGTTTTGTTGAGGATGAGTTATTAATTGCGAAGATTATGACCAAGGTACAGCCTTCGACAGAAAACTATTCTGGAGGTATTCGGCATTCATTGGTAGCTGCAATGTCGATGCCAACAGCAAGACTTCGTTATGCGAAAAGTATTCATTTTGCGATGACCTCTCATGTAAATTTAAAAACGTTTAAAGAAAAAGCTCAATCCTATATTCACGAGCAAAATGCCTCTCGCCAAACATCTGCTGACTCTGGACAACTGATAAGCTTGCCGATGACTGCTGATCTTGTTTCTGATGCTGGAGTATGCCAAATTCAGTTTCCACAAACTTGGAATATGTATCCAGATGACCGAACGATTCAGGGGTTCAGTAACTTATTGCACCAATTAGGCATAACATCCGCCTTACAAGTTAAATACGCATTACAGGGATAACTTGTAGCAATAGATTTTCATACGCCTGAATGACTCTTGAGGCATTTAAATCCTCTAGGCAAAGACTTCGGCTATTCGGCGTGTCATCGCAGCCAGCTTTTCTACACGGTACACATTCTCCAGGTCCCTGCAGGATGGTCACATTCCCAACGGTTTGACTTGGTGCCCTTAAGGTATAAGGTTGGGTATGAGAAAAACCATTTGGCCAAGGACCAAAATTCGTGGGAGGAGTAGCGCCAAATAATGCAATCGTGGGAACTGCACAGGCTGCTGCAAGATGTGTAATGGCAGTATCAACCCCAATATAAGCCTTGGCATGATGCAAGATGTTGGCTAATTCACCAAAACTGAGCTGACCAGTCATGTTGAGAATGATTTGTTCTGCATGAGGACTTAGATAAGAGAGTATTTTTTCTGCAAGTAGGTGGTCCTTTTGTTCGGGTCCACCACTCATGACCACTAAGATTTCTTGGCGTGAAAAATATTCAATTATTTGCACCCATGAATCGATTGGCCAGCACTTATAGTCATTTAGTGGGCTTGGGTGAATCACAACATATTGCTGGGAAATATCTTGAAGTTCAACAGGTAATGAATCAAATCGAGGAGGGCTTATTTTCACGGCCTTGGCCACTTGAGTTTGCCCAATAAATGGATCTAGTAACTTTAGTTTTTCAGTCACCACATGTTGTAAAAAATAATCAATTGGAACTTGATGTTGAGTTATCCATTTTTTCCAACCATGATCTTCTTTGTCCAGGTGACAAACTCCTACACGATTAGGCGCAGAAAATAAGCCATATAAATAAGCGCGATCGCTAGGTTGTGTAATGATTGCCAGATCATATTGAAAAAATATTTTGTAAATAAGTTTGAGGTACTCCATGAGCTTGGGTTTTTTACTCGTACCAATGATGTCGTGTAAAAAAGGATTACCATCCAAAATCCCTACAGAGTTAGTGAATCCTAAAAAATCGATTCTTGCATCAGGCCAAATTTCATGGGCGCGTTGGATGAGTGGCGTCGTGATGAGAGTATCACCGATCTGTCTCGTGGCAATAATCAATATTTTTTTGAATGTCGTTGGCTTCATGAGTTAGGTAATTTTATAGAAATCAACTATTTTTCTTTATTATGATGTGTTTGTGATAGAAGATTGGCATAATTCATTATATGAAGCTCCCCCATCATCAAGTATTTCTCCGAGTGCTATCGTATTTAAAGCCGCATAAGTCAATGATTATATTGGCCTTATTGGCTATGGCCGTAGTTGCTGCTACTGAAACCTCAATTCCTGCATTGATGAAACCCTTGCTAGATCGCGGTTTCACTGGTGGACTAAACGATAAGTTATGGCAGGTTCCATTGTTTTTGGTTGGTATTGCCTTTATTCGTGGTGCCGCACAATTTTTATCAAACTATTGGTTAAGCCGAGTGATTAATGAAGTCTTATTAATTCTTCGAGAACAAATGTTTACTCGCTTATTACACGCTCCTACTGAATTTTTCCAACAGAGTACCGCAGCAAACTTAATTAATACAGTTGTGTTTGAAGTGAACAGCGTCCTGAGCATTTTAAGTAGTGTTGCAATCAATTTAGTCAGAGACTCTTTAACAGTGTTGGGTTTATTGGGTTACTTGTTTTATCTGAATTGGCGATTAACACTCATTGTGATGGTGATTTTTCCAGTGATTGGTTATACGATTAGTCGAATCAATAAGCGCTTAAGGTCTTTAGGCCGTGATCAACAAAAATATACTAGTGAGTTAGCGTATGTTGTTGAAGAGGCAAGTGCAGGACATAAAGTTGTTAAATTAAATAGTGGGCAAGATTATGAGATGTATCGCTTTACGGAAATGGCCAAACAACTCAAAAAATTCGCCATTCGTTCTTCGATTGCTGGCGGGCTAAATCAACCGATTACTCAGATTGTTGCTTCTATTGCATTGTCAGGTGTTCTATTGATTGCCATCCTGCAGTCATCAACTGGAGGGACTACCGTTGGGGAGTTTGCAGCTTTTGTTACTGCTATGATGCTGATTATTTCTCCTTTGAAGCATTTGGCAGATATCAATCAACCATTACAAAGAGGGTTAATTGCTGCTGAAATGATTTTTGGTTTGATCGATCAGCCTTTAGAAAAACAAGTAGATGAAGCACATGCAAAATCTTTAAAAACAGCTAAAGGCAATATTGAGTTTGACCGTGTTAATTTCTCGTACCAACCAACCAGTCAAGAATCAAGTGATCCACAACGCGAAGTTCTGCGTGATATTCAATTGAATATCGCACCTGGTGAAGTGGTTGCTTTTGTCGGACCTTCTGGAAGTGGTAAAACCACATTAGTCAATTTAGTTCCGAGGTTTTATTCTCCAACGACTGGGCGAATTTTGTTGGATGGTCACCCGATTGAAGAATATAAGTTATCAGATTTGCGTTTGCAAATCGGTTTTGTAAGCCAAGACGTCATTTTGTTTAATGACACCATCGCGGCAAACGTTGCTTATGGTGTAGTGCATCAACAGGATATTGATCGTGTGAAGGTCGCTGAGGCTATTGCTGCCGCTAATTTATCTGAAATGATTCGTGATTTACCAAACGGTATTGATACTGTGATTGGCGATAATGGCAATCGTTTGTCTGGAGGGCAAAGACAACGTTTAGCGATTGCAAGAGCAGTTTATAAAAATGCACCGATTCTTATTTTGGATGAAGCTACTTCAGCTCTCGATTCAGAGTCAGAACGTTTGGTTCAAGAAGCTTTGGAGTATTTGATGCAGGGCAGAACAACATTAGTGATTGCCCATCGCTTATCAACGATTGAAAATGCAGATCGCATTGCGGTTCTTGAATATGGGAGGATTGTTGAATTAGGGACTCACGCCGAACTCATTGAGCGTGGTGGTCTCTATTCCAGCTTACATCGATTACAGTTTTCGACAAAAGCTTAGAGCAAAACAATATCGTAATGCTCTTGAGCAAAACCACCTTCAGAACGAAGGAGGATGGGCTTGCCAATAAATTCGCCGAGTTCGGTTAAATATTGACTTTGTTCTTCAAGAAATAAATCAATGACATCAGGTGAAGCGACAATCCTGAATTCTTTTGGATTAAACTGGCGGTGCTCACGGACAATTTCTCTTAGTATTTCATAGCAAATGGTTTGGGCAGTTTTTACCTCACCCTTGCCGTCACAGACATGGCAAGGTTCACACAGTTGATGCGCTAACGATTCACGAGTGCGTTTACGCGTCATTTCAACAAGGCCAAGATTCGAAAATTGATTTACTGTAGTTTTCATCCGATCTAGCGCCAAACTCTTAGAGAGCTCTGACAAAACGGCAGTTTGATGTTCTGCAATATGCATATCAATAAAATCAACAATGATGATGCCACCTAAATTTCTTAAGCGCAATTGTCGTGCAATTGCTTTTGCGGCTTCTAGGTTGGTTTTATAGATCGTGTCAACAAACGTTTTCGCACCGATATAACTTCCAGTATTGACATCAATGGTAGTCATGGACTCCGTTTGATCAATCATCAGATAGCCACCGGATTTTAGTTTGACTCTGCGATTGAGTGCCAAATTGATCTCATTTTCAACATCAAATAAATCAAATAAAGGTCGTTCACCTCGATATAGTTGAATCTTATCGACTAAATTAGGCATATAAGTTGCGGCAAACTGTTGAAGTTTTGTACAGTTTTCGGCTGAGTCGATACGGATCGCCGCTGTAGATTCTTCCGCAATATCCCGCATGACACGCTCAATCAGATTGAGTTCTTCGTAGATTTTGGATGGCGTTGGCTTAGTTAAAGTGTGTTGATGAATCCTTGACCATGTCAGTAACAGATAATTTAAATCTTGCTCTAAATCCTTGTCACTAGCTTCCTCAGCGCTGGTACGCACAATCAAACAACCCTTTAAGTCTTCAGGAAGAATGCTCCTAAGCCTTAGTTTTAAATGGTCCCGTTCAGCTTCATCGGTAATTCTTTGAGAAATACCAATTTGTCCATTTTTTTCATCGAGTGGGAGATAGACCAAATTGCGGCCAGCAATACTGATTTGCGTGGTTAAACGCGCACCTTTTGTACCGAGAGGGTCTTTGAGAACCTGAACAAGAATGGTTTGTCCATCAAATACAATTTTTTCAATGGGTATATCAGCACCATTATTAATATCAGCTATATGTATAAAGGCAGATTTTCCAAGTCCAATATCGACAAAGGCGGATTGCATACCAGGTAACACCCGCACGACTTTACCCAAATAAACATTCCCTAAAATGCCACGGTTTTGGGCTCTTTCGATCAGAAGTTCTTGCACTTCACCGTGTTGAACAAGTGCAACCCTGGTTTCTTGTGGAGTAAAGTTAATTAAAATTTCTTCATTCATGGACATAGGATAAACCCAATTCCAGCCTTCTCCAAGAGACTGCTAGTTTCAAAAATAGGTAAGCCCATGATGGCACTATGACTACCTTCTATTTTTTCAATCAAACAGCTTCCTAAACCTTGAATAGCGTAGGCACCTGCCTTCCCAAGAGGTTCACTCGTGGCAACATAGGATTTTAATTTTTGCGTTGAGTTATTGGCAAAATAGACCTTGGATGAATTGATTACATATTCTGCTGCTTGATCCTGAGTAATTTGTATGGCGATAGCCGTGTGTACAACATGACATTTATCATTCAGTAACTCAAGCATGGATAACGCTTCTTTAGCATCATGTGGCTTACCTAAAATCATTTCTTTTCCATTTTTAGTAAGCGCAACCGTCGTATCCGCACATAAGATGGGGACCCATGGCAATGCTTGACGATTGAGGCGTTCAACTGCCGCTTGGAGCTTTAGAAGAGTGACTCGAAGTACATAATCTTTGGAGCTCTCTTGAGGAAGAGCGGCTTCGAGTAATTCTGGATTTTCGAAAGGCTCAGGTAACAAGAGTTCAAACTTAACCTGCAGATCATTCAATATCGCTTGGCGTCTTGGGCTTTGGGATGCGAGATACATCATATTATTCGCGATGATAGGGATGGTTTTGCAAAATAGTCCAAGAGCGATAGAGTTGTTCTACTAATAGTAATCTTGCAAGCGCATGGGGCAGCGTTAGACTCGATAAACGCCAAAGCGCATGGCATGAGGCTTTCAGTTCGCTATCTAGACCATCAGCCCCCCCAATGATCAAATAAATATCTTTACCCATGTGTTGCCACTGTGCAAATTGTTCAGACATTTGCACCGTTGTTAAATCTTTGCCACGTTCATCAAGGGCAATGACAAAACTATTTTTAGGGATGTGTTCCCGAATTTTAATAGCCTCTTTGATTGGGCTTACATCAGGTTTGAGTTCTTTAATCAGGATGGGAGCATCTTTGGGCATCCGTTTGACATAATCTTGGATTGCAACTTCAACCCATTGGGGCATTTTATGTCCAACGGCAATAACAAAGAGCTTCATTCATCATCCGGGTCGTCACTAAAAATCATAGGACCACTTGAGGGACCTTTTTGTGCATTTAATTTCACTCTGACTGGTTTTCCGCCCCACATGCCTTCGAGTTGATAGTATGCTCTTATCGCTGGTTGCAAAATATGAACAACGACATCCCCACAATCTACAAGCACCCATTCTCCGGTATCAAGACCTTCGATGGAAATCACTTCGCCACCTTTTTCTTTTACACTGGTACTGACAGAGAATGCGAGAGCCCGCGTTTGACGATTACTGTTACCAGTAGTGATAATCACTCGATCAAATAAATCGGTCAATTTTGAAGTGTCAAATACACGAATATCGACAGCTTTCACATCTTCTAATGCATCAATCACAATACGTTGTAATTTTCTTAATTCCATGCGTAAAAATTTTTCCTCATCATTTAGTAGAGTCTTGCGGTTGATAAATATGGTGGATTTGGGTGTAGTCTAACACTTGTGGGGATAAAGATTCGGCTAATTCAGAACGAGATGCCTGTTGGTTGAGTTGGGCGCGTAATTCGGTTGAAGAAAGATCCACATGAAAATTCTCATCAAAAAACACCTTTCCGTGCGGGGCATTCCGCAAATCACTCACATTATCTGTAATGCGTTGATCAAATAATTCAATCATTTCCACGATGGTTTGAGGATGGTCTGGATCAATATGAGCTTTTGTAACTGATGGGGATAGCTTACGACTAGCTACTGCTAAGTGGAGATAATCTGGTAAGTGTTGCCAATCATTCCAAGTGGACATATTTTGATACGTGTCAGCCCCCATAATCCAAACAATCGATTGATTGGCACCATACAATTGCCTTAACTCTTTTGCAGTATCAATCGTGTAACTTGGACCTTGACGATCGAGTTCAATTCGACTGACACCAACATGAGTCTGATGATCTGTATCAAATAATAGAATTTTTAAATCTTCTACAGCAGCGACTGTTAACTCATAGCGCATATTTGCTGAAGTGATATGAGTACTTTTTTGCCAAGGTTGACCCGCAGGTAACCATAATAGTTCATCAAGTTTGAGTAACTCAATAAAATTTTGAGCTAATTTGACATGACCCCAATGAGGTGGGTCAAATGTACCGCCAAAAACACCGATCATGTGTTGAGCCAATCACGCGGCTGCAGAAAAAAATCAGTTAGTTGATGTTCAGGGGTTCCTGGCTTAATGAGGCGTTGATATTGCCACCTTGCAATTGGCGGCATCGACATCAAGATAGATTCAGCTCTTCCACCAGATTGCAAACCAAAATGGGTGCCACGGTCATATACTAAATTAAATTCAGCATATCTTCCGCGACGATATTCTTGAAACTCTTTTTCTTCCGCAGTGTAACTTCGAGGTTGATTTTTTTTCGCAATCGGCAGATAAGCATCTACGAATGCTCTGCCTACGGACTGGGTCAGAGAGAAACTTCTTTCAAATCCGAGTTCGCTGAAGTCGTCAAAAAATATACCTCCGATACCCCTTGGTTCTAGACGATGCGGCAGATAAAAATAAGCGTCACAATTCTTTTTAAAGAGTGGATAGTATTTCTCATCAAAAGTATCGAGAACGTTTTTGCAGGTTTGGTGGAAATGTTGACAGTCTTCGATATCCCCATAGTAAGGAGTTAGATCCATACCGCCACCAAACCACCAAACCGGATCTACACCTTCTTTATGAGCCACCAGGCATCTTACATTCATATGAACCGTTGGTACTTTGGGATTCCTGGGATGAAACACCAAAGAAACTCCCATCGCTTCAAAACTTCCACCAGCAATTTCAGGACGCTGAGCAGTAGCCGAGGGAGGAAGTTTTTTACCACTCACATGAGAAAAAGCGACACCAGCACGTTCAAAAAAATGACCATTTTCGACAATCATCGTACGACCATAACCCTGCAGAGGACTATCAGCTGGTTTTTCCCACTCATCACTCAGGAAGGATTGGCTCTCAAGTTCAGAGAACGATTGGGTAATATATTCTTGTAAATTCCAAAAGAAATGCTTGAGTTCAGTAACTTGTATAGACATTATTTCGTTTTTATCGCAAGGTGCCCAATATCAGTGCGATATTGGGAACCATTAAATTGTATTGTTTTCAAAGCCTCATAGGCACGAGTCTGGGCTCCTTTAACATTTCCGTCAAGACCTACAACACACAGAACTCTGCCACCACTAGTCAGTAGCTTACCATCTTTGAAGCTTGTACCTGCATGAAATACGATGTGATGATTACTTTCTTCTGGAATACCAGTAATTTCATCACCACTTCTTGGGGTATTTGGATAGTTATGTGCCGCCATGACAACACCAAGGGCTACCCTTGGGTCCCACTGTAATTCGACTTGATCAAGTGTTTGGTTATCCGCGTGCATTAAAACATCAACAAAATCACTTTTGAGTCTTGCCATAATCGGTTGCGTTTCAGGATCACCCATGCGGCAATTAAACTCAAGAGTTTTAACTTCCTTATTGGGGCTAATCATAAGCCCAGCATATAAGAAACCCGTAAACGGAATACCATCTTTAGCCATCCCTTCAACCGTAGGTTTAATAATTTGACGCAATACTTTGGCATGTAATTCAGGAGTGACTACTGGCGCTGGAGAGTAAGCACCCATGCCACCGGTATTGGGTCCTTGGTCATAATCTAAGAGGCGCTTATGATCTTGGCTGGTAGCCATGGGTAAAATATTTTTACCATCTACCATCACGATGAAACTTGCCTCTTCGCCCGTTAAAAACTCTTCAATAACAACACGTGCGCCAGCATGGCCTAATTTGTTGTCGCTTAACATCATATCTACGGCTTGATGAGCTTCTTCCAAATTCATCGCAACAACTACGCCTTTACCTGCAGCTAAGCCATCCGCTTTAATCACGATTGGAGCGCCTTTTTGGTCGATGTATGCATGCGCGGCTGCGGCATCATGAAATGTTTCATAATCTGCCGTAGGAATTCCATGACGCTTCATAAACGCTTTTGCAAAGTCTTTTGAAGATTCCAGTTGTGCAGCTTGTTGTGTTGGACCAAAGACTTTTAATCCTTTTGCACGAAAAATATCCACAATGCCTTCTGATAGCGGCTTTTCAGGGCCGACCACTGTGTAGGCAATTTTTTCAACTTCTGCGAATCGCGCAAGTTCTGTAATATCCGTCATTGGAATATTGGTAATGCCGTGAAGATGTTTTGATTCAACGGGTGTGCCACCATTTCCGGGAGCTACATAGACCATTTGTACTTTGGGTGATTGTGCAATTTTCCACGCTAAAGCGTGTTCACGACCACCAGATCCAATAACTAATATTTTCATAGATATCCTAATTATTCATCAAAACTTGCATTGGAATAAACATTTTGTACATCATCCAGATTTTCAAGCGCGTCTAATAATTTTTGCATCGTCACAGCCAAGTCTCCTAAAAGCTCTACTTCTGTTTCAGGGCGCATGGTTACTTCACCGAATTCAGCTTGAATGCCTTTCGCAATCAGTGCATCCTTTATGACAGAAAAATTGACTGGCGAAGTAATCACCTCTTTTGATGAATCGTCATGGACGATAACATCATCTGCCCCTGCATCGAGGGCGGCATCCATCAATTGATTTTCTTCAATATGGGGGGCGAACATAAGTTGACCGCAATGCATAAAAAGATAAGAAACACAGCCATCTGTTCCTAAATTTCCACCATTTTTTGAAAATGCATGACGAATCTCAGCCACGGTGCGTGTTTTATTATCCGTGAGGCAGTCCACCATCACAGCCACGCCTCCAGGCCCATAACCCTCATAACGAATTTCTTCATAGTGAACACCCTCGAGTGATCCCGTACCTTTTTGAATCGCTCTCGTTACATTCTCACTAGGCATATTGGCATCTTTTGCCTTGTCAATAGCTAGTCTTAAACGCGGGTTATTGTTAATATCTCCCCCACCCATCTTGGCAGCAACGGTCACTTCTCGAATGATTTTTGTCCAAACCTTACCGCGTTTCTCGTCTTGTCGACCTTTTCGATGTTGAATATTGGCCCATTTTGAATGTCCGGCCATAGATTTCCTTTCAAATAAACTTTGTATGAATTGTGTAATATGTTAATTTTAGGCACTTTCTAAAGTAAAACCATAAAAGGAGATATTTCATGACAACGAATCAAGTAAAAGCCATCCGTATGAGTAAAACAGGTGGCGCAGAAGTCCTTGAATATATTGATGTTCAACTAGGGGAGCCTGGACCTGGTGAGGTATTAGTCCGCCATCACGCTATTGGGGTTAATTTCTTAGATATTTATTTTAGAAATGGCTTGTATCCATCACCATTGCCAGCTGGCGTGGGACAAGAAGGTGCGGGCGTCATTGAAAAAGTGGGACCTAATGTCACACATGTAAAGATCGGAGATCGCGTAGCCTATGCAGGTCGTCCTGCCGGTTCTTACTCTCAGGCTCGGGTGATGCCAGCAGACATTATTGTGAAGTTACCGGATGCCATTAGCTTTGAACAAGCGGCGGCAATGATGTTACAAGGTATGACAGTGCAGTACCTGCTCAATAGCACTTACAAAGTTCAAAAAGGTGATACCGTTTTATTTCACGCCATTGCCGGTGGCGTTGGCACGATTGCATGCCAATGGTTAAAAGCATTGGGAGCAACAGTCATAGGTACTGTGGGTAGCCCTGAAAAAGCGGCATTGGCAAAATCAATGGGTTGTGATCATACAATCCTATATCGTGATGAAGACTTTGTGAAACGCGTCAGAGAAATTACTGATGGTAAAGGAGTGCCTGTAGTTTATGACTCGATTGGTAAAGATACCTTCATGAAATCACTCGATTGTTTATCCCCACTTGGTACGATGGTGACATTTGGCAATGCTTCTGGCCCTGTGCCACCCTTAGACCTATCTATTTTGGCCGGCAAAGGGTCTATCAAAGTTACCCGTCCTACCTTAACAACATATGTGCTCAACCGTGCTCTATTAGAGCCGATGGCGGCAGATCTATTCCAAAGAGTCATAAGCGGGCAGGTGAAAATTGAAATTACCCATCGCTATCCATTAGAACAAGCTGCGCAGGCACAGCGCGATATGGAGGAGCGTAAAACCACTGGATCCATCATCTTGTTGCCTTAAATTGGGATAAAAAGGCCACCCTGCATTTCAGGGTGGACCAATGAAAATAGAATATTAAGCATCACTATATTGCTCTATACCCCTTGAACGTGTCATAATAATTAACTTTGCCGCGGTGGTGAAATTGGTAGACACAGGAGACTCAAAATCTCCCGCCTAATAAGTGTGTCGGTTCGAGTCCGACCCGCGGCACCAGTAATAACAAAGCCTTTAAGCATAGTACAAACTAACTTAAAGGCTTTTTCTTAGCCCTTTACCATCATCTTCATGGAATCAAGGCAGACTATATAAGCAATTAATGCATGTTTTTAGTAGTGGCTAGTTCACCTTACTTGCCGTACAGGGCAATAATTGGCGATGGCACTCACATCATTATTTGCAATGCATTGAGCAAAGCAACGATAAACCCAGTTCTAATGAGGGGCGGATGATTTCAAATATCGTAGCTCGCATTTTCTTCTACTGATTGGCCATGATTTTGCAAAGCTTGATCGACAAGTTTTTTATTTAAGCTAGGTGAAAAAAGCTCAATAAACGTGTAAGTATACGATCGAAGATAAGCATCTTGTTTGATTGCCACACGAGTCGTATTATTTCCAAAAAGATGCCCTGCGGGTAGCATTTCAAGAGCGGTATCTCGCTGGGCATCATAAGCCAAAGCTGAAACAATGCCAACGCCTAAACCAGCTTCTACATAAGTTTTAATTACATCAGCATCAATTGCTTCTAGAACAATATCGGGCTGTAATTTTTTCTTTGCAAAAGCATCATTAATTTTCGGGCGACCAGCAAAGGCAAGATCATAGGTAATGATAGGGTACTCAACCAGATCTTCAAGCGCTAAAGGTTTTTTCGCCAAAAGGGGGTGACCGTGTGGAACTACAACTGCATGTTGCCATTGATAGCCTGGCAACGAAACCAGTTGAGGATGTTCCGATAGCCCCTCAGTTGCAATAGCAATATCCGCTTGGTTGTTTAACACTAACTCTGCTAAGTGTTCAGGACTTCCTTGTTGGATACTGACTCTTACCTTTGGAAAGCGTTTTCTAAATTCTGCGATGACTTGTGGCAGGGAGTACCTTGCCTGGGTATGGGTCGTTGCAATAACAAAATTACCTTGATCCGTTGCGGCGTACTCTGAGCCAATTTTTTTGAGGTTTTCAATTTCTCCAAGAATTTTTTCAATGCAAATGAGAACTTTTTTACCAGGCTCGGTAAGATCCCTAATACGTTTACCATGCCGACGAAAAATATCCACTCCCAATTCATCTTCTAGCTCCAAAATCGCCTTAGAAACACCCGGTTGAGAGGTAAAAAGAGCTTTTGCGGCATCAGTTAGATTGAAATTCTGGCGAACCGCCTCGCGGACAAACCGAAATTGATGAATATTCATAGTAAAAAATTCTTTATATCGAAAAAAATATAATAAAACGATTCTTTATTATTTGTAAATCTTATTTGACCTGTGGCAAATACAACTTTATGAAATAACTTCTGAGAGTACTAATTATTTACATTTTTAGCTTTTGAGACACATGGAATGCCATTAATTGTCAGCACCTGCTTATATCGTGCATTGTTTATAAAAAAACAGCTTTTATTTCCTTGAAACCCAAATAAGCGCAATGATTGCCATCATTAAATAAATCCCAAGAGGGAGAATTGCAGTCATTAGTGGAGACCAAGAACCCAAGAGGCCAATATGTGAGAACAACGTATTAAATAAAATAAAACTCATGCCCAGAATAATGCCGCCAAACACTTTTAAACTAATACCACCAGAGCGCGCATGTAAATAACCAAATGGTAGTGCAAGACAAAGCATCACCAGAATCGTAAAGGGGTAGATCAGTTTTTTCCATAGAGCCATTTGATAGGTTTTACTATCTTGTTTATTGTCATCAAGATGTTCAATAAAACGGTTGAGGTTCACAATCGACATTCTCTCTGGAGAAATTAAAAGAACGGCTAGGATATCTGGGGTCACTTCTGATTGAAGACGCTGCATTGGAAAGCTCGTGCTTACGGAGCGAAATTTTGTATCTAAGGGGTTTTTTTGTGCTTGTTCGATGACGCGAGTTTCAGTAACTTTTGATAAGTTCCAAAAGCCTCTTTCATCATAGCTGCCTGATTGAGCCTCCCGAATCACTTGAAGATAGCGATTTTCATCGAATTCGTACATGCGGATTGCAGAAATTTCCCCACGATTTTTGATACTACCCACATTCACAAACCGAATACCCGGCTTTTTAGGCCCATCACCATCAGGATCTGAAAGTTTATCTTTAATCCAAGTACCTGTTTTAAGGCTGTTTCCTAAAGCTTCATTTAAAGCATTTGAGCGCATTTCCTCTGCTTTGGTATCGCAATAGGGTCCGACCCATTCGCTTAATACAAAAGTAGAGATGATGATTGGGATACCAATTTTAAAAAGAGTCCATAAGCCTTTTGGCGTATTTAGACCAGCCATACGAAGAATCGTGAATTCGGATTGACTGGCCATTTGAGCAAAAACATAAATAGCGCCAATTAAACCAGCCATTGGAATAAGTTCTACTAAGCGACTTGGGGACTTAAATAAAATATGAATAAATGCTAGGGAGTTCGAGTAATTGCCACGTAGATTGTTGACTTCATTCAGGTAATCAAAAAAGATAAAGAGTACAGTTAAGGCAAACAAAATAAAAAAGAAATTGGCGTAGATTTGGCGAGCCAAATACTTTTCATAGATTTTTGGAAAGAGTAAAAACATTACAATTTATATCCACCAGGAATCTGACGCTTCCACCAGCTGATGGCTGGGTTAATACGATGTTGAACAATCACGTACGCAATCAAAATAGCAAAGAGATGGATCGGCCAAAAGGCCCTCATAAAGGATTCTTTGCCATCGGAGACCATTGTCTGAGAAATATTTAAAAGATTACTATAGATTAGGTAGGTGAATACAGCATAAATAAGATTGATGTAATTACCACGACGAGGGTTTACATAAGCAAGTGGAACAGCAATCAATACAAGTCCAAAAGCCATTAACGGCAATCCTATACGCCATAATATTTCACCCATAGCAATTGGGTTAGGATTTTCTAACAGAAATAGGCTAGTAGATTCCTTCGGGCTGTAATCGGGTGCTTTGGAAGCCTTTTTTTCAACATCAACGGTATAGCTTTCGAACTCTAAGATTTTAAAATCACCTTTATTAGGTTCCCCTTCATATCTTTTTCCGTTTTGTATTTGTATTTGTTTAATACCGTTATCTAAAAAATTGATTTTTCCAGACTCTCCCATGGCGATGGTTAAGCGGACATTCTTATGATCGGCAACAAAAATATTATGAATTTTATTGGTTGTTGCATCGATATTTTCAATAAAAAATACCCGACTGGAATTCACGGATTCAAAAAATTGCCCGGGAATCAACATGGCGGTTTCATCTCGCCCTTTAAATTTTTGTTTGATTTCAGAAGTCTGAGCATTGGTCCAAGGCCAAACAAAAATTGCCAGGATTGCGATGACGATAATCCAAGGGCTTGCGAAACGCAAAACAGGACCATAGAGCATCCTTAAATTCAGCCCACTGGCATACCAAACCACCATTTCTGAATCTTTATGCCATCGAATTAAAACCATCATAGTTGCCACAAATAATGAAACCGACAGAATTACTGCAATGTAACCAATCACAGCTAACATAATGAGAATAACAACATCTTTAGGATTAATTGAGCCAGTAGCGGCATACCCTAGAATTCGAATCACTAGGGTAGTCATCATGATGGTCATCAGCACAAGAAAGACGGCACCTGTTGTGTAGGATAATTCTTTCCTGAGAGATTGTTCAAAAATCATTTTTTTTATAGTTAGATGGATAATAGAGACATTAATAACATGAGGTAGGTAAAGCACGATGCAAACAAAATTTATTACTAAAGTTTTCCCTGAAGGTCAAAATCGTTTAACCACACAATTATCTTCTTCAGTTGACTGTATTATTTTACCTCTTTGCCAAATCAAAGACGTGGCAAAGCTCGTGTTGCCAAAATCTTTATCAGGAATTGATCGATTGCTAGAAGGCGCATTGAGCTCCCCCATTAAAAATAAAGATTTTTCAGGAAAAGTGGGTGAGACATTGATGATTCACCAAAATAGTTCTTGGAAGAGCAAGGGCATTTATGCTCAACGTATCTTGTTTGTAGGTTTAGGTGAACATACTGAATTGTCGGAAACAACTTCTGAAAATAAATTACTCATTGAATATTCAAAAGCAGCGCGAACGGCATTGAGAGTCATTATTTCTTCAAATTCCCAAAATGTATTGTGGTTGTTAGATCAGGAGATTGGTCAGAAAAAAGATCACATTTACAGCCAAATCATTCGACAGACGATCAGCTTGACAGAAGAGGCTTGTTATCGATTTGGTGTTCGGTTCAAACAATTTAAGACTAAGCCGGTAGATATAGCCGTGACGTTAAAGTCCTTTGCTTTTGCAACAACAACTTCATTTGAAAAGCCACTCAAAGAAATCATTCGAGTAGGGGTTGCAGTTGCACAAGGTATCAGTTTGGCAAAGGATCTAGGTAATTTACCCCCGAATATTTGCACTCCTAGCTATTTAGCTAAAACGGCTCAAGCAATCGGTAAAGACCAGGCATTACAAGTACAGATTTTAGAGCGCAAGGATATGGAACAACTTGGTATGGGCGCATTTTTGGCGGTGACTCAAGGCTCTGACTCGCCACCTAAATTTATTATCATGCAGCACCTAGGTGGTCCAGCTAAAGAGGCACCCATTGTGATTGTCGGTAAGGGGATTACATTTGATACGGGTGGGATTTCTCTAAAGCCAGGTGAAGGCATGGACGAGATGAAGTACGACATGTGTGGCGCAGCTTCTGTATTAGGTACCATGCAAGCAGTTGCGCAAATGGGCCTCAAGAAAAATGTCATTGGAGTCGTTCCAACCTGTGAAAACATGCCATCTGGCAAAGCTACTCGACCAGGGGATATAGTCGTAACCATGTCTGGTCAAACGGTCGAGATCTTAAATACAGATGCTGAAGGTCGTTTGATTCTGTGTGATGCGCTAACTTATGTGGAGCGCTTTAAACCAAAAGCAGTCATTGATATTGCTACACTCACTGGGGCCTGTGTGATTGCTTTGGGTGGGGTACATACCGGCCTATTTAGTAAAAATGATGAATTAGTGAAAGATCTCTTAGAGGCTGGTCAGGATACTTTAGATACGGCTTGGCATATGCCTTTAGACGATGCATATCAAGAACAACTAAAATCCAATTTTGCGGACATGGCGAACATTGGAGGTAGGCCTGCTGGAAGTGTTACAGCCGCATGTTATTTGTCAAGATTTACGCATGCTTACCCTTGGGCGCATTTAGATATCGCCGGTACAGCTTGGAAAAGTGGTGCAGCAAAAGGAGCAACCGGTAGACCGGTGCCATTGTTGACAGAATATTTGATGAAGGT
The DNA here is from genome assembly GCA_947462685.1 of Burkholderiaceae bacterium. GTDB lineage: Bacteria > Pseudomonadota > Gammaproteobacteria > Burkholderiales > Burkholderiaceae > Polynucleobacter. The sequence goes on along the minus strand of CANHPL010000030.1, from coordinate 8,274 downwards.
GAAGTAATTTCGTGGCGCGCGTTGATTTTCATAGTCAAGTCGGTAATAAGTTAACTTATACATGCCGACTGGTACGAAAGATATTTTCACTTGCCTCTGAAGCTGAGCCTATTAAAAAAATAGTTATTGTTGGTTCATCAGCGGATATTGATCAACTCAATCAAATGCTCTGGAGTTTTAGTGCTGAAGAGTTTTTACCGCATTGTTTGATCGATGATGAATCTGCAGAATTTACGCCGATTCTATTGGCAACAGCTTATGATGAATTACAGTTTCAGGATTTATCGCATCAAGATGTTTTCATTCATTTGGGACAAAATTTTTTAGAAGACATCGAAAAAATTACCCATCGTTTTGATCGAGTGATTGAAGTAGTTTCTCTTGAAGAGCAAGAGGTATTGGCTGGCAGACAACGCTTTAAACAATATCGATCGATGGGTGTGGAGTTATTCAATCATGATCAAAAAGGAGCAAAATGATTCATCCTCAATTTGATCCAGTGGCACTTCAGATAGGTCCAATCGCAGTGCATTGGTATGGCTTAATGTACCTTTTGGCATTTACACAATATTTATTGTTGGGACGCGTAAGGGTTGCTCAACCACCCATCAAATCCCAAGGTTTTGTAAAAGAAGATTTAGAAGATCTCTTGTTCTATGCTGTTTTGGGAGTTATTTTAGGTGGTCGTCTCGGGTATTGCCTGTTTTATATGCCGGAGTATTATTTAAGTCATCCTTTAGATATTTTCAAAGTATGGCAAGGTGGTATGGCTTTTCACGGGGGCTTTTTAGGCGTGGTGGCTGCTATTGCTTGGTTTTCTAGAAAACGGCGGATTGTATTTTTTGATGTTGCCGATATGATTGCACCTTTAGTCCCTTTTGGGATTGCTTTTGGCCGAATTGGAAACTTTATCAATGGTGAACTTTGGGGACGACCAACAGATGTTGCTTGGGGCATGATATTTCCTCAAGCAGGTGATCAGATGGCCCGTCATCCATCACAGCTTTATGAATTTGCCGGTGAGGGAATACTGCTTGGAATCATACTTTGGTTATATGCAAGAAATCCCCGCAGAAGTGGACAAGTATCAGGTGCTTTTATGATTGGTTATGGCATCTTTCGTTTCTTAGCCGAATTTACTCGTGAGCCGGATCGTTTTTTAGGAACCCTATCTTTGGGGTTGTCGATGGGGCAATGGTTATCCTTGCCGATGATTCTTCTTGGAACATATTTACTTTTTCGATCAAAAAAATCTAAATAAGCTACTGATTTATATTAGTATATTCAATAAGCAGTTTTTGCATTTTTTATTTTTCAAGGAAAAATAGTATGACTATATTGCAAAAAATATCTCAAGTGAGATCTTTATCAAGAGCAATCAATGCAGCAAAAAAAATTCTGACGGAACGTGGAGAGGCCAATTCTGCAAGTATGGCCAATGACATTTTGGGGCAGTATCGCTTACTTAATGAAGATCAAAAAATTAGCTTTTATCATGCCCTTGCGACTAAATTTAACCCTGATCCGAGTATCGTTTTAAAAGTTGCCCAAGAGTATGCTCAAGACCCTAATGGTAAAAATCTGATTCAATTAACGAAAGTTACTGAAGCCCCACGTCAAGAATTACTTAGACGAATTAATCGTGTTGATGGCGGCACAAAAGAGATTGTGGCAATGCGTCGTCATCTCATTAAGATACTCGACAAACAACCAGATTTAAAGCCTCTAGATTATGATTTGCATCATTTGTTTGTATCTTGGTTTAACCCCGGATTTTTAAAGATGCACCGTGTTGACTGGCGATCACCTGCGCACATTCTAGAAAAAATTATTCAGCATGAAGCGGTTCACGAAATTGATGGTTGGGATGATTTAAGAAGAAGACTACAACCGGATCGTCGTTGCTTTGCATTTTTTCACCCACAGTTACCTGACGAGCCACTCATTTTTGTCGAAGTAGCTTTAGTTCCAGAAGTTTCATCCGCGATTGGGCCATTAGTCAACAAGAAGTCAGAGACGGTTGATTCCTCACAGTTCAAAGCAGCCATTTTTTATTCGATTAGTAATTGTGAGCCAGGATTAAAAGGTGTATCTCTGGGTAACTTCCTCATTAAGAGAGTGGCTACTTACTTAAAAAATGAATTCCCAAGTTTAAAAACGTTTGTCACCTTATCGCCTATCCCGGGTTTCATGGATTGGGTAATTGCTGGTGCAAGTTTAGGAGACAACTTTACTGAGCAGTCCGTATTGGACAAAGTGGCAAAGTATCTTGAACAAATCAATTTAAAGAAGCAGTCTTGGCCAGAAAAATTATCGAGTGGTTGGCATCCTGATCAAGCTCCTATGGAAGAAAAAAATGCCTTGATTGGATTATGCGCCATTTATTTAGCAAAATTTTCCGTCAGAAGAGGGGGAAATCCGGTAGCTAAGTTCCACTTAGGCAATGGAGCGCAGTTGTATCGAATTAATTGGGCCGGTGATTTGTCGAAAAAGGGATTACGTCAATCCGCGAGTCTAATGGTGAATTATTTGTATGATTTGGACAAAATAGAGGATAATCATGAACGTTTTGTGGATGGTGAAGTCATATACTCGAGATTAGTTACTAAAATACTTTAAACATTAAAACCGGAGATTATCTTGAAAATTAATCAAATGATGAAAAAGTCATTAAACAAACTCTTATGTGCGTTTTTGAGTTGCTTTACTTTACATGCTTTTGCGGATAATTGGCCATCTAAACCCATTACGATCATTGTTCCTTTTCCCGCTGGGGGTGGGACAGACGCTTTTGCTAGGCCTTTATCTGCGCAATTAACAAAAAACCTAGGTAAGCAAATCATTATTGACAATCGAGGTGGAGCGGGTGGTACTGTGGGAGCGGGCATCGCATCTAAAGCCGCACCAGATGGTTATACCTTTTTTATGGGAGCTGCGCATCACGCAATTGCACCTTCCATTTATCCAAAATTAGAATATGACATTGAAAAAAGCTTCATCCCTATGATGTTGGTCGCATCTCCACCCCAAGTCATTGTTATCAATTCTAAAGTTCCGGCAAATGATTTAAAAGAATTTATTCAATTACTTAAAAAGAGTCCTGGAAAATATAATTATGGCAGTGCGGGCAATGGAAGTTCACATCATTTAGCTGGTGAATTATTTAAGATGCAAACGAAAACCTTTATTACCCATATTCCATACCGTGGAGCAGGTCCAGCATTAGCTGACTTAATTGCTGGCCAAGTAGATGTCATGTTTGACGGCCTTGGCTCTTCTGCACAACATATTAAAGGTGGCAAGATTAAGGCATTGGCTGTTGCTTCAGAAAAACGTATACCTGCATTTCCTAATGTGCCCACTGCAACAGAGGCTGGAGTTCCAGGATATGTTGTAAGTACTTGGTACGGTTTATGGGCTCCAAAAGGAACTCCACAAGATATCGTTGATAAAATGCAAGCAGAAGTGACAAAGGCAATGAACTCGTCGGAACTCACAGAAATTTGGGCCAATAATGGCTCGGAAACGCCGAATATGACCGGGGATACTTTTGCTAAGTTTGTATCTGCAGATATTAAACGTTGGGCTGCTGTGGTGAAAACCTCCGGAGCTAAATTAGATTAATCACAAATGAATTGAAAAAGCACCTTCTTATCAAGGTGCTTTTTCGGTTTTACATCAATCATTATTAGGAATTTATTATGGCTGGTCCTTTATCGCATATTAAAGTGCTCGATTTATCTAGAGTTTTAGCTGGTCCTTGGGCTGCCCAAAATTTAGCCGACTTAGGAGCGCAAGTTATTAAAGTAGAGCGTCCAGTAAAAGGCGATGACTCACGAGCTTTTGTACCACCATTCTTAAAGGACGAGCAAGGTAATGTCACTAAAGAATCCGCTTATTACTGCGCCGCCAATCGTGGTAAAAAATCAATTACTATCGATATCTCGAGTGCTCAAGGACAGCAGTTAGTCAAAGATTTAGCGAAAGAAGTTGACGTTGTTGTAGAAAACTACAAAGTAGGAGATTTAGCAAGATATGGTTTGGGTTATGAAGACATGAAAAAAATAAACCCTGGAATCATTTATTGTTCAGTAACCGGCTTTGGACAAACAGGGCCATTCAAAGATCGCCCAGGTTATGATTTTATGGCTCAGGGTATGGGTGGCCTTATGAGTGTTACAGGAGAGCGGCTTGACCTTCCTGGCGGTGGTCCTCAGCGGGTTGGGGTACCCATTATTGATATGACGACGGGTATGTATGCCACTGTCGCGATTTGTGCGGCGATTGCTCACCGTGCTGTCACAGGCGTGGGTCAATGGATTGATGTGGCTTTATTAGATTCCTGCGTAGCTCTTTTATCGAATCAGGCCATGAATTATTTCTCGACAGGTAACTCTCCAGAGATGATTGGTAATGCGCATCCTAATATTGTGCCGTATCAATCTTTTAGAACGGCAGATGGCGCCATCATTTTGGCCTGTGGAAATGATAATTTGTTTAATAAATTTTGCGATGTGGCACAGTGTCAGCATTTGGCAAAAGATACTAAATTTTCAACGAACGGTGAGAGGGTGAATAACCGCGCTGAAATTACCCAACTGTTGGGAGATATTTTTATTCAAAAAACCACAAAAGAATGGGTGCAATTATTAGATGATGCAGGTGTGGCGAATGGTCCAATTAATTCCATTGCGGAAGTATTTGAAGAACCTCAAGTAAAAGCAAGAGGTATGCAAATTGAGTTATCACATGCTACATCCGGCAAAGTGACTTTAGTTGGCAGTCCCATGAAGTTTTCTGCAACCCCGCTTCAATATGAAATACCCCCACCAGCGCTTGGGCAGCATACACAGGAAATTTTAGAAAACGTATTGCATAAAACTGCAGCGGAAATTTCAGAGTTAAAAACTTCAGGAACGGTTTAACAGAAAACAGCAAGCAATCCCCGAGTGAGGGGTGGGTAACTGAGTTAAATAATTTGGAATACATTTTTGCAAAGCATGTATGTCGCGATGCAAATCAGGACTATAGCAAATATTTTGCGAAGTTGAGTGGTATTGAGTTGGTGAGCAATACGAACACCAACAGATGCTGTGAGCATGCTCATCGCCGAAATACATAAAACAGCTGGTAAGTAAATATAGCCTAATGAGTGATTAGGTAAACCTTTCATTTCTAGACCGCCAATGATGTAGCCAATTGCACTTGCAACAGCAATTGGAAAGCCTAAAGCCGAGGATGTTGCGAGGGCATGATGAATGGGTACATTACACCAAGTCATAAAAGGAACAGAGATAAAAGCCCCACCAGCACCAACTAAGCTTGAAACTGAACCAATTAAACTACCGGTCCCAAAAAGACCGAACTTACCTGGCAAAGTACGAGTAGCTTTGGGTTTTTTATTGGCGAGCATTTGATATGCTGAGAAATACTGAAAGCTTGCAAAAAATACGGTTAGCCAAGGACCTTGCAAAATAGTGAATATTTTTCCACCACCAACGATTCCTCCAAAAATAATTCCTGGAGCAAGTGCCAACACAATATCCCAGCGGATCATCTTCTTTTTCTGTTGAGCACGTACCGATGAAATGGCGGTAAATAAAATAGTCGTCATGGAGGTGGCAATCGCCATGTGTAACACATGTTCTGCAGGAAATTGGAAGGAAGTAAAAAGGATAGTTAAAAAAGGCACCATGATCATTCCGCCACCAATGCCGAGAAGTCCAGCGATGAGGCCTGTTACTGAGCCTAAAAACAGTAATAATAAAATCTGAATAAAGCTCAAGAAAAATCTTTCATAAAAGGTAGGTCCCCGCCTTGGCCGCTAGGTCGTCATCCTGAACCCAGAGAGTTCAAGTTGGTGCGACAGAATAGCTTTGGGCACATCAGTATTTCCAGGGAGAATATGACCCGAAGTCATACCCTATAAAAACAAGGCGCGCTCGCCCACTACAAATGTTCAGCACCTTATGCGTTAGCATCGGTTCAAGGAACTATTGACCTTGGCGAACCAGGCAGGGATAGACAGTCTAACGCAATATCCACTTGTTTTTCAATTGCGTCTAATTTAGTGCTTAATTCTTGTATCGCGGCAGATGAAACTCCAGGTTCTGTAATCACTTGAACTTGTTCCTTCAAATCTTGTATTTGGGCAGCAAAACTCACTGCAGTCATCAGTGCTGCTCGTTCAATACTTTTATTGGGACCTGAGGTAATTTGAGTAATTTGATCATTCACAGCATTTGCGGCAGTCTTTAATTTATCCTCATTTTCAAATGAGGTCATAAAGGCCATTTTTTGACCAGCAAGTTCAACATCTACGCGGATCGATTTAGGTTCACTCATGAGGGGTCTCTGCGGAGTTGTCTAAAAGAGTCAGTTGGCGTGTATCGGATGCTTGAGGTAATTTATTCAATATTTTTTGAATTCTACCTTGCGCATCAGAAATCTTATTTTCCATAATGGATTTTTCTTGAACCAATGCTTTGATGTGTTGCTCAAGCATATCTAATTTAACTTTAACAGCATCCATTCGCTCAGAAAGAGATTGGGGGGTAGTCAAATTTATATCGGAATTATTTTGATCCATACCCATATTGTATATAATTCGAGATGTAAGGTGCTCACGATTTGATTCTATAGTCGTAGTTAAACGGGAATCAGGAACTTTAACCTTGAAAAGTTAAGGCTGCCTGAGCTGCCCCCGCAACGGTAAGCATTCTGCTAAGAGGTTTTAGCGACTCAACCATTTTGCCACTGGCTTTAGCTGGGAAGGCGGTTCGAGGGAATGTCAGCCCGGATACCGGCCTAACAAGTATTGTGTTGTTACGGGGTAAGTGACGATGCAAAAATGATCCGTGTACTTGTCGGGGAACAAGTCAGAGGATGCTTTTATTTGGAATATTCATGCAATTATTCAAAAAACTGCCTAACCAGCATCAAAGAATTCAGTTCGCCTGTACTTTTTTCATTGGTAGTACCCTCATAGTTTCCCAAGGTGTCTCAGCCCAATCAAACCTTCCGCAGATTGTAGTATCTGGATCTCGCTTTGAAGAAAGTATTGATCGTATTCCTGCCAATATTCAGGTAATTACGAAAGAACAAATCCAGCAATCAAGCTCCAATAATTTGGCTGAAGTCCTTCAGCAAATTGGTAATGTTTCCATGGGAAATCAAACCGGGAGTTTATTAGGAATTGGCGCGACACCTGATTTAGGTGGTTACGGTGCAAATGCTGCAAGTAATACCTTGATATTACTCAATGGCGTACGGTTGAACCCCATTGACCAGTCTTCAGCGCCTTTAAATACGGTCCCTCTTTCTGCAATTGAACGCATTGAGATTGTCAATGGCGGCGCTAGCGTTCAATTTGGGAACAATGCAACGGGTGGTGTGATTAATATTATTACTAAAGAAGGGGCTGAGCAAGCAAGTCAAGCCACTGTTTCCTATGGCAGTTTCGGCACACTTATTGCGGATACATCTTTGTTAAAAAGAGAAAACAATACGAGCATAGCTCTGTCGGCTAACTCATCTAAAACTAACGGGTGGAGAGAAAATTCAGATGAACTCTCGAATGCATTTAACGGGCGACTCACTCAGCATTTAGGTGGATTAAATAAAGTATTTATAGAAGCCAATGCGTATCATATGCAGACCAGCTTTCCATACATTATTAAAGGAGCTGAGGTTGGCCGAGGAGATCCTAATTTTACAAGTGATAAAAAAGGAAATGGCATAGTTCAGGATGGGAGTGGTGTAAGAGCGGGGGTAACGAAAGAAGTCGATAAATATTTTTTATTCGAAATGGAAGTTGCGTATGGCAACACCTCGAGTTTGACTCCATACAATGATACGGCATATACGTCAATGACACTTGCAGATAAACGTCAATTCGATCTTACACCAAGGCTCAAGGCGAATTGGGGTGGTTGGGGCTCAACTATTATTGGTTATGACTACAACAACTCAGATGCTGGTGGATCAAGTTCGGATAGTTTTATAGGTAATTCAGCATCCCATGTCAAACTTAGAAATCAATCGGTATATCTGATGCAACGATTTCCAGTAAATGAAGTTATTGAACTACTTGGTGGAATAAGGCGACAAAAGCAAGACATTTCTTTAACGACGCTCAATAAATCAGATTTATCTGGAATGACGATTCCTGACGGTGATTATTTGAGTAGCTTTGCAGCAAATGCTTATAACTTTGGAGTGAACTATCGCTACGCTATTGGGCAACGTTTATATGCAAAATATGATCAGTCCTAT
>CANHPL010000029.1 GCA_947462685.1 Burkholderiaceae bacterium | reverse complement strand
TGCAGATAATGCGATGGCACCGATACCTCTTTGACCTAAAAATATTAATTCGGACCATGCCCGCTTTAAAAAATCGTCTTTATTGCCGACATCTATGCCAATGACAAGCTCTTCGAGACTCAATATCATCTCTTTAACAATCGATAAGCGGGCGCCGTTTAAAGTAAATACCATTCCTTCGCCATGCAATTCGTTTGTATATAAACATACCAATAATGCATCGGCTGTTTTGATTACCATCTTCCCGCTGGGAATTGGTTTTTCTAGTGGGACTTTTACAGCTTTAATTTCTAATTTTTTTACAATCACTTATCCATCCTATTAAAAATTATTCAGCTTTGATATTGGCATCTTTTACCAATTTTTCCCACATTGCAAAATCCTGTTGTAAAAAATCTTTAAACTCTTGGTTATGCCGATAGTCAGGAATTAATCCTAACTCTTGAAGTTTTTGCTGGATGTGAGGCATTTGAATCACTAGAGCAATTTCTCTTCCTAGTTTTTCTGTAATCTCAGGCGGAGTTCCTGCAGGCGCAAATGCACCTTTCCAAGTTTCCATTTGAAATCCAGGTACTGCTATATCCGCAATCGGTTTAACACCAGGAAGTGCAGGAATTTCTGTTTTACTACTTACTCCAAGTGCTCTTAGTCGACCACTTTTAATAAAAGGACTAGCAACAGGTATAACTTCAAAAGTTAAATCAAGTTGACCGCCGATTAAATCTGCCATCACGCCAGGCCCACCTTTATAAGGGACATGCTGCATCTTGGTATTCGTTAAATGCATAAACACTTCTGCAGACAAATGGTGTGCACTTCCTAAACCACTACTTCCATAATTCAATGAACCTGGTTTGCTTTTTAACTCTTTAATCACATCATTCACACTTTGAAACTTACTATTGGCGGGAACAACCAATACTGTAGGACCTCTATCCCAAAGGGACAAGGGCACAAAATCCTTAATAGGATGATATCCAGAGTTTTTGGTTAAATAATAATTGGTTGCATTGGTCGTAGTGTTTCCTGCAAGAATGGTGTATCCATCTGGGGGGGCTTTAGCAACGTATTGAGCACCAACCATTCCTGAGACACCTGGCTTATTTTCAATAAGTACTTTCTGACCCAAGCGCTCAGATAAGGCAGGAACAATCAATCTTGCAATCGAATCCACACCCCCACCTGCTGTGTAGGGCACTATCATGGTAATGGTTTTTTGAGGATATGGCCCGGTCTGGGCAACAGATATCATCGACGTGAAACACATCACATAAAAAACAATATGCTTAACTAATTGCATGGCGAACCTTTGACTAAAAGTAAAGTTATAAAAATCTTATGAAAATGCTCTTGATAACCGGAATGGCGTTTTATCTATGTATTTAGCTGCATGACTGAAATTAAAAGTTATGTAGTAAAACTCAAAACCACTTGAATTAATTTTTTCATTGGCGTCCCCGTGTATTGTTTTTTAATATCTCCATCTTAATACAAGACTTGAATTCCGCAATAGGTTAAATACCTACTCGATACGTCAAAACAATTTAATCAGCTCTGATTTTGGCGCTTATTGCTACTTTAGCCCACTTAACAGTTTCTTCTGAAATATATTTCTCAAACTCTTTTCGACTCATCGGTAATGGATCTGCACCTTCATTAGTAAACCGATTTTTTATCTCCTGTTCATTCAGTATTAGATTGATTTCTGTATTCAACTTATCCAAAAATTCATTCGGTGTACCAGTTGGAGCTAGGATCCCCCACCAATTCATAGCCTCAACATCGATTCCTGACTCTTTGAGTGTTGGCACATTTGGAAATAAAGCAACTCGCTGATTACCAGCAATCGCCAATGCTCTTACTTGTCCAGTTTTAATAAAATTTTGGTTTTGTATCAAACTACCCATACAAATTTGTACATGGCCAGCAACCGTATCTAGAAGGGCTGGGCCTCCTCCTTTGTAATGTACCAATGAAATATCGGCATTGGTTTTCATCATCAAGAGCTCAACAGCGAAATGCTGGAAACTCCCAACACCAGCTGTTCCAAAATTGGTGGTTTTAGGGTTTTTCTTAGAATACGCAATTAATTCTTTGATGTTTTGAACCGGCAATTGATTGTTGATCACAATAATGCTGGGCCCCACTCCAAGCATCGCTACTGGAGTGAATGATTTCACTGGGTCATAGCCTAATTTCATGATCGCAGAATTCATAACAAAACTTGCTGACGCAAGAAGTAAAGTACTGCCATCAGTCTCAGATCTTGCCACCATCTCAGCGCCGACAGATCCCCCAGCACCAGGCTTATTGTCGACGATGACTGAGCGCTTTAACTTAACAGATAACTGTTGAGCGATTGCTCGACCAACAATGTCATTACTTCCACCTGCAGCAAATGGCACAATGATCTTGATAGGTTTTGTATCTTGTGCAAAAGCACTGGAGATACCAATTAAAAAGAAACTTAAAATGAGCTGGCCAGATATAACGATTTGTTTGATTGGATTCATGAAGAACCATCTCCTTGAGATTAATTGTTTTTTCCTATGAGAAATCTTTCATTTCATTATAGGATTATTTTGTGCTCAATTGAAATCATCTATATTCAATAATTTCGATTGTCATCTTTCCCACTCTTATAAATTGACCCCAAAAAGTTAAACTCAATTTAACCAAGGGTTTTTGTCGCCTGTTTTTTGATAAAATGAATAGAATCCATCAATTAATCATTTAATTCCTCATTTATGAAATTATTCTCTCAGGTATCACTTTGTATTTTTACTACTTCCCTATTATTCATTGGAAATATACATGCCCAGGATTTTCCCCCAAAGAAAACAGTCACCATGTATGTTGGCTTTGCCGCTGGAGGTGGTGCAGACACTTCAGCACGAATCATCGCCAAAAAAATAGGTGAAAATATTGGGCAAAATGTTGTGGTTGAAAATAGGCCTGGCGCTGGTGGTAACATTGTGCACGGCACCGTTGCTACTGGACCTACCGATGGATCTGTCATTTTATTAGGGTCTATTGGCCCCTTATCGATTGCTCCATACTTGATGAAGCTCAACTATGACCCAGTGAAGGATTTAGCCCCCCTCACCATGGGCGTGGCATTTCCGAATATTTTAGTAGTACCCTCAGAGTCCTCTATTAAATCACTTAAGGATTTTGTTGATCAAGCCAAAAAAGAGCCTGGAAAAATTACTTTTGCATCCACGGGTAATGGCTCTGCATCTCATTTGCAAGGTGAACTATTCAATAGCTTGGCTGGAATCGATACGACCCACGTGCCTTATAAAGGTGGAAGTCCGGCTTTAGTAGATGTATTGGGTGGGCGGGTCAATAGTTATTACTCAACAATTTCCTCCGCTCAACCTCATATTAAAAGTGGCAAACTTAGAGCAATTGCTGTTACCAGCTTAAAACGAGTCCCCTCTTTAGCTGACGTCCCTACTATTGCGGAATCAGGCTATCCTGGCTTTGACTCCAGTAATTGGTATGCATTTGTTGCTTCAGCCAAAACTCCTGAACCCATTTTAGATCGTTGGAATCAAGAGATTGTGAAAGTTTTAAAAGATAAAGAAGTTGCTCAAGCGCTCAATGAACATGGTCTTTTTCCTTTTCCAGGTAGCCGTGATGATTTAAAGAACTATATGGCGAAAGAGTCCAAAGTTTGGGGAAAAATCATTAAAGATAAAAACATAACGAATGATTAAATTGAAGACTAAGCGCTTTTATTTAACCTGCGTCGTTTTATCAAGTTTTTTATTAAGCTCATGTAGTTCAATTCAGTTAGCCTACAATCAAATTGACTATCTGCTGAAATGGTGGATCGATGATTATGTCGACCTTACCTCAGATCAGTCTCAGATGTATGATCAAGCTTTTCCTCCCATAGGCAAAAAGCATCGGCAAGAAGAACTGCCAAAAGCACTGCAATTCATGCGGCAAATAAGGGCTAAATTAGAACAACCTTTGCAAATCGTTGATGGTGTCAATATCGTTAAAGATATAAAGTCATTTTCTAGAACATCTATTAATTTATTACAAGATGATGCCGTCACTCTAGCCCTCACCTTTCAACCGAAACAGTTCACTAATCTTGAAAATGCTTTTGCGAAATCGAATAAGAAGTATCAGAATGATTTTCTTAAAGGAACGTCTGAGGATCGCTTAGAAAAACGAGTGGAAAAAATGATTGAACGTACAGAATCATTTTCCGGCAATCTCAGCAAATCACAAAAAACACAAATAAAAGAAATTGCTCGCGAGTATCTTCTTGATACGGAGTTGATATATCAAACACGTCTTTATAAACAACAATTGATTTTGAAGACTTTGAAAAAAATTGCGCAAGATCAACCTCCACCTGCTCAAGCAAAAATGATCATTAATCAATTGTTAAATGAGATTGAATATGGCAGTACTCCGGAACAAAAGGAATTTGAGAAAAAAAGGGATTTACATAGCAGCATCATATTGGTCAAAATTACAGAGTTATTCGATGAGCAGCAACGTAAAAAAACACAAGTAAAAATCAGAAGCTGGGAGCAAGATCTCCAGAAATTGATCCAACAACCATCAAAAACATAAATTGTTGATGAATCCTTCATAGAATGACCCAAAGAGCACATAAAGAAAATACCCGCGGATGAAATCTAATAAAAAGATTAGTCAGATCATCATTATTGGGATTAAGGAAGCCTATACCAAAGAAGGGGGAGACTTTTACCATGAAACTCTTAAAGTTTCTCATGGTAAATTTATAGGTATTTTCGTTACTTTATTTCTATCTTTAAATGCATTTTTTGGATCCTTGTATTACTTCATACCAGGAATGATTTCTGGACCAACTGAACCAAATTTTGTCGACTGCTTTTCGTTTAGTGTGCAAACGATGGGGACTGTAGGATATGGCACCTACTACCCGAAAAGCGTATTGGCTCATATTTTAGTGACCATTGAGGTCATGATTGGCTTATTAGGTGTTGGGACGTTTGCTGCTCTTGCGTTTGCACGGATCTCACGACCTAACAGCAAACTCATTTTTAGTGACAAATTGCTGATTAATCTCGATGATGGTGAACCCCATTTAATGTGTCGCGTTGGTCATCTACGAAACAATATTGTTGTCAATGCGCAAATTAGTTTGCAATTAATTCACCCTATCACGAATAGAAGTGGTCAAATTGAAATGGTGATGGAACAACTCAATTTAATTAAAAACAATTATCACGTCATGACAGGCGCGTGGATTATCAAACATCCTCTTAGCAAAGATAGTCCCATAAATGGTAAATCACCTGCACAGCTGCGGCTTGAAAACTGTTCGATTATTGCAACCATTACGGGTGTTGATGGGACAACTTCTGAAGCTATCAACCATGTTCACTCCTACTCTCCTGAGGATATTATCTGGCATCAACGGTTTAAAAGTATTATCTTTAAAGATCCTCAATCCAATGGTCACATAGTAGATCTAACCATGATTAATGAAATTGAAAGCACCAAACGACCTAAAAGCCATGAAGCGTATTATTAACCTGGTTTTCCATGAGGTCGAATCGGAGTATTGTTTTTGACAATCTTATTTTTAATTTCTTGAATATTAATATCGTAGCGGATGGTATTGATAATTCCTGTTTGCCCAGGTATGAAGTCATTACACTCCATACAGGTAATAAAAATCGGCTTAATGACCTCATATCCAGTATCTGCCCTAATATAAGCAGATAGGTCATACTTATTATCTTTTTCTCCAAAAAGGGTTAGAGGGCCATCAATCAAACCATCAATCCGTATTGGGCCAGCTGGTTTATCAAACGTAGTTTTTGAAATTTTGACGCCTGTCTTTTTAGCGCGTGTCATGTCAATATCAGTCCCAATCACTCGTTCATTTTTAGAGTCTCCCGTGAGCATCTTAAATGTATCTGAAGTCGCAACTAGCAGATTTAGTCCAAGTGTTAAGCCAGTTACTAAAATAGTCCCCACTGGATCTGGCGGCTTTTTTTCTGAGGCAGTTTTTTCTACTTTAGGAGCTTCTAATTCATCGTACTCGGTGATCACTTTGGGATTCACTGTCATCACCCCAAATTCATCTACCTTGACATAATTAATGGCTTTATAGGTCTTTAACGGTAATTTGGGGTCATAGGTCTTTTGATATCCTGTATCTTTTTCACGCACAACAGTTTGGTACTTCGGGAAGGCACACCCTCCTAAAGTAAGAATAAGACCGCAAGTGATGATTTGATTCAGGAATCTCAAGGCTTCTTTATCCTATCCTTAATTAACGCGTCGATAATCGCCAGAAATTCCATTTCTTGGTGAACAAGAATAAAAGTCAGCAACAATCTTTGTCTCAGAAATATCGACTTGCCAGTCAACATCTTTAGGCACCAATTTACCATTGACACGCTTTAACTCATATTCCTCATTACAAATAAAACCTTTTGGAAATGGTTCAGGTCGATTCATGTCTGGCATAAATGAGCCAAACATACTAATGTACTGTTTGCCACTCTTGGTATAAATTTGCAGTACTGAATCTTCAGGCTTATAAGCCCCTACTCCATTAAAGTACACTTTAGCTAAGGTATAGTTCTGTAATTCTTGAGTACGCTGATACGTTTGCGTCAAGCAATTATTCAAGCTCACACTCAAATTTTTATCTTCGACACAATATTTATAATTTGCTAAAAAGGCAATTTGTGAGCTTTTAACAAAGCCCTTTACTGGAAAAGTATTAAGGGAGTTCCTGTAAGCAATACCCATCGCTGTATCCGCATCATTTAGGCTAGGATTATTACAGATTAATAGTTCTAACTTTGATCGTGCTTTTGCACAATCAAAACTCGCAGCTCGACCAGTAATAACCATCATCACAAGCAGTAAGAAAATACCGTATCGGATCCAAGCAAACATCGACTCCCCCTTATATGTTGAGATATTATCTCAAATCAATCAATAATTGGTACTATACCAATTTTTTTCATATTCTCGCGGGCTTGATCTTGCTTAAAAAATTGAGTTAAGTGTTGGGCCTCTTTGAAGTGCTTAGGTTCCCGACTCTCTCCAGCTGAGAAGATAATTCAAATTTGTAATTCTGCTGGAATTAAAGTTAAATACTAGACTCTAAACACTCCTTTAATGTGTGAAGTAATAACGACGATCATATGAAACTCGCCCTTAGCGACACCTTCCAAATGTTGTAGGTCAAGTAAGTACTGCTCTACTGAGTTTCGAGGAGAGGATTACTTTGAGTCATAAAACTCGTCAAAAGGTTCCAAGACCTTCCCCCTGCTCACTAGCAATAGCAAGCTTGAAGTTTAAGAGGAATGGCGAAAATTATAATTAAAGATATTGGCGTGCAAGCAGGGGCTAAATCAGGTCGCATTGCATTAGCGAAAATTTTAGAGGACATATTGGCCTAAATCAGTCTAAAATGCACTTGCTATGACACCTCGACAATTAAAGTATTTTCTTCGTATTTCTGAACTGAAAAGCTTTACAAAAGCAGCTGCTGTTTTACATGTTGCTCAGCCGGCTCTTTCTCGACAAATTCAACAACTAGAAGCCGATTTAGGAGTACAGCTTTTTATTCGCTCTGATAGTGGCGTGACCCTAACAGATGCTGGCAGAGCACTCAGTAGTCGCGCAGTTAAGCTTCTAGACCATTTAGCCTCCGTTCGTGATGAAATTAGTTCATATTCGGATGAGATTCATGGCCAACTCAAATTTGGTATTCCACCATCTTTTTTTGACCTACTAACCTCCCCCCTGATTCAGCAGTATCGTGCGCAATTTCCTGCTGTAGAGTTAACGATTATTGAGGATATTAGCTCTACCATCCATGAGCTCATTCTTAATGGTCGTTTAGATATCGGTATCGTTCTGTCGATTGAATCGATGAATGGTTTAACCCACAAATATTTATTCGATGAACAACTTTTTATTGCTGGGGCACATGGTTTACTAGACGATGAGAAATCAATGCCTCTTGAAGCCATATCTTCTCGTCCACTCATTCTTACCCAGCAACCCAATTCCATGCGGGTCATCCTAGAGGATGTTTTACGGGCAAGAAATATAAGCCATCATGTGGTTCTAGAAACGAACTCCACACGATTACAAAGTGAAATGGCAGCAGCGGGTCTAGGATTTACGGTACTGGCCTACAGCGCAATCTCGAAAGAAATCGAAAGTGGCAAATTATCAGCCACACCGCTCGAAGATCTGAAAGTAACATGGACTTTGGTGTATTCCAAGGATCGGGAGCTCGGTAACGCTGCTCAACAATTTATTGAACTACTTCTTGAGTTGACGGTTGAAAGATCAAAAACAGGTAAATGGCCTGGTCTGACTATGAGAGCTGCATAAAAAAACACCCCGAAGGGTGTTTTCTCGTCTGTTTATATGAATTACTTCAAAATAATTGGATTAATCGGCGATCCTACACCACCTGTAATTGGTAATGGAGGAGCTGTGAATAAGAACTCATACACCTTATCTTGATCACAATCATCGGCTAATTCTTTTAAATTAAAAATTTCACCCATAGTGATTCCAATCATCGGAATCACAATCCAGTGCCAAGGCTGACTCACACCAACTACTTCGTTTGGACGTACTTCACATCCCCAAGTATCCGTACAAATAGCGGCAATCTTTTTATCGAAAATCCATGTACAGGTTTCGAATCGAAGACCAGGTGCATCTCCGGCAGCGTAGGAGTCCCAATCACCCCTTGCTAAACGCTCTTCCATCATGCCAGTTCTAACAATCACGAAATCACCCTGTTTAATCTCAACACCTTGAGCTTTAGCACAGTCGTCTAAATCTTGATTAGAGATGCCATAACCATCAGCTAAAAAGTCACCGCCCTTAAAGCGCGCCATATCGAGAAGTACACCACGACCAATCATTTTGTCACGGGTTTTTTCAATACCATTTTTCTTAGCACCTGTAGAGTCTACGAGAGATGCATCATAGCCATTCCACATTTTGTCACCATAAAAAATATGTCCTAGTGCATCCCATTGTGTACCGCACTGCAATGGCAATGAAACCATATCATCCGCGTAGCGTAAACCATATTGATCTTGATTACCTGCTACTGCATCAGTGCCAGTCGCGAGCATGGTGTGGATCGGATTAAAACGACCACCCCAACCTGTTGTTTGTGGTCCATGTGAATTAAAGTCTAATCCTAATGAAATCGCTTTACCTTTTTTCACCAACTTCGCAGCTTCTTTTAACTGCTCAGGGCCTACATAATTCAGAGTTCCAATCTCATCATCTGGACCCCACTTACCCCAATTACAAGTGTCTTTTGCCATTTGCTCTATAGCAGCTTTGGTTAAAGTACGATCAATGTTGTTATTGGCAACACCAGTCATGCCTGGCGCAGTTTTTTTTGCTGTCATGTATATCTCCATAAGTTTGTTTTAATAATGATATCAAGAATAAACAGTCTTTTATGAAAATACAAATATCAAATTGATATTGATGTTATTCCATCTATGCCTGAAGAGATAAGTCCTTGAATCAAGCAGTAATTGAATTTATTCTACCAAAACTAGGGTTTGTACTGATTAAAAATAGATGTAACTCATTAAAAATGCATAGTATCAATACCATTTTGATATTGGTCATTTAAAGTATTATTCATTAATCTAGGAACACTAAAAAAAACTAGCTTAAAGAGCGCTTCATAAAATCATTTGTGGAGGAGACATGATCAAACCCAAGCCATCGCTTGGGTTTGAACTTTTTTCCGAAGCAAAATATCTAAGAAAGGTTGTTCAAATGTCCGCAAAGCAAAAAAAAGTAATCGTCACTTGCGCTGTGACTGGCTCCATTCACACTCCAACTATGTCACCTCACCTGCCCATTACACCTAAACAAATTGAAGATGCTGCGGTTGGCGCGGCTGAAGCTGGTGCGGCAATTGTTCACTTACATGCTAGAAATCCTGAAAATGGCTTGCCTGATCAAACTCCAGAAGCCTTCATGAAGTTTTTGCCGCAAATTAAAGCGAGATCCAATGTGGTGATTAACTTGACGACTGGTGGTTCGCCAACCATGGCTGTTGAAGATCGTCTCCAACCTGCTTTGAAATTGAAACCGGAAGTAGCTTCCCTAAATATGGGCTCAATGAATTTTGGTTTATATCCAATGCTCAATCGCTATAAAGAATTTAAGTATGATTGGGAACAACCTTATTTGGCAGGGTCTGAGGATCGTATCTTCAAAAATACATTTAAAGATATTCGTTACATCTTAGAATCCTGTGCAGAAAATAATACGCGCTTTGAAATTGAATGTTATGACATCGCTCATCTTTATGTTGCAGCGCATTTCGTGGATCGTGGCTTGCTTAAAGGCCCACTGTTTATTCAATCTGTTTTTGGCCTATTAGGTGGCATCGGACCACACCCAGAGGATGTATTAATGATGAAACGTACAGCTGATCGTTTATTCGGTGATGACTATTACTGGTCTGTCTTAGGGGCAGGTAAGAATCAAATGCCTATCGCTGCGATGTCGGTCGCTATGGGTTCAAATGCCCGTGTTGGATTAGAGGACTCACTCTGGGATGGCCCAGGCACTCTATCAAAAACGAACGCTGATCAAGTAACTCGGATCGTGAGTATTTTAAAAGCACTAAATTTAGAACCTGCAACTCCAGATGAAGCACGTCAAATGCTACAACTCAAGGGACCTGATAAAGTTAATTTCTAAAGATAAAAAATCCCTGATATTCAGGGATTTTTTTTAGAGGCGAACGGTATTCGTAGAGTTTAATAAATAGAAGGATGAACTGGACATCAGAATCATCATCAGCACACACAAGCCAATCATGGCAAGTACAATCCCAATCGCCCATTGAGACCAACGTCGTTGTACCTTTTGAAAATGCTCCACACTATCCCAATGATCATTTTGCCAATGATCATTTTGCCAAGCCCATTCACGACCTTTAAACCCCAGAATAATATGCATCACAAAGCCTACACCAGGAAGCAAAGCTAACAGGCCAATCCACGTCTTGTTACAAACCGCCCAAAACCAACCAAAAACAAATGCTCCCCATGACCAGCCGTTTACTCCTAGCGGTATCGGTACATGATTACGTTGCGAACTTATTGGTGCAGAATCCATTTGCCCTGCAACAGAGTCAATAAAAGGAATATTTTGTTCTTTATTTAAGGAATTTCCGCACTGGCTACAAAACTTTGCTGTGCCTTGATTTAGTTTTCCACATTGTTGACAATACATAATCGACTGGTCCTATAAAGATTTAGCCAACTGTTGCAATACCCGCCAAAATAAATAGTGCGAAAACAGAAAAAATCCCCGCTGTCCAAAAAACAGTTCTCAAACTGGGTTTATCCATTAAATAACAGGCTATAAAACCAATTCTGGCAAGAATAAAAATAATGGCGATGACATCAATAGTTCCCATCGTGACACCTTTGAAAGATGCTGTAATGACGGCGACCGCAAAAAATGGAAAAGCTTCAAAACTATTTTGTTGCGCAGCATTTGCGTGTGCCCGAAACCCCGTCTGCAAAGCTAACCACTGTCGCGGATTATGATTATCAAAATTCTGAAAACCCCACTTTGCTATACCAGCACATATGTAAGGTAATACGCCAGCAATAAGAACACACCAAAATGCAATTGTCATAAGAAATCCTCAATATAGAGACAAAACAAGCAACATCTTATAGTACAGTACAAGTTGCAATTATATTGACTAACTAAAGGGGAAGCTATGCAATTTCAAGAATCAGTAAAAACCTGTTTGAATAAATTTGCCGACTTTAAAGGACGCGCTTCACGTTCAGAATTTTGGTGGTTTGTGCTATTTACAGTCATCGTTAACTTCGTCTTAGGGGCCATATCAGATCAGTTACAAGGTGTTGGTGCTTTAATTCTATTACTACCTTATTTAGCAGTTGCTGTTAGACGACTGCATGATATTGGGAAAAACTGGTATTGGATATTAATTGGAATTATTCCTATCGTTGGATTTTTAGTATTGATTTATTTTTATGTTCAAAAATCAATGGCAACTGCTAATGAATTTGGCAATGTTCCTGCTGGCGCGGAGGTTGCACAAATCACGCAATAATCATACTTTTTCACCTAATAAAAGGCACCTTCACGATCGAGCTGCCTTTTATTGATCTGCCGCCACTCATAATTTAGTCGTATTACTCAAAAATTGTTTTGCTTAAGCTTGCTTGACTTTAAATTGTCAAGAAAAGAAGGCTTACAATAGAATGATAAATCGTTCCAAATTTTATATTTCAGGAGAAAATGATGTTAGAAGCATATCGTGCCCATGTCGCAGAGCGAGCAGCCCTCGGAATCCCCCCACTCCCCCTCTCAAAGGCACAAACTAGCCAATTGGTTGACTTGCTAAAAAATCCCCCTGCTGGTGAAGAAGCAACTCTGGTTGAACTCATTACTCATCGCGTTCCTGCTGGGGTAGATGATGCGGCAAAGGTAAAAGCTGAATTTTTGGCATTAGTTGCCTCTGGTCAAGAAAAGTGTCCGCTCCTGACCAATGTTCAAGCAACTGAGTTACTCGGCACGATGCTTGGTGGCTACAACATTCAAGCTTTAATTGACTTATTAAGCGATGCACAGTGTGCCCAAACTGCAGCAAATGCGCTGAAAAAAACGCTCTTAATGTTCGACTTTTTCCACGATGTGAAAGAACTTTCTGATAAAGGTAATCACTTCGCCAAAGAAGTCATGCACAGCTGGGCCGATGCAGAATGGTTTACCAGCCGCCCGACTCTTCCAGAAAGTCTAAAAATAACGGTATTTAAAGTTTCTGGTGAAACCAATACCGACGATTTATCTCCTGCGCCTGATGCCTGGAGTCGTCCTGATATTCCATTACATGCATTAGCCATGTTAAAAAATGGCCGTCCAGATATTACGCCCGACGAACTCGGTCAACGTGGACCACTCAAACTGATTGCTGAACTCCAAAAAAAGGGCAATTTAATTGCTTATATTGGTGATGTGGTTGGCACAGGCTCTTCACGTAAATCAGCTACCAACTCAGTACTTTGGTATACCGGTCAAGATATTCCGTTCGTACCCAACAAGCGTTTTGGTGGTGTTTGTATTGGTAGCAAAATTGCTCCTATTTTCTTCAATACCATGGAAGACGCTGGCGCTCTGCCGATCGAACTCGATGTGAGTCAGATGGAGATGGGTGACGTGATTGAACTTCGCCCCTATGAAGGTCGCGCTCTTAAAGATGGTAAAGAAATTGCCCAGTTCAAATTACGCTCAGATGTCATTTTTGACGAAGTACGTGCCGGTGGCCGTATTCCTCTGATTATTGGTCGTGGTCTGACCATGAAAGCACGTCTAGCACTCGGTTTACCAGCTTCTACTGAGTTCCGCCTACCGCAACCGGCGGCCGATAATCAAGCAGGCTTTACTTTGGCACAAAAGATTGTTGGTCGTGCCGTTGGACTCCAAGAAGGATTGGGTGTTCGTCCAGGAACTTACTGTGAGCCACACATGACAACTGTGGGCTCCCAAGATACAACGGGGCCTATGACGCGTGATGAATTAAAAGATTTAGCATGCCTTGGATTCTCCGCCGATCTCGTCATGCAATCTTTTTGCCACACAGCAGCTTATCCGAAATTAGTCGATATCAAAACACACCGTGATTTACCTGCATTTATGACGAGTCGTGGTGGTGTTTCATTACGCCCTGGCGACGGTATTATTCATAGCTGGCTCAACCGGTTATTAATGCCGGATACAGTAGGTACTGGTGGTGATAGCCATACACGCTTCCCAATCGGCATTTCTTTTCCCGCAGGGTCTGGTCTTGTTGCATTCGCTGCTGCAACAGGTGTGATGCCACTTGATATGCCTGAATCTGTTCTCGTGCGCTTCAAGGGAAGTATGCAACGTGGCGTAACACTACGTGATTTGGTCAATGCAATTCCTTTGTATGCGATTAAACAAGGTTTATTAACGGTTGAGAAAAAAGGTAAGAAAAATATTTTCTCTGGTCGTGTTTTAGAAATCGAAGGTTTGCCAGATCTCAAAGTAGAGCAAGCATTTGAATTGTCTGACGCCTCTGCTGAGCGTTCTGCAGGTGGCTGTACAGTTCACCTCAATAAAGAACCGATTATTGAATATATGCGCTCGAACATCGCTTTAATGAAGTGGATGATCGCGAATGATTATGAAGATGCACGTACTCTTGGTCGTCGCATCAAATCTATGGAAGACTGGATTGCTGCTCCACAGCTGTTAAAGGCTGACCCGAATGCCGAATACGCAGCAGTGATTGAAATTGATCTTGCTGATATCAAAGAACCTATTCTTGCTTGCCCGAATGACCCAGATGATGTGAAGTTCTTATCTGAAGTTGCTGGGGATAAAATCGATGAAGTATTTATCGGTTCTTGTATGACAAACATCGGTCACTTCCGTGCCGCAAGTACGATTTTAGAAGGCCGTGACGATCTGCCAACGCGCTTATGGATTGCGCCACCAACCAAGATGGATGCGATGATTTTGACAGAAGAAGGCTATTACAGTAGTTTTGGTAAAACGGGCGCTCGCATGGAAATGCCTGGCTGCTCGCTCTGTATGGGTAATCAAGCACAAATCCGTAAGGGTTCTACAGCAGTCTCTACCTCAACCCGTAACTTCCCGAATCGCTTAGGGATTGATACGCGTGTGTACCTTTCCTCTGCAGAGCTTGCAGCAGTATGCGCACTCATGGGTAAAATCCCAACGCTTGCTGAATATCTTGAGCGTTATGAAGTTCTAGTCAATAAATCGGCTGAGATTTATCGTTATATGAATTTTGATCAAATTAGCGAATTTAGTGACTTAAGCAATATGACGCACGCATAAAAAGTTTTACACGTTTTTCATGAATTTGGCATATACTGTACATAAATACAGTATATGCCAATTATGCACCGAGTTCCCTCATTTTTAGCCCCTCTTTTTCACGATGCTGTACCAGCAGGCTTTCCTTCGCCTGCCTCTGACTACATTGATCAACGTCTAGATCTATACGATTACCTAGGAGTCCACTCAGAAGCTACATTTTTCTTAAGGGTCCAAGGTGATTCCATGCAAGGTGCTGGTATCTATGATGGCGATCTGCTCGTCGTCGATCGCTCCCGAAACCCGAAATCCGGTCAGGTCGTTATCGCTGTCATCGATGGCGAATTTACGGTCAAGCGACTACAAAAATCAGGGGGACGAACGTGGCTCAAAGCAGAAAATCCTCTCTACCCGCCGATTGAATTACACGATGGGCAAGAACTAGAGGTGTGGGGTGTCGTCTCACATGTCGTTCACAAACCCTAAACATCATGCTAGCACTCCCCTCAGAACGTGCCATTGCACTGATTGATGGTAATAATTTTTATGTTTCGTGTGAGCGGGTTTTTAATCCAAAGCTCATCACTCAACCGCTCGTCATTTTATCGAATAATGATGGTTGTATTGTGTCTCGTAGTCAAGAAGCCAGGGATTTAGGTATTCCAATGGGAATGCCGTTTTTTAAAGCGAAACATTTTGTCAACAGTCATGGCCTGCAATGGCTCAGCTCGAACTACACTCTCTACGGTGATATGAGCGCTCGCATGATGCATGTGCTTGCAGAGTTCTCTCCTGATCAAGAAATCTATTCAATCGATGAGTGCTTTTTAGATTTATCACACATGATGAGTGATCATGCACTTATTAGTTATGGCAAAACGATCAAAGAACGCATTTATCAATACTTAGGATTACCTACCTGCGTGGGTATCGGTCCATCCAAAACACTAGCAAAACTAGCCAATCATATCGCGAAAAAAAATCCTCAATTTGGTGGTGTCTTCGCTTGGTCTGCACTACCACCCGAGCAACAACTATATTGGTTACAACGTGTTGCCGTGGGTGAAGTATGGGGTGTGGGACGGCGTATTAATGCCAGTTTGGAGCAAATGGGTATCAAAACTGTCGCGGATCTCGCACAATCTAATCCAGATATGATTCGACGTCGTTTTTCTGTTGTCATGGCAAGAACGGTCGCAGAATTACAAGGTATTTCCTGTTTGGCGATGAGCGATATTGAAGATACGCCACCCAAACAACAGATTATTTCGAGTAAGAGCTTTGGTCAGGAAGTCACTGAGCTAGAACATTTACAAGAGGCCGTGGCAAATTATATTTGTCGAGCCGCCGAAAAACTTCGCGCACAAGATAGCGTCTGCCAATACGTGACTGTGTTTGTCCGAACCAATCCCTTTGCACACAATCAAACGCAATACCGTAATCAAACGACGATTCCTTTATCGATTGCCAGTAGCGATAGTCGTCGTTTAACCAAAGCAGCTTTCTTTGGCTTAGAGCGTATTTATCAACCAGGTCTACGCTATAAAAAAGCTGGAGTGATTCTTTCGGATCTATATCCTACCGCACAACAACAAGAAGATCTTTTTACTAAAATCGATCAAAAAAAATCAGCTCAAGTGATGCAGACTATGGATGATCTTAACCATCTCTATGGAGCTCACACTGTAACACTAGCGAGTATCGGCGCAACCATCGGTAACGTCCGTAATTGGCGCATGCGAGCCAATCATAAAAGTCAACGATTTACCACGCACTGGGATGAAATCCCTCTCGTTCGCGCCTAAATTAGACAATTGATTGTGAAATAGTGAATAATAGAATCATTCACGTTAATCAAAAAATAACTTTTATGAAAAAACTCTTTTTATCTCCACTACTTCCTAAAATTATCTTGACCCTGATCCTTGCTTTTGGGATGCAACAGTGTTTTGCTGGGCCACAGGTTTTATTTAAAACCACAAAAGGTGATTTTGTGGTTGAACTCGATGAAGTAAAAGCACCTAAGAGTGTTGAGAATTTTTTAACTTATGTCAAAAGTGGCTTTTATAGTGGAACTATCTTTCACCGCGTCATCAATGGTTTCATGGTTCAAGGTGGTGGATTTACGAAAGATATGCAGGAAAAGCAAACACGTCCACCAATCGAAATCGAATCGCAAAACGGTCTAAAAAATTATAAATATACGATCGCTATGGCAAGAACTAATGATCCCAACTCAGCGACCTCACAGTTTTATGTGAATGTGAAGGATAACGCTATGCTTGATTATCCAAGTCGTGATGGCTTTGGTTACACCGTATTTGGTAAAGTTATTTCTGGTATGGCTACAATCGATGAAATTAAATTTGCGCAAACGACAATGCGCAATCGCATGGCGGATGTTCCGGTCGAACCTATCATCATCCAATCTGCAACCATCGTTAAATAATCGATCGCATACATGAAATTTTGTACTCAATGTGGTGATGAGGTTCACCTCAAAACACCAGAGGGTGATAATCGAGAACGCCATGTCTGCAAAACCTGTAATGAAATCCACTATTTCAACCCGAAAAATGTGGTTGGCACGATCCCCATTTGGGAAGATAAAATTTTACTGTGTCGCCGCGCAATTGAACCGCGCAAAAATTACTGGACATTACCTGCAGGATTTTTAGAGTTACATGAAACCACGGCTGAAGGAGCTGTTAGGGAAACATTCGAAGAGACCGGTGCAAATGTTCAGGTAAAAGGTCTCTTTACGATCTTAAATGTACCTCATATCGGACAAATTCATTGGTTCTATGTTGCTTTGATGAAGAGCTCAGACTTTAGTCCATTCACAACTGAAAGTACAGAAGTCGCGCTCTTTACTGAGGCAGAAATTCCTTGGGATGATCTCGCTTTTTTAACTGTAAAAACTTCCCTGCGCCAGTTCTTTACAGATCGCAGCGCCAATAAAGCTCTTGATACCGAATCGCTGCTGACACACCTGATTGACTTACGACCCGCTACGAGTTAAATCATGACCGCAATACCATGGATTGAGCTCCATAGCCCATTGTTTCCATCGCCTAGAACATTTGTTCAAGACAACTCAGAATTACCTGAAGACCTTATTGCTCTGAGTGATGGTATGGATGAGCGGCTGTTATTAGCCGCTTATCGACAGGGTATTTTTCCTTGGTATAGCGAGGGTCAACCAGTGATGTGGTGGTGCACCTCACCCAGAATGGTTTTAGATACTCGTCAAATTAATATCAGCGATAGTCTGCATAAAAAACTCAGGCAAGTACGAAAAAACCCAGCGTGGGAAATCAAAGTCGATACTGTCTTTCGGGAAGTCATCAACGCCTGTGCAAAATCTCAACGCAAGGATCAAGATGGTACTTGGATTACCGAAGAAATCATCGCCTACTACTTTAGGCTTCATCAACAAGGTATCGCCCATAGCGTAGAAATTTGGTTTGAGGGTCAATTAGTAGGAGGCTTATATGGCATTAATCTTGGAACCATGTTTTATGGTGAATCGATGTTTAGAAATGTTACCGATGCGTCTAAAATAGCTTTAGCGGCTCTGTGTGCCTGGTGCGTAAAAGTCAATATTCACCTGATTGATTGCCAACAACAAACAAGCCACTTAAAATCGATGGGGGCCCACCCCATATCTAAAGATTCTTTTTTGGATTGGATTGAAAGTCATATTGATCAACCTACACCGACATGGCAATGGGATAAGTCAGTGCTTTATGCATATAATAAAATCTAGTGAGAGATATGTATGGCTAACCTGAAAGATATCCCCTTCAACACCTTACAGTTTTATGCAACGGCACCCTATGCCTGTAGCTACTTACCTAATCATGAAGCGCGTTCTCAAGTCGCAACACCACCACAATTAATTACCACGAAAATTTATGGTGAATTAATCAAGGCAGGATTTAGAAGAAGCGGCCATTTTACCTATCGCCCTTATTGCGATCAGTGTCAATCTTGTATTGCAACGAGAATTCAAGCAAACGACTTCGTGCCTAATCGTAGTCAAAAAAGAGCTTTTCTGAAGCATTCTAATTTACAAGCCAACATCATGGCCTTGCAATTTATACCTGAACACTTTGCACTTTACGCGGAATATCAACAAAGTCGGCATGCACTACAAATTGACGGTAGCGCTGCAGATTCTAATGAAGACGAAGAAGATCAATATCGACAATTTTTAATCCAATCACATATTGATTCGTTTTTAGTAGAATTTCGGGAGAATGGTGTTTTGAGAATGGTCAGTGTAATTGATAAGGTTAGCGATGGCATCTCTTCCGTATATACCTTCTATGACGCTTCACAAACTAAGGCAAGTTATGGCACTTACGGCATTTTGTGGCAAGTTGAGAAAGCAAAAGAATTACAATTACCTTTTGTGTATTTAGGCTATTACATTCAAGAAAGTCAAAAAATGTCCTATAAAGCTTTATATAAACCGATGGAAGGTTTAGTCAATGGCGTGTGGATGAATTTAGAAAACCATTCTGAAAATTTCTAATGAACTTATATCCTGTTGCTAGATCCTTGTTATTTTGTTTAGATGCAGAAACTGCCCATCATATTTCTCTAAACACCCTTGATCAAGCATGTCGTTTTGGTTTACTGCCTGCAATCATTGGTCAAGTTCCTCAATGCCCTACGCAATTTTGTGGTTTTAATCTGCCTAATCCCGTTGGACTTGCTGCCGGATTAGATAAAGATGGCAAACATATTGATGCTCTTGCTTGTCTAGGTTTTGGTTTTCTTGAAATTGGCACAGTGACTCCTTTAGCACAACCGGGTAACCCTCTTCCGCGGATGTTTCGCATACCTGAAGAACATGCGATTATCAATCGTATGGGCTTTAACAATGATGGGGTGGATGCATGTGTTACACGAGTGAAGGCTTCTCAGTTTTACCAGTCTGGTGGTGTGATTGGACTGAATATTGGTAAAAATGCCCTCACCCCTATTGAGGATGCGAGCAAGGACTATATCACCTGCTTACAAAAAGTCTATGAAGTAGCTTCTTATATAACGGTGAATATCTCCTCACCCAACACGAAAAATCTTCGTCAATTACAGGGTGGTCAAGACTTAATTGATTTACTGAGTGCTTTAACTTCTGAACGAGAAAAACTGAGCCAAACTTTTGGTAAACAAGTACCCCTATTTTTAAAGATCGCCCCTGATCTTGAGCATGACCAAATAAAGTCTGTAGCTGACGCGCTACTGGAGTTCAAAATTGATGCCCTGATCGCCACAAATACGACACTTTCTCGAACTGGTGTCGAGCATCTCAAAAATGCTGATGAAGCAGGTGGGCTATCAGGCAAACCCGTGAAGCCACTTGCAACGCAGACGATTAAATCCTTTGCGGAACTTCTGCAAGGGGAAATCCCGATTATTGGGGTTGGCGGCATTATGTCCGGAGTTGATGCTCTTGAAAAGCGTCATGCTGGTGCATCCTTGGTACAAATTTATAGTGGTCTTATTTTTCAGGGGCCACAGCTCATCAAAGACGCCGTTGTTGCCTTTCAATCCGCTTAATTCATACTTTTTTTCACGAATTATTATTTCATGATGTGCAATTAAATAATTGGTTGATACAATGAAGTTATGGCTAATATTGAAAAAAAGACTCCAATCTTACCAACTGGTAAAACTGCGATTCAAGTGATTGAGCGAATGATGAATTTGCTTGATGCTTTAGCGGACTCAGATGAAGCTTGCAGTTTAAAATTTTTATCGGAAAAAAGTAGCTTACACCCCTCTACGGCTCACCGTATATTGAATGATATGGTGGCTTGTCGCTTAGTCGACCGTTCAGATGGTGGTAATTATCGATTAGGTCTTCGCCTTCTTGAATTAGGCACTCTCGTCAAAGCGCGCTTATCAGTCCGTGAAGCAGCCCAGTTACCGATGCGTGCACTGCATAAATTAACCAATCAAACTGTCAATTTATCCGTTCG
This sequence comes from Burkholderiaceae bacterium, assembly GCA_947462685.1. Taxonomy (GTDB): domain Bacteria; phylum Pseudomonadota; class Gammaproteobacteria; order Burkholderiales; family Burkholderiaceae; genus Polynucleobacter. Next base: position 7,732 of record CANHPL010000029.1, on the reverse strand, counting down.
TCAAGGAGACGAAATTGTCTATATCGATCGCACCTATAGTGAGCGCTCCGGTATGCAGGTGGTCAGAGCAATTGGTGGTCGTGCCCCTCTTCACTTAACTTCGGTGGGTAAATTATTTTTGGCGCAAGATGATGCTAATAAAGTACGCGCCTATGCAACTCGAACTGGTCTTGCAGGGCATACTCGAAACAGTATTACGCAAATTAACCAACTGGAACAAGAGTTAAACGAAGTAAGAAAAAATAGTACGGCCAATGATAATGAAGAACTTGAATTGGGCGTGAGTTGTATGGCTGCAGGTATTTATGATGATTCAGGTCAAATGGTTGCCGGTCTTTCTTTGTCAGCACCTACTGACAGACTTCAACGTGACTGGGTGAAACCTCTTATGGATACAGCGATTCAGATTTCTCGTGGCATTGGCTTTAAAGCATCTAACGAATATAAGTCTTAATCTGCATGACGATCAAGATTCTTTGTTCAACCGCATTTCATGCGGCCATGCCATCCATTCTTGAAGCATTTTCAAAACTATCGACTCAAGAATGTGAGATTACTTTTGGTACAACGGTGGCTTTAGTCGAACAGTGTAAATCAAGTGCCAATGCCGATATAGTGATCCTGACAGAACCCGGCATTCAAGCATTATTAAAACATCAAAAGATTCAAGCCTCAACCATCAGTCCCTTCGCTAAGACAGGCGTTGGTATTGCTGTTGCCAAAGGGGCACCGCCTATGGACATCTCGACAAAAGATACTTGTATAGAGACACTTCTCAACTGCCAATCGATTGCATTTACTCAATTTGGGGCGAGTGGGATGTACTTTTCAAAATTAATTAAAACCCTTGGTATTGAAGATTTAATTCTTGCGAAAGCAATTCGTCCTGAAGGTGGTCTAGTCGCGGAATTGGTTGCTCAGGGAAAATCACAGCTTGCGGTACAGTTGGTCAGTGAAATTAAGGCTGTTCCTACAGTGGACTTATTAGGGCTTTTACCTGAGGAGCTCCAAGAATGGAGTATCTTTAGTATTGCGCAAACGACCCACTCAACACAAACTGTTGCGGGGCTATTCATTCAGCTTCTTCAAGATCCTAGCATCCAAAAAAATCTAGCGCCATTCGGATTTATTCATTAATTAGCAATTATTTTTGTATTTGGTAATTTGCGAAGTGTGGCATGTTCTGAGCTTTCAATCCATTCCTTAACACGAATAGCATCAGCAAATCGAGATTGTAATCCTACAGAGTCTAAAAACACCATCGTATAAGGCCTGTTATTGACCAGTGCCATCATAACCAAACAACGTCCTGCTTCGGCTATGTATCCAGTTTTCTGGATCAACACTTCCATATCTCCAGAACGCACGAGTCGATTGCTATTTAAAAACTGCTGTTCGCGTTGATTGATTTCTTTAATATGATTGGGAGTTATCGTAAATTGACGGATCAAGGGATACTGATAAGCAGCATTCACCAGAATAGCTAAATCTTCGGCAGAAGCGACATTTTTACTGGTCAACCCAGTAGGATCTTCAAAGGCAGCATTTTTCATGCCGATTTCTTTTGTTTTACGATTAACCGCTGCCATAAAGGCCTTGATTCCTCCAGGATAATTTCTACCCAATGTATAGGCAGCACGATTTTCAGAGGACATCAGTGCAAGCAATAGTGCCTCTTGCCGAGTTAATATGGTTCCTTTAACTAAACGAGAGTTTTTATAAATTGCCGCATCTTGCTCATTAATTTCCAATGTCTCATCCAACGGCAACTTAGCATCTAGGACCACCATTGCTGTGAGCAATTTAGTAATTGATGCTACGGGGAGAGGTATTTGGGAGTTTTTATCAAAAATAATGTCTTGATTTTGTTGATCAACGATGATCACTACATTCGACTTTAAATTTAACTCATCTATATTCTTACCAAGTCCTAAGGCAGTTCCAGCAGAAACTCTTGGCGCTATAGGCTCAGCTTTCTTAACAGTTGATCGTGGGAGAACCGTTGGTCGGACCTCTCTAGGATTTTTAGGTGACTTAATATTTTTCTTAGATTTATCAGCCGTAGTAGATTTAGATTCTTTAGAAGACCTACTTGATTTATTTTTCTTATTGGAGGATTCATCATTTGTTTTGGCCAACAAACCGGTTGAATAACCCGCCAAAAGAATGAGTGTTACGAGAACGAGCTTAAAACGGGACTTTTTTTGCATGAGTATCAATAAATTAAGTTTGATAAAAAACTATTTTAAATCTTTCACCTTACGGAAAGATAAAAATGAAGGGAGCGATTGATTGACCAATAACACACCCAGTGAAGTAACCACTGTACCAACGATAATTATTGGGGTTAAAGGCTCTTTAAAGAAAATCCAGGCCAATATAGCAGTAGTTGGGGGAGTCAAATACATCAGGCTACTTACTTTAGTCGCATTACCTCTTCGAATGAGAATAAATAGCAAACTCATCGCCCCAATGGAAATACACAAAATAGACCATGCCAATGCACCAATCATCTCATTACTCCAAACAATGTGTCTGGATTCAAATAACATTGCGCAAATCCCACTAATTAAACCACTGGTAGTAAATTGAATAAATGAGCCAATACGTAAATCAAAACTCGGACAATATTTCTTTTGATAAATAGTGCCAGATGTAATTGCAAATAGCGCAAAAACGTTCCAAAGAATATTTGGCATAGTGACTCCGTCGGTATTTAGCTTCGCGGATAACACCATCACAACCCCTAACAATCCTAATAACAAGCCTAACCACTGTCTCGATGAAATTTTTTCAGCAAGAAAGTAAGCGAATAGAGCTGTAAGTATGGGCTGTAAACCGACAATAAGAGAGGATAAACCCGCTGGCATTCCACCGCGAACTGAGATCCAAACTCCAGCTAAATAACCAAATTGAATGAGGCCTCCAGCAACGGCAATATGTATAATTTGAGACCGGGTCGGCCAAGCAATCTTTTTCCAAAAGATGAGAGGTAACATTAAGACACAGACCCCTATAAACCGAAGAGATAAAAAAGTCATGGGCTCAGAATAGGGCATCCCAAAACGGGAAACAATAAAACCCGAACTCCAGATCAGAATAAAAATAGGATAAATTAAGATACTTTGCTGATTTACCATTGAAATGCAATTGCTTTTCTAATTGTTTGTGCGTGAATTGCTACAGTTTCTTCTATGGAATTACCATATCCACCCGCCATTGCAATTGCTACAGGAACTTCTCTTTCAAAACACCATTGTAATACCTTCTCGTCTCTTTTCCCTAAACCTGCGATGGATAGATGGAGCCTCCCCAATCGATCACCTTGATATGGATCAGCCCCCGCCAAGTAGATCACAAACTCAGGATGAAAATGCATATGAATTTGATCTAAACCATCCTGTAATGCGTTTAGGTATTCTTCATCTGCACACCCGTCTGGTAATCCAATATCAAGGTCACTACTCTCTTTTCGAAAAGGAAAATTTTTTTCGCCATGCATGGAAAATGTAAACACGCTCGAATCATCTTTTAAGATCGAGGCTGTGCCATTACCCTGATGCACATCTAAATCAATGATCGCAACACGAAGATGATTCTTTAAATGATCATAGAGTTTTAATTGGATTTTTTTGGCGGCAATTGCTGCATCATTGAAGACACAAAACCCACTTCCTTTATCGGCATAAGCATGATGAGTTCCACCGGCCAAGTTAACCCCAACGCCATTTTCCCAAGCAGCGCCACAAGCAGCGATCGTAGCTCCAGCAGACCTACGGGATCTTATCACCATTTGTTCACTCCACGGAAACCCAATCTCTCGTTGTTCGGCTTCTGTTAATTGACCTTGAAGGACTCTTTCAATATATGAAACATCATGCGCCAATAAAAGATCTTCTACAGAGGCCAAGGGTGCTTCATTTAATGCAAGGTCTAGGTAAGTAGATACCTCATCCCGCAACATCTGATACTTCTTCATAGGGAATCGATGCCCCGGGGGAAGAGGTAAAACAAAGTGATCAGCATAAAAAACTTGCAACATAGAAAATAGGAGATTAAAAGAGATTATTTACCAGTAATTACTTCGGCTATTATCCTCTGACCTTTGGTGAATTTACTAATTTATTATTGGGTCTGTTCAATGTAATATTTATTGATCTATATCAATCATTTTTAACATGAATCAGTTAAAATCAACTTCAAACAATAATACCTTCCACCAATCACTTTAAAGGACTAAATTATGTTAACTCAGGAACAAATTACAGCAGCAAATAAAGCCAACTTAGAAACGCTTGCACAACTTTCACGTAAAGCATTTGATGGCATTGAAAAATTAATGGAACTGAATCTTCAAGTTGCAAAAACCTTAATGCAAGAAAATGTGGAACATTTACAGGACTCTTCAAAAGCAAAAGACATCAAAGAGTATATGAGCATGCAAGCAAATTTTGTCCAACCAATGACTGAAAAAGCAATTGCCTATAGTAAACACTTTTATAGTATTGCTAATGATACTCAATCAGGTATCAACGAAGTTTCTAAAGCTGATATTCAAAAGCTTTCGACTCAAATGCAAAAATCAATGAAGGACATAAGCTCACAAACACCTAATAATTCCGATGCGATGGTGAACCTTATTAAACAAGCTGTTGCAAACGCAAGTACTGCGTTTGAATCTTCACAAAAAGCGGTTAAACAAGCTATCGATATGAGCACACATCAAACTCAGTCTGCAGCTGAATCTGCTTTGAAAGCAAGTGATAAATTGTTTAAAAACACGGTAGTTAAATAAATAGTCCTCGTTCAAATAAAATAGCCCAGTTCTTTCACTGGGCTATTTTCTTATCGCGTCACAAATTCCAAGACTGTTTTATAGATTGAAAGCCCTCTCTCTTTGGAACTTCTATTTTCAAAAAGTAATTTTTATAACTTAACAGTTAAGATAGTTTGTGCTGCCTCTTTTGCATGTTCACGAGCCAGATCTGTATTTTGAGCACTGGCTAGCGCTACACCCATTCTTCTTTTAATAAATGACTCAGGCTTACCAAATAAACGTAAGCTCACGCCTTCTTGAGATAAAGCTTGGTGAACATGTTCAAAACCAATCCCAGTTGCTTCCACACCCCCATAAATTACAGCACTAGCACCGGGCGTTTTTAATGTCACTTGAGTTGGCAATCCTAAAATTGCTTTTGCATGTAACTCAAACTCACTCTGAACTTGAGTAACCAAAGTAACCAGGCCGGTATCATGAGGTCGAGGACTAACCTCAGAAAACCAAACTTGATCACCTTTTACAAATAACTCAAGACCAAAAATACCTCTACCACCTAAATTACTAGTAATTTTTTCGGCAATATCTTTTGCCCTCTCAATCGCTAGAGAACTCATCGCCATGGGTTGCCAACTTTCAACATAATCACCATTTTTTTGTACATGACCAATCGGTTCACAAAAACTAGTTTTAATTGTGCCATCATGACCGAAGGACCTTACTGTCAAGAGTGTGATTTCATAATCAAAGTCAATTAACCCTTCCACAATGACCCGACCTGTATCGACCCTACCTCCTGATGCAGCATATTCCCATGCTTTTTTGACATCCTCAGGACCATCTAATTTGGATTGCCCCTTCCCTGATGATGACATGACAGGTTTTACAAAACAGGGATAACCAATCTCGTTGTCAATTGCTGCTTGTAATTCATCGAGTGAACTTGCAAAAAAATAAGGGGATGTTGGTAAACCTAATTCCTTCGCAGCTAGATCACGAATCCCTTCACGGTTCATCGTTAAGTAAGCGGCCCGTGCTGTTGGAATAACCTCTACAACTCCTTCTTGCTCAAGTTCCATTAATGTTTGCGTAGCAATTGCTTCAATTTCTGGAACAATTAAATGGGGCTTTTCTTTTGCCACCAAATCTCGCAAGGCTTGACCATCTGTCATATCAATGACATAGGCACGATGTGCGACTTGATGTCCTGGCGCGTTAGGATAACGATCTACAGCAATGACCTCAATCCCTAATCGCTGCAATTCAATGATGACCTCTTTACCCAACTCACCACTACCAAGCATCATGACGCGAATCGCATGACTAGTAAGGGGGGTTCCGATGACCGGAAAGCGCGGGTATTGGTTCATATTCAACTCCTAAAAAAAGACATGGAGTATTTTCCCATGTCTTTTATGTCTGACCAAAAAAACTTATTTTTTTCTTTGCGGAGGCAAATCCGTACAGGATCCATGCGCTACTTCTGAGGCTAAACCAATCGACTCACCTAAAGTTGGATGAGGATGAATTGTCTTACCAATATCGACATAGTCAGCGCCCATTTCAATCGCCAAACATACTTCACCAATTAAATCTCCAGCATTGGTACCAACAATTCCACCACCAATAATGCGATGCGTTGCTTCATCAAAAATCAGCTTGGTAAATCCTTCACTACGTCCATTCGCAATCGCACGACCACTCGCAGCCCATGGAAAAACGCCTTTTTGATAGGCAATTCCTTTGGATTTACATTGTTCTTCTGTTAGTCCCGTCCAAGCTACCTCAGGATCAGTATAGGCTACTGAAGGTATTTGCTTGGCATCAAAAAATGATTTTTCACCAGCAGCAACCTCTGCTGCTACATGACCTTCATGGACAGCTTTGTGCGCTAACATTGGTTGCCCAACAATATCACCAATCGCAAAGATATGTCCCACATTGGTACGCATTTGATGATCTACTGGTACGAAGCCACGTTCATCAACGACAACTCCTGCTGTATTTGCGTGTATTTTTTTACCATTCGGTACTCGACCTACGGCAACTAAAACAAGGTCATAAGACTGCATATCAGTCGGTGCTTTGGAACCTTCAAACTGCACCCAAATGCCATCGTCTTTCGCCTGTGCAGAAATCACTTTTGTACCCAACATGACTTGATGAAACCGAGGTAAATTCATTTTTTCCCAAACCTTCACCAAATCTCGGTCGGCTCCTGCCATCAAACCATCGGTAAGTTCCACAATATCAATTTGCGAACCTAAAGCGCTATAAACAGTCGCCATCTCTAAACCAATGATACCGCCACCAATCACCAACATGCGTTTCGGTATTGACTTGAGTTCTAATGCGCCTGTACTATCGACAATTCTTGGGTCAACGGGTAAAAAGGGTAGGAGCACTGACTGGCTACCCGCAGCAATAATAGCTTTTTCAAAATGAATGACTTCTTTTTTGCCCGTCAAATCCCATCCAGTTCCAGAGGTCTCTTCAAGCTGTAGATGATTGGCATCTAAAAAAGTTCCAACACCACGCAACATTTTTACTTTTCTAGCTTTAGCCATGCCAGACAACCCAGTAGTCAGTTGACTAATCACACCATCTTTATGCTGACGAAGCGCATTAATATCGACTGTGGGCTCACTAAAGTGAACACCATGTTTTGACATTGACTTTACTTCTTCCATAACTGCTGCGGTATGAAGTAAGGCTTTGGATGGTATACATCCGACATTCAAGCAAACGCCACCTAAAGTGGGATATCGTTCGATTAAAATCGTTTCTAAACCCAAATCGGCGCCACGAAACGCTGCACTATAACCTCCAGGTCCAGAGCCCAATATGAGCAGCTGACATGAATAGTTGGCACTACCCGCATATTTTGCTGCACTTGGTGCTGCCGCTAACTGAGGAACCGGCTTAGTTGTCGCTGTTCCCGAGGAAGGCCCTTCT